>JAKQNR010000009.1 GCA_029565685.1 bacterium | reverse complement strand
CGCGCTGCTGCTCCATGAACGTGCCCTCGCCCGCCAGTGTGGCTGAGGTGCCGATGCACTGCATCTGCCAGGCGCAGAGAGTTTCGCGCACGCGGCGGAGAAGCAGACTGACATCGGCGCCCTGGCGACCGCGGTAGGAGTGAAGCTCATCGAGCGCCAGAAAGTGCAGATTGCGCGCGGCGTGAATAAGTCCCCTCTCCTCGGGACGGGTGAGGATCAGCTCGAGCATCACATAGTTGGTCAGAAGAATGTCCGGGGGATTCTGGATGATCGCCTTGCGCTGGTCCTCATTTTCCTGGCCGGTGTATTTGGCGAAATGAAGGGGATATTGATCTTTTGCAAAACCCCATTGGATAAATTTTTCCAGTTCCCCGTATTGGCTGTTGGCCAGAGCGTTCATGGGATAGATAATTATAGCTTTGATGCCCTTGCCGGGGCCATTGCGCAGGACTGCATCAACGATAGGAATGATATAAGCGAGGCTTTTACCGGAGCCCGTTCCGGTGGTGAGGACGTAGGATGCGCCGGTTTTCGCGGTATCAATGGCTTGTGTCTGATGAAGGTGGAGACGAAGGGGTTTGCCCAAATCGGCGGGATCATCCTTGCGGCGAAATATTCTTTGGCAGAGCGGGTGGAGCGTGTTGTTCTGGACCAGCTCATCGATCCAGGCGCCGGGTGCGAAAGCGGGATTGAGTTGAATCAGGGATTCGGGCCAGAGTTCGCCTTCGTCAAGGACCTTGTGGACATGGTCCCCAATGCGCGGGTCCTTGATTTGAATAAAGCTTTCTACATAATCTCGATAGTCTCTGATCAGCCGTTTGCGAAAGTCGAAAACATCCATAAGCGATCCTTTTCAAGGTTCAGAAATAGTGCAGGCGATTCTTTGATCGGATCGCTATGGATAGCAAAGCAGCGGATACATGGCAGGCCCCAATTCCCATCACCAAATTTTTTCCTAGCCTAATTTAGCAAGAAATTGCAAAAAGTCAAGGTAAACGGCATGACCAATACGCCATTGTCCAGTGCAGTCAACCTCGGCAACATTCTGTCGCAGAGACATTCGCTGGGTGAGCAGGTTTATCCTACCGCTTGTCGAATGATTGCGTTTCGCAGCGTGGCTATTAATCGAGGGATTGAGGATTGGGAAGTGAAAAGCGCGATACTGGCATCAGCGCTCGTGCGGTGTGACAACTATTTTGTTGCTGTTTTTCTTACCACCAAAATCACCAGTTCGGCAAACAGGTTGGGATGAAGGCCGGAGAGCGGCCGACATTTGCCGCGGTTAAGCGGGATCTGCCTGATGATTCGAATGCCCTCCCGCCGGCACAACAGGGTGAAATCGCGGATCGTGGGCAGATGGATGTTGGGCGTGTCGTACCATTGATAGGGCAGCGTGTTGGTGACCGGCATGCGGCCCTGAAAAAACAGCTGAAAGCGCGTGCGCCAGTAGCCGAAATTGGGAACGCTGAGAATGCCGGTCTTTCCCACCCGGATCATTTCGCGCAAAATGACCAGCGGTTTGTGCACCTCCTGCAGGGTGCGGCTGAGAATGACGTAATCAAAAGATCCATCCGGGTAATCGGACAGGCCTTCGTCCAGATCCGCATGGATGACCGGCACGCCGCGGGCGACGCACTCGTAGATGTGTTCGTGGTACAGCTCGACGCCGTGGCCGTCCACCCCTTTTTCGTGAATCAGCTTGTCCAACAACTCGCCGTCGCCGCAGCCTAGATCCAGCACGCGGCTGGCCTCAGGCACCAGGTCTGCGATCAGCTGCAGGTCAACGCGCAGACGGCAGGGAGGGGTCATCGCGCCGATTCCTCCTGGTAGACGTGTCCGATGAAATCTGCGATGATTTTCATCATCTGCGGATTTTCGATCAAAAAGGCGTCGTGGCCATAGGACGAGGGGATTTCGCAAAAAGTCACATTCTTGTGATTGATTTTCAACGCGCGGACGATCTCCTTGGCCTGGGCCGTGGTGTAAAGCCAGTCTGAGGAAAAAGACAGAACCAGGAAGCGGGCGCTCACATGCGCGAACGCCTTTTCCACTGTTCCAAAATCACGCTGCAGATCAAAATAATCGATGGCTTTGGTGATGTAAAGATAGCTGTTGGCGTCAAACCGTTTGATAAAGCTTTCGCCCTGATACTGCAAATAGCTCTCCACCTCAAAGTCGGTGCGAAAGTCGAATCCATAGGCCTCTTTTTGCCGCAAACGTCTGCCGAACTTTTGCCGCATGGATTCCTCACTCAGATAGGTGATGTGCGCCAGCATGCGGGCCACGGCCAGCCCTTTCACCGGCCTGCGCCCCTGCGAGGAATATTGGCCTTCGCACCAATCCGCGTCTGCATAGATGGCCTGGCGGCCCACCTCGTCAAAGGCGATGCCCTGCGCGTTCTGCCGGCAGGTGGTGGCAATGGGGATCGCGCAGGCCACCCGTTGAGGAAATTCGATGGCCCATTCCAGAGCTTGCATACCGCCCATGGACCCGCCGACCACGCAGAGCAACCTTTCGATGCCCAGGTGATCCATCAGCCGGGCCTGAGCGCGCACCATATCGCCGACGGTGATCACCGGGAAATCCAGGTTGTAGGGTTTGCCGGTGTGCGGATTCAGACTGGTGGGGCCGGAAGAGCCTTTGCAGCCGCCGAGGACGTTGGAGCAGATGACGAAATAGCGATCGGTGTCAAAAGGCCGGCCCGGCCCTACCATGTAATCCCACCAGCCGGGTTTTTTATCCGCCGCTGAATGCCGGCCGGCTACGTGTGCATCGCCGGACAGGGCGTGAGCGATGAGAACGGCGTTGGAGGCACGGTCGTTGAGCTCGCCATAGGTCTCATAGGCCAGGGTGATGGGGCCGAACCGGCCGCCGCTGTCCAACGGCATTTCCTGCGGCGGTTCGGCAAAGGTGAAAAAGTGCGGTTTTACGATGCCGACTGAATTATTGTTCATTTTTATGGTCGCATGATAGACAAACGATGGTCCCCGGCAGGGACGTTGTCGAAAGCATAGACGGGTGATTCGTTTTGCACAGCAGCCTGAACGCCGCTTCGGTTTGCGCCGCCAGCCGGAGGCGGCATAGTCCGGCCCACGCGGATTCAGCAACGCCGGCTTTAAGCCGGTGCATCCCCCAATCCTTGGAACAGAGCAGTGGATAAATAGCGTTCACCGGAGTCCGGCAGAATAACCACAATGGTTTTGCTTTTGAATTCCGCCTGCTGCCCCAGCCGCACAGCGGCGGCGACCGCGGCGCCGCAGGAGATGCCCGAAAGAATGCCCTCCTCTTTGGCCAAGCGTCGCGCCATTTCAAAAGCCTCCTCGTCGCTTACGGTCTCCACCCGGTCCACCAAATCGAGGTCCAGGGTGGCGGGCAGAAAGCCTGCTCCGATTCCCTGAATTTTATGGGCGCCGGGCGCAAGAGGTTGACCGGTGCGTTTTTGTGTGAGGATCGGGCTGGCCGCCGGTTCCACGGCCACGGACAGGATCGGTTTTTTTCGCTTGATGTAACGCGAAACGCCGCTGATGGTTCCTCCGGTGCCGACCCCGGCCACCAGCACATCGATGGCGCCGCCGCTGTCCTGCCAGATCTCCGGTCCGGTGGTGGTTTCATGAATCTGCGGGTTGGCTGGATTCTTGAATTGCTGAAGCAGCACATAGTGCTTGGGGTCGTCGGCATAGAGTTCCTCCGCTCGGGCCACTGCGGCGGCCATGCCGCCGGCGCCCGGAGTCAGGATCAGACGGGCGCCCAGGGCATATAGAATCCGACGGCGTTCAAGGCTCATGGTCTCAGGCATGGTCAGCGTCAGTCGGTAGCCGCGGGCTGCGGCTACCATCGCCAGCGCAATGCCGGTGTTGCCGCTGGTGGGCTCTACCAGTTCCCGACCGGCC
Organism: bacterium; assembly: GCA_029565685.1. Classification (GTDB taxonomy): domain Bacteria; phylum Zhuqueibacterota; class Zhuqueibacteria; order Residuimicrobiales; family Residuimicrobiaceae; genus Anaerohabitans. The sequence continues at coordinate 249,820 of JAKQNR010000009.1, read as the reverse complement.
TTGAGGATGCCGCGCTGCTCCGCATCCCAAACCATGGCCGCGCCGACCCGGCATTTCACCGAATAGCCCGGATTCCGCCCTTCGATCTTGGCGAGGATCATCGCGCCGCTGTTGCCGATCACCCGGTTCAACTTCACCAGAGGCGTGCGGCCGATGGAATAACTGTTGTCGTTAAAAAACGCAGGCATACTCATTCTCGTGAAAGCGGTTGATCTCAGAGGCTCTGCAGCGCTTGCTGCAAGTCCCACAGAATATCGTCAATGCTCTCCAGGCCGATGGACAGGCGCACCAACTCGGGGGTAACGCCGCCCTGTGCTTTTTGTTCATCCGACAACTGCGAATGGGTGGTGCTGGACGGGTGAATGGCCAGACTCTTGGCGTCGCCCACATTGGCCAGATGCGAAAACAGCTGCAATCGGTTGATGAACTCGATACCCGCTGGATGGCCGCCCTTGATGCCAAACACCACCATGGCGCCGTACCCTTTGGAAAGATATTTTTTTGCCACCGCGTGGGTCGGATCCAAGGGCAGACCCGGATAGCGAACCCACTGCACCTTGGGGTGCTGGTGCAAAAACTCCGCCACCGCCTGAGCGTTGGCACAATGGCGCTCCATGCGCAGAGGCAGCGTTTCGATGCCCTGGAGAAACAGCCAGGCGTTATCCGGCGACAGACACGCGCCCAGATTGCGCAACGGCACCAGGCGCAACCGCATAATGAACGCCAGATGATTCAACTCGCCTAGATCGTGCGCATAGCGTAAACCGTGATAGCTGGGATCCGGCTCGTTGAACAGCTTGAATTTCGCATCGGTCCAGTCGAATTGACCCCCGTCTACGACCAAGCCGCCGATGGCCGTGCCATGGCCGCCCAGCCATTTGGTCAACGAATGGCAGACGATGTCGGCGCCGTAATCAAGCGGCCGCAGCAGATAGGGCGTGGTAAACGTAGAGTCCACCACCAGCGGCAGATGATATCTTTGCGCCACCGCCGCCACCGCCTCCAGGTCGGTGACGGCCAACCCCGGATTGCCGATGGTCTCGACAAACAATAGTCGGGTTTTTTCCGTGATCGCTTTTTCAAAATTTTGCGGCTGAGTGGGATCGACGAACCGCGTTTGGATGCCGAACTGTGGCAACACGGCGTCGAACATGGTATAGGTGCCGCCGTAGAGATTGCGGGCGGCAACGATCTCGTCGCCGGCAGCGCAGAGGTTGATCACGGTGTTATGGATGGCGGAGGTGCCTGAGGCAAAAGCCAGAGCAGCGGCGCCGTTCTCCAGAGCCGCCATGCGCCGTTCCAGCACTTCCTGAGTGGGATTGCCCATTCGAGTGTAGATGAATCCCGTTTCCTTGAGAGCAAAGAGATTGGCGGCATGTTCCGCGCTCTTGAATACATAGGAACTGGTGCGGTGCAGAGCGACGCTCCGACTAAGGGTGTCCGAATCCGGAGTCTGGCCCGCATGCAGCGCCAGGGTGGCGAAATCAAATCGTCGATCAGACATAACCTGCTCCTGCCCAAAATGGATGAAAGTTAGCGGTGGGTTTTTCGCTTTTGCAGCTGCAGCGTTCGCTGCATCAAGTGGCTGAAGGTGACCTGATCGACGATTTCTGTGATCGCGTCGGTCACCTTCAGCCAGATCTCGCGAAAAGCGCAACACTCTTCTTCGCCGCACGAACCATCGTGATGGCGGCGGCTGCACGAGATGGGCTCGATGGGTCCTTCCAGCAGACGCAACACCCGGCCCACGGTGATCTGGTCCGGCGCTAAGCGCAGTCGAAAGCCGCCGCCCAGGCCCCGCTTGCTTTCGACCAGTCCGGCGCCTTTTAGCACCAGCATGATCTGCTCCAGATATTTGACCGGTATATTCTGCCGTTGCGCGATATCGTTGATAGGAACGATCTCGCTGCCGGCATAGCGGAAACAGAGGTCCAGTATAGCCTTTAGGGCATAATCGCCCTTGTAGGTAATTTTCATAGGCCTCTAAATAAAATTAATATGACTATATTACTTATGTTTTAAATCAGATGCAAGCCTTTTTTTCGGCGATCGGGCGTAGGGCTTTGCCAAAGCCAGGTTGCAGCGGCGAGGAGGCTGGGTGCGATGCGCTTCGGCTATGATTGAAAAAGAAAATAGATTTGTAAGAGAAAATTGTGTATGTTATAGTCATCGGACTATCAGTGGGAGAGGCAGTATGGATGGAATGATTCGTGCTCCACGCGGCAACCGCTTGAGCTGCAAGGGCTGGGTGCAGGAAGCAGCCCTGCGCATGCTGATGAACAACCTTGATCCAGAGGTCGCCGAGCGTCCGCAGGAGCTCATCGTCTATGGCGGCACCGGCAAGGCGGCGCGGAATTGGGAGTGTTATCAGGCCATTGTTGATTCGCTGAAAAGGCTTGAGAACGATGAGACCCTTTTGATTCAGTCCGGCAAACCGGTGGCGATATTCACAACGCACGAGCTTGCGCCGCGGATTTTGATCTCCAACGCCCTGTTGGTGCCCCGATGGGCGACGTGGGATGAATTCCGTCGGCTTGAGGCGTTGGGCCTGACCATGTACGGTCAGATGACCGCGGGCAGTTGGATTTATATCGGCAGCCAGGGGATTCTGCAGGGCACTTTTGAAACCTTTGCCGCTTGTGCGGATAAATATTATAAAGGCTCGTTGCACGGCCGGTTTATTCTCACCGCGGGTTTGGGCGGCATGGGCGGCGCTCAGCCTTTGGCAGCGACCATGAACGGCGCAGTGTGTCTGTGCGTCGAAGTGGATCGTCAGCGCATAGAACGCAGGCTGCAGACCCGCTATCTCGATCGTCTGTGCACCGAGTTGGACGAAGCCTTGGAGCTGGTGCAAGAAGCAAAGGCGCAGGAACGGCCGCTCTCCATCGGGCTGTTGGGCAATGCCGCTGAGGTGTTGCCCGAGATCGTCCGTCGCGGCATTCTTCCCGATGTGGTAACGGATCAAACCTCTGCTCATGATGTTCTCAACGGTTATGTGCCGCACGGCATTTTATATGAGGAAGCGTTGCGTCTGCGGCATACAGATCCGGAGCGTTATAAACGCATGGCGCGGCAATCCATCGTCCGCCATGTTCAGGCCATGCTGGAGCTTAAGGCTCGCGGCGCGGTGGTGTTCGATTACGGCAACAACATCCGCGGCGAAGCGCTGGCCAATGGGGAAACGCGGGCGTTCGACATACCCGGCTTTGTGCCCGAATTCATTCGGCCGCTGTTCTGTCTGGGCAAGGGACCGTTCCGCTGGGTTGCACTCAGCGGCGACGCAGAGGATATTCTGGCGACCGACGCGGCCCTGCTCAAGGCCTATCCGGAAAATCCGGCGCTCAACCGTTGGATCAGCAGAGCGCAACAGCAGGTGGCGTTTCAGGGCTTGCCCGCGCGCATATGCTGGTTGGGATACGGCGAACGGAGCCGTGTGGGCAGGCTCTTTAACGATCTGGTGGCATCCGGCGAGGTTAAAGCGCCGCTGGTGATCGGCCGGGATCATCTGGATGCCGGCTCAGTGGCTTCGCCTTATCGCGAGACCGAGGCCATGGCCGACGGCAGTGATGCCATCGCGGATTGGCCGATCCTGAATGCGCTCCTCAATGCGGTGTCCGGCGCCGGCTGGGTTTCGCTGCATCATGGCGGCGGCGTGGGCATCGGTTATTCGCTTCATGCCGGCATGGTGGTGGCGGCGGACGGCAGCGCGGAGGCGGCGAAGCGGCTGCAGCGCGTGTTGACCACGGATCCGGGGATGGGCATAGTCCGTCATGCGGATGCCGGGTATCCGGCCGCTATCCGCGCGGCAAGGACCATGGCCATCGATATGCCGATGCTGAGAGACTGAAGAACTCGAACCGCTGCTCTGGCCTGCGCCATAGAAGAGAGGTGGGCTTCTGCGTTGCGTCAACCTGTACGGCAACCGCAACCGCGCAGGGATGATGCAAAACTCCGGTTTCTCACAACAGTGATATGAACAAATTCGAGTATCAACCCAGCGACAGAACCGATGGGCCATCTATTCATCAGAAATGCGCGACAGGTGGTCACCGCCCTGCAACAGCCGGCGCGGGGGCCGGATATGAGCAGAGTGAAGGTGTATGAACGGACTTCGCTCTATGTGCGGGATGGAATCATTCGCGCTATGGGCGCTTTGGCGGATGTGGAAAAAGAGATTTCCGGTCAGCCGCAGGTGGTTGACGCTGAGAAGCAGGTGGTGCTCCCAGGACTGGTGGACAGCCACACCCATTTGGTTTTCGCCGGCACCCGGGAAGAGGAGTTTTGCCTGCGCAACGCCGGATTGAGCTATCAGGAGGCGGCCGGCAGGGCCGGCGGCATCCTCAGCACGGTCGCGGCCACGCGTCGAGCCAGCCGCGAGGAATTGGTGGAGATCGGTTCCCGCTATCTGGCGCTGGCCCTGCGGCATGGCACCACCTCTATGGAGATCAAGAGCGGCTATGGGCTGGATGAGGAACAGGAGATCAAACTGCTGCAGGTCATTCACGATCTCGATCGAATGCAACCGATCCAACTGGTGCCGACCTATCTGGGCGCCCATGCGATTCCACCCGGCAAAACCGCAGCGCAGTATACGGACGAAGTGATCGCGCTGCTGCCGCGCATCGCCGGCTTGGCGCGATTCTGCGATGTGTTCTGTGAGCAGGGCTATTTCACTCTAGAGCAGACAGAACGGATTTTTCATCAGGCCCTGCACTGCGGATTGAAATTGCGCCTGCACGCCGATCAGCTCAGCGCCAACGGCGGAGTATCTTTGGCGGCGTCCATGGGCGCAGCCTCTGTGGACCATCTCGAGCAGATCAGCCGGACAGAGATCGCCCTGTTGGGATCATCGAACACCTGCGCCACGTTATTGCCCGGGGTCTCTCTGTTTCTCAGATACGGCTATCCTCCCGGCCGCTCCCTGATCGATCACGGCGCCATCGTCGCGTTGGCGAGCAATTTCAATCCCGGCAGCTGCATGTGTTTGAACCTGCAACTGATGATGTCGCTGGCCTGCACGCAGATGGCCTTCAGCCCGGAGGAGGCGATCAACGCGGTGACGGTAAACGCCGCTTATAGTCTAGGCCTGGAGCGTACAGGTCTGATCGCCGCCGGCGCTATGGCGGATTTGGTGCTGATGGATCTGGCTGACTACCGTTTGGCGCCGTATTTCTTTGGAATCAATCACGCCCGCATGGTGATCAAGAGAGGCCGGATCGTGTGGGCGAACGTGTGAGTCGGCGGGCCGGCGGAGCAATCGATTCAAGGTGCAGCGTGGAAGATCAGAAGCGATACTATTCTTTTGCCCGTTTTTTATTGCAGCGCTACGGCGAGCGGGTGAGCAAAATATCCGTGGATGCCGGATGGACCTGTCCCAACCGTGACGGCCGATGCGGCGTCGAGGGATGCCTGTTCTGCCGGGTCGACAGTTTTTCCAGGATGGAGTCCCTGCAGCAAATCCCGGTGGCGCAACAGGTGGAAAGCGGCGTGCAGCGCGGCCGGCAAAAAGGGGTGAACAAATTTATCGTCTATTTTCAGGCTTCCACCAACACCTATGCGCCGGTCACGGCTCTGCGGTCGGTGTTTTTGCAGGCGGCGTCGTTTCCCGATGTGGTCGGCGTGTCTATCGCTACGCGGCCTGATTGTCTCGGTGAAGAGCTGATGCCGTTGTTGACCGAGTTGGCGGAAAGGGTGGATGTTTGGATTGAAGTGGGTTTGCAGAGCGTACATGACCGTACGCTGCAGCTGGTACGGCGCGGCCACACCTACGCCGATTTTGAACAGGCGGTGCAACGGTTGTCGCATTTGCCCGTGCGTGTGTGCGTCCACCTGATGTTGGGATTGCCCGGTGAAGATCATGCGATGATGATGGAGACCGCGGAGCGGTTGGCGCAACTGCCGGTGCACGAACTCAAACTGCACCCCATGCTGGTGTTGAAGGACACAGCGGCGGAACGGCTCTATCGCCAAAGCGCTTATCGTGCGCTCGAGTTGGACGAGTATGTGGAGCTCTTGATCGATTTTTTACAAAGGACCCCTGCGGACCGGGTGCTGCAGCGCGTGACCGCGGAAGCGCCGGCGGAGCTGCTGATCGCACCGTTGTGGCCGCTGCATAAAGCCAGGGTGCACAGCGCGCTGCAGCGAGAAATGGAGCGTCGGAACGCCCGCCAGGGCCGGCTGTGCGTCTAATTGACCATCTCGTAGCGCTCTTTAAACTCGCGAACGCCCTGGGTGATCGCTTTGGCGATCGCCCGCTGGGTTGCTTTATCCTTCAATCGCTTTTCATCCTGACGGTTGGAGGCGAACCCGGTTTCGATTAAAAGATTGGGCATGGAAGCGCCATAAAGCACGTAAAAGCCCGCCTGGCGCACGCCGATGCTATGCGCGCGGGGCAGGTGAGAGAGCTGTTTGTCCACCAGATCGGCGAAATCCTGGCTCTCTTTGTTAAATGAATTGCTGGCATTCGCAGCCAGAATGAACGCCGCGTCAGAGAGACCGGCGTATTTTTTTTTGCTGTCCTCATACTCGATCACCGAGTTTTCATATTGGGCGACGCGACGCGCCTCATCGGTTTTGGCCGGTCCCATAAAATAGACGGTGTGTCCGTGCAGGTTCTTGTTGGGATTAGAGTCCACATGCAGGCTGATGAACAGCTTGCCGTTTTTACGGTTGGCGAACTGGGTGCGCTCCTGCAACGGCACAAAGACATCCGCATCCCGCGTCAGCAGCACCTTGATTTTCAGCTGCCGTTCCAGTTCGGCTTTGAGTTCTTTGGCGATGGCGAGGGTCAGGTGTTTTTCATAATAGCCGCTCACGCCGATGGTCCCCGGATCCTTGCCGCCGTGCCCCGGATCGATGATCACCAGATCGATCTTCCATTTCTCCCGTTCCCGGGTCAACTCGGCCAGCAGATTCGCGGGCACTTGTTCCAGGGTGCGCAGAGAAATGATGATTTCAAAGGGCTGCTCCTGCAGACGGATGTTTTTCTCTTTGATGGTGCGGTTGAGGCGGAATCCGAAACGGGCGGTGTCTTTGGAGAGTTGAACCTTCATGGTCTGCGTTACAATGCTGCTCTTACCCTCGATCTGCAGGGCAGCGGCGTTTTCGATCTCTCCTGCGTAGACATCCACATAGAACCAGCCATTGGATTCCGAGGTATAGATATTGGATAACGGCACGCTCTCGCTCAACCGCAGACGAATCAATACGCCATTCTGTTTGTCCTCTATGGTCAGTCCCTGCACCTGGGCGTGGTAGGTGGAGACGGCCATCTCCTGACGCTCCGGATGATAGGCCAGGGGAAAGGGCAAAGCGTCCTGAATGCAGGGCAAGAGAAAAAGAACCGGCGCATAGAACCGTCCGTTCAGATAAAGGACCGACACGGGCATTTGCCGGATCTCTTCATCCACGCGGATGAATGGATTCAACGCCAGGATATGAATGGTTTTGCGGGATTTTATTTGAAACGTTTTCAGCAGCGTGTTCTGCGTATAGGGCAGGTCGAGGGTTTGCGCAAAATCAGCCAGGGAGATAAAATCATAACCTCCGGCGCGAATGGCGTTGAGACCGGCCAGGCGCTCACCGGTGGTCTGATGAATGAGGACGATCTCATCAGCCGGGCTGAGGCTGACCATGAGAAACAGCAGGCAAACGCCGGGACGGATCAGAATCTTTGTTCTACGTGTCATTCGAAAGTCGTTCCGCCGCTTTTTTTAAAATCGATTTTTCTTCTTCCGTCAGATTGGCATAGCCCACCTGGTTGATCTTGTCCAACAGCTCGTCCACTTGTCTGCGTTGCGCGGTCAAGTGTTTCTCCCGCTGTTTTTGTTTTCCCATCCGCCGCCACTGCCTCCTTTTACGATGTTCGAACAGGAAGGCGTGCACGACGGCGCCGCCGCGCAGAAGAAGCAGTCCGGCCAAGCCGCCGCCGAGGTGCGCGAGATGGGCCACCCCTTCGGCGGCGCCGGTGATCTGACTTTGGATGCCGGCGATCAGGGAGATCGCCATGAAAATCGCCGCCAGGTATTTAGCCTTTAGATGCACCGGCAGAATGAAAAACAGCAGCAGGGTTATCTCGCGCTCGGGATAGAGGAGCGCAAAGGCGACCAGCACGCCGTAGATTGCGCCGGATGCGCCAAGGACCGGATTTGTGCTCTGCGCGTTAAAGAACAGGTGAAACAATGCGGCGCAGATGCCGGTGATCAAATAAAATCCCAAGAAGCGTTTTTCGCCAAGGCTGCGCTCCACGTCGCTGCCGAACATCCACAGGGTGAACAGATTGAAGAGAAGGTGCAACAGAGATCCGTGCAGAAACATATAAGTGATCAACTGCCACAACGCACCGTCATGGAAAACCTGATCGGGCCACAATGCCAGTCGGCCTTCGATCAACCCCTGACCGGAGGTGAGCACCTGCAGCAGATACACCGCGCCGTTGATGAGCAGCAGTGTGCGTACCATGGGCGATAAAACAGGTCCGAATCCCGAATAAATGCGTTGAGTGTTCATGACGGTTCTGGTATAAAAAAAACGTCCTCGAGAGGACGTCTGCTATCTGAAGCCGAGGGCAAGGACCTCAGAGCAAATTGATCAGAATGCCGACGCGCGCCCCCAGGCCGGAAAGATCCACCCGTTCCTCGATCGGCAATCCCTCCACGGATTTGGTGACCTCGCGGCTGACCCGCCCGCGGGTGTAAGTGAGCCCAATGGTCAATGTCGATTCGCTGCCGACTTCATAAAAGATGCCGAACCCGGCCTGCCAAGTCATGCCGCCGAAATTACGCGTTTCGTTGGTTCCTTTTTCATAATTTTTTTCGCGGCTCCAGAGAAACGAATAACCCACTCCGCCGCGCAGCATATAGCCGATGTATCTGCCGAGCGGGATTTTTGCATTCACCTCCACCAGCAGAGGCAGAATGATGCGACTGTATTCCATCTCGGTCATATACGTTTTGGTGGTCATGCCGTTGGCGGTCTCCAGAGCGACTCGAGTCTCTTCAGCATAGGAGGTATGGAACACATCAAAGCTGAGGCCGAGGCTGACCGATTCATCGATCGAAGTGCCCCAGCTGCCGCCCAGGAATAAACCGCTCTTGGTGTCCTTGGGATTCATGTATCCGGCATGGACTCCGATCATGCTGCCGGAAATGGGAGAATAGCTGGGTCCGCTGCGGCGCGTTTTCTTGTAATCCAGCGAAGGATATCCCCCATCGCTCTGCGGAAGGACGAGGTCGGTCCAGCCGAGGATCAAGGCACAGCCTATGAATGCATATTTAAATTTCATGATCCCTCCGTTCTGGGGCAAAACTGGATAAACTCAATGATTATATTAGAAAATGCTGTCATCAAATGCAAGGGAATTTTGTTCGCATTTTAAAAAGGGGCAGGGTTCAGACATCGATGGGAATTATAGAGTAGAGTCAAATCCAGGGTCGTCACCAAGCCGTCCAGATTCACATCAGCGGCGCAATAGCCCTCCTGCGCGGTCAAGGCTGCCTGATACCAGATCTCATAGTCGTGCTGATCGATCCGGCTGTCCTGATCGAGATCGCCGGCCCAGAGGCCGAAGACTCCGGGCGCCAGTTCCACCGTACTGTTTTCGCCGGCAAGCGCGTGGCCGACCGATGCATCGAAAAAGGTTGTATCCCCGGCGGTCAGGGTAAGCGGAGCGGCGCTTTGCACCATCAGGTGGTTGCGATGGTGAAGCGACAGGCGATAGCCGCCTGCCGGCAGTTCCCATTCACTCTCGCCGGACCAGGGATTGATCAGCATCCCGTCCGGCCGCACCAAGGCGCTCCGGTTCAACACCGGCAGGGTGTCAGAAGCGGCGGTCAGTTGCAGCAGGACCCAGTCCACGGATTCGTCCGGCAGGCGGTTGAGGCGGAGCGGGTCCGCTGAATAGGGACTACTCGTATCCAGTGCGCTGCTCTCCTGCAGGCGGCGGGACATCCGCCCGGTGGCGCTGTCAAAAGCGCCTTGCAGAAACAGCCGCACTCGAAGCATGGCCGGCCGTTCAGCCGGAACCGCGCCGGTGCAGCACAACGAAAACGGTTGCTGTCCGTTCTGCAGGGCGCCCTTGTGGGAGATGGACAGGGTGTACAGACCGGCCTCGGGCTGTTGGATGAATATTTGTTCAACATTGTCGCGATGATTGTCCTGCTGCACCGCGGCAGCGGCCGGTAAATCCGGATTCAAGGCCCAGGGATAAAACACCCGTGCATCCCGTTGTCGCAGCAGACGGAGATCGAGATCATTGACCAACATGGCGGAAAGACAATCCAATGACCTGAGACAGGGCGTGCCGGCTGGATCGGTCCACGCCAGGGTGCATTTCAGCGGCGATTTACCATCGGAGCGCAGCTGTATCCGCAGGGGTTCTTGCTGCAGCAGCGTCTCTTCGAGGATCGAATTCGGCAACGTTTGGTCTTGAAAGATCAGGCGGCTGGCCTCATAGCTGTTGAGCAAGCCCCAGCCAAAACAGTAATCGGGGCCTGGGTCCGGTCCGCACTCGTCCGCAGTATGAACCGCGATCGCCTTCAATGTGGCGGAACGCAGATAACGGCCGGTGAGCTTTCGGTGCAGCTGCTGCAGCAGGGCCAGCGAGCCGGCGGCAGACGGCGTGGACATGGAGGTGCCGCTGAGTACAGCATAATGAGTGGGGCTGATGTTGGAAGTAGAATACAGGTCAGAGCCGTTGGCCACCAGATCCGGTTTGATGCGTCCGTCATCTGTCGGACCCCAAGCGCTGAATTCGGTCATCAGCACACCGCTGGGCTGTTCATAGCCCTTCGGCAGGTCTCGCACAGCGCCGATGGTCAGGCCGTTTTTGCACAGCGCAGGCCCGGTGATGCAGTCGTAATCGCCGTCTGGTTTGCGGTAGCTGGTGTCCAGCGTCCAGCCGTAGACGCCGCGCGCCCAGTAGGCCTCGCCGCTCACCGGTCCTTCGTCGTCGCGGTCATTGCCCGCAGCGATCACCATCAAAAAGTACGGGGCGTTAAAGGCGATGTGATCGCGCTGACGGCAGCTTTCATCGTAAAAGCCGAAAAGAAAATCCTCCTCTGCGCTGACCTCCGGCGTTCCGAGCCAGGCCCATTTCCCATCGCCTCTGTAATTAGGCGCCCAGCCTGCCAGATAGCCATAGCAAAAGGTCGACAGCAGCATGCCCGATGCAGCAGCCAGGGCCATCTCTGAAACATCGTTGTTCCAATCATAGGCATCCAGCTCGGCGTTGGGCGCCATGCCCTTGGCACTGAGCTCCCTCCCTGAAGCGATCAGCGTGCCGGCAATGTGGGTTCCGTGCAGCCCGATCAGCGGCGGTGTGTCCTTTTGCCATGCCCTGCCTATATACTCTTGATGCTGGAGCAAAATGCCGCTGCCGTCCCAGAGTCCGATGACGATGCCGCTGCCATCCAGCGACGCACCGCTGCTGCCGCCTGGCCACAGCTTTTGCGTGCTCACGGTCTGCGCAGCCTGTTGGTTCATGTCCACATAGTACACCGGCGTGCTCTGCCAGATGCGCTGAACCTGAAAAAAGCGCGCCCCTGCGAGCGTGCCCGCAGTTTCCCATCCCTTGAGTTGGAGATAGGTTTCCGCCATGCGGCGATCCTGCACCGCTTTGATGCCGGAGCGGCCGGCGAGGTCGGTCAACTCACGCACGTTGGTCTCGGCTATTATTTGAGCAATGCCGGCTCGAGTGCAGATGAGCAGGGCCCAGAGCACAAACTTTTTCATGCTTAAAAAACTCTCCCTCCTTGGCGCAGTGGAGAGTCAACAAAAATTATACCATTGATACGGATAAAGACAGGAGCACGCGGAGCAACATAATTTATAACAATATGTTTTTCAGAAGGATGGAAGTCAAGTTGGCGGACGCAGCCGCCTGCCGATAGCAGGGCAGGCAAAGGTGTCCTGAAAATGCGACACCTGTCAAACGAATTAGATCAGCCGGTGGGCTGTTTACACAGTTTCATATTCTACCGGCTGTCGGATTGTGGGCCGGCCCTCAGGGGTAGCCCCAAAAGGATTCGGAGAAAATTCTTTCCTTGTTCACGCCCCCACCCTGCAGCTGCGCAGTCAGATCTGTAACCAGCCCCGGCGGTCCGCACAGATAGAAGGCATAGGCATCCAATTCGGTGAGGTGGGCCTGTAGCAACTCCATTCCCAGGATACGGCGTTCACCACGCCATGCTGCATCCGGTTCGTCATTGAGGGTCGGAATATAGGCGAAAAAGCTTTGCCCTGCGAGTCCGATGAAGAGATCGTGATAAGCGGCGGAGTCGAGGCTGCGGTTGGCGTAAAAGAGATGCGCCTCGACGCTGAGGGCTTTGTGATGGAGATCCTGCACCATACTGCGAAACGGAGTGATGCCGATGCCGCCGGCGAGAAAAACCAGTGCAGGGAACCGTTCATCACGGACCAGGGCTCCCATGGGGCCATGGACCTCCAATTCCGTGTTCAGCGGCAGGTCGAGGAGCGTTTTTTTAAATCCACTGCCGGTCATGCGGGTGGCGATCAGCCAGTCGGCCTCGTGTGGCGCTGAGGCGAGGGTGAAGGTGCGCTGCGGGCCTTTGGGATCTTCATGGAGCAGACGGGGCAGTTTCACTGTGATGTGTTGTCCTGCCTGGTGAACGGTATCGGCGGGTTTGGCCAGGGTGAACTCCCAGGTGCCGCGGCAGAGCTCTTTTTTATTCAGCAGAAGGGTTTTCATCTTTTCTTTCTCCGATTTTTCTTCGTCGGCCCGAGTTTTCCGATGAGGGTGAAATCGATCAGACGTTCATTTCGATTGATCCGGCTGATAGCGATGCGCACCGGGTCACCGAGCCGATAGACGGTTCCCCGGCGCTCGCCGGTCAGTTGGGCTTTTTTCGCTTCATAAATGTAATAGTCGTCTTTTAAATCCGAAATATGGACCAGCCCGTCGATCAGAAAATCCGGCAGAGTGACGAAGAGGCCAAAGCCCACGATGCGGGAGATGAAACCCGAGTACTCTTCACCGATATGCGCTTCAAGAAATTCCAGTTGTTTCATTTTAATAGAGGCGCGCTCCGCCTCTTGAGCGCGGATTTCGTTTTCGCTGGCCAGCTGGCACTGCCGTTCTAAATCTGATCGATGGACCGGCTGTTCCGGATTTGTCTGATAGAGGTGCAGCAGCCGGTGCACCATCAGATCCGGATAGCGGCGGATGGGCGAGGTAAAGTGGGTGTAATGGGTATAGGCCAGTCCGAAATGGCCGACATTGGCGGTGGTGTACTTGGCTTTGGTCATGGTGCGCAGCAGGGCGTTCTGCAGCACCGTAGCCGCCGGATGCGCCCCGAACTGTTCGGACAGGCGCTGGAAATAGTGCGGAGTCACCCGTTTCGGCGGCTGCATTTCGACGCCGAACACTTTTGCCAGCGTCATCAGTTCTTCCACATCGGCGCGGCTGGGTTTGTCGTGCACCCGGTAGACAAAGGGCGGTTGCTGATCGAATTTTTCCGCCAGTTCCTCTCCCACAAATCGAGCGACGGCGACATTGGCCAGCAGCATGAACTCTTCGATAAGCCGGTGGGTATCCAGCCGTTCCCGTTTTTGCAGCTTGACCGGTTTGCCCTGTTCGTCGAGAACGACCTTGATCTCCAGGCTGTCAAAGTCGACCGCGCCCCGTTTTTTTCTCGCAGCGATCAGATTTTTTGACAGCGATCGCATGTCGCGCAGAACGTCGCTGAACGGGCTGGCCAGCCGGCCGTCGAGTACCTGCTGCGCTTCTTCATAGGAAAAGCGTTTGCGGCTGCGGATTACGCTGCGGTCAAAGGAGTGGGAGAGCACTTCACCCTGGCGGGTGACCTGCATGCGCACGGAGAAGCAGAGTTTGTCGTCACCGGGCGTGAGGCTGCACAGTTTGTTGGAGAGCCGTTCCGGAAGCATGGGGATCACGCGGTCCACCAGATAGATGGAGGTGCCGCGTTGCTGCGCCTCGCGATCGATGATGGAACCCTGCTGCACATAATAACCGACATCCGCGATATGCACGCCCAGCAGCCAGTTGCCGTTTTCCATCGCCTCCAGGGATACGGCATCATCAAAGTCTTTGGCATCCGCCGGATCGATGGTGAAGGTGACGGTATTGCGCAGGTCCACCCTGCGGGCTATCTCTGCAGCAGGGAGAACCTCGGAAAGTTCTTCCGCCGCTTGAGTGACCTCTGCGGAGAAGGTGGTCTCCAGGTCAAAGCCGTGGACGATGGAGGCGACGTCCACGCCGGGATCCTCCGGATGGCCGAGGATCTCGACGATCTGTCCCAGGGGATTCAGCTGATCGTGTTCCCACGCTTCGATGGCGACGACCAGCTTTTGACCATCCACCAGTTCAGCGGTGTCGGTCGGACTGAGCAGAATGTCCTTTTGCAGTTTGATATCGTCCGGCACCACGTAGGCATAGCGTCGCGCTCGATGAAAGGTGCCGACGATCTTGGTGCGGCCGCGCTTGACCACTTGCAGAACCCGGCCTTCGGGGTGTTCGCCCATTTTGCCGGCCAGCAGACGCACACGGACGGTGTCCTTGTGCAGAGCGTGCCCCATGTTTTTGGAACTGATGAAAACTTCCTGCTCGTCCTCGAGGCGAACGAATCCATAGCCTTGCGAATTGACGCGCAGTTCGCCGGTAACCTCGGCAGCCGGCGCCGCCAGAGCGTATTGATTCTGGCGCAGCTTGATAATCTCGCCGGCGCGCACCAGGTCGCGCAGCTGTTTGTGCAGAGCTACGCGCTCTTTTTTCGCCACCTGCAGCGTGCGTTCGATATCCTGAACCTTGAAGGTGAGCCGCGGGTGATCTTGAAACAGCGGCAGCACGCGGGCTGACCAGTCGCCAGCCGTAGAGGAGAATTTTTTTTCATCTGATTTCATGTTGGGATTGCCTTTTTTCAAAGGAGCAATGGGGCGGTGTGTTGGGGAGTGATGCGCCGGATCATCCCCAAGGGCTCACCGCCCTGGTTTGATGGCATCGTCTGATAAAAAACTAACGCAGGCAGGGAAAGGTCTCGAGCGGCCGGCCTGAATCAAGCAAGCGGGCAGGCTATCCATTGGTTGTCGGATAAAAGCCCGCTTTATACGCCTGCCCATTCGCGCATACGGGCGACCAGCTCACGGGCCAGCTCATAGCCCTCTTTTTTCTTGGCGTTGAGGTTGTCGGCGTTCACGTCCGTCATCCGCAGTTGCACATGAAAGCGCAGGCATTGCGACGTTCCCGACGGTCTCACGGTCAGATAGTTCAGCTCGTCTTGGAAGAAGAAACGGATGCCCTCATCGGGAAAACCGTTGTAATAGCCTAGGGAGGGGTACAGCCGCCAGCGGTGGTTGGCGTCGTATTTACCGGTCCGGTAGGCTTCGACGGACCGGACTGCATAGTGCTTGGCCAGGACCAGCCGTTCTCCCTTTCGACAGGCTTTGGCTAGTTCTTCCACTTTTTCCAGCACCTGGATCTTTTTCGACAGGCCGGCAGGGCCTTCAAACTGACCCCAATAGGGCTCCGGCTCATAATAGTTGATGAACAGGCCGATATCCTTGTCCAAATAGATCTTTTCGTCCAGCAGCTCGATGAACGAGCGATCGATGGATTTGGCGTAGGCCAGCACCTCGGCGAGCAGGATCGCTGCAAAGGTTCCGTCTTTATCGCGCACATGGCCGCCTTTGCCCCACACCTCGCCGGGTTGCGGCTTGGGCCCCAGGATGCTAAAGCCGTTGCTCTGCTCCAGGGTGGCCAAGTTGTACGCTCGCGGATATCTGTCCATATCCGCGGCGCTGAACAGTACCGGGTGCGCCTGGCCTTTGAACAGCTTTTTGCCCAAGTAGGGGGTGAGGTCGTTTTTGTTTTTCACTTTAACGACCGGCGTCTGCCGCCAGCGGTCGAGCAGCTTTTCGATCTTTTTGCCGCTCCACACCATATTGACCGAATTGGCCAGAAAGCCGAATCCCACCCAGGTTTTGATCACGCCCAGGCCGTGCTTTTTCGCCAGCAGGGTGATCGAGTCCGAGGTGATGTGCGACAGGGAGATGAATTTAGTGTCTGCGCCCGGAAACACGCCGTCGTTGAGTTGTGCTTCTTTGAACAGGCGATACCAGAGCAGCAGGGTCCAGGCGTTGTCGGCGTCCAGCAGGTGCCAGCTGTAGTCGTCTCTGCTCACATAGTTGGGCAGGGCTTTTTTCAGAGCGCTGTGGAGGTGTTTCGATTTTTTGTTGATATGGCGGTAGGTGGCGATCTGCTTCGGCGGCACCTTGACGATGAAGCCCGCCCGGTCCGCGTCCGGATCGGTGCCGATGATCATGTCCACTGTTTGAAACGCCTCGACGCCGTATTCCTGCTTGAATTCATGCACTGCCACCTCTGCGGCGATGGGATCGCCGGGATCCGGCTGCTGTTCCAGAGCAAAGCAGGGGAAGCGGCCGTCCAAGGAGTTCAATTTACTGATAACTTGAAGGTTGTGAAAGTTGAAATGGTGCAGCAGCTCCGGCACTGCGATGCGGCCGGCGCCGTGGTACGCGGCAAATCCGAGCCGTGCTTTCGGCGCGTATCGTGTGACCATCTCGGGATCGAGGAGGAAACTGTTGATGTGCTCGCGGTGGGCGTGGTGGATGTCGATCAGATCCTTTTCGCGTCCATAATAATTTCGCTGGTTGAGAGGCGTGGATCCGCCGATGAAGGTCAACCGGGATGCATGCCGGGTGATGTCGAAATCGATTTTGATGTTGTTGAAATCCACTTTGGAGATGAATTTATAAAAAATGACGTCGCGTTCTTTTTTCTCGAACTGAGCGCCGGTCTTGGCGGACAATTTGTAGCCGTTGTAGCGGCGGTCGTTGTGGCTGGCGGAGATGAGGATGCCGAAATCAGCCCCGAGATAGGGGATGGCGAAGGTCAGCTCCGGATAGGGGCAGGCTTCGTCGAAGAGATAGACCTGGATGCCTGCGGTGAGAAAAATCTTGGCGATCAGCTCGGCAAAGGCCTGGCCCTGAATGCGGCTGTCGTAACCGATCACCATTTTATGCAGACCGTGCTGTGCAGCGTATTGGGCCACGCCGGTGGATTTAATCATCAATACGATGTCGTTGATGGTGTTGGGGCCTTTGAGAATGGGCGCCTGAATGCCGTCCTGATATAATCTCTCCAATTCTGATTCGTCGTCTTTGGCGGCGAACGCCGCTACCCCGCGGATGCCGCCGGTGCCGAAGGCGATGTCGTCGATAAACGCATCGATGATACGAGCCCATTGTTTCTGTTGAATCGCGCGGATGATCCCCTCGCGCGTCCCCGGCGAAAGACGGTGGACCTGTTCGTCCAGCAACCATTTCTCCAGGTTTTTCGGCACTTTTTTCTCCGCACTGATGAGGATCTCCGGCCGGATTTTCTTTTTATTCTTGCTTAAATAGGTGGAGATCCCACGTCTCGCTTGCTCCAGATAGGCGAGGATTTCTTTTTCGTCCAAGGCCGATTTCATTCTACCGGTTCCTCTCAAGAGTAAAATATAATGGAAAACGAATGGGGTTATCTCTGTTCGATGATCGCCAGGCGCTGACGGCCGGCCAGATCGGGAAACAGATCGGCCTGGGGAAAGAGGTGAAGAATCTCTTCCGCCTGGTCCGCTCCGATCTCGAGAAAAGCCCGACCACCCGGGTTCAGCCATTGGCGCAGCCGGCGTTGAATGGCGCGATACCCGTCCAGTCCATCCGTTCCAGCGAGCAGCGCCTCCGGGGGTTCAAAGTTTTTAATCTCCTTCGGCAGCCGTTCATAGTCGCTCTGACGGATATACGGCGGATTGGCGGCAACGATGTCAAAGGCGGCGGTAAACGGCGACGTGGGGCTGGTGAAATCCCAGGATATAAATTCGATGCGGTCCGTTACGCCGTTGCGCCGGGCGTTGGCCTGTGCCAATTCCAGGGCTTTGGCCGATCGGTCGATGGCGACGATTTGCGCCTGCGGCAGATGCACGGCCAGGCTGATCGCGATGCAGCCGGAACCTGTGCCCAGATCCAGAATCCGGCAGCCGGCGGAGGGGCGGGCGAATTCGATCACCTTTTCCACCAGCAGCTCGGTTTCCGGCCTGGGGATCAGCACGCCCGGGCCCACCAGAAAAGATAAAGAAAAAAATTCGCTTTCGCCAACAATATATTGCAGGGGTTCGTGGGTCAGACGTCTTTGCAGCAGGCGTTTAAAGGCGGTCAGTTCGTCGGCGGAAAGAGGCCGGTCAAATTGAAGGTAGAGATCGACGCGGCGCCAGTTGAGCACATGGCATAACAGGCGTTCTGCGGTCAGACGGGCGTGGTCGAATTTCTTCTCTTGCAGATAACCGGCGGTCCATTTCAACAGGTCGATGACTGTCCAGCGCCGTCTCTCTTCTGCCATACCGTCACTTTCAGGCGTGCGGTTATTGTTTCATTGCTTCCAGCCGCTCCGCACGTTCAGTGAGCTGCAGCTGTTCGATAAATTCATCGATCTTGCCCTGCAGCACCTGATCCAGCTGGTAGAGGGTCAGACCGATCCGGTGGTCGGTCACCCGATTTTGCGGATAATTGTAGGTGCGAATTTTTGCGCTGCGGTCGCCGGTGCTGACCATGGAACGGCGTTGTGCCGTGAGTTTGGCGCGCTCCTCTTCCATGGCTTTGTCGTACAAGCGGGCGCGCAAAACCTTGAGCGCTTTGGCTTTGTTCTTGTGCTGTGATTTTTCGTCCTGGCATGAGACCACCATGCCCGTGGGCAAGTGGGTCACCCGCACCGCTGAATCGGTGGTATTGACGCTCTGTCCGCCGGGTCCGGACGAGCGAAAGACGTCGATGCGCAGGTCGTTGGGATCGATGTCGACGTCGATCTCCTTCGCCTCGGGCAGCACGGCCACGGTGGCGGCAGAGGTGTGAATGCGGCCGTTGGCCTCTGTGGCCGGCACGCGCTGCACTCGGTGCACGCCGCCTTCAAATTTGATCTTGCCGAACACGTCCTTGCCGGTGAGGGAAAAGATCACCTCGCGAAAGCCGCCGATCCCCTGGGCATTGGAGGAGAGCACCTCCAATTTCCAGCCGTTTTTTTCGGCAAAATGCTGATACATGCGGAACAGATCGCCGGCAAAGAGGCCGGCCTCATCGCCGCCGGTGCCGGCGCGGATTTCCACCACCGCGTTGCGGCTGTCCTGCGGGTCCTTGGGAATCAGCATGGTTTTCAGCTGTTCTTCCACCAGGGCGATTTTCGTCTCCAGCTCCGCCATCTCGCTCTTGGCCAACTCCAGCAGATCCGAATCTGTTTCGTTTTGAATAATGGCTTTATCGTTCTCCAGATCGGAGCGCCATTTTTTATAGTCGCTGTAAAGCTGAACGGTTTCGGCTAAATCGGCGGCCTCTTTGGCCAGATCGCGGAACAGCGCCGGCTTGTTCATGGTCTCCGGATCGCTGAGCTTTTGCGTCAGCTCCTGATGCCGTTGCACGATTTTTTCCAGTTGTTCGATCAAAGCGTATCCTTACAATTTACCCACCGGGAGAGCTCAGGAAACCAGCACCACTTTAGACGGCCCCACGGCCGGATCCTGTCCAAGGGCGCATTTCAGCGCCACCATCGCCACCTCCAGTTGCTGATCGTCCGGCTCTACCGTGGTGATCCTTTGCAGCCACAGACCGGGCAGAAGAAACAGGCGGAAAAACCGGTACCGGTAAGCTTTGGCGGACAGCTTGATCAATTCATAGGAAAGGCCGCCGATCAGCGGAACAAAGGCCAGGCGCACGAGCCGCTCAGCGACGGTCTCCGGTTTGCCGAGGAACATGAACACCAGGATGGAGACCACCATGACGATGAGCAGAAAACTGGTGCCGCAGCGCGGGTGCAGTGTAGTGAACGGCCGCGCGCTGTCCACCACCAGCTCTTTCTGGTTCTCGTAGGCGAAAATAGATTTATGTTCAGCCCCATGGTACTCGAATACGCGGCGGATCTCTTTCCAGCGCGAAATGAGATAGAGATAGGCAAGAAAAAAGACCATGCGGATGAGGCCGTCCACCAGGTTGAACCAAAAGCCGGAGTCAAAGCCGAACAGCCCGGTAAGGAGCAACGGCAGGTAGAAAAAAAACGCGATGCCCAGCGCCAGGGCAAAGACCACCGTCAGAGCCGTTTCGATTTTATCGCGCCGTTTGTTCCGCGGCTTGTCCGCTGCGCCGTTTTTCTGTTTTTCTGCTTCCATGGCGATATCGCTGGAAAAGGTGAGCGCCTTCATGCCCACGTACATGGTCTCGATAAGAAGAATGGCGCCGCGCAGGATGGGTATGTTGAGCCATTTGATCCGTTTGGTGATGGGCTGGAAGGAGTCGTTTTTCAGAACGATCTCGCCATCCGGCCGGCGCACAGCGATGGCGATGCCGTTGGGGCCGCGCATCATCACGCCTTCGATCACTGCCTGACCGCCCACCGCCAGACTTTCTTCTTGCATGGTTGTTCCTTGTCTGTGTCTGTCTTGCACACTGTATCGGGGAAAGTCCGCGGCCGCTGCG
This sequence comes from bacterium, assembly GCA_029565685.1. Lineage (GTDB taxonomy): Bacteria > Zhuqueibacterota > Zhuqueibacteria > Residuimicrobiales > Residuimicrobiaceae > Anaerohabitans. Next base: position 229,330 of record JAKQNR010000009.1, on the reverse strand, counting down.
GCCCGGATTTCCTGTAGTTAAAAAAAAACGGAATAAACCGCGTCCGGCGCCGGGCGCATTTATTCCGTTCCGTATAGAAAGCGAAAGCTAAGCCTTGGGTTCCGCGGCCGCCTGTTTGCCGTATTTCTTGCGGAATTTTTCCACCCGACCGGCGGTGTCGATGAATTTCTGCTTGCCGGTGAAAAACGGATGGCAGCTGGAACAAATTTCCAAATGCAGATCACCGGTCGTGGAGCGCGTTTTGAACGTGGCGCCGCACGCACAGGTGATGGTGCTGACATTATAAGTGGGATGAATGCCCGGTTTCACAATAAACCTCCTTTAAGAGCAGAGCTATTTCTTGCAATATTAAAGATACGCACTTTTTTCCATATTTGCAAGAAAAACTTACATGCTCATCGATTCGAGAAAGCTTTTGTTGGACCGAGTGCCGTGGATCTTGTTGAGCAGGAACTCCATGGCCTCCACGGTGTTCAGTTCAGCCAGCAGCTTGCGCAGGACCCAAACCCGGTTGAGCTCTTTTTCGTCGAGCAGCAGCTCTTCCTTGCGGGTGCTGGAGCGGTTGACGTCGATGGCCGGGTAGATGCGGCGATCCGATAGCCGGCGATCTAGAACCAGCTCCATGTTGCCCGTACCTTTAAATTCTTCAAAAATAACCTCATCCATCCGGCTGCCCGTATCGATCAACGCGGTGGCGATGATGGTCAGGCTGCCGCCCTCTTCGATATTGCGCGCTGCGCCGAAGAACCGCTTCGGCCGGTGCAGGGCATTGGCATCCACACCGCCGGAGAGGATCTTGCCGGAATGCGGCACCACGGCGTTATGGGCGCGCGCCAGACGGGTGATGCTGTCCAGCAGGATGCAGACATCCTGTCCATATTCGGTCAATCGTTTCGCCTTTTCCAGCACCATATCCGAAACCTGAACGTGACGCTCGGCCGGTTCGTCGAACGTCGAGCTGATCACCTCGGCCTTGACCGACCGCTCCATGTCGGTCACCTCTTCCGGCCGCTCATCGATCAACAGTACGATCAGCTTGACCTCGGGATGGTTGGTGGTGATGGCGTTGGCGATTTTCTGCAGCAGCATGGTTTTACCGGTCTTGGGCTGCGCCACGATCAGACCGCGCTGGCCTTTGCCCAGGGGGGTGAGCAGGTTCATGATGCGCATGGATAGTTCGGTGCTGGTGGTTTCCAGGTTGAAGCGTTGGTTGGGATAGAGCGGCGTCAGGTTGTCGAAGAGGATTTTGGATTTGGCTTCTTCGGGGTTCTCAAAATTGACGGCCTCCACTTTCAGCAGGGCGAAGAACCTTTCGTTCTCCTTGGGCGGCCGAATCTGACCGGAGACGGTGTCGCCGGTGCGCAATCCGAAGCGTTTGATCTGCGAAGGCGAGACATAGATGTCGTCCGGTCCGGGCAGATAGTTAAAATCGGGCGAGCGAAGAAACCCATAGCCATCCGGCAGAACTTCAAGCACCCCCTCGGCAAAGATCAAGCCTTCCTTCTTGGTTTGTTCTTCCAGGATTTTAAAGATCAATTCTGATTTACGCAAACCGGTGCAGCCGGAAACGCCTAAATCCTGCGCAAGCTGGTTGAGCTCGGCAATTTTTTTGCCTTTTAATTCTGCGATGTCCATGAGAATCCTCTTTGATGGTTGGAGTTGAAAAAAATGTTGTCCTATGCGTTAGCTGGCGGACGAGAAGGTTTGAAAGCCCCTATCCTACTGATCGAACGATGGTGTATGACTGATGAACCCAAAGGGGAGAGATGTGCCTGCGCCGCGCTGTGATTGATGCAGACGGCGTTGGCCTGCCCTCCGGTGGGCTGGGCGGCATCTCGAATGATCACATTAGAGTGGTTCAGGCAAGAGCGCGTTGTCAGCGGATGACCTGTTCCGTTTTTTTGTCGAAAAAGTGAGCTCTATTCATATCGATATGCACAGCGAAATTGGAAAAAACCGCTGGCAGGGTGGTCGCCGACATTCGGGCTACGAGGGTGTCGGCGCCGGCAGTGAGATAGATGAACGTCTCATTGCCCATGGGTTCGACGACATCGACCTTGCAGGTCAGAGTGCAGACGCCGGCGGCGCCCGCTGCTGCCGCAAGATCCTCCGGTCGAATGCCCATGATCACCGGCTGACCGATATAGGTAGCCAGTGCTTGTTGGTGTCCGCCTTCAGGCACAGGCAAGGTCCAGTAGGTGGTCTTGAAGCACAGCCCGTTTTCCCTGATCAGCTCGCCGTCGATGAAATTCATCGCCGGGCTGCCGATAAAGCCGGCGACAAATTTGTTTTGCGGCCGATGGTAGAGATTGAGCGGTGTATCGATCTGCTGAATGCGGCCATCGCGCATGACCACGATGCGGTCGCCCATGGTCATGGCTTCCACTTGGTCATGGGTGACATAAATCATAGTGGTTTCCAATCTGGAGTGCAGCTTGGAGATCTCGGTGCGCATTTGAATGCGCAGTTTGGCATCCAGATTGGAAAGGGGTTCATCAAAAAGAAAAACCTGTGGCTTGCGCACAATCGCTCGGCCGACCGCCACGCGTTGCCGCTGGCCGCCGGAGAGCGCCTTGGGTTTGCGCTGCAACAGGCCGCTGATGCTCAAAATCTCCGCCGCTTCGCGTACCCGCGTGTCGATCTCCTGTTTGGGATACTTGCGCAGCTTGAGACCGAACGCCATGTTCTCATAAACCGTCATATGGGGATACAGCGCATAGTTCTGAAAAACCATGGCGATATCCCGATCTTTAGGAGCAACCTGATTGACGACTTTATCGCCGATTTTGATTTCGCCGGAGGTGATCTCTTCCAGGCCGGCTATCATGCGCAGGGTGGTCGATTTGCCGCAGCCCGAGGGACCCACGAGAACGACAAATTCTTTATCCTTGATAAAAACATCCACTGCGTCCACAGCTTTGACGCTGTTATCAAAGAGCTTGCTCACTTGCTTCAGTTCAACGCTTGCCAAGAAACGCTCCAGTCCAATAGGTTGTGATGGTCAGCATCTCGAACGCAGTTATACATGGAGAAGGTTATGGAGTGTTTAAGAGGCTTTGCAGGAACACGTGTGATAGAATTTATCAATTAATTTTTATTTTGTCAAGCGTTTTGTTGCGGACAGCGCCTCGGCCGCCAGGAAATGGGAGCCCAGGATGCAGATCATTTCGTTCGCACCGGTCTGGCTCCGGGCGCCGGCTACCGCCTCAGCCACGGAGCCGCAGCTTTGCGCCGGTGCGGCGCTGATCAGAGCGGCCAGCTGGTCAGCAGGCAGAGCCCGAGAGGAGGCGGGGGATACGGCGAAAACCCGCTGCAGCCGTTTCGGCAGCCAGCGCACCATGGCAGTGTAATCTTTGTCTTTAAGCACGCCCAGTACCAGGTTGACCCGTTTTTCGGGATAAAAATGGTCGATCATCCAGCGAAATCGACGGAATCCCGAGAGGTTGTGGCCGACATCGAGGATCGTCAGAGGGGAGTCGCATAAGCGCTGAAACCGGCCCGGCCATTGCACCTCTCTCAGGCCGCGGATCACAGCCGTCGGATCCATTTGTAGGCTCAGGCACGCCTGTGCCGCCACACAGGCATTGGCCACCTGATGCGGCCCGGCCAGGGGCAGGGTCAGGTCCAGCGTTTTTCCGGACGCGGTCAGAGTGAAATAAGAGCCAATGGGCGTCATCATCAAGCTGGAGACGCGGCAGTTCCGGCGCGCTGGAATGATGCCGCCTTTTGCATAGATGACCCGGGATGCGGCCGGCGGCAGCGGTCCAGCCACACAGGGCGTGCCGGGCTTGATGATTCCGGCCTTCTCTGCCGCGATCTCTTCCAGCGTCCGCCCGAGATGATCAGTGTGGTCGAAATCGATCTGAGTGATCACGGTGAGCAGCGGCTGCAGTATGTTGGTGGCATCCAGCCTGCCGCCCAACCCCACTTCGATCACCGCCGCATCGACCCGTTGGCGTTGAAAGTGGACAAACGCCATGGCGGTCAGCGCTTCAAAAAAAGTGCACTGGTGCTTGTCGAAAAGCGGCCGCAGTTCGTCGATCAGCGCGACAAAGGCAGGCTCTGCGATCTCGGCGCCGTCGATGCGAATGCGCTCCTCCGCTTTCAGCAGATGCGGGGAGGTGTACAGCCCGGTCCTGGCGCCGCTGCAGGACAGAGCCGAGGCGATCATAGCGCACACCGAACCCTTGCCGTTCGTTCCAGCCACATGCACGGCGCGCAAAGAGCGATGAGGATTTCCCAGGTCGGCCATCAGGGCCTGCATGCGCTCCAACCCCAGTTGCCATCCGAACCGTTCCAGGCCGAACAGATAGGTCATCGCCTCGTTATAGATCATGCGTCAACGCCTTTTGTGGTGAATGCTGAGGAAATAAAAAAACCTCCACCCTGTGGAGGTTTTTTTTTATTCCAGACAGCGGATTACTTTTTATCCCCTGCGGCAGGCGCCTTTTTGTTGCAGCAACCGGGTTTGGTCTCTTTGACCTTGTCGCAGCAACCGGGTTTGGTCTCTTTGGCTTTGTCGCAGCACCCCGGCTTGGCTTCATTAGCCTTGTCGCAGCAGCCGGGTTTGGCGTTCGGGCAGTCTTTGGCGCAATCTTTCTCAACCGCTTTGTCCGCCGCGATCGCAGCCGAGGGTCCGGCGGAGATGGAGTGCGTATAGATCATAGAGCCGGCGATGACCAGCACCAGCGCTATGACAGCTAAAATCAACAAGCGTTTTTTCATGGTTCATTCTCCTTTGTGAACGGTTCAATGGATGAGCTGCAGCATGATTTAGCATTTAGAGTGCATTGTTTGAGAATCATGGAAAAAAACTTTTCCTGTTGTTGAGGAGATAGATAGTTCTTCTGTTCCAGCAGATGGCGCACCACGCCCCGATGCAACAGGCTCTGCAAAGAATCCATGCGGCAGAGTAGAGACTGCAGCTGAGCCGTATCCGCGGGGGTGTGCATCAGGCAACGGCTGAGGGACATGCGGCAGTCGTACAGCTGAACCGCCAGATGATCGGTCTGTTGGCGGTACACGCTCTGCTGGCGCAGGAATTCCTTATGTTGGGCTTCTGTCAATTCGAGCGTTTTCTGCAGCCGGCCGGAGCAGGATTGCAGATGCTCTGGGCATGGCACGGCCGGTTTGCAGCATTCGAGGCGATGATAAACTAAAGTGGCCAGAGCGGAAAGGTTGACCACGGTCAGAAGAATCAGCGATATTATTAATCCTTTTTTCACCGCATCGCCTCCCTATGGTTCCAGGTACAGCGTTTGCACTGCGCCGGCCAGAGACCAGTCGCTCAACGGCTCGGTGATGTTCAGCCCCAGAGCGTTGTAGATCATCTGTTCCTCGCTGACCGTCGCAGCCGGACCGTCGGCCGCCGGGGCGTCGGCCAGATAATGGCCGGCGAACATGCACAGCAGCAGAACGGCTAAAACCGCCACCGGCTTGAGCCTCTGTCGCCACGATGCCGCCGGCGGTGCCTCGAGCCGGCTGTTGATTCGAGTCCAGAGAAAGGGGGGCAGAGGGGGCGGTTCAACCGTTGAGCGGCGGTAGACCGCCTGCAGCCGGCCGGCATAATTACGGCAGGCCGCGCACTGTTGCAGATGCCGGGCGACTCGCTCAGCCTGTTTGGCGTCCAACTCTTGATCCCAATAGAGCAAAAGCCGTTTTTGTATGTAACCGTGAATTTGCTTCATATGCCTATTAGACACAGTTGCGACGAAAAACTTGCACTATTTTCCCAGGTATTTTTTCAGCGCGGCGGCCAAGTTCTTTTTGGCGTGATGGAGGCAGGATTCCACCGCCGGCACAGAGCACGCCATCACCTCGGCGATCTCCTGATAGCTTTTTCCTTCATAGCGGCTCAGAATGAGAGCCAGCCGCTGACGACCGGGCAGTTTTTGAATGGCTTGCCGGACTAGGTTTTCGCTTTCGTCTTTTTCCAACGCTTGATGTGGATCGGGTGTTGCTTCCGCGGGCGAGGAATTGAGCGCGTCGAGAAACTCCAGGCTCAAAAAGGAGGCCAGACGGCGTTTCCGTTTAAGGTTCAGACAGTGGTTGACGCTGATGCGATAGATCCAGGTGGCGAGCTTGCTGCGTCCCTTGAATTCCGGGAGAGAGTGGTGGATTTTGACAAAGATGTCTTGAACCGCATCCTCCGCTTCGCTCCGGTTATTTAGAAAGCGCAGACACAGGCGGTAGATGGCGGGCGCATAATGCTCGTAGAGCTGCCGGAAGGCCCGATGGTCTCCGCCTGCTATTTTTTCCATCCATTGTTGATTCTGCACAGCCGCCTTCGCGATGTAGGGTGGTAATCCGTTTAAATGTTGATCTTGAGCACGGCTTTGAATTCGCCGCGGATAGGGAAGGTTTTGCCGGTTTCCGGATGCACCAGCTCCCCGGAGAACGATCCCTGGACGAATTGATCCGAGACTTGCAAAATTTTCACCTCGCCGCTGGACTGGAGCGGCGGGGCTTGCGGAGAGACAGAGAAGGCCAACACGCTGGTGGGCAGGCTCTGCGCTTTCCACAGCTTTAGATCGCTCTGCTTGTAATTGATATCCATTAACAGCTGTGGATATTTGCTCGAACCGGTGTTATAGTTGAACAGTTGCAGGTTGTCGCTGTCAAAAAGGTCGCCGGCCGGAGTGAACTGGGCGACGAAATAGTCATCGTGCATGGGCTTGCCCTCCACGGTAAAGCGGACGAATCCGCCGTTGTCGCCGCGGTCGTCCTGGCCGGTCTTTTTTTTCGGCCCGCAGCCCAGGCAGAAGGCCGCCAGGAGGCAGAAGATGAAAATTCTTTTTGTCATATGTAAACCTTTTTTGTAAATTGCAGGACAGCCCGGCTGCGGAAGCCGGAAGTACAATATACGCTTTTATCCGAATTCAAACAACAGGTAATCGCCGGCGGCCCGCCGCCTTGTCGTCGATTATTCAGGGAGAGAACTATGGCAGCTATCGAACACACCTGCGTGGAGCGCTTTTTGCGCTATGTGACCTTTGATACACAATCAAGCGAAGAGTCGTCCACCTTTCCCAGCACGGAGAAACAAAAGCTGCTCGGTCAGGAGCTGGTTCAGGATCTGCGCAGCATGGGACTGTCCGACGCAGAGATGGACGAGTGGGGGTATGTCACTGCCACGCTGCCGGCCACCGTATCCCATGAAACGCCGGTCATCGGCCTGATCGCGCACATGGACACCTCTCCGGATGTATCCGGAAAGGACGTGAAGCCGACCTGGCACCGCAACTACAAGGGCGGCGATCTCACTCTGCCCTCCGGCCTGGTCATTCGGGCGCAGGAGAACCCGGCGCTGGCCGGCCAGATCGGCAACGACCTCATCACCTCGGACGGCGCCACGCTGTTGGGTGCGGACAACAAGGCGGGCATCGCCGAGATTCTTGACGCGCTGCAGCATTTGATCACCCATCCGGAAATCCGTCACGGCGTCATCCGCGTCGCCGTCACGCCGGACGAAGAGGTGGGCCGCGGCACCGAGCATTTCGATGTAAAGAAATTCGCCGCTGATTTCGCCTATACCATCGACGGCGAATCACTGGGCGAAGTGGAGGACGAAACCTTCAGTGCGGACAGCGTCACCATCCGCATTCACGGCGTCAATGTGCATCCGGGCTATGCCAAGGACAAGCTGGTCAACGCGATCAAGATCGCCGCCGAGATCATCGAGCAATTGCCCCGTTACAGCCTGTCTCCCGAGACCACGGAGAAGCGCGAAGGCTATGTGCATCCGCACAGCCTCACCGGCACCGTGGAAGAGTCCACGATCAAGTTTTTAATCCGCGATTTCACCGTCGAGGGGTTGAAGGAAAAGGAGACGTATCTGCAGAACCTGGCCGCGGAGGTGATGAAGCGCCATGGCCGCGCTAAAATGGATTTCCATGTGGATGAATCCTACCGCAACATGAAATACAAACTGGACGAAGAGCCGCGCGTGGTCGAGTACGCGCTGGAAGCGGTACGCCGTGCGGGCGTCACGCCGGTGCAGAGCATCATCCGCGGCGGTACCGACGGCTCCAAGCTGTCCTATAAGGGACTGCTCACCCCCAACCTTTTCACCGGCGGCCATAATTTTCATTCTCGCCAGGAGTGGATTTCGGTGCAGGACATGCAAAAGGCCGTTGAAGTGATCGTCCATCTGGTGCAGATCTGGGAGGAGAAGAGCCGGCCGGCGGCATAAAAGAAATAGGATGACTGTGGGCAAATACGAACAGCAATCACCCTAAACTCATTGAGGCAGAAATGCAAAGTAAAAAGACGAAAGGCCGCAAGGTCTATCAAATCAAGATCGTTTTAGCGGAGGTCAAACCGTCCGTGTGGCGCCGTGTGCTGGTGCCCGGTTCTATGACGCTCCATAAATTGCACAAAGTCATTCAAGCGGCCATGGGCTGGACGGACAGCCATCTTCACCAGTTTACGCTGGACGACCGGCTGTTCAGTCTTCCGAGCCCGGAAGATTGGGAACCGGTGGAGGATGAGCGAAAGTTTACCTTGGAGCAGCTGGTCCCGTTCGAAAAGACGCAGTTTTTTTACGAGTATGATTTTGGCGACGGCTGGAGCCATAGCCTTTTAGTGGAAAAAATAACGACCAGCGGTTCCGAGAGTCTCGTCCGATGCCTGGACGGAAAAAGAGCTTGTCCGCCTGAAGATGTGGGTGGACCTTGGGGCTATAAGGATTTTCTCAAAGCCATCCGTGATCCCAACCATGAAGAACACGATTCCTACCTGGAATGGGCCGGCGGTCCATTTGATCCAGAGCTGTGCGATTTGGCGGAGATCAATGCGGCGTTGAAAAGAATAAAATGAAGACCGCCATACGCATCCTTCTGGCGCTGGCGGTTTTGATCGTGGTTCTGCTGCTGATCTGTGTGCGGCCGATCGAACGAACCCCGTATGATCAAACCGGGTATTATCGCCAAACTCTGGCCGAACTTGCCGCCAAACCGCCCCTTGCAGCTAAAAGAGCGCCGCTTTTGGCCGGCATCGCCAAGGCGGGAATCACCCCGCCGGTCGGCGTGCCGTTGGCCGGATTCGGCGCCAGAAAAAGCAAGCCGTCCACCGGGGTACACGACAGCCTATATGTGCGGGTGATCGCCCTGCAGGCCGGAGAGCAACGAGCCTGCCTCATCGGCTATGACGCGTTGTTGATCCATCCGGACCTTGCCCGCACCATTGAAAAACGCTCAGGACTGAAAGCGGAACAGCTCTATTTTACCGCATCGCATACCCATTCAGGGCCGGGCGGCTGGGGAAACGGTTTTGTGGAAGAGCAGTTCAGCGGCAAGCCGGATCCACGCGTGTCCACCGTGTTGGTCGACAGCACGGCTGCTGCGTTGCAGGCTGCGCTGAGCACGCTCAAGCCGGCAACCTGGCGTTCCGGCCGTCTGCATGCGGCTGAATATATCCGCAACCGGCTGCTCGGCAGCCAGGCGCCGGTGGACGACGAGCTGGTGTATTTGTGGTTAGAGTCGGCTGAAAAACCGTTGGCCCTGTTTGCGACCTATTCTGCGCATGCGACCGTTCTTTCGGAAAAAAACCTGCAGTTCAGCGCTGATTATCCCGGTTATCTCGAGCGCCGTGTGGAGCAGACGACCGGAGCGCTGACGCTCTTCGCCGCCGCCGGATTGGGCAGCCATTCTCATCGCGGCCAGGGAGAGGGGTTCGAGCGCGCACGCTATATCGGCGAGGGGCTGGCCGACAGTTTGATACGGCACGCCTGGGCAGCGCCGAGCCGGGACAGCGTCGCTTTGTCCTATGACCGGCTGGCGGTGGCGCCGCCGCTTTTGCAGATCCGCTTGAACCGCGATTATCGTTTGAACGCCTGGTTAGCCCGGCGCTTGCTCCATTTCCAGGATTGTTACATCAGCCTGCTGGCGTTGGATGAATTCCGCTTCCTCGGCGCGCCGGTCGAGTTCAGCGGCCAGTTGGCGCTGCAGGTCAAGGCAGCGGCTGCACAGCAGGGCAAACCGGTGAGCGTCACCAGCTTTAACGGCTGTTATCTGGGGTATGTGGTCCCTTCGCGCTATGATGAGCTGGATGCGTACGAGACCCGCACCATGTGCTGGTTCGGTTCCTATTTCGGCGATTATCTGGCGGAAGTGATGCGAAGACTGGCGGAATGGTAGAATGGTAGGAAAGCGGGTCATGGCTGCGGAATAAAAAACAGATGTCCTCTTCGCGCCTTCCTTCAGCGATTAGCTGATCATCAACGCCCATTCGCCCTTCCCTCGTTGTTAAACTTTCTGGGGAATGCCTCTGGACAAAGCGGGAACCTAATGCACACGATCGGTGCATATAGACTTGCACCGTTTGTTTCTAACGTGTTGATGATACCCCTTCAAGATCCCCCACCACGATGCCGAATTTTTTTCCGCATAGTCGGCAGAATTTGCGCCCGCCCGGATCGCACGCGTTCGAATTCAGGGTAATACTTTGCCGAAAAAGCGCCGTCCCTGATGAGTAGGGGCCGCGCAGCCAGGGCCAATGTAGAGACTCGTCCGATGAAAAGTGATCATGCATCGTTCAGAATAAAAGGCGCTGTTTTCTATTTTTAATTACAGCCATTTATTAAAAAAGCTGAAAATCCTGTCGCCCCTGAATTGATGCACCCCGTCAAACTCCTCCACCTCCAGCCGAGCAGCTGCGCCGGCGTTGTTATATATTTTTTTCAACCGTTGGTAGGATGCCCTGCTGGCGGCGATGGGGAACAGCGGGTCCTGTCGGCCGAACTCGAGAAACAAAGGCCGGGGACAGATGAGTCCTGCGATCTCGGCATGATCGCCATAGGAGAGCAGATTCGGCACGATCTGCGAACCGCACAACTGTCCGCTCGTCATAGGAAAGGCTTTCCAAGAGTTGAAATAACCGCTGATGCCTGCAACCTTGATGCGCCGGTGGTACGCGGCGCTGAACAGGGTGGTGGTGCCGCCCTGGGATAACCCAACGCAGCCTATCCGCTTACCGTTTACCTCTGTCATGCTTTGCAGAACATCGATGGCTCTGCCGATATCGTAAACATGCAGAGCGAGCAGATTAAAGCCGATCAGCGAGGCAAGAACAAGATTGATGTCGCACCAGTGGTCGCCCTCCTCGATCTTGACCATGCCGTACACTTGCGCCGGATCATCGACGCGCTCGCCGAAACAGCGAAGGTCCGGCGCCAGGGTCACATAGCCGGCCAGGGCGAACTGCTCGGCGTAGTTATAATTGTATTTACCGATATGCCGCTTTTCCGTCCGGGTATGGCTGATTCCAGCCGGATCCACTTTGCCGCGGCCATGGCCGTGCGGACAGATCACCGCGGGCGCCGGATAATCGATGCCGACGGGTAAAAACAGATAAGCGGGAATGCTGGAATAGCGATCCGCGCTATAGACGATTTTTCTGCGGATATATTTTTCCGTCGCACTCTCTTCCAACACTTGTACGTTCAGCGGCGAATCCTCCGTCGGCATGGCGCCGAGGCATTCGCGATACTTTTTCCTGAAGGCGCGCTGCCAGATTTTATGTTCCGCTTCATTCGCCGCTCGATAGGTCAGACTGGGCTCCAGGGCCCGATAGCGCTGTTGCCAGTAGGCCAGGCAGGAATACTCTTTGGGAATTTTCATCCGTTTTCCTTTTATGAGAATCATTTCTCTGTTCATTGGCCGCCGCATGCTGTACAAGTTCGTCGGCGCAGGCCGGGCAGACGGTCATCGGTTAAGAGTCGGTTGCATTGCTTTATTCGCCGAGTAAACCGAATATCGTCATTGAATTTCGTAAGCGAGGGCGATCCCCATCTCCCCGGATGGACGTCGTTTGTATTTACGACCGGAGGCGAGCAGAAATTCCCTGGGGAGGCGTTCGAGATTAAGCGATGTCTTAATCCGGCCGCGATCATGAAACTTGGCAAGATTGTCTGAAACGAATTCAACTCCTCACGTCGCGGAAAAATAGCCAATCAAGGTCAGAAAATCAAGTTTTTTCGAAAAAAATGGAGGTCCAGGTGGAAAATGAGTGAAGCTTCGCATCAAAGCAACAGAACAGCGGGTTGACGATCCTTGGGAAAAACGGCTGTTGGCAAAGACAAACAAATTGTTTATTTTTAATCTGATCGTTTAAAGGCGTAGCTGTTGCTTGCCTGGCTGCAGAACACAGGAGAACCTTGGATGTTAAAAACCGTATTGTTTGTATTGGTGGTTTTAGGCGTTTCGTGTACACCTCCCTTGCGGGACGCAAGCCTGGCGTTCACTTTTACCGTAACCGAGCGCATGGACCAGTTGCCGGATTATGTATCCCCTCCTGCTCCTAATCTGTATAACAACAATCCCAACTTTGCCGTGGGGTGGGGCATCGATTCGCCCATCGGCAGTGCGGTCATCGACGGCGAGGTCTGGGTGTTGTTCAATCTGGGCAACCAGTACGGAACCACGGTAAAGATCGCCCGATTTAAAGGCGCGAATTTCGAGCAAACGGTTCGTCAGTCCGACGGCCTTATCCACGTCGACCGCAGCGGTATTTCGACTCATTTTTTGGGCGGCATGTGGTATGATGAGAGCAGCGGCATGCTGTATGCCCCCCTCCACTGTGAATACGACCGTCGCATCAGTCCGCCGGCCGGCTGGAGCAGAAAAAAAACCCGTCTGGCAGTGAGCTGCGACAAAGGCGAAACCTGGCGGCTGGTCGGCGATATTTTGACCGGCCATCTGCCGGAAGAAGGGGATTGGCTGAAATATTCCGGCGCCTTTTTTGAAGCCGGACCAGGGGATATCGATCTGTATGTCGATGCCCGCGGAGGATATTTTTACATCTATTCCAGCAACGCCTATGCGCCGAAGGACGGCAGAATGAACTATTATCTCTGGTACAACGAAGTGGCGCGCTGTGCGATCAGCGACAAGATGGCCCCGGGCAAATGGTTCAAATACTGCAACGGCGAATGGAAAGAACCCGGACTCGGCGGCAAGGCGAGTCGAGTGATGATGGATACGTTCGGCATCTACGGCCGGATTATCTACAGCGACTATTTGAAAAAGTATCTGCGCATCGGCCCCTGCCTGGGGGCCAACGACAAGCGCTTTACCGAATCCGGACTGGCTGACGGCTCGATCTATATTTCGACCTGTGACGATCTGGCCAAACAGCAATGGTCGCCCAAGGCCAAGTTGTTCGATGATCCGAAAAACCATAAAATGGGCATCACCTTGACCGACGGCGCCGCCATCGATCCATATGTCTGCGGCCGCATGCTGCGCGTCTACAATTACTGGTTGTACGACCTGCCGTCGCGGGCGCTGCATGTCGAATTCGCACCGGGCAGAACAGCGGTTGCGGATTTCCCGCCCTATGGTTCTTACAGCTACGAGCCATTGCCGGAATCCGGCGATCCGCTGGTCGGCCGCAAGACTCGGATCACCGGGTGCGCCAGTCCCGAGCACCATTACAGCGGTGAATGGTGCGCGGAGCGGAATCCTGACAGCTATCAGAATCAATTCCGTAAAAGCGACGCCGCCGGCAGCAGCGTCGAATTTTCGTTCCACGGTGCGGAGATTTATTGGCGGGCGATCGCCGATAAAGACGGCGGCAAGGCGGACGTCTTTATCGACGGCCGGCTGGAGGAGACGGTGGATTGTTATTATCAAGAGCCTCTTCCACTCCAGTTCGCCTTCATTCGCAAGGGTCTGGATGCGATAAAACCGCATACGATTAAAATCGTCGTCCGTGCAGAACGGAATCCCCGCGCCGCCGGCGCGGTCATCCGCCACATGGCGTTCGAGCATACCGCCGAAAGCTATCGCGCTTCAGCCGGATTCAGCAGTGTGATGGGAAAGAACCAGTGGTTTTACCAGCAATGGAAAGACGGGCAAGCCACGGATTTGGGTTTTCACGATTTTGCCGCAAAGACCGAACTCGACGGCAACGGCAAGAAACAGGAGAAACGGATTTTTCTCAATGTATGGGGAGAGGAGGAAACCTGCCGATTAGGCGCGGATTGGCAGGCGGCCGGCCATTATGCGGCGGCCAGAACCTGGATTTCACCGCGCCAGGGCAAAATCCGCATCGAGGGCACAGCACAAGCCGAAGGCGCGCCCGGCGCAACAAAAGAGATCAGCCTGCTGCAGAATCAGCTGGAAATCTGGCGTTCTCAGCTTGTCAACGCCGATACACAGGCCGCTCACGATTTGACGATTGCAGTGCAGAAAGATGATGCCATCCGCTTTATCGCAAAAGCCATTCAGAGCGGCGAAAGCGGAAAAATTTTCTGGGATCCGGTCATCACCTTTAGCGAGTAAAATGCAACGGCTGCCGACAGGGTATATTTTTGAACAAGTTAAGGGGGTGAATGCGCAAAATAATAATTAAATATTCCCTTGCAAAATTCGCCAAATTAATCTATACTGAAAATAGGCTCCACTAGATCTGCCGGAATAGCCGCACGCAGAACGCGAAGGCACAATGAATTTGTTCGCCGGATAAACGCATAGCGCCTTTTTTATTTTTACACCGCCGGGGACATGGCTTAGCTTAATGGATTACCGCCGCGTACGGGATCACACCAGAGTCCCGCAGGTTTCGTTTTTTCCGCCAGACCCCTTTCAACGAAGACACGCCCCCCATCGCCTCGGAACAAGCATCACCACGCAGCCCAATCCACGCCGGCGATTGACCGGCAAAGGTTTTTATCGTTCATCTTTCCCGAAAGGGGGCATAAGATGAAAACGCATCACAGGTGTGAGATGTTGCTTTTTCTGCTTCTGGCTTTGATGATGGCCGACGTGATTCAAGCGCAACCCGCTGCCGCGGATCTCACCGCGCTTACCAAAGAGTTGCTGGCGCTCGAGGATCAGTGGACCGAGGCCTTTATCAAACATGACCCTGCTCCGCTGGCGTCCATTCTTGCCGAGGAATATATGGGCGTGGGCAATGATGGCCGTGTCTGGACCAAGCCGAGAATCATGGAACTGGTCAAGGAAAATGACTTTACGCTCTATTCCTTCGCCATCCTGGATCCCAAGGTGCGGCGGCATGGCGACACCGCCATCCTGTACGGAATGGCGATCGATAAAGGCATCGAGGCCGGCAAGGAGTACAGCCATGTCCTGCGCTTCCAGGATGTCTGGATCAACCGCGGCGGCCGCTGGCAGTGCATTGCCGGCCAGAATGCTCCGGCTGAGAAAGAAATGCCTATCACCACTTTTGCCAGCAAGGCCAGAGAACTGTTTATCCAGGGTCGCGAAAAAATGGAAAACTATGAACCCATTGCCGCAGCCCCGCTGTTTGAACAGGCGGTCTCTGCGGACAGCGACTTTGCTCTCGCCTACTGCTATCGATCCCAGTGCGGCGGAGGATATCAAAACTCTCATGTCCATCTGGCCAAAGCCCAGGCACATAGCGGCAAGGCCTCTCTGGGGGAACAACTCTACATCCAGCTTATTCAGGCTTATTTCGATAATGACCAGCCAGCGCAGAAGAAATGCGTCGATCAGCTTGCGGCCCTTTATCCTGAGGATAAACGTAGTTGGCAGCTTCTCGGAAATTACTTCTTTAATGTCCAAAAGTATAAAAGCGCCATCAGCTCGTTTGAAAAAGCAATAGAGATCGATAAAGAGTTTGCGCCTGGCTACGAAGCCCTGGCACACCCTAACATTCAACTGGGCAATTATGCGGCGGCGGAAACAGCGCTTCAGGAGTACATTCGTCTTCGTCCCAGCCGGTCCGATCCCTATGCCACCTATGGCTACCTGCTCAGCAAAATGGGACGTTACGACGAATCGACTGTCCAACATCAAAAGGCGTTGGAACTTTCCGATCAATCCCCCTGGGGCATTGCCGGCATTGGAACCAATTATCTATTCAAAGGGGACTATGACAAAGCGAGAGAGCATTATCGGCTCTATTTTGACAAGAGCAGCCGGGTCACGGACAAATTGAGCGCTTTATTTTTCACAGCGACTTCATACCTGTATGAGGGCAATCTGAGCGCAGCCCGAAAAGTATTTGCCGAACGACGCGCGCTGGCGAAAAAAGAGAATCAGCCCGGCGTAGTGATCAACTCTATCGTACTGGACGGTCTCAGCCAAACGGCCTTTGGCAAGCCATCCGCCGGCCTGAACAGGCTGAAAGAGGCAGAAGCCATGCTCGAGAAAGTCAGCCTTACGGACAAGGAGAAAGAGTCCTTTCGCACCTGGTTTGACATGTGCTATTGCTATACCTATGCAGAGAACAACCAGCTGGAGCGACTCAGGGCCCGAGCCGCCTCACACAAGCAGGCGATCGAACGTCGTAACAATCCCGGCGAAAAAGATAATCTGGTTTGGGCTCAGGCGTACATCGATAAAACGGAAAAAAACCATGATGCCGTGATCGCCGGGCTCTCCACGGTGCAGCCTGGTCCCTATGCCTATTTTATGATGGGCCAGGCGGCGCTGTCCAAGGGCGACAAGCAGGCGGCAAAAGACTATTTTGAGAAAGTGAAGAACTGGAATGAATTCTCTTTTAACCAGGCGGTCGTTTGGAACCGCGTGCATCAGGAGCTGGAAAAGCTAAAGGAGTAAAAAAGGAATACTTATCCGCTCGCCGCGCAGGCAGCCGTCGTCCCATTGGTACCGCCGCACCCCTCGGCCGGGACAGAAGACGGCTGTCTGCTTTTTGCTCATTGGTCTTCGAGATCTCAGATCTCCCGCGAATTTTTCCCCCGCGATCACACACTGAATTTTATTGAAATTTGATTGTTTTTCAATGCGCGCTTGGCTATATTGCCGCCAAGAGAGCCTGCCATACGCATGGGGACAGCGAAAAACGAATGCACTGGATCTCCTGCGGGGACCGGAGGCTCTTGGCGGCTCCCTTTTTTCATGCTCTCAACCAAAATAAAAATTCAACGTCATTCATTGAACCACTCGGTACTTCGCATATGAGAATTCATAAGATCTTTTTCTTTATAATGACGCTTTCAGTCGCTTCGGGCCGGTCTCAAAACTTTTATGCACAATTGGCAGAGAAGGCAAGGAGCGGAATACCACAGATCAAGTACGGTGACAGGTTTTTAACCCTTGTTCAAAAGCTTGTCAATCTTGATTTGCCGGCAAACGAGCGAATAGTAAAATATGAGGCGGTAGAGTTACCCACGCTTAAAATTAGAGTGGTTACAAAAGTGTACCATGTCGCTGAAAGCCCTGTCTTACAGCATGATGTGGAGCTCTCCTCATCCCGAAAGATGACCGAAGACCTGACTGTCTTTTTTCCCATCGGCTCACTTGAGCGTCTAGACCGGGCCACCTTTCCGCTGAAGAATGGCATACTCGGCAGCACGACAGAGCCGACGGACGGCCGAATCGCCGGCTACCGGTGCGCCGGCCGGCCGGAAAAATATGAATATGACCTTGCGCTTCCATTGGTTCTGCTGCAAAGCGCTGATGTGAAATCAGCCGTGCTGACCGATCCGTTCTTTACCACTTTGTTTGATTGCGGCGCTGTGCGCTGGACTTACCCAAAAGAAGTCGGCTTTGAAGATCCAGTTGAGAAGCGAACCATCATTGAAACCGGCAATGTTCCTGATATGGACAGGGGGATGAGCAGGTACTACCAGACCATCCTGAAGGAGATTCCGCCGGGTCCGGAGTGGATCAAGGATATTGCCATGATCGGATACGATTACATGAGCGACCAGGGACGAGGGTGGTACGCTGATATAGACACCCTGGTCAAGCGGGTCCCTGAGTCCGACAGGCACAAAGTAGCTCTTTGCCTTCATGGATGGTATGATATTGTCGGCAGGTATTGCTACAATGAACAGACCGGGAAACTTGATCAATCATGGCATAACCGCATTCGGGGCATGGAGCTGAGCCTCGCAGACATTCATCACCGCATTGCCTACGCCCGGGAGAAAGGCTTTGTCGTCCTGATGTATTTTGCCGACGGTTTGCTTTCGAGCAAAGGACTGGCCGGCTTCAACCCTGCGCATCTGCTTGAAGAAGGAGGATGGAACGGTCCTGATGTAATCGGCGGTCCCTATAAACGGAACCCGGCCTGTCCCGAAGTCGCCAATTTTTATAAAAACTATGCACGCGCTTTGTTTGCTGAATTCGCCCTCGAAGTTTCGGGATTTGTATGGGATGAAACTTTTTACATCCAGGCGGGGATGCTGGGCACTCGTGAACATCCCGGTTATCTTGACCGGGCATTCATGCGGCTTATTCGGGAGATCGCTGCGATGCTGCATACCATGGCGCCTGGCAAGGCCTTGTTTACATCCGATGACATTAGTGAAGGCGGGAATTTTACCGGTCACGTTCCTCCCTATGCCTTGCTGGCCGATGGATGCTATCAGGATTCGGGAAGCTTGCCTTCCTTTTGGTCCTATGGCATTTTTCCCAATTATCGCAATATGATCTGGTCCTGCAACTGGCAGGCGCTGACTCATTTCAAATATACCGTATTCGGAGTCTATGCCTATCATACGCCGGTAGTCTTTACCAACGGTTGGGGGGATGACCGCGGTTTTTCTGAAATGACGGAACAGGAAAAATTGGATTTCATCAATCTGTTTAATTATCGCAAGCAGTTTCGTACCGATCTAAAGGGATTGACGGTTTTACCGCCTTATTTCGAATTCAACTAGGCCGTCCGTTTTTTCTGAAGAGCGTTCGATATAGGTTGAGCTAAAAGCCATGTGCCGATAGGGAGAGGGCGTAATTTTCCTGCTTGCCGATTTTTACCGCGCCCCTCCTGTTTCCGCTTGTCTTTTTTTGCAAAGAAGCGTATGATCATTGCAGATACACCATGTTCCCTGTGCAGCAGACTCACTTAATTCGGATGGTCCTCTATGTTCAAGCGTATTTGGCTCGGCGCGTTCCTGATCATGAGCGCAGTGGTGGGGAATGCCCCTTGTTTTTCTCAGCCTTACCTTAATCCTGAATTCCCGGTGCAAGTCCGCGTCGAGGATCTGCTCAGCCGCATGACCCTGGAGGAGAAAATCGGCCAGATGACCCAACCGGACCGCGCCGCGTTGACGCAAGAGTCCGATATCGCCACGTTTTATCTCGGCTCTGTGCTCAGCGGCGGCGGTTCAGCGCCGGCGGAAAATTCCGCCAAAGGCTGGGCGGATATGTACGACCGGTTTCAGGCCATCGCTCTGTCCACCCGCCTCGCAATTCCCCTGCTCTATGGCGTGGACGCGGTGCACGGACACAACAACGTCAAGGGCGCGGTGATCTTTCCTCATAACATCGGCCTCGGCGCCGCACGCAATCCCGAGTTGGTGCGCAAAGCCGCAGAGATCACCGCTCTCGAAGTGGCAGGGACGGGCATCGACTGGACCTTTGCCCCTTGCGTTGCGGTGCCACGCGATGAGCGTTGGGGCCGCACCTATGAGGCGTTCAGCGAAGATCCAGAACTGACCGCCCTGTTGGGACGCGCTGCGGTCAAAGGCTTTCAGGGCGACAGCCTCGGCCGGCCCGATCGCATCCTTGCCTGCGCTAAACATTTTCTCGGCGACGGCGGTACGCTCGGCGGCAAGGATCAGGGCGACACTCAGGTGGACGAAGCCACGCTTCGCCGCATCCATCTTCCAGGCTATGTCGCCGCCATCCAGGCGGGTGTGGGCTCGGTGATGGCTTCCTTCAACAGCTGGAACGGGGAGAAAATGCACGGCAACCAGGGGCTGTTGACCGGGCTGTTGAAAAATGAATTGGAATTCAAAGGCTTTGTCGTCTCCGACTGGGCGGGCATCGACCAGCTGCCGGGCGATTATCACAGCGATGTGGTCCAATCCATCAACGCCGGCCTCGACATGGTGATGGTGCCGACCGACTATCGCACGTTCGTGCGCGAGCTGATCGCCGCGGTGAACGCTAAAGAGATCCCCATGGCGCGCATCGACGACGCGGTGCGCCGCATCCTGGCCGTCAAATTTCAACTGGGTCTGTTCGAACGTCCCTACACCAACCGCAAGCTCACCGCCGAGGTGGGCAGCGCCGATCACCGTAAAGCGGCCCGCGCCTGCGTGCGCGAGTCGCTGGTGCTGCTGACAAAAAAAGAGGGCGTGCTGCCGCTGTCGCGTTCGGCTAAACGCATCCATGTGGCGGGCAACGGCGCGGACAACATCGGCAACCAGTGCGGCGGCTGGACCATCTCTTGGCAGGGCGCTGACACCGTCGTCACCACCGGCACCACTGTACTGCAGGCGTTGCGGGCCGAAGCACCTGGCGTAACCATCACCTATTCCCTCGATGGCTCAGGCGCCGCCGGCGCAGACCTGGCAGTGGCGGTGATCGGCGAAACGCCCTATGCCGAGGGCCAGGGCGACCGACAGGATCTACATCTCGACGCCGACATCGTCGAACCGGTGAGAACCATGAAGAAAGCAGGCGTCAAAGTAGTGGTCGTTCTGCTCTCCGGCCGGCCTCTGATCATTGATTCGATTTTGCCCTATGCCGATGCGATTATCGCCGCTTGGCTGCCAGGGAGCGAAGGCAGCGGCGTCACGGATGTGCTCTTTGGCCGTTTTCCTTTTACCGGCAAACTGCCCCATTCCTGGCCGGCAGCCATGGCCGATGTCCCGCTCAATCGAGGCGATGCGGTGTACCGGCCGTTGTATCCCTTTGGCCACGGACTTACCGCCTTGCAAGACCCGGAAGCGGGCGCTGCACCGGTGGTTCTGGGGGCTGCGGTTGAAGAGGACGGCCGCTCCCTGCTGCTCAATTTGAACAAGGCCATGGCTCGAACCGGCAACGCCGCTGACTGGCAGGTGCAGGTCAACGGGCAGACGGTTGAAACAACGGGCGTTCGCCGCGACCGCAGCGATCATTCGATGATTCATGTTAAAGTGATGCGGGGGCTGAAAAAAGGCGATGTAGTGACCGTGAAGTATAAAGGCAGGGACGCTTGCAGCCGTGACAAAGGAAAACTGGCCCCATTTGCCGGCCAGGCGGTGTATAATTTATTGAATGATCGCCATTGAGTTCAAGAAGAAAAACAGCCTCACTATTCCTTTGCCTATATCAAGTCAGCGAGACCTCTCTTCGTGCGTTTCGCTCTCTTTTTGAAAGGCTAAGAGGCTGTCCAAAATAGAAGAGAAAAAAATGCAAAAAGGGCCTTTAATCATCCTTCAGATAGGTGAAAAATCAACTTGTCTATCAAAGACTATCCAAGATGATTTTCGAAAATATTGTTTTGGCCAGGAGCGATACTTTTCAGCGTTTTAATATGAATAACCTATCCTGATCGACTCATCTTGCTCAAGTTAGGAGCGGAAAAGGCGGCCTTTACTCGTCCAAGGGCTTCGAGATGTGCGTATGGAAAGGCTCCAGCGCTCTCCATCGAAGGAATGCATCGCAGGTCGCAGAGAGAATAACGATGCAAGTTTCTGTCAGCCCGCTTTAAACACTCTCCTCCAGAAGATCAACCTCCTTCACCGCTTCATCGGGATTCACCGGAATTCGGAATGTTTTGATCTCGCACGGTTTTATTTCGATGGGAAGCATTCTTTGCAGGGGGGTAATCGCAATGGTTCCACGAGCGCTTTTTCCCAACAACTCGACGCATCGTAAAATCAGATCATCGTTGTCCTCGGCCTTTTTAACGGCGGTAATTGAAATGTTTTTCAGAGTGGTCGATATAAAACTGCCTTTTTTCCCCCGTTTACCGTTCTGCCTACCTGCATGATAAACCAGGGGTTGAAATAAATAGTTCTCGGCCCTTTGGGGGATTTGCGCGCTGCGCCAGTCGCCGGCGTGCGGGATCAACAGATAAGAAAATTCGTGAATGCCCTGTTCCATATACCGGCAGGGATCCTGTTCGCCGACTCTTTCCGGATTGTGATGCGACCAGGCGGTACTGTGGAAAACGGTCAACCGGATATCGCCGCTTTTAACGCTATACCCGCATTTCGATGCATTGATGACGGCAAATCCGAATGCGGACGCGCCGCTCTTTTCGCTTACGTCGACCCATCTCTGGCCGGGTTCTTCATCGCCGTTCATGGTTCGCTCAACGAATCCATACGGAATCGAATAGGTGCATCGTCCTTTGGCATAGATTGTCGGAAAGCTGATTTTGAGCACGCGGTAGAGTTCATGCCAATCGACGGTTATTCTGCATGCCAACTCCGCCGAATCCCGATACAAGGAAAAATCCTGCACAATAGATGAATTCCCCCAATGTGTTTTCACCTGCAGGCGCGCCCGTTCAGGGCCTTGTTCGATGATTTTGAACGAGGCATCGGTAAAGCGGCCGATTTCGCGGTCATAAGCGCGAATGCGGTGTCCCCAGGTATCATCCCAGTCGTCGAGCACGATCGGAACCGCCCCTGGCTGCGCGAACAGGTTGCATTTTCTGGTTTTATTCAAGTAGGATGATATGGCGCCGCTTTTTCGATCGAACTCTATTCTTACGACGTCATTTTCCAGCACATGATCCGTCGCCCAGGCGCCTTGCGGGGCGAGAGCACGCTGTTTTTTACTATAACCGAGGCGGTAGACCTGATAACCAAGAGCGGGTACCTGCGCCTTGAAAAGAATTCTTATGCGGTGCGGCTGGTTTTCCTGTTTAGCGGCGGCGGTGGGCAACACTTGAAAGGAAACGCTTCGCTCTTGCGCATCGTACAGGGTTATTGGGCCCTTCGGCAGATGGTTTGCTCCGGAATTTCTCAGCGTTGCAGGCGCAGCAGGATCCGAACTCGGGTTCGGCCGTTCGGTTTCGAACTCGATGAAGGGGTCGACCGGCCAGGAACACGGATTGAAAACCACGAAAGAGGAACCATGGGTGTCGAGTGTGCGTATCAACGCGCTTATGGCTTTCAGTGTAATATCCTGCGCCGTGGAGGCGGCGAACCCATAGTCGTTCAGCGCATCGTCATAGGCCTCTTCGATGGAGGTGCCCGCCAGAATGTCGTGGAATTGATTAAAGAGGATTTTTTTCCAGGAAGCGCGTAAAGACGAAATTGGATAGGTGTAAGGCGTGATCAGACTGGCCAGGGAGGCGATTTTTTCCGCCTGCATCAAGGCCGCGGAGCTGCGTAGATCCCACTGTTTCACCGCCGCACAGGCCGAATAGCAGCCGCGGGCATGATGCTGAAGTTCTTCACGAACAATGGGCAGCCGCCGTGCATGGGGATGAATGGCGGCCAGATACTGATCCGGCGAGCCAAAACGGATCTCAGCTGTATTTGAATTTCTCATCTCCTCGATTTTTCGAATCACAGCGATGGTCGGTCCGCCGCCGTGATTGCCCACCCCGTATAGGATGGCCGCGGTTTTGATGCCGGGCAAGGTTTCAGAAAATCGATCGATGTAGTGATGAACCCTTTGCTCGATGTTCCCTTCGGTCGCACAGTAGGATTCCAGAATAGCCACTGCGATGACGCAGCTGCCGTCAGGACCGATCCAGCGAAAAATCGGCGCCGGTGTATCTTTTTTTTCGTGAATCTCCGGCCGCATATAGAAATAGGCATCCATTCCCTGTTTTTTCAAAATTTGCGGGAGTGTCCAGGCGTGGCCGAAGGTATCGGGAGAGAATCCCACTCTGGCTTTTAGGCCAAAGTGTTGGAGAAAAAATTTCTGCGCATACAATCCCTGCCGCACCAGGGATTCGCCGCAAGGGCAATTGACGTCGCATTCGACCCACCATCCTCCCACCAGAATCCAGCGTCCCTCACGAACCCGCTGTTTGATCTCCTCGAACAGTTCCGGAGCGCCTTCCGCTATCCATTCATAGAATTGCGCGGAACTCGAGACAAAGCAGACGGAGGGAAATTCATTCAACCGGTCCAAAGCGGAACGAAAGGTGGAAAAAACTTCCTGGTGCCCTTCCCGCAGGTTCCATTGCCAGACCGGATCGATATGCGCGTTGCCGATGGCGTAAATCGTGAAGGTTGACCGCTGGTTTCTATTCTGTTTCATGGCCTCTTACCGTGGTGATGGCGACAAGAAAATATTCTCGGCCGCTTGAGGACCGGCATCGGAAAAGGCTTTGCCTTTTTTAGGCAGATTGCGATACCAAAACCAGTACAGACCGGCCGAACAGACGATAAAAATGATCAGAGTGATCCTGAAGGAGCTAAAAGACCGGATGATGAGCTGCATGGGCAGAAAGAAAAGGCTGACCTGCCAGCCGAGTGCGAACGGCAACGCGATCAAATCGTTCTTGTGTTCACGTTCCATGGCCGTTCTGACGTCGGGTTTCAGCTTGCGCTTGAGCGGTCCCCAGAATCCGAGCGGCCGCGTTGTCGCATAATAGTGCAGCAGGACTTTCTCTTCCGTCGGCCGGGTCATCAGGGTTCCGATAATAGTCGCGAGGAGGGAGAGGATCGACAGAATGGTGAATTGCTTCCACTCGACGAGTTCCGGCCAAAAACTCCGCTGGATGAACGCTCCCAACAATCCGACGATGGTGCCGACGGCGAAACCGCCGCCGTTGAAACGCCACCAGTAGAATTTGAACATTCCTGGGATGATCAATCCGGCGCCGAGTCCCATGATGATCCATCCCCAGATATCGTTGATGCTCTTCACCGTGTAGGCCATCAAATAGCTGACGATGACGATGAACAAGGTGAAGAAATAGGATGCAAAAATCAACTCACGGTTCGAGGAGCCGGGACGTAAATATCGTTGATAGATATCGCGGACAAAATAAGAAGAGGCTCGATTGACATGCGTATCGAACGAAGACATGCAAGCGGCGATCATGGTCATCAACAGTAAACCGCGGATGCCCATCGGGATATTGAAGAGGATGACCGCAGGCAGTACGCGTTCGGGATTGACCGTTCCCTGGTAACTCAGCAAATGGAGTTTGTTTTGCCAGTTTCCTCCGAGCAATGCTTGGAGTCCCTCTATCAGCTCCGGCGGATAAGCGTCCGGCCTATGCAGGATGTGGGAAAGGAGGTCCTGCCACCGCTCCGGGGACGCCGTGGCGACGAACGACTTGATCAGATCGGCCGCTTGCAGCATCACCGCCTGATCCGGGAAAAGATCATTGACGAGATAGATGCCGAGGACGGCAAAGCTGATCATCATCGGCCAACGCAACATCAACAAGGAAATCCACAGAAACGTCAGGGAGCCGCATTCCCTTTCGTTGCGGGCGCCGAAAAATTTCTGATCCGCGCCTTCTCCAACCCCGCCGACCACGCTTCTCAGAAAATAAAAAAAAGTGAACAACATGAGATGTTGATACACCTCATACCCTCTGGGCATCTCGGTTTGCCAGTGGAGGGCGGAACTCATCCACTGCGAATTGCCGGTGACTTTTTCCGTCAAAACGATGAAAGCAGGCACATCGGTGATTTTCGCAATCGCCATCAGGACGATGACGGCGATGCCGAGGATAATGATCCCGGATTGAAACACATCCGTGAATACCACCCCGTAAAAGCCGGAGATGATCGTGTAGATCGTTGCTACGCCGACCAGAATAAGCGAACAGACCAACGGTGAAAACGGCAAAAACATCGACAGGAAAAGGCCGATGCCTTTGACGAGATACGCGAGTGCGCCGATGGTGCCGATGATATTGGCGCAGGCGGAGACCACCCGCGCGAATTGCCCTCCCCAGTTGCTGCCGAATCTGTATTCCATCCATTCCGCGCCGGTCATGCATCTGGAACGATAGTGATATTTGCCTGTCCAGACCATGATGAAGGACAATAACAGACACACGCCGCCGCGAAATTCGATGAACAGCCCGCGGGGTCCGAGCAGGAAAAGAAACGAAACGATCAACATCGTGCCGGTGACGTCTAAATAGGATGCCATGCCCGAAATGCCCATGGCCCACCAAGGCAGGGTCTTGCCCCCCAGGTAATAGTCCTGCAGACTTTGCGATGCTCTCCTTTGCAGATAGACGCCGAGACCGACCAGCACCAGGAAATACAGCACGATGACGGTGTAATCGACGGAATTCAAAAAGTGCATAACCGCTCCTTTTCCAAGACCGATGATTGGAATGGAATAACCCAAAGCTTTCGAGGACATGTCGGCTGCAGTCGATGGGGGGACGGCGCGAAACGCCGGACAACCAGCAGATGACCAGCCGGCGGTTGGGGCTATTGCTGATCCTGCATGAGGACAGGGCCTTTCGCTCAAGACAAGACTCGGCTGCCGCTTGACTGGAATTTAGTTTATTATAAATTCGAGATCAAGTCATTTATAGGCGCTCCGGCGTTTTTGATCCTTGACATTATCCGGTCAAATGACTATTTTTCGAGGTCGATGGTCTCGAGTTTGATTGTGCAATGCCGAGTCCTGATGCGCACATGGAACGCCTCATTATCTTCGCCTGAATCGAACACGGTCCCCCTCTGCCTTGCATTTTGCACGCCGCCGCAGCCCCCTGCCAAAAGTTTATGGCTGGTTTCCCGCAAAGACAAAGGAGAAAACGATCATGAAGCGTGAACTCTGCCCTCGTCTCTGTTCCTTCAAGCGGCTCCTGCCTGGCGGTCTCATCCTTTTCACTTTGTCTTCTCTTGCCGTACGCACCTGGGAACAGGCGAAACCGCGCTACGCTCCGGTCCGGTCTCCGGCATCAGCGTTCTATGAACAGACATTCCATTTCGAAGAAAACCGGGGCCAGGCGGCTGACGAAGTGGATTTTCTCTGTCGCAGCGGCCAGCATATTCTTTTTCTGACTGCCGCCGGATCATCCTTACACGTGCTGGGGGAGCAAAGCGGCGACTCTACCGTGGCGCTGCGCATGTCGTTGCGCGGCGCCGCCAAGGCGGCCCGCGCCAGAGGATGCGACGCGCTGAAATCTTATTCCAATTATTATCTGGGAGGCGACCCGGGTGCATGGCTGCAACGGGTACCCCACTTTGCCCGCGTGGCCTATGAGGACGTCTACAATGGCATCGACCTGATTTATCATTCCCGCGAAAACCATGTCGAGTTTGATTTTCTCGTGGCGCCGGGCGCCGATCCAAAGAAAATCCGCCTTGATTTTACCGGTGTCGACCAGTTGAAAAAGGACGGGACGGGCAATTTGCTGCTCCTGGCCCGCGGGCATGAGCTGATCTGTCGTGCCCCCTTGGCCTGGCAGGAATCGGATGGCGGCAAACAGCCCGTCGATGCGCAATTCGCTCTGCTGGACGATCGCAGCGTCCAGTTCGAGGTCGCCCCATATGATCAGCACCGGCCACTCATCATCGATCCGCAAATCGTTTACGCCACTTACCTCGGTGGAGGCGATACCGACACCGGCATGGCCATCGCTGTCGATGCGTCCGGCTGCGCTTATGTCACCGGCTCTACCCTCTCGACGAATTTTCCGACACAGCGGCCTTTTCAGAAGGATCTGTTCAGAGGGATGTTCTCCAATCTGTCTGACGTATTCGTCACCAAGATGAATCCGGAGGGAAAAGGCATCGTTTATTCCACCTATCTCGGCGGCCGATGGGACGATGTCGGGGCGGCCATCGCCGTGGACAAAGACGGCCGCGCCTATCTCACCGGCCGGACCAGCTCCGACGATGATCCCAAAACCGTCGGCTGGGATGGTTTTCCCATCAAAAAGGCGTTGCAGCCGGCTATCGCAGACCCAAATAAATCCGATGCCTTTGTCACGGTGCTGGATTCGGCGGGCGGCCTCTATTATTCATCCTACTTGGGGGGAAAATATGAAGATTACGGAACCGGCATCGCCGTCAATGCGAAGGGTCATGTCTTTATCACCGGCACGGAATTTTCTTTTAATTTCCCGGTTAAGAACGCCTATTTAAGCCAAAAACCCGGCTACTATTTTGATGCCTTTGTGACGGTCATCGACCCGGCCCAATCCGGCGCTGCTTCGCTGCTTTATTCAACCCATCTCGGCGGTACAGCGGATACCTACGGCAATGCCATTGCCGTCGATGATCTGGGACGCGCCTATGTGACCGGAAAAACCTTTGCCGCTGATTTTCCGACAACGGCCAACGTCATTCAGCCAACCTATCAAGGCAACGGCGATATTTTCGTCTGTAAATTCGACCCGACAAAAACAGGCAGTGTTTCATTGGTTTATTCTACTTTTCTCGGCAATCAAACGTCAAACGAAGGCTTGGATATTAAAGTAGGCGACTATTATTGCGCCATCGTCAGCGGCTATGGCCCGGTGCCGCCGACAGCGGGCGCCTTCACCACGACGTCCACCGCGTTCATCAGTAAATTGAACGTATACGGCAACGGATTCGTCTTCTCTGCCCGGCCCTGGAGTGCGAGGAAACTGGCGCTGGGCCCGGATGGTACGATCTATACTACTTGCTCCGCGGTGGTCCAGGGCGGGAGCCCCGGTGTGGTGGCGCTCAAGCCGGATGGCAGCGATACGTTGTTTACTCACCGGCTTCCGGTTGTCCCCTCGGCCCTGGCCGCCGACATGGCCGGCAATGTTTATATGACCGGAACGACCAGTTCCCCGGACTTGCCGGTCAAAAATGCCTATCAGTCCCAGCCCGCCGGCAAGACCGATGCCGTCATCGTCAAATTACAGGCGATGGATATGCTGATGATCAAAGTCTTTGCAGATCCGGTCTTTTGGGAACGTCTTCCGGTCCGGAACACCCAGCTCGACATTTATGCCATCGATTTGTCGCAGCGCGCCCGTCCTCTGCGCTTCATCGAGCGCAAGTTCACGGACCATAAAGGCCTACTGCGGCTCCCCCGGGGCGACGTGTATGAACCCGGCATGCCGCTGTTTCTCCGTGCAACCCCGGAAAGAGTGGTGTCGCCGAAAGAGAATCGTACCGCCGGAACGCAATTCAGCTACAAAGTGCACGTGGATAATTTGAACATCGACACCCAGGGGAAGGTCAGCGCGCAACAGCTGAAAATCAATCCAGAGGACACAACCGAGATGTTTTTGCATCATGCGTCCTTTGGCTATAGCCTGATTGCCAGCATTGAGTGGCAGGCCTCTCCGGAATACGTGGCTAATGTGCAATGCCTTTTCCGCAGAGCGAACAACCTCCTCTATGACGTGACCAACGGTCAGGCGTTTCTCGACTCCGTGGCCCTGTTCGACAACGGCGATCGCTGGGAGGAAGCCGATATCCGCCTGCATGCCGACAATGTACGCTGGCCTTCGGCCCACGCCAACGGCATTAAAGAGGCAAGCCGGCATCATGTGTATATGCCGCCCGCCTTTTACAGCAATAGTGCGGATGATAGCGCGCAAATTCAATCTATTTATAATGGTGAGCCCATCGACCCCTCCATCCCAATGACGGTCACGACTCTTGTTCATGAATTAGGCCATTATCTGTTCAACTTTCGCGATGAGTATGAGAACATTCTGGGGGAATACATCTTTAATACCATTAATTTTGGCTTCATGGACAATCCGGATGACTTGAACGATCCCGTGAGCACTGAAATGTCCGGCTACCGGCAGACCGATCAGCTCTATAGCGATTATACGCTGACCGAACATTTTCAGAGCCGGGCGCAAGCCTGCTGGGACTATTTCAAAACCAACAATGACAATATCTACGGCGATATCGTCGTTTCCATCCATCGGCCGCGCGATCTGCACATTTATCCCAATAATGTCATCGAGGGACCCAACAGTGATTGGCAGCTGCCCGATTTTTCGGTGGGCGATATGATGGGCTTTGAAAACCATGCGACGACAACCACCCGTCCGCGTCTCGATCTTGTTTTTACCCGGCAGAACCAACCGGTGAAGGGCGCCAGGGTGATGCTTGCCAAGCAAGTCGGCGATCGGTTTATCTATCACGGCAAGACCACACAAGCCGGAAGGATGAAGCTTTTCAATGCCGAGGCAGGCGACCTGGTGATCGCCACCCACGAGCGTCATGGCGATTGGCAATTCGTTGAACGCGTGCTCGACGCGGCCCTGGCCAAGTCTCACCATGGAGCCGGAACCATGGAGATGAAGCGGGTGAACGGTTCGTATACGCTTATCTCGGAGATCAACTTTGACGCTCAAGGCGCGCTTGTTTATCGCTGCCAGTGTGATCCCCTCTTCTCCGCTCCACCTTCGATGAGGTTTTTCGAAGGCCGTTCCGCAGCCAGTGAACAGCCGCTCTCTGCGGCGGCCGGGGGCTACATGGCACGCCTCGACGCGGCTGCATTCACAGCGGGAGATCTTGTTCTCTTCGCGCCGGACCGCCTCGGAGACCGCTTCCTGCTGCGGCAAGCGGCCGCGTTCGTCGACAGAGATGCCCTGGCTGAAGTGCACTACTTTGGCAATATGCCGCTGGAATTCATCAGCAAACGATCCAAGACCACGGCCAGGAAAGTGGCGGCCCTTGCTTCCGGATTTCCCGTGCCGAAAAAGGGGCTCCCTGATTCGCTGCGCAGGATATCCGACGCCATCGCCTTGAATATCTTTCCTGTCAACTCGGTGTTTATGGGACAGATACAAATTCATTATGACGCGGATTCGCTGGAAGCGCTGGTCCCCGATGCGGTGCAGCTTTACCAATGGAAGGATGGCTGGCGTCCCCTGCCGACAGGCGTGAATCTCACCCGTCGAACCGCCGCCACCGAGGTGGCGGGACCAGGGATTTTTGCCGTTTTTCTGGATCTGACCCGCAGCAGGGTGGTCTCTACTCAGATCAAACGGGCGCCCACTGCGCCGACGGGGTGGATGCTGCAGCCGAATTATCCCAATCCGTTCAATCAATACACCGTTTTGTCCTATCAAGTGCCAAAGCGTGCACGCGTGATCCTCGCGATCTATGATCTGCTCGGCCGCAAAATTCGCACCCTCGTCGACCGTCCACATGACGCCGGCGCCTATACAGTGCAATGGGATGGGCTGAATGATAAAAAACAATCGGCGGGATCCGGCGTTTACCTGATGAGGCTGCAGGCGGCGGATGTCCTACTCGCCCGAAAAATGACGCTGGTCAGATGAGAGTTCTGACCGTCCGCGCTGCGGCCGGTTTGCGACATGAAGCGGGCGTTGCCGCCTGGTGTGCGGCTGGCAGAGGGTGTCTTTGCGCCGGTCAGCGATCGTCAGTGGGTGTGGAAAAGATCGTGTAGGATGTGGAGTGTTCGATCTGAGGATAGCCGCACTTGGGATTCAGCATCGAATACTCGGCACGGATTAGCAAAGATGATAAAGCGTTATGGGCGGTCAGTTCCCCATAAAGCAAAACGGCAATCAATGATTTATTAAAAGCGGGATTGGATTTACAAATCTGCCTGCCGGCTCTCGATTTGGTCATTGCATCGAGGCGCCGGTTTCGTTAAGTTGGACCGGCGCACACATGAACGAGGCCGGCAGCAGCGAATGTTGTTCAATTTTTACCGCCGCAGTCTGTTTTTTTCAGCTCTTTTTTCAGAAACTGTCCGGTGTAGGATTCTTTGACTTTCGCCACCTGCTCCGGCGTGCCCGCTGCCATGATACGGCCGCCCTTTTCTCCGCCCTCAGGCCCCAGGTCGATGATCCAGTCCGCGGTTTTGATCACATCCAGGTGGTGTTCGATGACGATCACGGTATTGCCGCGGTCCACCAGCCGGTTCAACACGGTCAACAGCATTTTCGTGTCTTCAAAATGCAGACCGGTGGTGGGCTCGTCCAGGATATAGACCGTTTTGCCGGTGCCGATTTTGGACAGCTCGGTGGCGAGTTTGATCCGTTGCGCTTCGCCGCCGGACAGAGTGGTGGCCTGCTGGCCGAGATGAATATAGCCCAGGCCCACATCTTTCAGCGTCTGCAGCTTGCGCCGAATGACCGGCAGTTTGTCGAAAAACTCGAGCGCCTGCGACACGGTCATGTCCAGCACATCGGCGATGGACAGGCCTTTATATTTGATTTCCAGGGTCTCGCGGTTGTAGTGTTTGCCCTTACATACCTCGCAGGTCACATAGACGTCCGGCAGGAAATGCATTTCGATTTTGATGATGCCGTCGCCCTGGCACGCTTCGCAGCGGCCGCCCTTGACGTTAAAGCTGAACCGCCCCGGCTGATAGCCGCGGATTTTCGATTCCGGCAGCTGGGTGTAGAGGTCGCGGATGGGGGTGAACAGACCGGTGTAGGTAGCTGGATTGGAGCGCGGCGTGCGGCCGATGGGCGATTGATCGATGGCGATCACCTTGTCCAGATGTTCGAGCCCTTCGATGCGGTCATAGTCCAGCGGCATCTCTTTGGCATTGTAGAAATTTTTATTGAGAATGGGATACAGAGTCTCATTGATGAGGGTGGATTTGCCGCTGCCGGATACGCCGGTGATGCACACCAGGGCGCCCAGCGGAATTTCCAGGGTGATGTTTTTCAGATTATTGCCCCTGGCGCCGATCAGGCGCAGGAATCGACCGTTGCCCGAACGCCGTTGAGCGGGTTTCGGAATACAGCGCCTCCCGGCCAGATAAGCGCCGGTGATGGAACGGGGGTTGGCCGCCACCTGTTCGGGCGTGCCGAGGGCGATGATTTCACCGCCGTGCACGCCGGCGCCGGGTCCCAGGTCTATGAGAAAGTCGGCCTGTTCAATGGTCTCCTGATCATGCTCTACGACGATGACCGAGTTTCCCAAATCACGCAACCTTTGCAGCGTGTTGATGAGCCGTTGATTATCCCGTTGATGCAGGCCGATGGAGGGCTCGTCGAGGATGTAGAGCACGCCCACCAATTGTGAACCGATCTGCGTCGCCAGCCGGATGCGCTGCGCTTCGCCGCCGGAGAGCGTGCCGCTGGCGCGGTCCAGGGTCAAGTAATCCAGCCCCACGTTGACCAGAAAACCGAGTCGGGCGCGCACTTCTTTGAGGATCTGCTGGCTGATGGTCTGCTCGCGTTTGTTCAACGGCAGGCGGTTGAAAAATTCCAGAGCGGCCTGGACAGAAAAAGCGGAAACCTCCTGGATGCCCAGATCCGCAATTTTGACGCTGCGTGCTTCGGGTTTCAGCCGCGCGCCGTTGCAGGCTGAACAGGGCACCATGTTCATGAACCCCTCGATCCATTCACGGATGCCGCCCGAATCGGTCTGCTGATAACGGCGCTCGAGATTTTTAATGATGCCTTCGAATTTATTGCGGAACTTGCCCTCCATTTTACCCGACCGGGATTTATAGTTGAAATCCATCACCTCGTCCGATCCGTGCAGCAGCACCTGCTGCAGCGCTTCGGGCAAATCCATAAACGGCGTGTCCAGTGAGGCGCCGTATTTTTCCACCACTCCGGCGGACAGCGTCATGTACCAGCCGTCCTTCAGCGTGCCCCAGGGCGCGATGGCGCCCTCGTTGAGCGACAGGCTCTTGTCCGGCACCACCAGATCCGGGTCAATCTCCATCAAAGTGCCCAGTCCGTTGCACGTGGGGCAAGCGCCATAGGGCGAGTTGAAGGAGAACAGCCGCGGCGAGGGCTCTTCGTACGAGATGCCGCAATCGATGCAGGCGTACTGCTCGCTGAACAGCAGCTCCTGTTGGCCGATCACGTCGATGAGGACAATGCCGGACGCAAGCCCCAGAGCGGTCTCGATAGAGTCGGTGAGTCGCGATTGAATCTTGGGGTTGATGATCAGCCGGTCGACGACGATCTCGATGCTGTGTTTTTTGTTTTTGTCGAGCTTGATCTCCTTGTCCAGTTCCATAAGCTCGCCGTCCACGCGAACGCGTACATAGCCGTCGCGGCGCGCTCCTTCAAAGAGCTCGCGGTATTCGCCCTTGCGGCCGCGCACGATAGGCGCCAGAACCTGGATGCGGCTCTCCAGGGGCAACGTCATCACCTGGTCGACAATCTGCTGGATGGTCTGGCGTTCGATCTTTTTGCCGCAGCGGTGGCAATGGGGGATGCCGATGCGGGCGTAAAGCAGACGAAGGTAATCATAGATCTCGGTCACGGTGCCCACGGTGGAGCGGGGATTGCGGCCGGTGGTGCGCTGTTCGATGGAGATGGCCGGCGACAGGCCTTCGATATAATCCACATCCGGTTTTTCCATCAGGCCGAGAAACTGGCGTGCATAGGCGGATAGGGATTCCACATAACGGCGCTGGCCTTCTGCATACAGCGTATCGAAGGCCAGCGACGATTTGCCGGACCCGGAGAGGCCGGTGATCACCACCACTTTGTTGCGGGGGATCTCCAGGCTGATGTTCTTTAGGTTGTGTTCGCGTGCGCCGCGGATGATGATTTTATCTTTTTCGGCCATAAAAATTTTTAATCCTTGCTGGTTGTGCCTGATGATCGTCGGATAGGTGTGTTCCGGCAGAACGGTTGCCGTGATGTCAGCGCCGGCGGTGGTGTTGCATTGGCGTCCGAGCCGGAAGTGTCCTGTTGTCGACGCGGCAAGCCCAGGCGGCCTGTGCCAGCCGCCGGTTTTCATTGCAGCGATCCAGTGTCAACGCGGAATCCGGTCAGGAGGCGTGATTGCAAAGCGATAATCTACAAAATTCTCGCTATTATTAAAAGCCACTTTTTTCGTCCCAGGCGGCGGAGTTGATAAAAAAGGTTGATATTTTATGAAAATTATCGTAGAATTTGAACAAAATTCAGTCCTTAGATCATCAGGAGAGACTCATGAAGCGAAGTATCGCGTTGGTGGTCCTGTTCGTGCTGAGCGCCTGGGTCGGCGCGCAGACTGTGGTCGAACATCTGGCTGCAGGGGACGCGGCCTATGAGCGCTATGACAACGCCGCAGCGCTGAAACACTATCAAGCGGCTTGGCAGTTGGATTCCACCTATTGCGAGACGCTGTGGAAGCTGTCCCGCACCCATACCGATATCGGTGAGCTGGCGGACAAGGAAACACAAAAACAGAACTATACGCAAGGTCTGAAATTCGCCCGCTCCGCCGTGCGCCATTGTCCGGACAATGCGGATGCGCATCTGGTCCTGGCGGTCTCGGTCGGCCGCGTCGCGCTGATGGTGGGCGGCAAGAAAAAGGTGGAGCTTTCCAAAGAAGTCAAGGCGGAAGCGGAGAAAGCGCTGGAGCTGGATCCCAACAAGGATATCGCTCATCACGTGTTAGCGCGCTGGCATCGTGAAGTCACCCATCTCAGCGGCTTTTTAAAGACCTTTGCCAAAATTCTCTATGGCGGCCTGCCGCCTGCCAGCGATGAACAGGCGGTGGCTCATTTTAGCAAAGCCTTGCAGCTCAAGCCGAATTACATCAACCATCATTTGGAGATGGGCATCACCTATGAAGCGATGAAACAATGGGAAGCCGCCCGTGCCGAGTATCAGAAAGTGGCGGAGCTGCCCATCGGCGCGTTCAACGATCAGCAGCATAAACAAGAAGCGGCTGAACGGCTGGCCAAGATCAAGGATAAGAAATAGCTTCGGCCGGAGAATCGCGTACCGTGTTGTGGAAAAGAGGGTTCATCGCGCTGGGGCTGATCACCGCCGGCGTGCTGCTCTGGACCGGCCGCATGGAGGTAGTGCATTTTGCCATCGGTTCGGTGCGCACGCGCATCGGTCAGCTGTTCGGAGTCGACCGTCTGCATCACTTTATCCTCAGCCTGCAGGGCGGCGCCCTGCTGTTGGTTGTGATCGGCGTGCTCGTTCTGATCCTGGGCGTCCGCCAGGTCTATAAATCCGGAAAGAAAAGATGAATCCAACGTTCCTTCTTTGGCTGTTCATGCTGCTGAGCCCGCCGGCGGCGGATCATCCGCCGCTGTTTCACCGTTTAGCCAAAACCGACAGCCACGTGCATCTGTGCACGTTTGACTCCGCTTTTGCTCAGCAGGCTCGGGCGGACCGGTTTCGTCTGGTGACCATTTTGGTCGGCGCCACTGATTCGATTGCGATTCAACGGCAACGGCACTGGGCGGTTGCACAGGCGGAGCGCTTTCCCGGCACGGTGCGATGGATTACTACGTTTTCACTGCAAGGCTTTGAAGAGCCCGGTTGGCAGAAGAAAACCATCGACCGCCTGCGCCGGGATTTTGCTGCCGGCGCCATCGGCGTCAAGGTGTGGAAGGATATCGGCATGGTGATCCGTGATCATGCCGGCCGGTTCGTGATGATCGACGACCCGCGGCTCGACGGGATCTTTCACTTTATCGCTGCCAGCGGCAAACCGGTGGTTGCCCATCTCGGCGAACCACGCAACTGCTGGCTGCCGTTGGAGCAAATGACGGTTAATAACGATCGCTC
The DNA here is from genome assembly GCA_029565685.1 of bacterium. GTDB lineage: Bacteria > Zhuqueibacterota > Zhuqueibacteria > Residuimicrobiales > Residuimicrobiaceae > Anaerohabitans. Next base: position 193,306 of record JAKQNR010000009.1, on the reverse strand, counting down.
CTATTTTAGCCGGCATCCGGAGTATCACATGTTTCTGCACCCTGAAGTGCCTGACTATGCAGAACAGATCCGCTGCCGGGATCACTGGCTGGAGAAAAATCCAAACCTCAGGGTGATCGGCGCGCATCTCGGCAGTCTCGAGTATGATGTGGAGGAATTAGCCAAGCGCCTCGAGCGCTATGCCAATTTTTCTGTGGATCTATCGGCGCGCATCTGTCACCTGCAGATACAGGACCGGGATCGCGTGCTGCGGTTATTCGACCGGTACCAGGATCGACTGCTCTATGGAACAGATATAGAGATCGAAGAAGGTGAACAACCGGCACAAGTTAGGGAAAAAGTGCATCGCACGTGGCGGGAGGACTGGATTTACTTGAGCACCGATCAAAAGCTGACCTCGCCCCTGGTCAGCGGTGGATTCCGCGGGCTGAAACTAAAACCAGCGGTTCTGCAAAAAGTGCTTCATGCCAATGCCTGCACATGGTTGGGTTTGGAGGAGTAAAGCGACAGGAGATCGTGGCCAGTGCAATCCGTGGGGCAATCCCATGGATTGCGTTTATGCGGCCACCCTATGCAATGCGGTGGATTGCACCACGGAACGGCAATCCAGTGGATTGCACCACGATTGCGCTACACCCCGGACGGCCACAAAATCAACTTTTCTCCTTCTTTTTCAAATCCATGGTTAATAAAAATCGTCGCCAGAGGATGATGCGCCGCGGGTTCATCGTCGATCGCGCACAGCTCGAGCCGCTTGCGGGGACGGAAAAATATCGGCAGACGCAGCCACCCCTTGAGTTTTTCGGCTAAAGGTCCAGCCAGCTGCGGTGAAAAATAATCTGTTGTCTGCACGCGCCTGGCGAAATTTTCCACCACGGCCGCCGGACGATCGTCAGCGTAACAGACATGATTGCCGTTGATCCGGCTGATCTCGATGGCGCGGCCGTTCCGCCGCCAGAGTTGTTTTTCCGTTGCCGCCGGCAGTGTCCACAATGGGTCCAGGGTCGCCAGCATGACCAGCCCTGGTTCAGCCGGCTGAGGATTTTCCAGATCAGCGAGCAGCTCGGGCAAGGCGAATTGCAGCCCCGAGATTCCTTGAACAAAACAACCCCTGCGAATTTCCCCCTGCCATTCCAACCGTTTCAATTGATGAAAGATCTCCGGCCATGGCAACAGCCCCCGTTCGCGACGGTAAACCTCTTTGACCACCAAGCCATAGCGCTGCAGCAACAGGCGAGCCTGCTCCTCCGCCTGGCGGGCCGGGCTCATCTCGCGGCCCAGCACGCTAAAGCTGTTGATGGCGAACCATCGGGCCCGTTGCTGCTGCACGCGCAGACGCACGCTTGAGCGGGTGGGGCGATGATGCAATGACTGGATCGACCGCGCAGGAAAGTTGTAAGGATCGCGGTTGTCGCTGGTTTGTGATTCGGCTTCCAGCACTGAGAGAAAGCTTGAATAGTCATCGCATCCGGCCAGGCCCTTGTACGCCAAATCCCGCAATGCTGCAAACACCTGAACCATGGACAATCCAATGCCATCGCTGATGATCGGAGCGAAGCAGGCCCCGTTCTCATGGAGAAAGCGCAGCACCTGCTGTTCGTTGCCCGAGAGAGCGGCAGCTCGTCTGCTCAGCTCTTCGCGACTCTGGAAAAGAGCGCCGCGGCAGGCGGGCCAAAAAGCGATCAGTGTACGGCCGGTTTCATTCTGCCGTTCCGCCACTGCGGTCGCCTCGCCGCGTTTTAGTGCTTGAGCCCAGCTAAGGCCGGCTTGATCAGCATACGCTTCCAGGCCCAGGTCCTGCTCCCAGGCTTTCATCGGCAGATAGTAACCCATCCACGCCGCGGCAGATGTCCTTCTTTTGTGCTGCATCAGGGCATGGAAAAGCAGTGCGGAATCGGCCGGCCGCTCAAAGGCTCTGCGCCGGACAACGGCGCGGCGATAAAGCTCTGCAAAACGATTGGGATCGCACCAGGTGGTTTCCGGCGAATCCTGCAAAAGGGCGCCCCTGAAAAGCTTTTTATCCTGTGTCAGCGCGGCCAGCGTTTCGCGCAGGATTCCGTCAGGCAGGCCGGTGGCCTGTCCGATCTCCAGCAGGGTTTTAGGGCCGCGCTTTGCGAGAAACCGCTGAATGAGGTCCGCCGGTTTATGCACACCCTGGGCGCCGGCCGCTGACCAGCGGTTTTGCGGATTGATAAAGATCCGGCCGCTGCTGGACAGCTGCTCCAGCCAGGCCTGGGGCGGCTGCGATGAACAAAGATTCAGTTCCTCGCTGGACAGCGGGCCCTGCTGTTCGATAATCTGCATCAATTCCTCGCTGTCGCGGGCGCGGGTGTCAGGGGTCTGTTGCAGCCATCGTTTCTCCATCTCTTCGACCAGCTCCTGAGTCAGCAGGGCAGGCGGCTGTTCGCGGCCCATTATTTCCGCCAGCAACTCGTTGCTGACCGCTGCCGCTTGATCGGGAATGCGCATGCGGTCGTATTCATACATATGGCCGGCGAGAAAGCGGAACATCAATCCGGACGCCATGGGTGAGGGAGAGAGGGTGCGGACGAAATGGAGCGTTATCTCGGCCGCAGAGATTTTCAACAGCACCTGCTGCAGCGCAGGCCAATCAAATACCTCCTGCAGGCAATCGCGATAGGTCTCGGCGAGGATGGGAAACTCGGGATACCGCTGCACGGTCTGCTGCAGATCGGCGCTGCGCAATCTCTGCAGCCAGAGCGGAAGGCGTTTGCCCGGCCGCGATCGCGGTAGAATGAGGCTGCGGCCTGCGTTCTGACGAAAGCGGACGGCAAACAAGGGGCTCACGGCCAGACCCTGCAGCAGCCATCGTTCTGCTTCCGCAAGCGAAAGGGTGAACAGAGCGTTGACGTCCAGCGGCTGGGCGCTGTCCGGAAAGCGGAAGAGCATGCCGTCGTCGTCAAAGGTATATTGAAACTCGAGATGATACCGGTGCGTCAGCACCGCGGCCAGCACCATGGCCCAGGCGCCGGTAACGCGGCTGCCGAACGGCGCATGCACCACCAGATGCGGCATGGTGGAGGCATCGACGAACTGCTCCACCACCACCGTCGAGTCGGTGGGCAAACGGCCGGTGAGCTTGAGCTGGCGTTGCAGATAGTGATAGAGATTTTCCGCTGCCGCGACATCGCAGTGGCAGTTCTGCTGCAGCCAGGTGATAGGATCGGACTGCCGCATTGCCTCGGCGCGCAAGGCGCCGACGGCCGCGCAGGTGGAATAATTTTTAAACAGCGGCTCGCCTTTCCAGAACGGCGATCTCGGTAGATCGGCCTGGATCGGGCTGACGTGGATTTCGTTACGATCGATCTTTTGAATGCGCCACTCGCTGTTGCCAAGAAAAAAATGGTCGCCCACTTTTGATTCAAAGACAAACTCTTCTTCCACCTCACCCACTTTTTTCCGATCCCCGGCCAGAACGACGGCAAAGTAACCGCGGTCTGGTATCGTGCCGCTGTTCAACACCGCCAGCAGCCGGCTGCCGCGACGGCCGATCAATCGATCGTTAATCCGGTCCCAGGCAAGCCGCGGCTGCAGTCCGGCCAGCGGTGCGTCGCTGAATTGACCGGCCAGCATCTCCACGGTTTGATTGAAGGCATGTTCCGTGAGATGGCGGTAGCAGTGGCTTTGTCGGAACAGACGATACAGCGCTGTGCGTTCCTGCGGTTCCATTGCGACCTCGGCGACGATGTGCTGCGCCAGCACATCAAGGCAGTTTTCCGGAACCGTGGTCTCCTCAATGGCCGCCTGCTGCATGGCCCGGGTCATGGCCATGCTGTCGTCCAAGTCCGCCGGATAAAGGGGAATGATGCAACCCTGAGCGCTGGCGTTAAGCAGATGGCCGCTGCGGCCGACGCGCTGCAGGCCCGAAGCGACGCTCTTGGGGCTTTCGACCTGAACGACCAGATCGATGCTGCCGATATCGATACCCAGTTCCAGGGAGGCGGTGGCGACAACCGCAGGAATCGCCCCCTGCTTCAGCCGCTGTTCAACCTCGAGGCGTAGATCGCGCGACATGCTGCCATGGTGGGCCAGGGCAAAGACCGCTTCGGCTTCCCCGCTTTCCTGATGATGCCGTTCGTTCAGCCGGCGAGTGAGCTTTTCCGCCTGACTGCGCATGGAGACAAAGATCAGTGTGGTGCGATGGCTGCGGATTAGCTGATACAGCCTTTCCACTACCGCGGGCCAGACCGAGGCATCCGGCAGATCACCGAATCGCGGCAGAGGAGAGAGAACCGACAGGTTCATCCTTTTCGCCATGCCGCAGTCGATGATGGTCACAGGTCGCGGCACGATCTCTTCCTGCGCCGGATTCCAGACGCCGCCGCCGAGAAAAGCGGCCACAGTGGACAACGGCCGTTGGGTGGCGGACAGGCCGATGCGCTGAGGATCCCGGCCGCACAGGCGGCTCAGCCGTTCCAGGGACAGGCTGAGATGCACGCCGCGTTTATTGCCGCACAGGCTGTGGATCTCGTCTACGATTACATACTGGAGCCTGCGAAAGAGCTCGCGGCCCTTCAACGATGTCAGCAGCAGGGAGAGAGATTCCGGCGTGGTGATGAGAATGTGGGGCGGTTTGCGTAAAAGTTTTTGTCGGTCCGCAGCGGTGGTATCACCGGTGCGCACCGCTGCGCGGATCGGCGGCGGTTCCAGACCTTGGTCAGCGGCAGCGGCCTTGAGGCCCAGCAGCGGTTCCTGAAGATTGCGGTGAATGTCGTTGTTCAGCGATTTCAGCGGAGAAATATACAGGGTGTGGACGCCGGCCTCGAAGGATCGCGCTTCTGCGTTTAGACTTTTACGCAGCAGGCGATCGATGCACCATAGAAAGGCAGCGAGAGTTTTTCCTGAACCCGTGGGCGCCAGGATCAGCGTGTGCCGACCGGCGGCGATGGCCGGCCACCCCTGTTGCTGCGGCGGACTGGCGTGGCCGTAGCGGCGCCGAAACCAATCCGCGACCAGGGGATGAAAGAGAGGCTCCTCAGTGATCACGACTCCTTGCCGATATCACGATGATACGCCTGAAGCGATTTGACGCCGGCTTTGCCCTTGCGCGCGGCGTGAATGCCCACGGTGGCAGCCAAGGCGGCGGTGGTGGTGGTGAGATAGGGAATTTTGTATTTGATGGCCGATTTACGGATGTAGGAATCATCGATCTCGCTCAGCTTGCCCATGGGCGTGTTGACGATGAGCTGGATCTCGCCGTTTTTCAACGCATCGACGATGTGCGGACGGCCTTCATAAATTTTAAGAATCTGTTGGCTGCGGATGCCGTTGCGGTCGAGAAATTTCTGCGTGCCTTCCGTAGCGAGCAGCTTGAAGCCCAGGTTGTGAAAGCGTCGCGCCACCTCAAGGATCTCTTCCTTGTCGCGATCGGTCACGGTAATCAGCACCGTGCCCTGGGTGGGCAGCGTCATGCCCGCTGCTTCTTGGGCTTTGTAAAAGGCCAGGCCGAAGGAATCAGCCAGTCCCAGCACCTCGCCGGTGGAGCGCATCTCCGGCCCCAGGATGGGGTCCACTTCGGGAAACATGTTGAATGGGAACACGGCGGATTTCACGCCGAAATGGCGAAAGGGTCTGTTTTGCAATTTAAACTCCGCCAGCTTTTTACCGAGCATGATCTGGGTGGCGATTTTGGCCATGGGTATGTTGCAGACCTTGGAGACCAGCGGCACTGTGCGTGAAGCGCGGGGGTTGGCCTCGAGGATATAGACCACCTCGTCGGCGATGGCATATTGAATGTTCATCAGTCCTTTCACTTGCAGTTCCTTGGCGATCTGTTTGGTGTATCGGGCGATGGTGTCCAGATGCCGTTCTGCGATGGCCACAGGCGGAATGACGCACGAGGAATCGCCCGAGTGAATGCCGGCGTATTCGATGTGCTGCATGATGGCAGGGATGAAGACCGTCTCGCCGTCCGCGATCGCATCCGCTTCCACCTCGATGGCGTTTTGGAGAAATTTATCGATGAGAATCGGCCGCTCGGGAGAGACATCCACAGCGGCGGCGACGTAGCGACGCAGCATCTTTTCGTCCAACACGATCATCATCGCCCGGCCGCCGAGCACATAGGAGGGCCGCACCATCAGCGGGTAGCCGATGCGCTGTGCAATGGCCAGCGCCTGCTCGAGATCCGCCGCCATGCCGGACTCGGGCTGTGGAATGCCCATGCGATCCATAACCTTGCGAAAGCGGTCGCGGTCTTCGGCCAGGTCGATGGTTTCCGGCGAGGTGCCGAGAATAGTCACGCCGGCGCGCGCCAGATCATTGGCCAGATTCAGCGGGGTTTGGCCGCCGAACTGGACAATAACGCCGAGGGGCTTTTCCTTTTGATAGATGCTCAGCACATCTTCCAGCGTCAGCGGTTCAAAGTAGAGCTTATCGGAGGTATCGTAATCCGTGGAGACGGTCTCCGGATTGCAATTGACCATAATGGACTCGAACCCCGCGTCGCGGATGGCAAAGGCGGCATGCACGCAGCAATAATCGAATTCAATGCCCTGGCCGATACGGTTGGGTCCGCCGCCCAGCACCATGATTTTTTTGTTGCTGGTCACTGGATGCTGCTGCGGCGCCTGATAGGTCGAAAAGTAGTACGCTGCATTTTCGACGCCGCTCACCGGCACCGCTTCCCAGGATTCGACGAGGCCGAGACGGGTGCGCTGTTCGCGAATCTGATCCTCCGGCGCCTTCAGCAGGCGGGCAAGATAGCGGTCGCTGAAACCGTCGCGCTTCGCCTCGGCCAGCAGAGCGTCCGGCAGCGGTCGGTCCTGCGTGGCGAGGATTTTTTCCTCCAGCTGCACCAGCTCCTGCATCTGCAGGATAAACCATTGTTTGATGTTGGTCAGCCGGTGGAGCTCGTCCACACTGGCGCCCTTGCGCAGCGCTTCATACATGATGAAATGCCGTTCACTGGAGGCGGTGTTGAGAAGCGACAGCAGCTCGGGCAGCTCTTTACGGTTGAAATCCCTGGCAAAGCCCAATCCAGGGCGGCCGATCTCCAGGGAGCGGATCGCTTTTTGCAGCGCCTCTTTATAGCTTTTGCCGATGCTCATGACCTCGCCGACCGCACGCATCTGCGTGCCGAGCTTGTCTTGCACGCCCTCGAATTTTTCAAAGGCCCAGCGGGCAAATTTGACCACCACATAGTCGCCGGAGGGCGTGTATTTATCCAGAGTGCCGTCGCGCCAGTAGGGGATCTCGTCCAGGGTCAATCCCCCTGCCAACAAGGCGGACACAAAGGCGATGGGAAAGCCGGTTGCTTTGGAAGCCAGGGCGGAGGAGCGCGAGGTGCGCGGATTGATCTCGATGACTACGACCCGACCGCTCGCCGGATCATGGGCGAACTGAATGTTGGTGCCGCCGATGACCTGAATCGCCTCGACGATGGCGTAGGCATAGCGCTGCAGTTTTTTCTGCAGTTCTGCGTCGATGGTCAACATCGGCGCCGTGCAGTACGAATCGCCTGTGTGCACACCCATGGCGTCGACGTTTTCGATAAAGCAGACCGTGATCATCTGATTCTTTGCGTCGCGCACCACCTCCAGCTCCAGTTCCTCCCAGCCAAGGACCGACTCTTCGATCAGCACTTGGTTGACGATGCTGGCCGCCAATCCCCGCGTCGCGATGGTTTGCAGCTCTTCCTTATTGTACACCAGGCCGCCGCCGGTGCCGCCCATGGTGTAGGCGGGCCGCACCACCACGGGGTAGCCCAGTTCGTCGGCCGCCTGTTCCGCTTCCTCCAGTGAATAGACCGCCTTGCTCGCCGGCATATCGATGCCCAACCGCTGCATGGTCTCCTTAAAGGCCGTGCGGTCTTCCCCGCGCTCGATCGCGTCGACGTTGACGCCGATCACTCGCACGCCGTATTTTTCCAGCACACCGGCCTTGGCCAGCTGCGAAGAAAGGTTGAGGCCGGTCTGGCCGCCCAGGTTGGGCAGCAGCGCGTCCGGCCTTTCTTTTTCGATAATATAAGTGAGATACTCCAGGCTTAGCGGTTCGATGTAGGTGACGTCCGCCATGCCCGGATCGGTCATGATGGTGGCAGGGTTGGAATTTACCAGAACGATCTGGTAGCCAAGGGAGCGCAATGCCTTGCACGCTTGGGTGCCGGAGTAATCAAATTCGCAGGCCTGTCCGATCACAATGGGTCCGGAACCTATGATCAACACTTTTTTCAGATCATCACGTTTGGGCATGGAGCAAATCCTTTCGCTGTACCAGTTCTTCTGTTCTAAGCTTTAGCCTTGCACCAGTTTCATGGCGATACTCGCCCATTCCCACAGCCGCTGCGGCTGATAGTGCACGGTGGAAATATCCTTTAAAATGATCTCGATGCAGCATCCGGACGCGGCTTGGAGAAAATCCTCCAGCTCCTGTTCGGCCGCGTCCGGCCGCCAGAACTCCCAGGCCAGCACCGCTGGGTTCGGTTTGCGCGAGAATACATATGCCTCGCCGACTTCTTTTACTGCGCGGTTGATCTGAATGCGCGGGCTCATGGAAATTTTGCGCAACCGCGGGATCGTGCGCAGCATCGTCATCTTGCCGTCCAGGGGCTCACAGCAGCCGTAATAAACCAGCCCCCAGCGTTGCAGCCAGCGCATTTCATGCTGCAGGGCGAATTCTTGATGCATGGCCTCGGATACTTCGGAAAAGATCTGTGCTGTGGCGCAGCCCCACATGTTTTCAGTGCGCACAAGTTTTGGATTAAAAATTTCGCCAGGCAGATCAGAGGTGTAGCCGTATCCGCCGGAGCCGATTCGCGTGTTGTCGTCGTTGCGGTCGAGCAAACCGAGCGCCTGCCATTGATCCAATTCCGCCAGCTTGGCATCCACCAACCGGGCCATAGCGCAGTGGACCAATTCAGGCCGGTCGATGAGGTCGGTCATGGCCTGCTCGACGCCAAACCAGCGGATCAGCTCATCCCAAGGCGCAAACCATTTGCCCTTGAAACCGATCTCACGGACCGGCAGGATATCGCCAAAGATGCCTTCCATGACATGACGGGCCTGCTCTGTGGCCTCACGGTCATAGGTGACCATCGGCGTTTTTATTTTATCCACATCCTGCAAACAGGCGATCTGCTGGTGAAAGCGCCGTGAGTAGATGTCCGAATTTTGGTCGGTTACGCGGACATCCACATCCTCGCTGATGCCCAGGCCCGTGCTGTGGATAACTTTTGGACAGGCGATATAATCATCCATGATCATATCTACGGGCAGATGGCGCCACTGATAGAGACGGCGGCGAAGCTCGCGTTCAATGCCCTGCAGCCAGGCGGTGGAGGTGCGCAGCGTCAGTTCATCGTTCACGTTCATCTCATGCCACGGTATCTCGGTGATCCAGACCATGGGCCGCTGCGGTTGCAGATCATTCAGCCGGCGCCAGAGCTCCGCTTTTTCGCGCTGAACCGGCGAGGCGGCGATCTTCTCCTGCTGCGCGGCCAACCTGCGGAGAATGTCGCGATCCTGATCCGTAACGATCAAGTGGTTGTCGGTCGCAGCCTTCATGAACTGTTTTTCTTTCTGTTTTTATCCATCCGACTTGCGACCAGGTTCAGCGATCCAGGAATCGTTCTTTGAAGGTCGGCTCTTCGCCCGCCAGTTTCAGGAAAACGTCCAGCGGCACTACCTTGAATTGCGGGCTCAGCCGGTCAAGAATGGACTTTACTCTTTTAATGCTGCTGGACTGGCGCACATGCATAAGTAAAAAGTAGGGACGGATTTTATTGAGCCCGGCCAGTTCTTCCAGATCGGCCACCACCTGATCATCGGCCGCATCCGGCGCCAAGTAATAATCATAGGAGATCAGCGGTCTTTTATCCTTGACGGCAAAAGTGTGCGATTGGGTGTAGCCGTTGGCAAAACCGATGGCGTCGGGCATGCCGTCATAAAACGCCGTAACGACTTGTCGGGTCAGATCGGAGTTGCCCTCCACCATCACGCCTTCGGAATAATCCATGATTTCAAACACGTTCAGGTCCAGTCGTTTCATCAGGCCGTAGGCCAATTCGATCATGCCAGGAAGAAATTTGGGTGGAATGGCTTTGGGATACGCATAGCCGGCGCCGCCCAGCGCACCGATAAAATAATCATTGGGCGTGGCCTGAGAATAAAAGTATTCCAGCATAGCCGGCGCCAGGTCGATGTAGTTCATACCCACCTCCCAGGCATAGGGAAGCTCGCCGCGGCCGGGTTGCGTCCATGCGCCCAGGCCGATGCCGTCGGTTTGGATGCAGGCGATGTAGACGCGTTTCTCCGGCTTGTATGATTGGCCTGGCTTCAGCTGGTGATTGTTCTTGAATACGAAACCAGGCGTGGCCTTGACCTGGGAGCTGAAACTCATATTAGGCAGAGAGTGCAATCCCTCGACGCGCAGCGCATGGCTGGAGGTCTGTTTGACCCACTGCTCTTCCAGATCCTTTTTATAGGAATGCCAGCCAAAGACGAACGAGTAGGGCTTCATTTCCGACAGCAGCGAATCGGCCAGTTGATATTCCTCCACATCGGTTACCCTGGCGGAAAGATCGTTGAAAAACGCTTTTTTGACAATGCCCCAGTCAGCAACGCCGGGTTTCATGACATTGCCGTGCTCACCGCCCAACCAGACAATATAGTCCCTGCTGCAACGGTTCCAGTACTGCTTTTTCGCCCAGCGGTAGATCTGCACGTCGGATTGCCCGGTGAATCGGCCGCGGAAATCAGCCACCGGTTTGAGCCCTGCTTTTTCCACCATGGGGATCAATTCTTCGCTGACCACCGCCGCTTTTTCCAGCCCTGCCACGGTGAAGGCGACGATCAGCGAGGTGCGGACGTTTTTATCCCATACCACATAGCCGGACACATGATCGCGGAAGGCGGCGAGCACCTGTTCAGCGGTTTTGAGCTCGGTAAAGCTGTAGCAGCGCTCTTTATGTAAAAAGTCGAAAAAGCCGGGGCTGTAGCGGAAGTCCCATTTTTCCGGATAGATGAAATAGAGATGGGGTCCATCGCTGTTGGCCAAGCCCTGCATGGAATGCAGGAACGCCTTTTCCGCGAGCTTGCCCTCCAGAGTCCAGTCGTCCTCCAGACGCATAAAGCACGCCTGGCGCGTACCGGAACGTTTCAACATGTAGACCGGCGAGGCTTTGGGATCCCGGGTGTCCCGTTGAATGCTGTAGGTCATCAGCTGTTCCAGAGGCGAGACCTGGTAGGTGTGCACGGTGTTCAGCTCCGCTTTGCCCTGAGAAGTGCTCACTTCCACCTGTTCGGTGACAGTGAGTTTTGTGGCCTCTTTGTTCCAGATGGCTGACATTTTCCGTGATCCTCCGGGAATGTTGGCCAGGCCGAGAAAGATGGTACCCGGCGCCACCTGATGCTGCAGAGCGACGGTGTGTTTTTTACCATTGGCGGTCAGCCGCAGCGTATCCTGAAATCGGTCTCTGGCACGGCTGCCCCATTTTTGAATCAGGGTGAGCTGATCGCCCTTGCACTGCATTTCCAGGGAAAGGGTCTGATAAAACGAGATGGGGGTGCTTTTCTGCGGCACCAGATCCCATGATCCGATAAAGTCCGACACAGCGCCGAACAGCACCGCAGGGATCAGAACAGCGGGCAGCCAAAACAGGGTACGGGTATGCATTCGGTTACTCCTTTTCATAGTAAGGGATCGCCCGAATGGGTGGCGATCCCGCTGTTCGGCTTCATAAGAGGACGAAACGGCCGAATGTTCTTATCATTTTCTTTCAACGATATTTATAAGAATGTAAGGATTTTTACCGCTCTGCTGCAAGAATAAAATGTACAAAGGAGCGAGAAAAGGAAGGAGGGTGAGTGCGGTTCAGGATTCGATCACCTGCAGCAACTCCCGGTTTTTAATGGGCCGGGTGATAAAGTGCGTTATGCCGTAATCCTGTGCCCGGCGCGGCATGGTCGAATCTCCGTGGTCATAGATGCCGATCAATCTCAGCTTGGGATAACGATGGCGGATTTGATGGGCGACGGACAAGCTGTCCCATGGATCATCCTCGCTTTGTTTGCGAATCGTCAGGTCCAAAAAGGTCAAATCCGCCTCCGTTTGATCCAGCACCTGCAGGAGATCTTGCATGTCTCGCGCCACAATCACATCATGCAGATTGCTGAGCATAAGATACATTTGCATCTCGGAGCGAAGTTCATCGTTGAAAATTACGATTTTCATAATCCGGGCTGTTGATAGGTCTGCTCTGCTTTGTGCTTAAATAGCGGCAAAACAGCCCGTTTGCGGAAGGAGATCAGTACAATTTTTGCAGGGTGCTGTTGCGGTAATAGTGCTGCAGGATTCGGCGATAAGTAAAACCCTGCTGAGCCATGACCGTGGCGCCCACCTGGCATAGGCCGACGCCATGGCCCCAGCCGGCGCCGATCAGATGAAAGCGCAGGACGGTCCCGCTCTCAGCGCGGTCTCGTTCGATGTAGAAACAGGCGGAATAGAGATGGCTTTCCGAGAGAATTCGGCGGATAGCCAGTTCCTTGCCCACTCGGATTGTTTTGTGGCTGCCGATCACGTCCAGCCATTTCAACCTGCCGGAGCGGCCGCGTTCGCCGGGTTCCAGATCGACCAGTTTGCCAAAGTCCTCGCCCAGTTTGCTTTTGATCAGAGCCTCCAGCTGTTCCCGGGTGAAAGTTACGCGCCAGCGGAACAACTCCCGAGTGTTGTAGGGCAGGCTGGACGAGATCTTGTATTTCAGGGTGTTGCAGTAGACGTCCGGCGTGCTGTCGATATAGGCTTTGGCGTCGCTCTCCTCGCGCAGATCCGCAGCGATAGGCGCCTCGCCGTCCACGCCGCTGACCAGATAGGGTATGCGGCGCTGGTCCCAGACATGTTCATAATCCTCCATGACGCCGCCGCAAATTTTTGCATAGCGGGCATCGCAGACCCGGTTGTTGAACAACAGGGTCTCCCCCTCGGTGGCGGCGGCCGCCTGCTGCGATGCAGAGGATACGTTGGCGATGCCGTGATAACACTGGCAATGGTCATCGGAACAGAGGTGAAAGGGCTCGTCGTAATGATGTTTGCCCATAGTCGCCAGAATGGTGCTGCGCGCGGCTACGGTTTGCGCCTTGAGCAGTTCCATGGGATTCTCCGCGGTCATTTCGGATGAATTGACGCTGACGAGGTATGATTCAATATCGAGTTCATTGATCGCCAGCAGCGCGCCGCTGGTGTTGAACCGTATCTCCAGGCAGCCGGGCAGCTGCTGGGTTCTTTTGTGCTGCCAGTGAAATTCGATGCCCACGGTGACATCGGCCAGAGAGAGGATCGCCGTGGGGTCCTGCGGCTCGATGCGCAGGCCGGCGACAAACCTCTGATCGCCGCAGCGCAGCACGCCGGCCGCCGGGCTGACGATCTCTTTGACCACTACCGCTTCACCGGCCGGTTCGTAGGAACGGCAAAAGTCCTGAGCTTGGTCATGTGTTGCAAACGGCCCGGTCACGATCCAGTATTCTCGGTTATCGATCAATTGATGGTTCAAGGGCAGGGTCAGTCCCTGTCGCCACAGCTTGGTCTGTAATTTTTCTTCCGCCTGGAACTGGCGCGCCTCCTCCTCGGTTTCCCGGATCGCCAGCCGCACCGCCCAGCGGATATGCGCCGGGGTGGATTCGATTTTCTCCACGCGGTATTCGACATCCGCCCGGCCTGTCCCCTGCTCCTGACCATCCAGGGTCATCAGGCGGAACGGTTTATCACAGCGAAAACGTATCTCTTCCGCGGCTTGAATCATTCCGATGCGCACCTTTGGTTTCGGTCGAGGCATATTTTTTTTCCTCAAATATTAAGTGAAGGGACTGCGCTGAAACGGAACAGCTGTTCAGCCGCTGATCACAGATCCTTCATCGATCTCTCGGGCGTCACAGGCTCTGTTGAACCGGTCCACTCCGAACCAAACCAGCAGCACGGCGGCGATCAGCCAGTAGGTGTGCACATGGATTTCTCCACAATACCAGTTCCAGGATTCTTTCGGCAGGTTAAGCCATAAAAAGGCCAGCAGATTATTGAGCGCATGCAGGATCACGCCGGGCCAGATGCTCTGTGATCTCCAGGCCAGATAGCCCAGGGCAAATCCCAAAAGGGCGATCTGAACCGCTCCCCAGGGATTGAAATGGATCAGGGCGAAAAAGATGGCGCTGAGCACGATGGCTGAGGCTGCATCCTTGAACTGCTCCAGCGCGGTTAGGATCATGCCGCGAAAAAGCATCTCTTCAGCGACCGCCGCTACGATGACCGCGCCTCCGATGATCAGCAACATCTCCTGCGCCGAATCGGCGCGCATCAGTTGCTCCAATCCTTTGGCCAGCTCTTCCGGCATGGGAAAAAAATGGTTGATCAGGCGATCCAGCTCATCGGCCAGAACCACCACCCCGAGGGTCACCAGCAGACTGTAGAAAAAGATCGCCGGCGTCGGCAGGCCGAGACGAAAGGTCAGGACCAGCGGCAGTTTTCTTTTCACTACATAAAGGATAGCGGGAACAACGATGCACAGCTCCTGCAACGCGAGCGCATAGGGCATGGGCAGCAGCAGGGTCAGCATCTGCGCCACCAGGATCGCCAACACAGTGAATAGAAACAGCCGTCCCAGATCACGAGGCGTTAAAAGCGGAGGTGGCGTTTGCGAGTTCGTTTCCATGGTATTATCGCTTTGTCAGTTCATAGAGGGCGATGCCGGCCGCAATGGCCGCGTTCAAGGATTCACCGCCGCCGAGGCGGGGGATGGTAAAACGGTGATCGGCCAGTTCGACCAGGCCGGCGGAGATTCCGTTGGCTTCATTGCCGACGAGTAAAACGGTCTTTTCTACATTGAGGGTCAGCGGCGCTGCGGCGTCGGTTACAGCGGCCAACAGGCGATAGCCGCGTTCCCGCAGCCGGGCGAGCGTGGGCCGCATCTCCACCTCAGTGCAGCAGGTGAGACGAAAAATGGAGCCCATGCTGGCGCGGACCACTTTGGGATTGTACAGATCCACCGAATCACGGCTGATCAGCACGGTTTTAACGCCGAACCAATCGGCTGTGCGCAAAAGTGTGCCCAGGTTTCCGGGGTCCTGCAGTTGGTCTACGGCCAGGATCAGCCGTTCGTTCGCGGACGTATCATCCGGTCGGCAAGGGCTGGCTTTGGCGACCAGGGCGGCCACGGCCTGCGGCGTGTCGGTGTCGCACAGCCTGTCCATGTTCGCCTGTGTGGTGTGCAAGATTGGAATGGCGCGCCGGCCGGCCCGCTGTAAAAGTTGCTGCAGACGCGGCGACTCCTGTCCGTCCGCGATGATGATCTCAAGCACTGTTGCCGGCCCGTCTACCGCCTCTTCGCACAAGCGCAGCCCTTCGATGAGATAGTGTCCGCTACGGTCGCGATATTTTTTTTGGCGCAGGGAGCGAAGGCTTTGCAGTTTTTGATTGGAAAGGGTCATGGCATATCCGCTGCGGAAAAATTCATCGGATCAGGTTTTTTACTCTGTTCACCATCTCCGCTTCCGTCACCTGAATCTGTTCCCCCTGGCGTAGGTCTTTGATCGAGATGACGCCTTGTTCCACCTCGCTGTCGCCGAGGATGAGAACGCAGGCCGCGTGCATGCGGTTGGCGTCGCGCATCTGCGCTTTAAAGCTTTTTTCGCCAAAGCTCATGAGGGCTGGAATTTTTTCATTTCGCAGGGTAAAGACCAGATCCATTGCCCGGGCTTTGGCCTTTGCGCCGAAATAAATCACCAGCACACGCGGTTCAGGCAGAGGTTCGGGCTGCAGACCCTGTTCTTTCATGCTCAGGATGATGCGTTCGATGCCGGAGCCGAAGCCGATGCCCGGAGTGGGCTCGCCGCCCAGTTGTTCGATGAGGCCGTCGTAGCGGCCGCCGCCGCACATGGCGTTCTGTGAGCCGATGCCCTGGACCCAGACCTCGAACACGGTTTTGCTGTAATAATCCAATCCGCGCACAAGTTTGTGGTTGATCTCATAAGGCCGGCCGAGCCGGTCGAGATAACCGGTCAGGTGATGGAAATGATCGTCACACGAGGAGCACAGATGTTGGCTGATCACCGGCGCCGCGGCGATCACCGGTTGACACCCCGGCGATTTACAGTCGAGCAGTCTCAGTGCGTTGCGGTCCAGCCGCCGCTTGCAGTCGCTGCAGATCTCTTGCAGGCGGGTGTGATAATAGGCTTTCAAAGTTTCGATATAGGCCGGCCGGCATTGCGGACAACCGGTGCTGTTGAGCTGAAAGCGCAGACCGCGAAAGCCCAGCTCTGCATACAGCTGCCAGGCGATGGACATAACTTCGACGTCCATGGCGCTGTCCTGCTCGCCAAAGGCTTCCACATTGAACTGGGTGTGCTGGCGGAAACGGCCGGCCTGCGGCCGTTCGAAACGGAAGATCGGACCCATGGAAAAGAGCTTGACCGGCTTGGGCAGCATGTGCATACCGTTCTGCAGATAGAGGCGGATGAATCCGGCGGTGAATTCGGGGCGCAGCGTCAGCGAGGTATCGCCTTTATCGACAAAGGTGTACATTTCTTTTTCGACGATGTCCGTGGTTTCACCCACAGAACGGATGAATAAACGGGTCTCTTCAAAAATGGGCGGATCCACCCGCTGATAGCCGAACAGCGAAGTGATTTCATAGATTTTTTTTTCAATGAAACGCCAATAGGGTTGTTCTTCCGGCAACACATCGCGCGTTCCGGTGATCGACTGATACTTGGTCATATCCTTCTCTTTTTGCAGGGTGAAACGTTTGCCGGCCGTCCCAGGAACCGGCTAAAGGGAATTTTCTTCCAGAGCAATGGCTTCCAGGACCGCTGCGGCGGAGGGGCACTCCACCAATCGGTCGCGGAATTCACTGCGGTGCATCAGCCGGGAGATGCGGCTGAGGGCCTGAAGATGTGGACCGGTTGGATCCATGGGGCCTACTAAAAGAAAGATCAACCGCACCGGTTTGTCGTCCATGGCGGCGAAATCCACTCCTTGGCGGGTGATGCCGAACGCGGCTGCCAGTTCCTCCACCGCTTCGGTTTTGGCATGGGGGATCGCCACCCCTTCACCCATACCGGTGCTCATCACATGTTCGCGCTCCAGCACTTTGGCAAGGGCCAGGTCACGATCCTTTATTTTGCCGGACTGGTGGATCAGATCGATCAACTCCTCGATGATCTGTTCTTTTTTGGTGTGAAGCAGGGGCACGCGAATGACCTGCTCCGACAAGAGATCCTGCAATTTCATAGCTACTCCGTTAATCCAATAATAAATATATCACATAATCGAGAAATAACAAAGTCTTTTATCCAGCCACCCCGTTGTTTTCTCTTTGTTTTTTATTTTACAGCCCTTAAATTACCGGGAACGGGAGCATCAAGTTTCTCGTCATCAGGAGGTCAGAATGTCCGTGTATGATTTGATCTGTAAACGACGAACCGTGCGCCGTTTTGCGCAAAAGCCGATCACCCTGGAAGCTCTGAAACAATTCGTCAATGCCGGTCGGCTAGCGCCCTCGGCCTCTAATCTGCAACCTTTGGAGTTCATGGTTCTCGAACAGACCAGGGCCGTGCAGTATGTCTTCGAGCGCACCCGCTGGGCCGGCTATCTGCCGCCGGACCAGGGCAAGCCGAGTGCGGATCAGGCGCCCGTCGCGTTCATTCTGATTCTGGTGAACAAAAAGATACGTGCAGAAGGGTATGGCGCCGACGTGGGCGCCGCAGCGGAAAACATGATACTTGCGGCGCTGGAACAGGGCGTTGCCGCCTGCTGGATCGGCTCCATCATCGATCGCGCGGATATCAAAGCGGAGCTGGCCATTCCGGAGCACTGTGACCTGGATTCCCTGCTGGCGTTGGGCTATCCGGCGGAGGATCCGGTGGCAGAACCGCTTGACGGTTCGGTCAAATATTACCGCGATGAACAGGGTCGGCTGCATGTGCCCAAGCGCACTCTGGCATCGGTGTTGCACATCAATGGGTACTGAAACGAAAGCGGACGGAAATGGTTCCTCGTGATGACCTTATCCAGTATCTGAACGATTATCTGCAGGTCGATCAGGTGAAGGATTACTGTCCGATCGGTCTGCAGGTGGAGGGAAAGGAGCAGGTGCATCGGATCGTAACCGCGGTTTCAGCCGGTGCGCATTTGTTTCAACAGGCGGCGGAGTGGCAGGCGGACATGATCATCGTGCATCATGGACTGTTCTGGGATCGCGATCCGCGAGTGGTCCGGGGACCTTTAAAAAGCCGGCTGAAAACACTTTTACAGAACGACATCACACTGTTGGGTTATCATCTTGCCCTGGATAAACATCCGGTGCTGGGCAACAATGCATTGGCGGCTCAGGCGCTGGGGTTGGAGCAGGTCACGCCCCTGGGCGAAGTCGGCGTGCAAGGCCGTGTGGTCGGTCTGACCATTGCGCAGCTGACTCAGCGGGTGGAGGCTGTGTTTCAACATGCGGCGCTGGTGTTCGATGCAGGACCGGTACAGATCAAGCGGATTGGCTTTTGTTCCGGGAGTGCTGCCAGGGATTTGAGCGATGCCGCTGAAGCGGGGTTGGATGCTTTCATCACCGGCGAGGCCAAGGAGGAGACGATGAATCTGGCGGAAGAGAATGCCATTCATTTTATCGCCGCCGGCCACTATGCCACAGAGCGCATGGGCATTCGCGCGTTGGGCGAGCACCTGGCTCGAGTTTTTCCAGTGCAGGTGCGATTCTTCGAGCGCAATAATCCGGTGTGAGGCTTTGCAGGCAATCAACAGGGTGGATTAGAATCTTTTCACGGTTCGCAGCATCTTATAAAGGGTTTGAATAGAAGTGAATTCTGGAGGAGTGCATGCGCAATGTGATTATCATCGGGTCCGGTCCTGCCGGCCTGACCGCCGCAATTTATGCGGGCCGCGCCAATCTGCAGCCGCTGGTGATTTCGGGACTGGAACGCGGCGGACAGGTGACCCTGACCAATGATTTGGAAAATTATCCCGGCTTTCCCAACGGTCTCGGCGGTTTCGAGATGTATCAGCTGCTGGAACAGCAGGCGATCAAGTTCGGCGCTGAGATGCTCTATGAGGTGGTCACCGAAGTGGAGCTGAAGGGCGAGATCAAGAAAGTGAAAACCACGGATCAGGTCTATGAGGCCAGAACCGTGATCGTGGCCACCGGGTCAAATCCAAAGCGGCTGGGCGTTCCGGGTGAAGATCAATATATCGGCAAGGGCGTCTCTTATTGCGCGACTTGCGACGGCTTTTTTTTCAGCGGCAAGCATGTGGCGGTGATCGGCGGCGGCAACAGTGCGTTGGATGAGGGATTGTTTCTCACCCGTTTCGCCGCCAAGGTGACGATCATCCATCGCCGCGATCGCCTGCGAGCGGATGCGATTCTTCAAGAGCGCGCTCAAGCCAACGAAAAGATGGATTTTATTTGGGATTCCGTGGTGGAAGAGGTGAAGGGACAAGGGTCGGTGAACGCGCTAAAACTCAAGAACGTCAAGACCGGCGCAATCACGGATTTTCCGGTGGACGGCGTGTTTGTGTTCATCGGTCATCATCCTAACACCGATCTGTTCGCCGGCAAGCTGCAGCTGGATGAGGGCGGCTATCTGGTGACCGACCGGCGCATGCGCACCAACCTCGCCGGCGTGTTCGGCTGCGGTGATGTTCAGGATTCCGTGTATCGCCAGGCCATTACGGCAGCAGGGACCGGTTGTCAGGCGGCCATTGAAGCGGAACGGTATATTGCGGAGCATGCGGGCAAAGCGTATCCTGGAAGATAAAGGACTTGGTTCTCATGCGGGTTTCCGATTGCCCTGTTCGTCGCTGGCTGCCTTAGCGTTCGGCAGTGTCATTGCGAGCAACAAACGCTAGGGGCTATTCACCAAATGACCCTAAAAAGGACTGCCATTGCGCGCCAAGAGGTTGCTTATCAGCATTTTATAAATCTAGGTTGGAGCGAAACAATCCCCTTAGACAGACCGTTATCCCATGGCGTTGCGCTTTGTGCGGGACTTATCTCACCAACAGCATTTTGCCGGTAACGCGTTGTTCCATCCCTTTTTCATCCACCCAGTCTATACGATAAAAATAGATCCCCGAAGCGGCCGACTCGTAATGCTGGTTTTCTCCATTCCATAAAATGCGCTGTTCCCCCGCCTCGACCCTTCGGCTGTGCCAGGCCCACACCGGCCGGCCGGCGCTGTTGAACAGCCGCAGGGTCAATGGACCTGCAGCCGGGACCCTCACGTTGATGGTGGTGGCGTTGTTGAACGGGTTGGGATAATTGGACGCCAGCAGGCAGCGGTCGGGTTGAGGATTGTCTTTTTTCGCGATCTCTGTTGCGGAGGAGACGGTGATCGCGGCGATGTTGTTCGGTGGAAATTGATCTGGTGAATATTTTAGTTCAAAGCGAAAGGTAAACGGACCGACGTTGGGCGGCGTCCACGGTGCAAAAGTGATGACCCGTTTGGACCCCGCAGCCATGGCCTGCGCCAAATAGGTGTTACTATAGACGACTGTCCCGTCCGTGTCTGTTATCTTACATACGGCGTCGAACGGTCCGGCCGCATAAAGACCAGCGTTTTCGATCTCAATTTCCGGATTTACGTGATAGCTCAGGCTCGCCTCGTCACACGGCAGCATTACACGGAGGATGCCTACGTCGTGATCATGGGCCGATCGAACGGTTCGTGCAGTGCTGTTGTTGTTCGGACGCATATCTCCGACCAGGTAGACGGCAAAATGGGTACGATACAGATTGCGGATGGTAGGAGTCCAGGGATCGAACTGGACCAGGAGCGTATCCATGGACGCCATCTGTTCGATGTTCAACAGGCAGTTGTAGATGGTGATGCCGCTGGAATCAATGAGACAGTGAGCCCAGAGATCTTGAGCGGTCGCGCTGCCATTGTTTTTCAAAACCACCGCTGGTATGATTTCGCCTGATGAAACAAGCGGCAGCGGCGACACGATGCGCTCTATGGCGACGTCCCGGCCGCTGACCGTATCGGACTCTGTGATCTGTAGGCGCTGGTCCGCCGCAATGTTGTAACGACGCTGGATATGCCCCGAGGGCCAGCAGATGGCCAGACTATCCAACAAAGTCAAAGAGCCCAGGCCGAATTCGAGTACCGGGCTGTTACTGGTGGGTCCGTTGACCTCCATCTGCAGCACCTGATGCCGGTCGCCGAAAAACAGGTGCACGATGCTGCCGATGGCGGAATAATTGCTCTGCTTGCCTGTCAACTGCAGCTGAATCCAATGGTTTGCAGCGGATTGATTCACATAGAAATAGCTATTTCTCTTTTGGTAATCGTTAAGAAGAAGATCGACTCGGCCGTCGTTGTTCAGGTCAGCTGCATTGATGCTAAAGCCGTTATGAACGGCGTTGAGTCCGGCCGAAGCGGCGACGTCACGGTATTGGCCGTGGCCAAGGTTCTGCAGCAGCCTCAATCCTGTGCCGGTCTCCGAATTGCCGAAAAGAGCTAGGTCGAGATCCGCATCGTTGTCCCAGTCCTCCCAGAGCGGCGTATAAGAGGGGGAAGCGCCGGCAAAGCCGGGCAGCGGGACCCCTGGATCGAGGTTTCCCTGGCCGTCGTTCACCAGGATCAGGGGATTGTTCGAATCACCGCTGCATACGGTAAGGTCAAAGTCACCATCCTGATCATGGTCCGCCCACATGGCAGCCCGGATATCGGATATAAAGTATCTGACGGGCTGGAAGACGCCGCTGCCTTGGTTGACAAACAGCGCGGATTGTCTTTGACCACCGACGAATAGATCTACATCGCCATCCTGATTGTAATCGCACCAGGCGGCGCAGCGGGACTTGCCGTTGCCAAATGCGGAAAATCCGGCCTGATCGGTGACGTCGGAGAATGTCATGTCGCCGTTGTTGCGCAGCAGTTGATCTTTATTCCCTTCTGTGAAATTGACGATAAAAATATCCACAAAGCCATCCCGATCATAATCCGCCAGAGCGGCCGTGTAGGTCATTTTGTCCTCCGGCTCCGGCGGCAGGCTTTCGGCGATCTCTGAAAATCCGGCGTTGCCGTTGTTTTGATACAGGCGATTGCGCGCCGTGTAACCGCTCACGAAAAGGTCTGTCCAGCCATCGTTGTTGAAATCCGCCCAGCAGCCGGTGGCCGTAGGCGCAGTGGGATCGAGTCCAGACTCTTCAATGATATTGGTCAGGCCGTGTTCGCGGTTATTGAGGAAGAGAAAAGCCGATTCGAACACATTGGCTTGAAAAAAATCCAGATCGCCGTCCCGATCATAGTCTGCCAGCGCGGTTATCTGGTAAGTGGGAGCGGTGTATTGATAGAGGGCGGTTTGATCCTGAAAAAGGAGCTGCGCCACTGCGGGACCGGCTATAGAATAAAACAGCAACAAGAGTTTTTTCATGACCGCCGCCTTTCCAGTAGACTTGACATCCTTCGCCGTTCAAAAATCACAAGGCTGGGAAAGAGAGTTCATTGGCTGTTGGGGTGATTCAGAAGTATGCATCGCCAGGCTGTCGCCCTCGCCGGCTTTATCAGCGCCAAGCTGCAAAAACATGGATGGCGAACTTACAACAAAAGTAATTTATCAT
The DNA here is from genome assembly GCA_029565685.1 of bacterium. GTDB lineage: Bacteria > Zhuqueibacterota > Zhuqueibacteria > Residuimicrobiales > Residuimicrobiaceae > Anaerohabitans. The sequence continues at coordinate 170,733 of JAKQNR010000009.1, read as the reverse complement.
TCGTTCTCTGCAAAGACAAGGCTTTTTTGTCCGGAAAATAAGTTTGTTTTTCTATTAAAATATGATACATTTTATTTTAACTGGATGCGGTCAGGCCGGAGGCTATCCAGGCGATGAAGGCTGCTCCATGGTTTCAACCGCCAGTCTGTTCGAATGAAAAATGAGAAAAATACTTTTCATCAAGCCGGCCAACAGCAGCTTTATGGTCAAGGATGAGGCGTTTTTGGCCTCGCAGTATAAAGTTAAAAGCTTTTTATACCGTTATGGCAACGCCTGGCGCCACCTTTGCAGTCTGCTGACCCTGTCTGTCTGGTTGTTACGCCGTCTGCCGGCGGCTGATGTTGTGTTCATCTGGTTCGCCGACTATCACAGCTGGCTGCCGGTGCTGCTCTCCCGGCTCCTGGGTAAAAAAAGCTTGCTGGTGCTGGGCGGTTATGATGTCGCCTGCGTGCCCGAGTTCAACTATGGCGTTTTTGTCCGCCCGTTTCGTGGTTGGTGCGCCAGGCGCAGTCTACGCAATGCCGATTATCTTTTGCCTGTGGCCAAATCCATGTCTGCAGAAATCGTCAAGCGAGCGGGCCGCTGTTCAGGGACCATTCTGCCTACACCTACCGGCTACTCCAGCCGAATGTGGTTTCCCCAAGGCAGTAAGAATGAAAAAATGGTGCTCACCGTATCTGCAGGACAGGATTTAAACCGTTTGAAAATAAAAGGATTGGATCTCTTTGCCGAAACGGCTGAGTTATGTCCGGATTATGATTTTGTAATCGTCGGCCTGCAGGGACAGGCGAGACAAGTTCTTGAAAATTTAGGGATCGACAATTTGTGTCTGGTGGGCGCCCTCGGCATCGAGCCGCTGCGGGAGTATTACCAAAAAGCAAATATCTACATGCAGCTATCTCTGCGTGAAGGTCTGCCCAACGCCGTGATCGAAGCCATGTTGTGCGAGTGCGTAGCAATCGGCAGCCGGATCGGCGGAATTCCTGAGGCCATTGGTCCGGCTGGTTTTATCCTTGAGGAGAGAACGCCGGAGGCCGCAGTCGCAACGCTGCACCAGGCCGTAACGGCTGCGCCGAAACTTCGCAGCCAATCGCGGCAGTGGGCGCAAACGAATTTTTCCGAGGAACGGCGCCATGCGACGCTGCGCCGCCTCATCGAGGGCAGTCACTGAAATGCGTGAAGACATGAACGAACCGCTGGTATCCATTATCACCCCCACCTATAATCACGAAGCGTTCATCGCGGAGTGCATTCAATCGGTGCTGGATCAATCCTATGCGCACTGGGAGATGATCGTTGTCGATGACGGCAGCAGCGACCGGACCGGCGAAATCGTACGAGCTTTCAGCGACCGTGATCCGCGCATCCGCTATTTGCATCAAGCGAACGTTGGTGTTTTTCGTCTCTGCGAAACCTACAACAGGGCGTTCGCTGAAAGCCGAGGTGAGTACATCGCCATCCTGGAGGGAGATGACCTCTGGGAAGTGGACAAACTGCAGCGGCAGGTGAGCGCATTGGAGTCGCATTCGGAATGCGTGCTGGCCTGGGGTAAGGCCCGCGTTGTCAACCGCGATCGATCGGAAATTCTACGCGAGCTGCCCGAAGAAAAGGCGAAGGAGAAAAAATACTATGCCAATCAGCCGCCGGGAAGTTTTCTCAACATTTTGTTATATGTCAATTGCATTCCGGCCATGACCCTGCTGATCCGACGGCAGGCGTTGCAGCGCATGGGCGGTTTCATTCAGAGCCATGGGTTGCCGCTGGTGGACATTCCCACGCTCCTGTCGTTGTCCCTGATGGGAGAATTTTTCTACGATCCGCAGCCTTTGGGGTGCTGGCGGCATTACATCGGCCAAACGACGAAAACCTATCTGGCCGACAGTCTAAAAAAAGCATCTGCGCTCAGTCTGCAGTTTTATGATGCGCTCGATCCCAAAATACAGAGCCGACTGGTGGTGAACCGTGACTCGATCAAAAAATATTTTCATTCCGCGGTGCAGATCGCATATGCGCGCATGGGCCGGTACAAGTTGATTCAAAAGGATGCGGCCGGCGCGAGAAAGGATTATGTGGCCGCAATGTTCTATTGCGGCGCCTGCAATCCATTATGGCGCTTGCGCAGCCTGATCGGTTATCTGTTTAGTTTTTTCGGTTGGGATGTGGAGGGGCTGGCGCGCACCCTGGGAAGACCAAGTTATAAATCATGATCTCAAAACAATTCTTTAAATCTTCCACCGTCTATTCCATTGTCGGCGCATTGCCGCTGGCGTGGGGCTTTATCCTTCTCCCTTTTTACACCAGCCTGCTGACGCCCGCGGATTTTGCGGCCTTTGCCCTCTATACCGGATTCTCCGCGTTGATCCAGATTCTGGTCAACGCCGGCCTGGATTCCTACTTGGTGGTGCATTACACTGAATTCCGCGATGAGGCTGCAGCGGCGCGCCGTCAGGTTGGCACCACGGTTATCGCATTGCTGGCCATCGGAGCTGTCTTTGTGCTGCTCTCCTTTACCTCCGGCTCTGCGGTTTTTCGCGTCGTGTTCCGCGACGGCTCGCTGACGTTTTTTCCCTATGGATTCATGTCGGTCCTGACTGCGATTTTTAACAGCTTTTTTAAAACCTACACTCATCTATTGATCTACCAGCAACGCGTCCGTCGCTTCTTCTGGGCTAATCTGTTTAACACCGCGCTTATCCTCGCGTTGAGTCTGAGCGGCCTGTACCTGTTTCCGTTCACGCTGATCGGTCCCATGTGGGGCCGTCTGCTCTCCGGTCTGGCCATCTTTCTGTTGGCGTTGTATTGGTTTCTCGTTGAGTTCGGCCTTTCCTTTCAACGCGATCTGATCAGAGGCATGCTGCGGTATTGTTATCCGTTGTTGATCTATTTCGTCCTAGTGTGGGTGTTCACCTATATCGATCGTTTTCTCATCAACCATTTTTTATCCAAGCAGGATGTCGCGGTTTTCGATTTCGCGATCAAATGCACCTTCCTTTTGGAATTTATGCAGATGGGCATGGCCAATTCCATTTATCCTCGAGTATTCGCCTTATGGCGAACGCCGGATACCAAGGAACGCTCTGCCGAGGTGAGCAAATATTTCCATGTTTTCTCCGCATTATCCCTGCTCGCCGTTCCCTTGTTTGTAGCGGCCATCCCGCTGCTGGTTCCGCTGGTGGTGAAAAACGCAACCTATTTCAAGGCCTTTGATTATCTGTTGGTGCTCAGCCTTGGATTCGCCACTCGCGCGCTTTATCATCTCTATTTGGCGCCTTTTTCTCTGTTCAAGAAAACCGCCCGCCTGCCAATGCCGACGCTGCTCTCCGCCCTATTCCAGGTCGCCCTCACTGTGGCGCTGGTGAAGCAACTAGGTCTGATCGGCGCTGTCTGGGCCAATCTGTTGGCCAAAACAGGTCAGGTGTTCTTTCTGGCGATTTGGGGCAGAAATATATTGCCCGGAAGCTACAACAAGATCAAAATGATCGTCTTGCCGTTCCTCTATGTGTTGACCGCTCTGGTGCTGGATTACAGTGTACCGCTGGCGATTTGGCCTCGTCATCTTTTAATCACCGTGGTGTTGTGTGGATTGGTCTTTGGGTTCTATTGGCGGGAGATTGACGCTTTTATCCGGACCAGAAAGAAAAAGCCCTTCCAACAATCCTCCTCTTTGTAATGCCATATGAAAGCGCTTCTCCGGGCAGACGTCTACCGGCGAGCAAAAGCGTATGCTTCCATTCTATAATCCGCTTGCGGGAAAAAGGGGGATGGGTGGGAAAAACGGCATGACCAGCTCTGCTCAGGCGCCGGATTTTTTCGCCTCCACTATCCATTGCACGGTGATGAACTCCTCATAGGCCGAGGGCCGGCCGATAAGCCAGGAGAGCACGCGCGCAGCCGCCTTGCCGGGGAGTCTTTTCCAGCGATTGCGCGGATTGGAGGTGCAGCTGATAATCTGATAGTTTTGCTCGGTTAATAGATCCTGCAGCGAGGAGCGGGTGAAGAAACGGAGATGACCCTGGTCCATAATACCCCACGGCTTGTAGGTCCAGCGGCCGCGCAAGAACAGGTCGATGATCACGTTAAGATTGCGTACATTGGGAATGCTGAGCATCAGCCGCCCGCCGGGTTTGAGCAACCGGGTGACCTGTCGCAGCATCTCCCAGGGATCGACCATGTGCTCCAGAGAGTCGGCCATGATGACCCAATCATAGCTTTGCGACGTCAACTCGGGAACAATCTGTTCCGCTGAACCGACATAAACTCGGGTCAAAATGGTTTTGGCTTTTTCCGCGACGTGCGCGAGGACCTCGATGCCGTCGTAGGCTTCTGGTTGTTTTTCCCGCATCACTTGCTCAGCCAATGCGCCTTCGGCACAGCCGATGTCCAATATGCGGCCTGGATGTTGTGGAATTTTTTCCGCAACAGCCTGGTTGCTGGTGGAAAAATATTCATCAAACTGTTTGACTTGATGGAGTCTGACGATTGAGTCCAGGGACACTTTTCACCTCGATTTATCCATTACTGCCGCATTCAGGATGTGTGCCAGCTGTCCGGTCAAATTTCGGCGGTCGAATTTTTCCGCTGACTCGGCCCGTTGTCTGACCTTGGAGCGTTCGGCCAGCAGACGCAGCAGTGCGGCCTGAAGCGCAGGTCCATCCACGGGGGACACCACCAGCCCGAGATGGTTCTGACGGATCAGCTCGGCCGCGTCGCCTTCCGGCGCCAGCGCGAGAATGGGCAGCCCGGCGCCGATGTATTCGTACACCTTGCCGGTGACGATGCCGCGGGTCTCGGCCGCGTCGTCGATGATCAGCAGAGCGGCGTCGCTCGCCAGCAGATAGGCGATGCTGCTGCGATGATCGACATAAGGGATGTGCTCGAAACAGTCGCGCACGCTTGAGCCTCGGATGGTTGCCAGGATAGCCTCATCCACGCGGCCGACGATGCGGACGAGAAACCGCTGCGCCAGCTCCGGCTCCATTCCTTGCAATGCCTGCAGCAGTGGCGCAGGATTCCGCCGACCATACAGAGAGCCGGTATAGGTCAGCGTGAACCGTTCGCTTTTTGCCATGGCTGGCACACCCACGAAATCCTCGCTGTCGTAGCCGTTGGCCAGCAGCAGCCAACGCTGATCGCGCAGGTGCGGATGGCGGCTGAGCAGATCCTCCTGCACCCCGCGGGACACAGAGAGGATGCAGTCCGCTTCACTCAGCACCGTCCGTTCCATGCGTTCTTCCAGCCGGCGCGCCCAAATCGGCCGCCACTGCGGGGCTGACACCCAGCCGATCCACGAGTCGCGAAAATCAGCCACCCAGGGAAGACCGGTCATCCGGGCCAGCTTTCTGGCGATCAGGTGGGTGGTGTAGGGCGGAGCGGAGGAAAGAATGATCGAGATATCATTTTGTTTGAGTATCTGTGCGCCCAATCTCACCGCCGGGCCTCGCCAGGCCATGCGCGCATCCGGGACGAAAAACCCGGCGCGGATGAACTCGGAGAGGCGTTCCTGCCATTTTTTTTCGTGATCCGGCGATGCGGTTAGAGTGGCCATGTCGGTCGACTGATCCATGGGCTTGCCGGTAAACCGGCGATAAAGCCGGTAGGGCTCGAACAGCGGCGCCCGGTAAACCACGACGCCTTCGGGCACCTCCTGAAGCAACGTTTCGTCCATAGCCGGATAATCGGCGTTTTTGGCGGTCAGCACCACCGGTTCCCAGCCGAACTCACGCAGATACTTGACGAATTTAAGGGTGCGCTGCACACCGGCGCCGCCGGCAGGCGGGAAATAATAGGTGATGATCAATACTTTGCGCATAGGGTCTTTTAGCTGCACCGTTAACCGGTGAAACCATCCTTTAACTGAAAATGGCCGCACAAGGCCATTTTTCATTTTAATCTTTAAAGCAATGCCGATTGAGAATCACGGACGTGGATATCCACGCCGCCTGTTAAAACAGCTGATCCCGGTTCATTCGAACGCTGATGCCGATCCTGTGTTGAAAAGAAACAGGCGCCCTATCTCAGTTTTTTCGCAACGACCGCTTGCCTCCGGCCCGGCCGGCTTTACCGGCCAAGCGCTTTTTCAGCCGCTGCAAAGGTCTGCGCCATCAGCAGGGCGATGGTCATGGGTCCTACGCCGCCGGGCACCGGCGTATAGGCGCTGCAGCGGTCGATAACGTTGCTCAGTTCGATATCCCCGGTAGCCTGGGAGTGGTAACCCGCGTCGATCACCACAGCGCTGTCGCGGATCCAGTCGCCTTTGATGAATTGCGGTTTTCCCACCGCTCCGACCACGATCGCCGCCATTTTTTCATCCTTTCCGCGTTGGTGGGACGGCGATACGTGCCGGCCGTCCTTTAATCATCATGCCCGCAACCGGTTGGCTCACTCGTTCATCAACGCTTCCACGGCTTCCGCCATGCGCTCCCATGAAAATTCTTTTTTCGCCTTTGCCACATTACCGGTGAACTCGACTTCGCGTTTTTCGCGATAATAGCGAAGCAGCGCTTGGGCGAAAGCGGCGCTGTCATTGGCCGGAACCACGAATCCGGTTCGGCCGTCGGCCACCACTTCCGGCAGTCCGCCCACATCTGTGGCGATCACGGGTTTGTCATAATGATAGCAGATCTGGACGATGCCGCTCTGCGTGGCCGACAGATAGGGCAGGGCGACCACATCGCTGGCTGCGTAATACAGCCCCACCTGATCGTTGGGGATGTATTGGTCGAGGACGGTCACCGCCTCTTTCAAACCCAGGCGGTCGATCTGATCGAGATATTTGTTTTTATCGTCGTAGAATTCACCGGCCACCAGCAGATGCAGGTCCATCTGTTGGCGCACGATCTGCATCGAGTCCAGGAGCATGTGCAGCCCTTTGTAGGGCCTGATATAGCCGAAGAAAAGCACGGTGGGACGATCGGGCAGGCCCAGTCGCAGCCGCGCCTCTGCTTTGCTGAAGCGTCCCTGAAAAAATTCATACACCGGATGCTGGACCAGACGGTAGCGCGCCTGCGGCAACAGCTCGAGCAGGTCTTTTTCCACTGAGGCGGACATGACGATGTAGCGGTCGTCCTTGCGCAAGGCGTATCGAGTCAGCAGGCGGTCGCCCGGCCGTTTTTCATGCGGCACTACGTTGTCGCAGATGAACAGCACGCGGGTGGCGCGACGCCGGCTGGCGATGCGGCTGATGGTGCCAAAGGCAGGGGCGAAGAACGGCAGCCAGTATTTAAAGATGACCAGATCCGGATCGAGACGTCGGACGCGCAGTCCCACTCGGATCCAGGAAAAGGGATTGATCGAATCCAGCACCGGCTGACTGGGCGTGTTCAATGGATCCGGTCCGGTCTCCATCTGCGTCTTGCCCGGGAACAGCAGAGAGGGATACTGCCGGCTGAAGGAAAAAAGGGTGACGGTGTGGCCGCGCAGCTGCAGGGTCCTGAACAACAGACCGATGAAATGAGCGATGCCGCCGCGATGCGGATAGGCTGTGCCGATAAGAACGATCTTCATGTTAGCCGGTCAGGCGGTTATAGGTAACAGACGGGTGCAGGATGCAAACACGGCATCGACGCGCAGATACTGCATACAGTTGTTAGGGCATTCCACTGCATAATAACAATCACAATCAAAATCGGGCTGTAGGATTTCTCCCAGGCCGTACAATTCGAATTCGTGAGGATTGAAAGTATTGTTGAACAGCACTATTTTTTTGTTCAAGCCGATGGCGATGTGGGTGGCCATGGTCACAGCGGTGACCACCAGATCGCATTGCTGCACCAGATGGATAAAGCGCTGCAGGGGGAAATGGCCGAAATAGCGCGCACCGCTTTGCTGCGCCAACCGGCTGTTTTTTTCATGTTCTTGGCTGCCGCCCAGCAGGAGCACCTCATAGCCGCTCTGCAGCAGGCGCTGGGCCAGCTGGCGCCAGTTCTCCTCTGCCCAAAGGCGGGAGGTCCAGCGGCCGCCGCAGCCGGTGTTGAGGCCGATCACCGGCCGAGTGCGATCGATCTCCCATTGGTAGCCGTCCTCACAGGGATCGAGGATGTACTTTTCACCCTGAAACACATAACCGGCGATCTCGAACAGCTCCTGCAGATAGCTTTTACTGACCGCTTTGCTCAGATCGTCGAACAAGCCGGTCAAAAATTTTTCGTTCGCCCGTTCATCCGCCGGCCACGGATGACCGTCCTGAAGGATAAAGCCCCGTTTTTCCTTCGCGGTGATCGCGGCGGCCAGGCTGCATGCCTCCAGGTCTTTGTCGAGGTTTATGAGCAGATCAAAGGCTGTCTGCAGCGCTACGCGGCAGCCCGGCGAGTCAAAGCGCAACACGTGATCGACCTGTTTCGGCACCACCTCCGGGGTGTGGGTGATCCAGTAGATCCTGGCCTGCGGGAACTGTTTTTTCAACGGATGGAGCAGCGGAGTGGTGCGGATCACGTCGCCGATGGCGCCGAGTTTGATGATGAGTATGCGTTCCTGCGTAGGCTCATAGTAGCTGCAGAAAGAACAGTGCACGCCGTGCTGCTTATGCGGCCTGCAGGGCATATGCCCGCGAAAGTGGCGGCAATCGACGCGTAGGGATGTGAGTGATTCGGGCATGGACGATCAAAACCTCAGGTGATGGAAAAAGAGGCCGGCAGCTGTTGCGGCAACGAAGACTGACAGCCCAGACATTTTTTGATCAGGAAAGCGTCTGACTCGGTGCGCTGCGAAGTGATCATTTCGCCCAGCAGGCCGATGGAAAAGAATTGTATGCCGACGATGATCAGCAGCACGCCCAGGAACAGGAGCGGCCGGTTGCTGAGATAGACGTGCTGGACCAGCCGTTGATAGGCCAGCACCACTAATATCACAGAGCCGGCGCCAAAGGCGCTGAGGCCGAGAAGTCCGAACAGGTGCAGAGGGCGCATGCGGTAGCGCGTTAGAAAGGTGATGGTGAGCAGGTCGAAGGCGCCGCGGGTAAAGCGGGTCATGCCGAATTTGGACACGCCGTGCCGGCGCGGTCGATGGCGCACGGGAATTTCCGCGACGCGGAAGCCGTTGCGATGGGCGATGACCGGCAGGTAGCGGTGCAGATCGCCGTAGACGTGGATGGTTTTGGCCACTTCGCGGCGATACATCTTTAGGCCGCAGTTGAAATCGTGCAGCCGAATGCCGCTGAACAGACTGGTGAAAAAGTTGTAAACTTTGGAGGTGATGCGCTTGATAAACGGATCGTGCCGGATTTTTTTCCACCCGGAGACGAGGTCATAGCCGCTCTGAATTTTTTCATATAGGCTGGGAATCTCTTCCGGGTCGTCCTGCAGATCGGCGTCCATGGTGACGACGAAACGGCCGCGGCAGGCCATAAAGCCGGCGGCCAGCGCGGCGGATTTTCCATAGTTGTGCAGAAATTGGATCAGTTTGACGCGATCATCGCGGCTGTTCAAGCGCTCGATGATCTCGGCCGAGGCGTCGGTGGAGCCGTCGTCGATAAACAGGATCTCGTAAGAGTGGCCCATGCGCTCCATCACAGAGCGGATCTGATCGTAGAGCTCCTGCAGCGAATCCTGTTCGTTGAGCAGGGGCACGATCAGCGAAAACATGACAGAATCGGAGGAAGCGGTATTGGGCATACGTCGCTATTCCTTTAATTCGATGCGCTGGACGTTGGCGGGCAAGGAAAACGAAAGATTTTTCATGATCACTTTATCGTTTACCGCCAGATGGTTGTAGAAAAGCCCGACCGCCCGGTTTTCGCCGGGCTGTTGCAGCCGGATCGTCTGCGGCAACAAAAGATTTTTTTTCCGGGTGAACCGGTCAAAGGTTTTGTTCCAGAGCAAAACGCCCAGGGAATCGCTGCCTCGAGTTTCCCGGATCGCGCCGGTGGACGGATCGTAGCGATAACTGAGGTGGAGCGAATCACGCCGGCCGGCGATGAGCCAATCGTCGTCGACCCGGGTGTAATTCAGCGGATCGAATCCGGAGAGATCCTCCTGGCCGAACAAAAGCGGCATCAGCTCGTCGTAGCGCATCTCCACGGAGAGAAACTCGTCCAGCGGCAACGCCGCTACGTCGCCATAGTAGCAGAGGTTCATCCTGGGCATGAACAGCACGAACCGATTCGCGGCGATGAACAGGCGGCCGACATCGATGCCAAAGGCGGCCTCCACTTTGATGTAGAGCGAATCCGGCTTGCGAAACCAGATGCGCGCATTGGCGGTATAAGAGGCCTCGGGAGATTCGACGGTCAGGATCCCCTGTCCGTTGAGCGTTTGCAGCATACGGTAATTGGCTTCGAGGCGCCGCTGAATCGTCGCCGGCGATGGTGCGGACGCGGAGCCCTTGTCCATTGGAGTTCGATGGCTGCAGTGAAGCAGTAAAACGGCGGCCAGAAGGCTGCTTGTGAGTCGTCGAGGGTTCAAGGGCTACTGGGTCGCTTTCCGGTATTTCTCTTTGGCCTCGTTTCTGCCTTCATCCAGCTGCAGGGATTTGAGCCAGAACGCCCGCGCCTCATCCATCAGGCCCAATTTTTCATACACATCGCCGAGATGTTCCGCCACCTCGGCGGAGTCGTCGCGCAGTTTGAATGAGCGTTCAATATACTCGCGTGCGCGCTCCAGTTCGCCCATCTGAAAATAAATCCAGCCCACGGTGTCGAGATAAGCGCCGTTGTCCGGTTCCAGCTGGATGGCCTTGAGCGAAAGATCCAGGGCCTCCTGCAGGCGGATTTTGCGCACCGCCAGATGATAGGCATAGTTGTTCAGCACCACCGCGAGGTCAGGCCGCTGCTTGATCATGATCTTGTACAGCTGCTCCGCGCGCTCCGGATCCCGCACTTCATCGTAGGCGGCGGAGAGCGCCAACATCGTCTGCATGCTCTGCGGTTCCGCCTTTAGCGCTCTTTCATAGTACGGAATGGCTTCATTGGTTTTACGTTGCCGTGAGAGGATCAGGCCCACATAATAGTTGATCTCCGGCTCTTCGGGAAACAGCTGCAGGGCGCGGGAGAAATTATCCGCCGCCAGTTTAAGCGAATCCATCTGCAAAAAGTTGACGCCGCGCAGGGTCCACAATCCCGGCAGATCGCTGCGCAATCCGATGACCTTGTCAAAGAGCGGGCGCGCTTTTGCATGCTGCGCTTTCACCAGATGCATCCGCGCCAGGGTGAACGGCGCGCGCCAGTCATCGGCATGGCTCTGATTCAGCGCTTCCGCGGTCTGCATCGCCTGCAGGGTATCCCCTTTTTGCATCAGAAGATTGGCGATGATCACACGGGCGCCCACATAGGTGCTGTCGTTGTCCTGCAGCGCCTTGTACAAGTCGATGGCCTGATCCCACTTTTTTTCGTTTACATAAAGGTCGCGCAGTCGCTGCCGCACCTCGAGAAAGCCCGGATTCCACTGCAGCGTTTCCTCATACAAGGTTCTTTCCGCGGTGGTGTCGCGGTTGAAATGGTGTAGAGTGCCCAACGCCAGGTAGGCGCGTTCGCTTTTCGCATGCTGCTGAACCACCTGGCTCAGCCACGCCTTCGCCGCCGCGGTATCCCCCTTGATGAAATAATATTGCCCCAGCTGCAATTTGTCGGTGAGGTTGGTCGAATCCCTGGCTACCAGCCCCTGGTAAATCGCGATCGCCTCTTCATAGCGCTTGCCGCTTTCAAGCAGATTTTTCATCTCCGCCCGGGCGTCATCGAACCGACTGTTCCTCTCCAACGCTTTACGGTACCAGTCGATGGCTGCAGTGGTGTCCTTTTGCTGTTTCGCCACAGCGGCCAGGGCCAGATAGCCCGGCTGATAATCGGGAAAAGTCCGGTTCACTTCCAGATAGATGGCGGTGGCCTGGGTCAACGCCCGGTTCTGAAACAAAAGGTTGCCGATTCGCAGCCGGTAATCCGGATCTTCCAATCCGCTCTCCACCATTTTTTTGTACGACACATAGGCTTTTTCCGGATGGCGATTAATGACCTGCAGGGTGGTTAGATGATAGTTGGATTCCAGATCCCCTGGGTTGAGCCTGACGATCTCCTCATACGCTTGCATCGCCTCACGGTAGCGGCGCTGCTTTTCATAGCTGGCGGCGATCAGCTCCAGGGCGGCAAGATTGTGCGGATCCAGACTCTGCACCTTTTTTGCCATACGGATGGCGGAACTGGTCTCATCGAGGATGAAATAGTTCTCTGCGATCGCCAGATAGATGCCCGGCGATGTGGTGTCGATTTCAGCAGCCTGGTGATAGGCCACCAGCGCGTTCTTGGGCTGGCCCAGCAGGTCCTCGATGGCGCCTTTGATCATGTGACCCATAGCCTCATGGTTATAAGGACGCGGCATCGGCTTGGACCTTGAGAGTTTAGGGCCGGTGCTGCAGCTCAGGAGCAGCGCCAGTGCCAGAAGAAGGATTTTTTTCATACGAACAAATGCGCTTTATATTAGGTGAAAATTAAATTTATCAGATTTTTTCCTGAATCACAAGGGAAAAATCCCCCTGCCGAAGAGCGGCCGCAGGATTTTGAACCCGCTGGGAGTCTCGGGAGTTCCGCCTGTAACTTTTGCCGCGATCATTCGTTCTATCAATAAATGACCGCGCCCCTGATCAAAGTCGAGCATGAAAGCGCTGCGCTTTAAAATTCTGCTGCAGGTCCATGAGCGAAGGATTTTCACCTATGCCCTATATTTTCTGGGCAACCGGGCGGATGCGCAGGACGCTTGCCAGGAGGTTCTGCTGCGCGTCTGGCGTCATCTGGATGAACTGCAGTGGGATGCAGCAGGGCCATGGATCATGCGGGTCACCCGTAATCTTTGCGTGGATATCATCCGGACGCGTAAACATCACGTCGCATTGTTCGACGAGAACGTCGTGGCGCTTAATGAACCCATGCATAACCCGGCGCATGATCCGCTGGAAATCGCACATCGCCGCCTGATGCAAGAACAGGTCAGCGCGGCCTTGCTTCGTCTGCCGGAATTGCAGCGCAGCGCCGTTATTTTACGCGATGTACAAGATCTGTCCTACAATCAGATCAGCGCTATATTGCAACTTCCGCTCAACTCGGTCAAAGTCTATATCCTGCGCGGCCGGCAGGCGCTGAGAAAAATCATTTGCCAACAATATCGGGGTGAGATGGAACATGTCAGAAAAGCGTAAAGAATCCTGCGACGGTTTGTCGAATGAGCTGGTGCAAAGGGCCTTTGGCGAGCTTTCCATGAGCCGCCGGCGCAGGCTAGCCAAGCATACGCATCGATGCCCGCACTGTCAGGCAGAGTATGAAGACTTACGGTCCCTTGCCAAGGGATTGGCCTCTTTGCCCCACGAGCACGCGCCACAAGCGCTGCTGGCGCAGGTGCGCGACAAGACTCTGGCGCTGCCGATGGGACGGCGCGGCACGGTCCGTGCATGGGTCACGGCCGTTCTGGCCGTCGTTCTGGCGAGCCTGGCGCTGTTCCGTTTTGCCGGCAGGCCTGCGCCGACCGTTTACTCGGCGGAAGAGATCGCTCACGCCAGAATTCAGGTGGAGATGGCGATGGGCATCTGGGGCAAGGCGATGGCCGACACCCGGTCCATCATCGACCGGCGGAAACCATCCGTTTCGCTCAACCGTTCGGTCCATCGCAGTCTGGCTCTGGCCTTAAAACCTTTTACCACCGGAGAATAGAATGAAACGATCGCTGGTTTTTTTGATTCTGCTGTCGGCTTGGACCTGCAATGCCATGCAGGAGGAAGATGTCACCCAGCTGCCCGGCTATGTCGATTTGAGCCAATTCCTGCACAAGAACAAAGAACTGACCACCGAGGTGGAGATATCCAATCCCCTGCTTTCCCTGGTGGCTGGCGCTGCCGCTCAGGAGGATGCAGAACTTTCGCGAATGCTTAGAGTGATCAAGCTGATCAAGATCTACAGCTTTGACGTCAAGCCCGATGAAGTGGCTGCCCTGAACGAGCGGATTCAATCCGCCGACGCCGGGTTGATCAAAGACCACTGGGAGCGGTTCGTCAAAGTGAGGGAGGGCAAAGAACTCACCACCGTGTATTTAAAAAAAGACAAAGAACAGGTGGTCGGCCTGGCGCTGCTATCTGTGGACCAGAAGGAAGCAGCTTTCATCAACATCGTCGGCGCCATCGATCTCAAAGCGATGAACAGGCTGGGTGAAAAGTTCAACATCTCCAAACTGGATTCTCTGAGATCCTCCGGCAACAAACCCTAGTTGCAAAGGTGACCGTCGCTGTGGGCCCAAGGAGTGGCGGTCAGCGCAGCAACAGTACTTTTTGTCCGGCTGTGATTTCGTTCATGCGCACCTGGACAAAATAGACGCCGCTGGCGACACTCACGCCACGGTCGTTGCGGCCGTCCCAGTCGACGTGGTGTGAGCCGCTGTGAAGGCGGCCGAGCGGTATGCGGCGCACGCATTTGCCGGTCAGGTTTAAGATGTGAACAGAAACGGTCGCCGCCTTGGCCAGATCGAAACGCAGCCGCGTCGTGGCGTTGAAGGGATTGGGATAGAGCGGATGCAGCACAAACGCCGCCGGCTGCTGGGCTCGGACCAATGTCTCTTGGGAAAAAGAAATGAGGCCGTCTGCACCCAGTTTTTTTAACCGATAGCAGTAATCGCCTGGCGCAGACAGGGTATCCTGAAAGCTGCAGCATGCCATTGAATTTAAAGTTTCGGTCGGAGCGACAAAGCCGCGCTCCTCATAGAAGCCTGCCCCTTTGCGTTGAATCCAGTATCCGCGCGGCTTGCCCTTCCCATCATCCTTCCAGGTCAGCCGCACATAAAGACCGTTGAGCAGTTCAGCGGTCAGCGTGGTTGCTTCGACGCCAGTGCTGATTCCGGCCGAGAACTCGGAGGTGTTGCCCTCTGCATCCATGCCCAGGGCATTCAAGAACCAGCCCTCCGGCAGCGTGCCGGCCCAGGTAAACCGGCCGTCTGCACCGGGAGTAACCGTGGTCAGATAGGTCAGTTTTTGGCCGCTGCTGTCGCCATAGATCTCCACCATGGTTCCACCGGTCGCCTGGCCGGCGATCACGCCTTTTTGCATCAGCGTCAGCTCCGGCGCCGCCGGCCCCTGCTGGCCATCCCTTCGGTTGATGGCCTTTCCCTGATTAAACAGATACAGATTTTGAGTGAAGCGGTTGCCCCGCGTACTGTCATGCTGAATCAGAACACCGTCGTAGCGAGAGTGAGCGATCACGTTGCCGGGTCCAAATACATTATTGTGACTGCCGTGCTGCACCATGATACCGTAGGGCTGTCCGGCCTGTAGGCGGCCGGTCGGATCTTGGCCGATATAATTGCCAAAAAACTGATTGCCGCCAGTTCCATTATTATCGACCGATATCCCCGCCCAGTCGAAGGGCGGCTCAACGCCATTGCCGCAAATGACATTTCCCGGCCCGATCAAGTTATCCTGGGGATAGCCTTCTTCTTGAGTGCCGTAGAAATACAAGCCGTTATGGGCGTTGGGGACAACTCCGGTGAGAGAGGCGTTGGTGCCGACATAGTTGCCCTTGAAGCGGTTCTGTGATGATGCCCTGGCGAACTGCACACCGCTGCTGAAATTGCCGGAGATGATGTTGGCGCAGGCAGCAGAGTCCCCGCCGATGAGGTTGAAGCGGGCGCCGCGGCCGATCGCCAATCCCGCCTGGCCGTTGGGGATGCAGGTGTGGCCGTCGCAGCCGACGCCGAAATAGTTGCCCTGAACGATGTTGCCCTCAGCACCGGACCACTCGATGCGCAAGCCGGTATTGTTGTTGCCGGAGATAACGTTGCGTCCCATCGGGGTGGCGTTGCCGATGCGGTTGTTCCTTGCCTGGCTGGCAAGCATGATGCCGGCGCTGCCCTGCTGTTTGAATACCTCGCCGTTGGGCAAGGCGGCCAGGCCGGTGGCGTCGGTGCCGATATAGTTGCCGATGATCAGGTTGCTGTGGCTGTTCTCCACGCGGATGCCGCAGGTGCCGTTGCCGGAGAGGACGTTACGCAATGCAGTGTTCTCGCTGCCGATGAGGTTGTGATGGCTGCCGCGCACCAATTCGATGCCGGCCAGTCCATTGCGCAGCCGGGTTCTTCCATCCGCGCTGCAGCCGATATGGCAGCCGGCGATCACATTATCGTGGCTCGCACTGCCGCTGATGACGAGAAATGTTTTGGGGAAGCCGCCGAAAGCCAGCCCGCGGATGACGTTAAAGCTGGAGTTGATTCTCCACCCTTCAGCCGTTATGAGCGCACTGTCGCCGCGCACGTCTATGGCGTGCAGCAGCGAATCCGGCGATTGGGAAAAGCCGTCGATAAAGGTGGCGTCGTCTGTCAAAGTGGGCAGGGCGGAAGGGATGAAAATCCTCCAGATGCGGCCGTCATATTGTGGATCGTCCGGCTGGAGCGCGAACAGAATGGTGTCTGCGCCTGCTCGAGTTTGCGTCTGTTCCACAGCCCACATCAGCGAACCGTTACCGAGGTTGTTGGTGGTGGTCACCGTAAAAACGCCAGCTGAAACAGAATAGATGTTAGAAATAAATAAAAAATAAAAAAAAATCCACCCCGATTCTACCTTGCGGCCTTTTTTACGATATCGCATATCAACCCTTGTTTATAGTTAATCCGGTCAATTTCTTTTGATTTTCGGAGTTATTATTCTCACCGCCGCAGCAGAGTTGCCGTCTGAATGAGTTGGGCTGTAAAACGATTGAGCTTGCGACGAAGATACAACCGATGGAATCGGAAACGACGCATTCGTTTTGAAACGAAAATGATAAAGCTTTAAATGGCCTTCTATTGGAAACAGATCATCCGGGTTGGTGCTGCCTTGAAAGCTCCATTCGCCATCCGGCATCAGGTATTTTTGGATGGAATCAACCACACACCAATCATTTTGATAAGAACGCAGGATCCAGAGGTCGCCTTTGAGCTCATGGAGAAACTCGGGTAACTCGCTGCGTCGCAGCGGCCGATGGGATTCGATTCCATAATAATAGAGTGGCTTTTTGGCGAAGAGATGGTCCAGCAGCACCACCTCATTGGAACCGAGGTTGTTCTTGAGCGTCTGGGCGACGCTGCGCCAGTCGTCCTTGCAATACCACCGCTCAAAATGAGCATAGGAGATCATAGCCAACAGGCAGATCGATGATGCAATCACCATTCGCGGGATAACCTTTAATTGCATCAGGGCAAAGGCGAGGATCATGGTGTAGAAGGGAAGAAGGATCACCATATTGCGCAAGAGCAGATAGGGACTCTTTAGCGAGAATAGACCGGCTAAGAGAAGAGGCGCGATCATTATGACTGTAAAAAAATGAAAATAGGAGGGTTGCCTGGCATCCGCCGAAAGATCGATGCGAGCGAATCTGCGTCTGGATAAAATATGCTGTCCGATCAACCCGATGGCGTTGAGGAAGGCCGCTAGGAGAAAGCTGGTTCGTAACGAATGCAATTGTTCGAGGTGGTATGGTTTGACGGAACTAGCATAAATTGTGGGCGCATTGATTAAAAGATGATGAAGTAAAATGGGCAGCGTACGCGACAAGTCGAAATAAAAAGCCATGAAAATATTGGCAAAAAAAACCAAAATAAATCCCAGTGCGAGATAGGAGTTTCCATTTTGTGCTATATCCTTCGGTTTCATGACGGCGTTGTTGAAATGGAGCCGGCGGGTGCGATAAAACCCATACCCGGTAAGCCCGATCATCATCACCACACCGATTACAAACAGCGTAGTGGAAGCCACAGCTGCATAGGGATTGAGATAGTTGAACAAAGTCTCGATAAACCGAATGGAAAAGGTCTTGTACATTGGTCTGGTTTTGGTCAGGAATTGACTGATCATGAACGGCAGCCAGATCGAATATCCCAGCCCGATGGCAAATTGGGTTTGCCACCACCTGGCCTCGGACTTTCTCAATGCCGCGGACGTCGCTGCTACAAAGATGATCTGACTTGTCCAGATCATAAAAGCGAAATAGTGAGTGAGCAAAGCTGCCAGAGTCACGATGCCATAGAAAATAAACCATCGTTGCGACGGCGTCTGCAGCAAACGGATAAAGCAATAGGTGGAAAGCAACACTAAAAATAGCAGCATGGAATTTGATCGGGCGTTCTGACTCACCCAGATATGCCAAGGCGAAATCGCCAGCAGCAGTACAGAAAAAAGAGCTACCGATGATGAAAACAGCCGCTGCGTCACTTTGTAGAGAACAATTAAAGAAACTAGGGCGAACAGAATCGAGATGCTCCGTAATGCACTTTCAGTTTCTCCAAAAACTTGTATCCAAGCGTGATGGACCAGATAAAACAACGGCGGATGGACATCATTGATGGTCATGATAAAGATGCGCGGAACCGGCTCCTTGGCATAATAGGCGCCGATGGTCTCATCGATGGAAAGACTCTTGTAATCGAGATGGTAGATTCGCAGCTCGGCAGCCAAAAGTAGGAGCAAACTCAACACGATCAGCGAATAATTCCGATGCATATAAGCCTTTTTGAGAGTATTCGATTAATTTTTTAAATGAACTGACTAATTTTGCAAATTCAATGCCAAAAATCTGGGAATTGGGGCTGGTTTCCAGCTTAAACGAGAAAAAAGGTTGTTTTTTAACAAAATTTTGTTATGTTATTTTTTATTTAGTTAGGGGATAAAGTGATGAGAAGGCTCCTTGCCGGTGGGCTGACATTATTTCTTCTGTCCGCCTGTGGCGACCGCGACGGCAAATCCGGTTTAGCAAAACAGAGTCCCCTGTATCGATTTGCGACAGGTTTGGCGGTTAAAATGCCATCGCTGGATCCACAGAGGAACCAGCCGCTAGCGACCTGCCGCTTTTTTACCGTCCGGGTGGACTCGTTTATTCTGGAGGCTCACAACGAATTGGGTAGAGGCCTGTTCTCCTGGGCCGGCATGGACTCGGCCAGGTTGCTGCAAACCGTTACGGCGCAACTCGATAAAGTGGTGGAAAGGAAACTTTTGCTGCGTCATGCGCAGCTCCTGCAGATCAAAGTCGCCAAGGCCGAGTTGGACACTATTCTGCTGCGGCTGGTGCGGCAGAATGGCGGCAAGCAAGCCTTTCGCCGCCGACTGGCGCAGGACGGCCTCACGGTGCATCAGCTGAAACTGCGGCTCGCTCAGGATCTGGTTCTGAAAAAGCAGGCGGAACAGATTAAAAACCAGCCTGTGCAGATCGAGGAGCAGGCGCTGCGGGCTCTCTATGAGCAGGAACGGATGGCCGCCTTCCGTCATATTCTGGTGATCAACCGGGCGGAATCCGATTCCAGCCGGAAAAGGCAGTTGGAAGAACTCGAGTACCAGATCAAATTATTTGTGGATTTCGCCAAACTGGCGAGAAAGTATTCGGACGATTCTCAATCCGGAAAAAACGGCGGTTTGTATCAGAACGTGCCGCGCGGCCATCTGCCGCCGTTGCTCGATGAGGTGGTTTTCACCGCTCCGCTGGGCGTGGTTCAACATGTGTGGGATGAAAAGGCGGATCACTTTGTCCTGGTGATCCACCGTGAAAAAGAGACACGTCCCTTTGACCAGGTGCGCGGTGAACTGGAGCGACAATGGGCAGAGGGGAAAAAACAGAAACAGTACAGAGAATTTTTAGATTCGCTTAAACGAGATGCACAGATCCATTTGATCCATCAATCGCCGCAATAGGCCTTCCCTCCCTCCACTTGTTCTTTCCCTGCAACCGATCCATCGCCTCGATTTGATTTCCCCAAAGCGCCCATTCCGGCCTGTCGTCGTTTCAAAATGAAAACCGTTGCATTGCAAAATGAAATGGAATTGAAGCGCAAGGCAGGCCGGCGTTGTTGTTTGTCTATATAAATCAGCAGGTTAAAAAAATGTGATCATTGGCATAAAAGTTGAATAAAAAATTGCAGCCAGTAAATTCCCCCTACCCATTCACACCAAAAGAGGAGATGCAACATGTTCACCATCAAACGGCTTCTCAAAGGCCTGTTCGATCAGCAGAAAGGTCAGACGCTGTCCGAGTACGCGCTCATCTTGGTGCTGATTGCGATTGTCGCAATCGTCGCTTTGACGTTGTTGGGCGTGAATATCACCGGCGTGATTAACAACGTCGCCACTGCGATCTAACCACATTCTCAACTCACGACGTGCGTCGATCGACGTACGCACGTCGTGACAAAATCGGACGAATAGTCATGCGCCTTTTTTTTCTATTGATATTGCTGACCGCTATGATGGGTGTGATCTACTACGACGGGCGTTGGCGGCGGATTCCCAATTTTATCACTTTTCCGCTTTTGGCCATGGGGACGCTGGCGCAATATTTCAGCCATGGCTGGTCAGGTGTCTATCTCTCCATGGCTGGAATGACGGTGGGCGCAGGGATTTTGCTGCCCGTCTATCTTTTAGGCGGATTGGGAGGCGGCGATGTCAAACTGGCGGCAGCGGTGGGGGCCTCAGTGGGAGTGCGGTTGATCGGATCTGTGCTGTTTTTTACCGCCCTCAGCGGAGGGTTGCTGGCTTTGTGGTGGATTCATCGACAAAATAGAGCGTTGCGCTGGCTGCCGCAATCGTCGTTGCAGGAGCCGGCGCTTTCCGACACCTTGCCGTATGGGTGGGCTATCGCCATCGGCACGATGCTGACCTTGGGTATCCATCCTCTGGAGGTTTGGCTGTGAAAATTTTCAGGCTGGGTCGAAAAAATCGAGAGAACGATCACGGACAATCGGTGGTGGAGTTTGCATTGGTATTGCCGGTTTTCGCGCTCATTCTCTTTGCCGTGATCGAATTCGGCAGGCTGTGGATGACCGTAAACGTGCTGACCGGCGCGGCGCGGGAAGGCGCCCGGGTGGCAGCCATCAGCGGCTCGGATTTCAGCAAAGCGCGCGCTGCAGCCCAAAACACCCTTGCAGCCGGCAACGTCACCGGCGCCTCTGTTTCCATTGTTGGGCCAAATTCGGCCAACGAAATTCGAGTGACCGTCTCCATGACGTATACGGCCATCACCGGCGCCGCTCTGCCCGGTCTAAACACTTCGTTTCAGCTTTCGCGCAGCGCGACCATGCATTGGGAAGGATGAAGGAGGCGGCGTTATGTTTCTGCTTAAACCAAAATGGATGATTCCAATAGCCATCATCACCGGCTTGTTTGCGACCTTTGGCGTGCATCGATACCTGCAGCGGCAGAAGCAGATCGTTGTTCACCCGCAAGCAGAGGTGGCTAAAGTGGTGGTGGCGACCGTCAACCTGCCCATGGGCAGCAAACTGGAGGCGGAGATGCTGCGCTTGACGGATTGGCCCAGGGATCTGGTCAGTGGACAAACGTTCGGCGTGATCGATTCGGTGGTCGGCCGAGTGGTGAAAACCGACATCTACCCCGGTGAAGCTATTCTGGAATCCAAACTGGCGCCCAGGGGGTCGGCCGGCGGTTTTCTGGGTCTGATTCCTCCGGGCATGCGCGCCATGACCGTGGCGGTGAACGTGGTCAGCGGCGTCAGTGGATTTATTCTGCCGCACACACATGTCGATGTCTTGGCAACCGTCACGCCTTCGAGTAAAAAAGAAGAGGCCACGACTCGCATCATTTTGGAGGATATTGAGGTTTTAGCCGTGGACCAAACCTTTAGAAAAAGCGATGATGAAGCGGTCACTGTGCAATCGGTCACTCTGCTGGTGTTGCCGGAACAGGCGGAAAAATTGGCCCTGGCCAGCAACGAAGGCAAGCTGCAATTGACGCTGCGCAATATGGTGGATCGCGCCACCGCGTCCTCCAGCGGCATTCGGCTGCAGCAGTTGATCTCCAGCAACCGGCCGGCCGCTGTTGCATCCGCACCGGCGCCGCAAGCGCCAGCCCCGGCGGCGCCAGATACCCCCGAAGCGGATGTTGAGGAACCTCCACAGGTGATCGAGATGTTGCGTTCCAATGTCCGCTCCGAGGTGGTGCTGCAAGGGGGCAAAACGAAAGAAGCCAAACCGAAATAAGAATAGGCCGTTGACGACGATTAATCATCAGGTGGTGGTTATGCGAAGGTTCTTGATTGCTTTTACGCTGGTCTGGGCGCAGGGTTTTGCCGAAACCAGCCCGAATCATCTTACCGTTTATCTCGGCCAGTCGCATGTCATGGATTTCGATACATCCATTCGACGGGTTTCCATCGCCAATACGGACATCGCCGACGCCTCCGTCACTTCTTCCACCCAGATATTGTTGAACGGCAAATCCGTCGGCGTCACCAGCCTGGTGGTTTGGGATGAACAGGATCGAGTGCATCAATTCCGGCTGACTGTGCAACAGGAGCGATGCCAGCACCAGGTCATGCTGCAGGTGCGATTCGTTGAAGTCAACAAAAACAACCTCAAAGAGTTCGGCATCGACGCGCTCAAGAACGGTCTTCGAGTCGGATCCGAGCAGGTCAACCTGGCCAGCTATGCGGGGAAGGTGAGCGCGCCCGCTGATCCGCTCGGTCTCGGTGAAGCGGTTGATTTTTTCGTCAACATTCCCACGCAAAATGTCAGCGCCATCATCAAGGCGTTGGAGGAAAAAAATCTGTTGACGGTTTTAGCCAAGCCCAATCTGTGTGTGATGGACGGCACGGAAGCCAGCTTTTTAGCCGGCGGCCGATTTCCGGTGCCCATCGTCTCCGGATCCGCCGGTATGCAAACGGTGACCATTCAATTTGAAGAATACGGCATCAAACTCTTTTTCACTCCCACGGTGCTGGACTCGGGCATGGTCAACATCAAGGTGACGGCGGAAGTGAGCAGCCTGGACTTTGAGAACGGCGTCCTGTTGAGCGGATTTCGCATTCCCAACATCAATGCGCGTCGTGCCGAATCGAGGGTGGAATTGCGGGAGAATCAATACCTCATCATCGGCGGCCTGATGTCCCATGAAACCGCTAAAACCATCAGCAAAATTCCACTGCTGGGCTCCATACCCGTGCTGGGTATGCTGTTCAGCAGCCATCGATACGTGAATAAGGAGAGTGAATTGCTGATCATGGTCAGCCCACAGATCGTTCAGGCGATGGAACTGCCCTGAAGCTGAAAAACGGTTCCGCTTTACGCTGATTCGACTTTCAGAAGGATGGGGGGCCCTTCAAGGATGGTGAGTCTCATGAACCTGCAAAAATTAATCACAGATGAAACCGGCAACATGTTGGTTTTAAGCGTCGCCGGGCTGCTGGCCCTGTTAGGATTCGCCGCCCTGGCGGTGGACGTCAGCTGCCTGCTGACCGCGCATGCGCAGCTGCAGACCGCGGTGGATGCGGCCGCATTGGCCGGGGCCGCCCAATTGCCGTATGGCACCGATGCCGCCGCCGAGACCGCGATTCATTTTGCGCGGCGCAATGACTGCATGAATCAGGCGGTGCAGATATCAATGGACGATGTCATCTTTCCCTCCTCCCGTCGCATTCGGGTTCAGGCCGTACGCCGTGTGCCGTTGCATTTTTCGCCCCTGTTCGGCCTCGAGGAGGTTCCTCTCGCCGCATCGGCAACCGCAGAGATCGGAACGTTAAACGGTACCAACGGATTACGGCCATGGGGCGTTCCCAAATTCGGCTGGCAGGTGGGCCAGGAGGTGACAATCAAGGCGGGCGCCATCAACGCTCCGGCCACAGATCCCAGCTTTTTTTATCCCATTGATTTTCCACCTATCAACCGCGGCGATCCCGAAACCGGCGCCAGCGTTTACGAGGAGAACATTCGTTCCGGTTCACGTTATTCCGTCTACATTGGGGATATTCTACAAGTAGAGCCGGGCAACATGGTGGGGCCCACGGCCCAAGCGGTATCGGATCTGATTGCGTCGGATGCCGACGCGCGATGGCAGAATAATCGCCTCGTGGATTCCAATTACCCGGGACTGTCCAGTCCCCGCGTGATCAAAATTCCGTTGTACGACCCAGATGCGCCGCCGGAATCCGGCCGGAATGAGATCGCTTGTATCGGATTGGCCGCTTTTTTTCTTGAAGGGATCAGCGGCAAGAATGTGTCCGGCCGGTTTATCGAGTTGATCACCAACGGCGATTACGGCAGCGGATACTCTCTGCTATACGGCGTAAAATTGGTGCAATAGGCATGACGGCGATCGCCAGAACCTCGCCGCCTCTTTATGGATTTAACCTTTACGAATGATGAAACAAGAACTGAGCATACTGATCCTCGATACGGACGAGCCGACCGCGAGCAATTTAAAGCTGCTGCTCGCGGAGATCCGCGAGGTCGGCGTCATCGTCACGATGACGGATCTGTCCATGGCATTAAAACAGATTAAAAAGAGCGATCCGGATGTGATTGTTCTGAGCCTCTATCCTTCGGAGGATCTATCGCTCAAGCTGGCGGAAAAAATCTCCCATGCCCATCCGCACTGCATGTTATTCGTCACGGCGCCGAAGGCCTCCCCTGAGCTGATCATCCGCGCCATGCGTCTTGGTGCGCGGGAGTTCTGGCTGCAGCCGTTTCGCAGTGAAGAAGTGAAAAACGGCATTCACGCCGCTCTGCGGTTGAAAAACAGATCAGAGGCGTGCTCCGTCAACGGCAAAGTGATCAGCGTGTTTGGCGTCAAGGGAGGGGTTGGCGCCACGACGATTGCAGTCAATTTAGCCGTGGCCATCGCGCAGCGCACCCTGAAAGATGTTTTATTGCTGGATGCGGATTTTCAATTGGGCCATGCTGGGCTTTACTTGAACTGTAAGCCGAAATTTTCCGTGCTCGACATCATCAACAATTTCAACAATATCGACCCGGGTTTGCTGAAAAGTACCTTAGCCAAATCATCGTCTGAGGTCTCTTTCCTGGGTGGTCCGGCCGGCATCGAGGAGGCGGATGTGATCAAACCGGCGCATGTGGAGCCCTTGCTCTCCCTGCTGCGGCCTTTGTTCGATTACACGATCGTAGACACCCGCCCGGTCTTTGACGAGATCAACATTCGCCTGCTGGACGAGGCGGATTTGATCCTGGCTGTAGCTAATTTTGACGTGCCTTCGATCTACAATGCCAAGCGCTGCATCGACCTGTTCCGGCGTCTGGGATATGATCGCGATAAAGTTTTTCTGATCATGAATCGCTATGTCGCCCATGAGGTGCTGGACCTGGAGGCGGTGGAAAATTCCATCGGCCATCCGGTTTTTTGGCGCATTCCCAATCAGGAGTATGGCACCATGATTCGCTCCATCAACGAAGGCATGCCCATGAGTCAGAGAATGCCGAAAGGCCGGTTCAGCGTGAGCCTTGCGGAGATGCTGGACCGGTTCAACGGCAACCTGGACGCCGTACCGGCGGGATCGGCGGCCGCCAACAGACCGAACCGCCTGCGGAAATTATTATCGACATGGAGTGAATAATGGGATTGCTGCAACGGCTAAAGCAGGACGAGGAACCCCTGTTCACGGAATCAGCGCTGACGTGGACCGAGGAACCGCCGCCCACGACGCGGTTTGAGGCCACGCCGTTCATCGGACCGCAGTACTATGAAGTGAAGGAGAAAATCCACCGCCTTTTAATCGACCGGCTCGATTTGAAAAAGATCGACACTGTTTCCAAAGAAGAGCTGCGCGAGCAGGTGAGGGAAGCGGTGGAGTCGCTGATGGCCGAAGAGAAGGATATGAATCCCGAGCTGGGAAGGGAGCGACTGGCGGATGAGATCCTCAATGAAATTTTCGGTCTGGGGCCGCTGGAACCGTTGTTGACCGATCCGACGATTTCGGATATTCTGGTCAACACCCATAAGCGGGTCTATGTGGAACGATTCGGCAAATTGGAGCGAACGCAAACGGTTTTCAAGGATGATCCGCACCTGCTGCACATCATCGACCGGATCGTCTCTCAGGTGGGTCGGCGGGTGGATGAATCCAGCCCGATGGTCGATGCGCGGTTGCCCGACGGCTCCCGCGTCAACGCGGTCATTGCGCCGTTGGCGCTGGACGGTCCCATTCTGTCGATTCGCAAGTTCAGCGTGCGTACTTTTACCATGCAAGATCTGATCGCCAATCATTCCATCACCTCGGCCATGGCCGCTCTGATCCAGGGGGCGGTTAAAGCGCGGCTCAATATCATTGTATCCGGCGGAACCGGTTCGGGCAAAACGACCTTTTTGAATGTGCTATCGCACTTTATTCCGGCTACAGAACGGATCGTCACCATCGAGGATGCGGCTGAATTGAAATTGCAGCAGGATCATGTGGTTCGTCTGGAGACTCGGCCGCCGAACATCGAAGGGAAGGGCGCTATCACCCAGCGCGATCTGGTGCGCAACGCCTTGCGCATGCGGCCTGACCGCATCATCGTCGGAGAGGTGCGCGGCGCCGAAGCGCTGGACATGCTCCAGGCCATGAACACGGGGCATGATGGGTCGCTTTCCACGATGCACGCCAATTCTCCGCGCGACGCCCTGCGGCGACTGGAGACGATGATCCTTCTGGCCGGCGCCAATCTCACCGACCGGGCCATGCGCGAACAGATCAGTTCCGCCATCGACCTCGTTATTCAAATCGCCCGTTTCAGCGACGGAACGAGAAAAGTGGTCAAGGTGACCGAAATCACCGGCATGGAGGGCGATACCGTTTCATTGCAGGATATCTTTTCTTTTGAAAAGATCGGTGTACGCGAGGACGGCAAGATCCTCGGCGCCTTTAGCACAACGGGCATTATGCCTAAATGCATAGAGCAAGTGGAGGCAGCGGGCGTCCGGCTGCCCCCCTCCCTGTTTGAACCCGGCTTTGAACAAGAGGATGAAGAGTCAACGCCATGATCTCTTTTATTGTCGCCGCCACTTTTTTTTCAGTCAGTTTTACCGGCATTGCGCTTTATTTCTGGTTTTATCAACGGTTCCTCTCCTCCGGCTATCAGATCGGCAACCGTATCGAAGCCTTTGAGGAAACCCAAAAAGCCAAGCGCTCCGCCGCCCCGTTCGTCATCCGCGATGTCAAGATGTCGCGCATCCCGCTGTTGAATCGGGTGCTGGAAAAAGTGAGCCTTTCCAAAAAAATTCAGAAAATCATGGTGCAGGCGGATATGGAACCGCGGGTGGGACAGGGTCTGATTTTGCTGGCGGTGCTGTTTATGCTGGGCGTGCTCATCGGCTTGCAACTGCAACATCCGGCGCTGGGCTTGGTCCTGGGAACGGCGTTCTGCCTGTCGGCGGTCTCACTGGTGATCATGCGGATCAACCGACGGATGAAATCCTTCAACCGTGAATTTCCCGACGCCATCGACATGATGACCGGCGCCTTGCGCGCCGGCCACGCCTTCAGCAAGGCGATGCAACTGGTGGCCATGGAAGCGCCCGATCCAGTGGGCGCCGAATTCAACAAAACCTTTGAGGAACATAACCTGGGCAGGCCTCTCAAAGAGTGTCTGGTGCATTTTACCGAACGGGTGCCGAGCCCGGATCTGAAACTGTTCGTCACCGCTGTGCTGCTGCAGCGCGAAACGGGCGGCAATCTGACCGAGATTCTGGAGAAGATCAGCTACACCATACGTGAGCGCTTCAAGCTCATGGGACAGATTCAGGTGTATACCGCTCAGGGACGCCTGTCGGCCTGGATCCTCGGCCTGTTGCCCATAGTCTTTTTAGTGCTCATCAGCAGCCTGAACCCCGATTATCTCAAGCCGCTGTTCACGGAAAAAGTCGGTCATTATATGTTGCTGCTGGGCGGCGCTTTGCAGATTTTCGGTTTTTTGATCATCCGCAAAATCGTTCGCTTGAATTTTGATTGAGGTGCTGGATGCCTGTTTATCTTTTATTGATTTTCTTTTCCGTCTTTCTGTTGACGATCCTTTCTTTGAATTTTTTCCGCAAGAAACTGGACCCGTCCACTCAACGCCTGCGACGGCTGAACGGGGAGGACGCGACGCCGGAGAGGAAACGGGTTGTCCGGAAAAAAGCTTCGGCCGGGCTCTGGTTGGACCAGCTCTTGAACCGAACGGGAGGACTCTATCACCCGGATTCCCACCATGCGGCACGACTGCAGCGAAGGCTCAATCAGGCCGGATTTGTCAGTGAAAAAAGCGTGCGCCTGTACATAGCGATTAAGATTGGCCTGGCCCTGCTCTTTGCTCTGGTGTACGGGCTGCTGGCCGCCTTCACAGGACGGTCGATGGGGCAGGTGCTGGCGATCAGCCTGCTCATGGCCTTTCTTGCTCTTGCGCTGCCTGATATCGTGCTCAGGTTTAAAATTCGGACACGACAGCGCCTGATCGCCGCTGGACTTCCGGATGCCTTGGACCTTCTCGTCATCAGCGTGGAAGCGGGGCTTGGTCTCAACGCCGCTCTGTTGCGGGTTGGACAGGATATTCGACTGCGCAGCCTACCTCTCTCTGAGGAGCTGTTGCTGGTGAATCAGGAGATGCGCACCGGATTTACGCGTGAGAAGGCTCTGCGCCGGCTGGCGGAGCGCAATAAGGTGGAAAGCCTGCGCATACTGGTCGGCGCTCTGGTTTTGGCGGATCGATTGGGAACCAGCATCGCCGACACCCTGCGCACCCAGGCGGATTCTTTGCGCACGCGTGTTCGCCAGGCGGCGGAGGAGCAGGCGGCCAAGGCGGGTGTGAAAATGCTGTTGCCGCTGGTGTTGTTCATTCTGCCGGCTCTGTTCATCGTCCTGCTGGGTCCGGGCGCGATTACGTTGACGAAATCTTTCAGCCAACTTTTGCCAAAATAAGCATGCGGCTATTTTGGCATGTGTCGCTTGAAGCGAAAATCACAGGAGCGGTTATGAATGTCATCCTTCGGCTTTTTTTAGTTTTTGCCTTTGTCGGTCTTGTGCTATGGAACTGCAGCCATGCCATTCACCACAGCAGCCCGCCCAAGGCGGCCCCGCGTGCCGTTTACGTCGATGATCAGATCATAGAGGCGTGGCCCGCTTTGTCTGCGCAGCGCAACCATCCCTATCTGCAGGCCACTCTGCGCAACGGAGAGACTCAGTGCGGGTTTTTAGCCGAGGTCGCTGATCGATGGCTGACCATTCAGGTCGACGGTCGAGGAGGCTCTGAAAAACCCAAAGTAAAGCGGCAAATTTCCAAACAGCAGATCCTGCTCCTCAAGGTATGGTAATTCTATGGCCTTGATGAATCTCTCCCGGGCGGCCAACCATCCGATCCCTGTGGTCGCCGCCGCCACACTCGCCTCCCGGTTGGCCGGTCTGTTTGCCCTGGATGAGCGGACCCTCTCGCATTCGGCACTCCATCTCTTTCCCTGTTCGAGCATTCACACTTATGCATTGTCCTTTCCCATAGATGTTCTTTTTCTCGCACAGGACGGCACCATACTGAGTATTCATGCCGCGGTCGAGGCCAACCGTCTGCTGGCTCCGCCGAAACAACAAGCCCGTTCAGTGGTCGAAGCTAAAACCGGCGTTCTGCCATTGGCCCATCTGAGCGTCGGCGACCGCCTCTCCATCGTTGCGGAGAGCGTGAGCCGTCCGGCCATGGCTGATTTTCGGCAACTCGTGCAGCTGCCGATCAATATTTTTTTAGCTCTTTTCTGGCTTCGATTCGTGGTCCTCTCCCTGTCAGCCTTTCTGCAGAGTCGTTCTCCCCTGGGGTTGGGGTTGATCCTTTTCAATTCTCTTTTGTTCTTTTTCTTTATAACCCGCCGCCAGAGCGCGCCGGTGGACCGTTCTATTTGGGACTGGTTGATCCCAGTCGGTACAGTCTTTCTGTCCATGACCCTTCAACCGCAAGCGACCGGCGAAACCGCACGGATGGGATGGTCCTATACTTTGCAGGCGCTGGGATTGGCCGCCATGTTGTACAGCCTGCTTTCCCTTGGAAAAAGCTTCGGCATCGTGCCGGCCAATCGTACGGTCGTGGTTCACGGCGCTTATTCGGTCGTGCGTCATCCGCTGTATGCCAGTGAAAGCCTTTTTTATTTTGGATTTTTATTGGGAAATTTTAATTGGTTTAATTTGTTGAAAATATTTCTTATTTTCCTTGGTCAGCTGTGGCGCATACGATCAGAAGAGCGCGTGCTGAACAGCGACCAGCGATATCGCGAGTATTGTTCCCGTGTCCAGCACCGATTGTTGCCCGGCTTGTTTTAAGGATGGAGCCTGTGCGCCATCCTGATTCTTGGAAAAGGATGGTGAATGAAAAACACGTCATTTCGCTTGCGCAAAGCCGTCCGCCGCGACAGCGCCGCCCTGCTTCAGCTCATCCGCGGCATCGCGGAATACGAAAAGATGTCCGATCAGGTGCAGAATACCCGAGCGGCGATCGTCAAGAATGGTTTCGGCCGGCGACCTTATTTTGAGGCCCTACTGGGCGAAATAAAAAAGAACGGCCGTTGGCAGGCGGTGAGCTTTGCTCTTTATTTCTACACCTATTCCACCTTTACCGGCAAGCCCTCCCTCTATCTCGAAGATCTTTTCGTTGAGCCCGCCTTCCGCGGCAGCGGCATCGGCAAGGCGCTTTTCCTGCGCCTGGCGCATATCGCCCGGCAAAGAGGCTGCGGCCGCATGGAATGGTCCGTGCTCAACTGGAACAAACCGGCTATTCAATTCTACGTCGCTCACGGCGCCACGGCCATGAAAGGGTGGACGGTCTATCGCCTGGATGAACAGGCGCTGGCCCGTCTGGACGCACCGGCCTGAGTGTTCGTTCAGATTCACTCATCCTCTTATCAATGGCTTGACCTCCCATGTACAAGCAGACCGATTTTTCAGATCAGATTCAAAAGCCACCTAAGGGTTTCGCCGTTCTGGCTCTAGTGGGCCCTTCCTTGGTCTGGTGCGCCGAGTATATCGGTTCCGGAGAGGTGATTTTAGCCACGCGCACCGGCGCCATCCTCGGCCCCGGCATTCTCTGGGCGATTGTCTTTGCCGTGTTTTTAAAGTACTGGATCGGACTCTGCGGCGCCCGCTATACGGTCTGCACCGGCGAAGGCCTGCTGGACCTGTTCAACCGTATGCCGGGTCCGCGCAGCTGGGCGGTGTGGATTACGCTGATTGCACAGTTCATCAGCGCCACCATCGCCATCGGTTCGCTGGCCGCCGCGGCCGGCGTTTTTATCAGCGCGCTGCTGCCGGTATCGTCGGTGGTTGGAGGTTGGTTGGTCACGGTCTTTGCTCTGCTGGTGGCCTGGTCCGGAACGTTCGGCATTCTCAAGATGGTCATGAGTCTCTTGGTCCTGGTGATTCTTTTCGGTGTGGTGTATGTAACAGCCGGCGTGTTTCCCGGCATTGCGGCTGTGCTGCAGGGCTTACTGCCGCAGATACCCGATGTGCCCGCCTGGGCGCAGCAGGGCGGCAAGGTCTCAGCCAACGCCTGGCATGAAATATTGCCTCTGCTCGGTTGGGCGGCCGGCGGATTCGCCAGCCAAGTCTGGTACAGTTACTGGGTGTTGTCCGCCGGTTATGGGGCTGCGGCCAGAGGAAAGCCGGGACAGCCGGCGGATGACTCTTTTCTCGCCGCCATGCCGGCAGAGACCGCCCGGCGCATCAAGGGCTGGCTGCGCGTGGTGTATGTCGATGCAACTCTGGCCATGGCGATCGGCGTGTTTGTAACCGCCTGTTTCGCTCTGGCCGGCGCCGGAGTGCTGGCGCCGCGGCATCTGGCGCCTGACGGCGCTGAGGTCGCGCTGCAGCTGTCCACACTGTTCAGCGCCCAGTGGGGCCTTGCAGGCGGCACTCTGTTCCTCATCGCCGGCAGTGCAGCCTTGATCAGCACTCAGGTGGGACAACTGGCAGGATGGCCGCGATTGCTGGCGGACGCGTTCCGCATCTGCATTCCCGGATTCGGCCGCTGGGAGTGGAAAAAGCAATTCCGCATATTTCTGTTCTTTTTTTTCATTACCAATATGACCATAGTTTACACCTTTGGCCTGAAGCCGGTCATCCTGATCAAAATCGCCGCGGTGCTCGACGGCTTGCTGCTGACGCCGCTGCAGGCGCTGATGCTGGCCGTTGGTCTGTACTATGTTTTGCCGCGCATGCTTTCAGAAGAGGCCGGACGAGTGCTGCGGCCGGGCTGGATGTTTGCGGTTGGATTAATCGTCGCATTTTTAGTGTTCGGCTATTTTTGTCTTTTTCAAATCCCCTCGGTTCTATAACAGAATGTGGCCGCGCTCATCCAGCCGCACCAGTCGGTAGGCCGGCCGGTGCAGACGGCGATAGGCTTGCGAATGGCGGCCCGCCGGATACTCCGCCCGCTTTTGAATCTCGTCGAAATCGTACGCTGCCTTTGCGCTCAGCGCAATGCTTCCCTGAGCGATCCACGCCAAGGACCGCCGCCATGTCGCGATGAACGCCTGTTTCTCTCCGCAACAGCGGGAGGCCGAATAAAAAGCGAGCCAAAGGGTTTGCCGATCCGCTCCAGAGGCTTTAAAAGGGCGGATGTTGAGGCGCACCAGGCGGCCGTCCAGGGAGACCGGCTCAAACAGAGGCTCTCCGCTCTCAGCGGGCTGCGACGCCCATTCCTGTTCCAACCGCATCTGTGCAGCAGCCGCATTGCTCAGCAAATGCTCGGGGCCGAGGACGGCCTGAAAGAGCAGCTTGTAAAGGTCCTGCACGCTAAAGCCGGGATAGCTGCGCATGTGATACAGGATCAGGTCGAGGTAATCAGAGAACATAATTTTTCACACACATAATTGTACAGCAGCAGTCCTTCACGGCTCAACGCCAGTCGGTCGTTGGCCTGGATGATCAGCTTGTTGTCGGCGCTGCTCTGGAACGGCCGGCCGCAATCGTCGATGCCCGCCAATGCGGCCGCTGCTTTCTCCGCTTGAAACGGCAGTCCGGCAAGCGGCAGGCCTTCGACGCGGCGCAGGCCCAGCAGTACCGACTCGATCTTTTTTTGTTCTGTTGTGAGCGTTTCAGTATCTGCCACGGCCCGTCCCTGGGTTGAGACGGCCCGAAGGTACTGGTCCACATCGCGCACATTCCACCATCGGCGGTGGCCGTCAAAAGAGTGCGCCGACGGCCCGAGCCCCAAATAAGGGTAGCCGGACCAATATGCCTGATTATGCCGGGAGCGAAAGCCCGGCAGACTATAGTTGGAAATCTCATACTGCTCATAGCCCGCCTGCTGCAGCGTCTCCTGAGTGAGGATGAACAACTCTCGTTCCAGTTCTTCGTCGCAGGGCTGCACCTGCCCCTGCTGCACCTGCCGATGCAGCGGCGTGCCCGGTTCTATGGTCAGGCTATAGCAGGAAAGATGTTCGGGTTGAAAAGCCAGCGCCTGGTCCAGGGTTTTACGCCAAGCATCAACGGTTTGTCCCGGTACGGCAAAAATGAGGTCCAGGCTCAGATTGTCAAAACCCGCTTTACGCGCCAGGCGAATGGCCTGCTCTGCCTCGGCCGTATTGTGCAGGCGCGACAGCCGTGCAAGGTCAGCCGGTTGAAAAGATTGAATCCCCAAACTCAGACGGTTGATGCCGAGTCGGCGATAAGCGGACAGATGCGCCATCTCTGCAGTTCCGGGATTGGCCTCCAGCGTGATCTCGGCGTCCTGAACCAGGGTGAATTTGTCTTTCAGAGGCAGAAGAATTTTTTTCCACTGCGCCGGCGTCAACAGGGAAGGCGTTCCACCGCCCAGGTAGAGCGTGGAAACGGAAAACCCTCCAAAAGGAGGGTTTTCGCTGTAAAAGGCCATTTCGTGCAGCAAAGCGTCGATGAACGGGGGCAGCAACTCCCGGCGGGTGATGGAGTAAAAATCGCAGTAGGCGCATTTATGCGCACAGAACGGAATATGCAGATAGAGCGCAGCCGGGCCGGTCACTAGACGATCACTCCGAAAATACGGTTCCAGCGGATGGCTTTGAACAGGTTCCAGAACGGTTCGTTCTTTTCCCAGGAGAAGTAGATGACCAGGGCTTTGCCGCGGATGTTTTTCACCGGCATAAATCCCCAACTGCGGCTGTCAGCGCTGTTGTCGCGGTTATCGCCCATCATGAACAGATGATCCGGCGGCACCACGACCGCGGGAAAGTTCGGATTAGCGCCGTCGTAGCGGCGGATGGTGTACTCTTTGCCGGACGGCGAGGTGACACGATAATAGTTCACATAATGATCTTCTTCGTAATCAAATTTTTTCTCCAGGAATCGCAAAACCCCTTCGGGTTGGTGGTTGACATACACCAGCCCATCGCGCATTTCCAATGTATCCCCGGGTGCGCCGATGCAGCGTTTGATATAATCCACGCTCTCGTCCAGGGGATACTTGAACACGATGATGTCGCCCCGCTCCGGCTCTTTCAATCCGGGCATCTGATAGTAGGGCAGCTTGATTTTTGTAAAGGGGATGTAATCCGGCGTAGCGGCGCCGTAGATGAATTTATTGACCAATAAAAAATCGCCCACCAGCAGAGTGTCTTTCATGGAGCCGGTGGGGATGCGGAAGGCCTGGATCACCAGCGCGCGCAGGATCAGGGCGGCCAGCAGGGCGACGGCGAAAGCTTCAAAATACTCACGAAATATATTCTTGCCTCTGGAACTCATGCACAATCCTTTCTTGTTAAAAGCACCAATCCATGGAATCTAACTTTGAAGCCGCCAGAATGGTTCCCGACCAAAGCATCAGCAGGGAGAGGGCGCTGATGACCAATAGGCCCACGGTCAGCAGGTCCACCAGGATGCAGATGAAAATCAGGCCGCAAAACGTTAAAAAGATAAAAAGAATGATAAACGTCAACAGCAGGTTGCCGGCGCCGGACAACATGCGTTTGGGATTTTCCCAATCAAACTTGCCAAAGTGGGCGCCGAATATCGCGCCCAGTCCTGCGGCCCCGGCGCACAGGGCCGCCAGCACCCAAATGGCCTGCACCGTGCGCACGCCGGAAATCTGATTGAGCTGGCTGGTAATGAGCAGAGCGGCAAAGCCGGCTGGGCCGGCCAGCAGCATCGCCAGCAGGTTTTTGATCAACACGATGCGGCTCAGCGGACGCGGACCGCATTTGATCAGAGGAAAGGAGAGGCCTTCCAACGGAATCAATCGCGCCGCCGTGGTGGCGCTAAAGACCGTACTGAGCAGCAACGGATAGATGAACGGCAAATACTGCTTCATCATCTCGTTCATCCCCTGCATGTTTTGCTGCACGATAAAGGGGAAGACCAGAATGATGACCAGAAACATCAGCAGCTGCGTAGATTGCCGTGAATCGCGGGTCAGAATCCAGAATTCGCGCATCACCAGCGCCTGGGTGAAATAGGCTGGATCGCGGCGGATTTTACGATGTTCCGGTAGGCGGCTTTTGACCGGCGACGGCGTGTGCTGCAAATAAGAGTTCATCGACACGGCGCCCAGTGCATAGAGAAGCGCGCTGCCGGCCAGCAGCAGCAGAAACGGCGCAAGGGCTGCCTGGAGATCGCCGCGTCCGCTGTACTGCAGCGTCTGCGACAGCCATTCGGAGGGCAACAGGGAAAAGTGCTGGTCCAGCCGCGCCAGATGATCGAGCGAATGGGGATTAAAGTTTTTCGATGCAGGGTCAAAGCGCGAAATGCGGAGAAACTGAAAAGCAGCCCAAGCGCTGATAAAGATCACGCCTACGATCAGCACGGCGATGTTTTTGGCGCGTTTGGCCGGAATGAGACGCGCCAGGCCGATGGAGAGCAGGCCGGCCAGCCCTGTGGGTAGAGCGAGAAAGCACAACGCCGCGGGCACAGCGATCAGATAATAAAAAACCGGCGCTTTGATCACCAGGCCGTAGGCCAGCAGCAGAGGCAGGCCGAAGGCCCAGAAAATAGACGAGTTGGCGAACAGACTTTCGATGTATTTGAACAGATACAGGGTGGCGTTTGACAACGGAGCGGCACGCAGCAGCGAATGGTCTTTAGACAAAAAGAAAAAATGCAGCGCTACAGTCAATCCACTGAACACCAGAAAGATCAACAACGCCGCCAGCGAGGTGTTGAGCAGCAGGTGGATGACCGCCAAACCCTGGGAGGAAGAATGGAGCAGCTCTTTGAACATCTCGAGGATGGATACGGTCAGCAGGGATGGCACCAGCAGATAGCCGAGCAGGGCAAATCGTTTGCGGTTTCTTTTTTTCGGATCGCTTTTCAGCACCGTGTTCAGCATTCCACGCAGCCGATTTGTCAGCAGGAGCCACAGCACGCCTCAGTTCTCCTCCAGATAGCGGGTTAGGCCTTCACGGCCGGTGTCGCCGGTCAGGGCGAGAAAAACGTCCTCCAACGAGGCGCCGGGTTTGCCGGCCTGGACCGCCAGCTCCTCCAACGTGCCGAGGGCGATCAGCCGTCCCTGATGGATGATTCCCACCCGGTCGCACATCCGCTCCGCCAGTTCCAGGATGTGGGTGGACATGAACACAGTGCGGCCTTTATCCACCAGACCGCGCAGCATGTCCTTCAGGTTGCGTGCCGCTTTGGGGTCCAGGCCCACTGTAGGTTCGTCGAGAAAGAGGATCTCCGGGTCATGCACCAGCGCGCCGGCCAGCGAGATCTTTTGTTTCATTCCGTGCGAATAGTCCTCGATCAGATCTTTGCTGCGTCCATTGATCTCAAAAATCTCGAAAAGGCCGTTCATCCGTTTTTCAGCGTCGATTTTTTCCACGTCGTACAGGCGCGCCATAAAATGGACAAACTCGGTGGCGGTGAGCTTTTCGTAGAGCACCGGCTCCTCCTGCACCAGACCGAACAGCGCCTTGGCGGCCCGCGGGTTTTTTTGAATGTCGATCCCACGCAGCTCTACGGAACCCGAGTCGGGTTTGAGCAGGCCGGTCATCATCTTGATGGTGGTGGTTTTTCCGGCGCCGTTGGGGCCGAGAAAGACGAACAGTTCCCGGCCGATGTCAAAGCTGACCTGAGCCACCGCGCGCCGGGCGCCAAAGTATTTTACCAGATTGCTGACTGTGATCATCGCATGTTCCGTGTCAAGGGAATGGCCGGTTCTATGATCTAATCCTGTGGATTGTGAACTGAACAAAAGCCGTGTGCACCGACGTCGCGGCCTTGAGAACAGGCGTACTGCGACTGCGCGATCTGCCGGCCTGCCCGGCTCAATCGGCTTTGAGCACCGCCAGGAAAGCCTCCTGGGGAATCTCTACATGGCCCAGTTGCTTCATTCGCTTTTTGCCCTCTTTTTGTTTCTCCAGCAGCTTGCGTTTGCGGGTGATGTCGCCGCCGTAGCATTTGGCGGTGACGTTTTTACGCAACGGCCGGACGGTCTCCCGGGCGATCACCTTGCCGCCCACCGCCGCCTGAATGGCCACTTCGTACTGCTGACGGGGGATGAGATCGCGCAGCTTTTCGCATACGCGACGGCCCCACTCGTAGGCCTTGTCGCGATGGACGATCACAGACAGGGCGTCGACCGCCTCTCCGTTGAGCAGGATGTCGAGCTTGACCACCGGGCCCTCGCGAAAGCCGAGGAATTCGTAATCAAAGGAGGCATAGCCGCGGGTGACCGATTTCAGTTTGTCATAAAAATCAAAGATCACTTCCGCCAGGGGAAATTCATAATGCATGTTCACGCGCTGACTGTCGATGTATTCGGTGTTGATGTAGATGCCGCGCCGTTCACGCGAGATGGACATGATGGCGCCGATATACTCTGACGGCGTGAGGATGCTGGAGCGGATGTAGGGTTCTTCCACGTGGTCGATGTCGTTGGCCGGGGGCAGGTTCGCGGGATTATCCATCACCAACATTTCGCCGCGCGTGGTGAACACATGGTATTCCACGTTGGGCACCGTGCTGACTAGGTCGAGGTTGTATTCGCGTTCCAGCCGCTCCTGCACGATCTCCATGTGCAACAGCCCGAGAAAGCCGCAGCGAAAGCCGAAACCCAGCGCCAGGGAGGTCTCGGGTTCGTAGAACAATGAAGAGTCGTTCAGTTTCAGCTTTTCCAGCGCCGAACGCAGATCCTCATAGTTCTCCGCCACCGAAGGGAACAGGCCGCTGAACACCATGGGCTTGATATCGCGATAGCCGGGCAGCGGCTCGGTGTCGGGAAAGGCGGCGTCGATGATGGTGTCGCC
Source organism: bacterium (assembly GCA_029565685.1). Lineage (GTDB taxonomy): Bacteria > Zhuqueibacterota > Zhuqueibacteria > Residuimicrobiales > Residuimicrobiaceae > Anaerohabitans. The sequence continues at coordinate 132,873 of JAKQNR010000009.1, read as the reverse complement.
CACCTTGGTGTCGCGCACCTCTTTGACGCCGGAGATGAGATAGCCGGTCTCGCCGGCTTCGAGACGGTCCTTTTTGATCTGTTTGAGCCGCAGAATGCCCACCTCCTGAACCTGAAAGGTGCGGCCGGTGGAATGAAATTTAATCATCTGGTCGGGGTAGAGCCTGCCTTGCATCACGCGTACATGGGCCACGGCGCCACGGTATGAGTTGAACACCGAATCAAAGATCAGGGCGCGCGTCGGCGCATCCACCTCGCCGTGCGGCGGCGGAATGCGCTGCACCACCGCCTCAAGCACCTCTTCGATGCCCGTGCCCGCTTTCGCGCTGGCCAACAGAATCTCCTGCTCTTTGCAGCCCAGCAGGTCGATGATCTGATGCTTGATGGCGTCCACGTCGATGTTCGGCAGATCGATCTTGTTGATGATCGGAATGATCTCGAGATTGTTGTCGATGGCCAGGTAAAGGTTGGAGACGGTCTGCGCTTCAATGCCCTGGGAGGCATCAACGACCAACAATGCGCCCTCGCAGGCGGCCAGGCTGCGTGATACCTCGTAAGTGAAATCCACGTGGCCCGGTGTGTCAATGAGGTTGAGCAGATAGGTCACGCCGTCACGGGCTTTATATTCCATGGTGATGGGGTGCATCTTGATGGTGATGCCCCGCTCACGCTCCAGATCCATGCTGTCCAGCACCTGATCTTTCATCTCAAAACGGGTGACGGCGCCGGTGGCTTCCAGCAGCCGGTCGGCCAGCGTGGATTTGCCGTGATCGATGTGGGCGATGATGCAGAAATTTCTTATGGTATTTTTGGCCATGATGAATGGTGACGATCCGCCGTGATCAGCTGTTCTTCTGAATTTTTAATTTGAGCAAAAATAAGTTAAACAATATATTAGTGATTATTTTTCAATTTTTCAATAAAAAAGGTGTGATCGAGCCCGGTCTGCAGCGCCGCACGGCTTCCAAGCCGTGCATGCCGGTCTTCGTAGTTTTGGTTGATTCATCGCCGAAAAATCAATATATTGCCCTGTGAATGAACACGCTTTCCGCTCCAACCTGGCTGTTATTTTTTTCGATTTACGGCGCTGGACCGGTCCGTTTTGACGAAACAGGAAAACAAACATGAAAATCGCTATCATCTGCTATCCAACCCATGGCGGCAGCGGCGTGCTGGCCACCGAGTTGGGCGTTTGCCTTGCTCAGCGCGGCCATCAGGTGCATTTCATCAGCTATAGCGCTCCCTTTCGTCTGCGCGGATTTCAGCAGAACGTGTTCTATCATGAAGTGGATGTGTCCGCCTATCCACTGTTTAAATTTCCGCCCTATGATCTGTCCCTGGCCACCAAGATCTTGGAGGTGACGAAGGAGTACCAGCTGGATGTCATCCATGCCCATTACGCCATTCCTCATGCCATCAGCGCCTATCTAGCGCGGCAGATGATGTCCGGCCAGGGACCTCGAATCGTCACTACGCTGCATGGAACCGACATCACGCTGGTGGGCAAGGACGCCTCCTTTTATGAGGCGGTGCGCTTTGGCATATTACAATCAGATGCTGTCACCGCGGTATCCCATTACCTGGCGCAGCGCACTCTAGAGGAATTTCACATCCGTAAAGAGATTCAGGTGATCCATAATTTTGTCGATACGGAAAGATTTTCCGGATGCACGCAGAATTGTCGGCGTGATTTTTTCGCGCCCAACGGTGAAAAACTGCTCATGCACACCTCCAACTTTCGTCCGGTGAAACGGTTGTCCGATACGGTGAAAATTCTTGCCCATGTGCGTCAGCAGGTGGATGCGCGGCTGCTGCTGGCCGGTGAGGGGCCGGATCGCCAGGAATCGCACGAATGGGCTGTCAAACTGGGGGTGCATGATCACGTCATCTTCCTGGGCACGCAGGACTATATCGAAAATCTTCTTGGCTGTGTCGACCTGTTTCTGCTGCCCAGCAGCGAAGAGAGTTTCGGCCTGGCCGCCCTGGAGGCCATGAGCTGCAGAACGCCGGTCATCGCCTCCAACGTCGGCGGTTTGCCTGAGGTGATCAGCCACGGCGTGGATGGATATCTGCTGGCCATGGGCGATGTGGAGGCCATGGCGCAAGCGGCGGTGTCGCTGCTGCGGGATCCGCAGCGCATGGCTGAATTTAGAAACCGAGCGCGTGAAAAAGCCGTGACTCAATTCGATATGCATCGGATCGTGCCGCAGTATGAGCGGCTATATGAGCGGACCCTGCATCAAAAAACTGAGGCCTGATATCGAAAAATTGAAAGAAACCTCTTTTTTACAGCAGCGCCGGCCGCGCTCCAAGCGGAAAAAGGCGATGAACGGTGGTATGTTATTTGTTGTGTTTAATGATTGGCGGTGTCCTCATGAATAGGATAATAAAGATAGGATGGAATATATAGCGTGTGCAGTTCCCCCTCTTGAGAGGGGGACAGGGGGTGACGAAAAAATAAGCCCTGTTTAAGAAGCTAGCGTGTGCAGTTCCCCCTCTTGAGAGGGGGACCGGGGGTGACGAAAAAAGCAGCCCTGTTTAAGAAGCTAGCGTGTGCAGTCCCCCCTCTTGAGAGGGGGACAGAGGGTGACAAAAAATCAGCCCTGTTTAAGAACCTAGCGTGTGCAATTCCCCCTCTTGAGAGGGGGACAGGGGGTGACAAAAAATCAGCCCTGTTTAAGAACCTAGCGAGTGCAGTCCCGCCTCTTGAGAGGGGGACCGGGGGTGACGAAAAAAACAGCCCTGTTTAAGAACCTAGCGTGTGCAGTTCCCCCTCTTGAGAGGGGGACAGGGGGTGTGTAAGGTCCCATCCGGTTCACACACGCCTGCAGTCAAAAGTGTACGTTCGCATTTTTTTAGAACATGATTCGGCCTTTTTGAAAGGCTCGATTAACCTGGTCAGGCAGATGATCCGTAAACGGCTTCTGTGGCTTTTCGTTCTACAGATACTTTTGGTGTTGCTGGTCTCCGGCCTCTATCTTCAGCACAAGTTGCGCACCACCCTGGAGAAAGAACTGGGCAGTCGGCTCGAGTCTCTGGCCGCCGTGATCGCCGGCCAGACCGATGGGGCGCTCGTCAGTCTGCTGAGTCCGGGCGACGAGGGCGGTCGCGTTCACAAGCGGCTGCAGTCCCATCTTGCCGGCCTGGCGCACGCCGGACAGCTGAGCCGGATTGTCCTGTTTGACCCTTCAGGCCGTATCTGGCTGGACAGCCAAAACCGCGCGGCGATCGCCGAGCCCTATGCCCGTTTTGAATTCGACCGGCTCGAGATTGCAGCCACTTTGGGCAGTCACAACAGCCAGTCGCCGCTGTTCACCGGCCACGATGGTTTGTTATACAAATCCGCCTATGCGCCTCTGCTGGCAGACGGCGCGGTCATCGGCGTGGTGGCGGTGGAGGGCAGTGCCGCCTCGCTGAACCGGGTGCGCGATATGCAGGCTACATTGCTGCAGATCGGCGCCTTCTCGTTGCTGTTGGCCATCGGCCTGTCGTGGTTCACCTCACAGCGGCTGACGCGACCATTGCAACAGCTGCGGCGGTCGGCTGAGAGGCTGAGCCGCGGCGAGTGGCGGGAATCCATTGCGGTTTCCGGTGACGATGAAATCGCTTTTTTGGCCCGCACCATGGAGGAGATGCGCAAAAACAATCTGCAGCGGGTGGAGCAGCAGAAAGCCATGATGGCCGGCGTAGCCCACGAGCTGCGCAATCCCATCGGCGGCATCGAGCTGTTCGCCGGTCTGATCCGCGATGAAGCGGCGGATCCCGACTCGCGTCAGCGCGCAGGACGGATTCTAAAAGAGAGCCGCAACTTGCAGACGCTGGTGGAGAATTTTTTGGACTATGCCCGGCCCATCACCAGCCGGCCGCAATCCTGCCGTGTCTCCGACTGCTGGCAGGAGGCTCTTGATCTGCTGCAGAACGAGATCAGCGCCAAACAGGTGCAAGTGGTTCGCAACGGCGACGGCCGGGTGTGGGCGGACCCGCAGCACTTGCGTCAAATGCTGATCAATCTGCTGCTCAATGCAGTGCAATCCATCGACCGGCAGGACGGCCGAGTCGAATTGCGCATCGCCCAGGGAGCCGGCGTCTGCACCCTCGAGGTGTCGGACAACGGCCGCGGCATTCCGGCGGAACAGTGGGAAAAAATTTTCCAGCCTTTTTTCAGCAACAGAGAAAAAGGGCTGGGGCTGGGGCTGGTGATGGTCAAAAACCTCGCCGGCGCCAACAACGGCGCGGTCCGTCTGCTGGACAGCAACGTCGGCGGTTCGCGCTTTGAGCTGACGCTGCCGTCAGCGGGCAAAAAGGAATGAGAGCATAACTCCTATGCAAGCCCTGATCGTCGATGACAACGAAACCATGCGCGAAGCCATGGCGCAGATCCTTACCAAGTTGCCGATCAGCGTGGTTCAGGCTGCGGACGGCGAATCCGCTCTGGCCGCGCTGTCGGAGCAACCGTTCGATCTGGTGGTGACCGATTACCGTTTGCCCGGCATGAACGGCCTGCAGGTGCTGCAGGAGATCAAAGCGCGGTGTCCGGCCACTGAAGTGCTGGTCATCACCGCCTACGGCACCATCGATCTGGCGGTGCAGGCGATGCATTACGGCGCCGCGGATTTTATCACCAAACCTTTTTCTCAAGAAGAGTTCCGCTTGCGCATTCAAAAGATGGTGCAAAAGATCCTCGGCGACCGGCGGATGGAACAGCCGGCGGGCGCGGCCGACCGCCCGGCGCAAGAGGGTGGCGTCGACCAGCTGTTCGCGGAAATCATCGGTGAAAGCGAATGCATGCGCGAGCTCTATCGCACCCTTGCCAAGGTGGCGCGCACCGATTCCTCGGTCATCCTCTACGGCGAAAGCGGCGTCGGCAAGGAGGTGGTGGCGCGCGCCATTCACGCGGCATCAGACCGCAGAACGCACGCGTTCATCCGCGTGCATTGCGGCGCGCTGGCGGAAGGGGTGCTCGAGTCCGAGCTGTTCGGTCATGAAAAGGGGGCGTTCACCGGCGCACTGAAGCGCAAGCGCGGCCGGTTCGAGCTGGCGCACGATGGCTCTATCTTTCTTGACGAGATCGGCGACATCTCCGCCTCCACGCAGATCAAATTGCTGCGCGTGCTGCAGGAGCGCGAGTTCGAAAGGGTGGGCGGGGAGGAGACGCTGACCGTGAACGTCCGCGTCATCGCCGCTACGCATCGTGATCTGGAAAAGCTGGTCCAGCAAGGCCGGTTTCGTGAAGACCTTTATTACCGTCTGCATATCATACCCATTTTTCTGCCGCCGTTGCGTGATCGCCGCGAGGACATTCCGTTGCTCAGCGCCCATTTCCTGCGACGCATCGGCCGTCAATTGGGCCGGCCGGATTTAAAATTGCAGGACAGCGCCATGGCCGCACTGTGCAACTACGCCTGGCCGGGCAATGTGCGCGAACTGGAAAACGTGCTCGAACGCGCGGCGGTGATGGCTGAAACGGATCTCATCTCAGCCGGCGACCTGCCGGTGCCGGCCGTCTTTGACCGCGCGGAACCGAAAGCGCCGCTGGACGATCTCCTTGCCCGGGTGGAGAAACAAGAGATTGAAAAAGCGCTGCGTCGGGCAAACGGCGTAAAAACTGAAGCAGCGCGGTTGCTGGGCATCAAGACCAGCACACTCTATTACAAGATGGAAAAATACGGACTGTCGTAAATGACCTTTTGGCTGAAATGTGCGCTCCCTTTCCTGCTAGGGTGCGCTGTCACGGCGCCGGCGCAATCGGTGGTCATCGATCGTATGGAACAGGCGCTCGCGCAACAACAGCAGCGCAATCAAGAGATCGAGTCAGCGTGGCAACGATTGCAGGCGCAATCCGATTCGCTCAGCCGGCTGATCACGCCGCTTAAAGCGCAATCCTCATTAACCTTTTTCGAACGCCGCCGTCTGACCGCCTGGTTGGCAGACGCGCAACAGATCGCCGCCCGTCTGGAGCAAACCGCGGCCAGCCGCAAACAGACCAGGCGGCTGCAAGATGTTCTCAGCCGCCGCCTGGACAGCCTCTATACCGCTGCCCTGGATTCCATCAGCCTGGAGTTGAAAAAGTCAGCCGCAGGCCCGCCCGGCGAACAGAAACGCCTGCTGGAGCAAATGGCCCTGTGGCAGGCAAAACGTCTCAGCCTGCAGAGCCTGGCAACGTTGGAGATCAATCCCGACCCTTCTCCGCTGCTGGTGGAGAGCGACGATCTGCCGGAGGACATTGAACGAAAAGCCGATTATCTGCGCGACCGGTCGGACCAACTGCGCAGCCAGGCCGGCCGCGTGGGTGACCGCGTCCGCCAGGTGCAGAAAGAGATTGCTCTGCGCGGCCGCATGGCCGACCTGGTCAGCGATATGCGCGTGTTCGACTCCCGGGATGAGACTGCGCGCGCCGGCTCACCGGTCGATGCCGTGCAACCAGGCCGCGACCTGGAAACCTTGGGTGGCAACAAAGCAGGCCATTACCCATCCACCGCCTATAGTCTGCAACCGCCGGCTGAACTGCTCCTCAATTATGATTTTCGCAACCTGCCGGCGTACAGCCTGGACGGCTACCAGGAGCTGCTGGAAGGGGAGGAACAGAGATTAAAACGTCAAGCCGACAGCCTGGCGGTTCTGGCGCAAGAGTTCGATCAGCAGGCGCAGCAGCTGCGTTCCACACTAATCAAGCAGCCACAATGATGAATCCGGTCAAGTCAATCGCCCTATCATTGCTGCTTTTATGCGCGATTTCCGGCCCGCTCTCCGGTCAGGCGAATTGGCGCTTGGCCCACCGCGTTCAACTGGGTTACGAGCAGGATTCCAACATCGCCGAAAGCGTGGAGGGTGCAGTCCAGGCGGAGAACCTGCGGCTGCTGTACGACCTTCAGGTGCGCCGCCGCAGTTTGTCGTTTTCCTATCGAGCCGGCGCTCAGGTCTACCCGGATTTTTCCTCTGAGAACAAATTGACCCATGAGATCGGCGCCGCGTTCTCCCGGCCCGTGAGCGCCAGGGTAGAGCTGGGCGCCCAGCTTTGGAGCCGATTCAAGTTTTTCCTCGAAACCGAGCAGGATCTGATCTGTGGATTCCTGCAGCCCTTTCTGCGCTATCGGATGGACACAGCCACCTGGCTCGAGCTCGGTTTACGGCAGGAGGCGCTGGATTATGCGAACTCGGATTATTTTGACTACGCCGGTCCCGGTCTTACCCTGCAGCTGTATCGTCGGATCATCTCTGGATGGACATTGTCGCCGTCGATCGCCTGGCAGCGTAACGTTTTTCAGCGCGCCTCCTATGGCTATGCGTCGAGTGGTTCCTATCTTTTCCTCCAGCCTGACCGGCAGGAGGACGAACAGGTGGCCGCAGGCCTGCACAGCGAATGGGTTTGGCGCAGTTTGTTGATGACCTGTCAATACAAGTTTGAGAGCAATCATTCCAACAGCTATGGCTACGATTACCGGCGCCATGTGCTGACCGCGCTGTTTGTCCAAGGATGGCGGGAGTGGTTTTTCCGCGGTTATTTCTCTTGGCAGAAGAAAACGTATTCCGATGCTATACGGCCTTTTCTGCCTGTGCAGCTGGACACTGAGCAGGAGGAAAACAACCTGGTGGCTCTGGACGTTTCGCGCAATCTATATGAACGGCTCGCGGTGGTGGGGCGCATCGCCTGGTATCAGAACGAATCGCCGTGGGCGGATCTCTATTATCGCAAGCGCCTGCTGCAGGCTCTGCTGGAATGGCGGTTTTAGCGAGTCTGTCGTTCAAGTGCGTTCCGCCTGCACAGGTGTGACACGAGTGGATTGTTTCAGTAATGCGTCAAGCGGTTCGTCTCGGATTGTGAACCAGCAACATGAACGCTCCGGCGGATTTATTAACCAAAAAAGAAGCAGGAATCTTCACTATGGCTATTCCCGACCAACCCACCCGTTGGCAGCAGTTTTTGCAGCGCCTGCGTTCACAGCAATGGCGCGGCTATGTCTTGATCGGCGTCATCCTTTATCTGGTTCTCGTCAACCAGTTCATTCGCGTGCGTCCGGACCATGTGTTCATTGCGCTGCTGCTGCTGGCGCTGTCTCTGGGCCGCGGTCGGGTGAAATATTTTATCGTCGACTGGACGCCGTGGATCCTGTTCTGGATCTGTTATGACATGATGCGCGGCGTGGCCGACAACCTGCGCGGGGCCATCAACATTCTATGGCCCTATGAAACCGAGATGGCCTTGTTCGGCCGTTTCTTCGACGGCCAGCTGCCCAATTTTTTCGCACAGAACTGGCAGATCATTCTGCGCGGCAGCTGGGTCAAAGGACTGCTCGATGCCTCCGGCGGTTTGTTCTACACCATGCATTTCGGACTGCCCCTGCTCCTGGGCTGGGTTTTCTGGCACACCATGGACGACCGCAAAATGTTCTATCGCTTTGTTTGGACCATCACGCTGCTCAATTTCTCCGCCCTGGCGACGTTTATTCTCTATCCTGCGGCGCCGCCGTGGTATGTTTACAGCTATGGTTTCGCACAGCCGGAACAGATTGCGCACTGGGGACTGGGCGCCGGCACATTGCTGGATGTGGACCGGATGATCGGCCTGCATTTTTTTCAGACCCTATGGGGCGGATTCAATCCCAACCATTTTGCCGCCATTCCGTCTCTGCACGGCGCCTACCCTATTGCTGTGGCCTTTTTCACTTATAAAAAATTCCGCAGGTACCCTGGGCTGCTGGCCATTTATCCGCTCGGCGTCTGGTTCTCCGCCGTTTATCTGAATCAGCATTATATTATCGATCTGATCATCGGCGCTTTTTATTTGATGATCGCCTATCTGCTGACAGATCGCATTCTGTTGCCGTATGTCTTCTCGCGATTCATCGACTGGCAGCCCCTGCGCAAGCGGGAGAAGGAGGTATAGGGTGCAGGTTCGCCGGATCAGCTGCTTTTATTTTGGAAGGTAAGCTGTTGATAAAAAATCGGTTCCGCTTGATTGAGGGCTGAATGTCGGGGGATTTCTTGTGGCAGTCGCTTTATTTTCCCTTGACTTTTAGCTAAAAAATTGTAAATTATATTTTCAAGGTCGGCGCTTTAGCTCAGACGGTAGAGCAACGGACTGAAAATCCGTGTGTCCGCAGTTCGATTCTGCGAGGCGCCACTGTAAAGAACCCCTGGTCCATGAGATGCAGGGGTTTTTTATTAGATTAAAATTATATGATTATGATGGATGCGGTGATTAGAAACTAGTAAAGCTTTGATTTTGTTTCTCATCCCAGGACAGAAGTCCTGAGGAATAGCCGGTTTTTAAATTCAGCTCTGAAGTGGCGGCCTGGCATATTCTCTATCAGTAATCGGCCGCCCTTGCAGGGCTTGTTTTTTTTGTTAAAATCCCGGGACTGATTGCCCCGCCCAGGGCTCATACAACTCGGCCCTTCGGGCCTCACTCCTTGCTTTTTGGACCGCCTGAATACTCCCGAAACAAACCTTGCAAAGTGTGTCCTATGGGGATTCATTGATAAAATAATCCATGGATGTTATAACACACTTCTTGCAAGGTTAACTTTGGTCTCACCTGCAATGACAAAAAAGGGCGAATGCTTCGGCCTGAAAAAGCCGCAGACCTGGCAATGACAAAAAGCGAAAAAGGATTAAAACTCCAGCGCTATACAGAACAATTGTCGCCGGGCAAACGATTTTGCCTTATTCCACTATCCCTTTTCGTATATCTTTCCCTACAACCGACATGGAGGCACAGCCCCGGCAGGAAAAAACACCCCCCTACAGCAGGCTGCGATAAGAGGGTATCGTTTGGAGTATTTTAATGAAACCTTATTTTGTTTTATTTAGAATCAATCTGCGTAACGGACTTAACCGCACCCTATCTATCAACAACTTGATATCCAAAATAAAAGCATTGCCGCCATATTTTTTGCTGACCAGATAGCTTTCCTTGCGCATTTTAACGGCGGAAACTTGAGTTTTACTGGTATCATGCAAGCGGAAAAAGGACAAGTTTTTATCGATTTTTACAAACGGCCCTTTTTTAAGCAATCTTAAAAAGAGATCATAATCCATTGAATAATTCAGCTGCTCATCCAGGACGAACTTCTCTTCCGCCAGGTGCTTGCGCTTGATAAAAACCGATGGTTGCGGGAGAAGCGAATATCCTTTGTGCAACATCGTTTTAAAACTGCACTCCGGCACGGAAATCTCTTCCACGGGGCGACCGTGTCGATCTATGATGGTGCATCCTCCATAAACAGCAACCACATTTGGGTTATGGTCAAAAGCCTCCGCCACCAGGGTAAATACGTCATTATCATACAGGTCGTCGGAATTCAGCCAGCCGATTATTTCGCCATCCGCCATAGCAAATCCCTTGTTAAAAGCGTGCGATTGGCCCCTGTCCTTTTCGGAAAGCCACCTGATGGCGTCATATTTTTTTAAAATGGCCAATGTGCCATCCGTTGATCCGCCGTCGATAATGATATGCTCCTTGTTGGCATAACTCTGGTGGAGAACGCTGATGATGGCTTTTTCGATATACTCCGCCTGATTATAGGAAGGAGTGATGATGGATATCTTTGCTGTTGCCATAGGGCTCTCTTATTGGTTTTCAAAGCCGTTAATTCTTTGTCGTCGTCAAATTTTCACTGAACTTTTTTTTGATTTTCCCCCATGCCATCATCATTTCTGCTTTTCTGATCGCCATTTTTACCCAAAGGCCTGTCAATAAAGCGGCAACCGCATAGGATCCCAAAGCAGGCTTTAAGAAAAAAATGACAAATCCCAACAATAAAACAGAAATCGCCAACAGCTTTTGGTTTTGCGGCCATATTGAAAAATTGATTATTTTTTTCAGATATAGGTAATTGGCCGCCACATGGAGGACATAGCAGATCAAGTAAGCACCCACGGCCCCAAAGAGTCCAACCCGATCGAGGGCAACATAGGACAGGCCGATATACAATAAACTCCAAGCTGCATCGATCGTCACAATGGCTTTGAGCCGCTTGAGGGGAAGCAAAACGATTCCCATCGACCAACCCACGGCCTTAAAAAATTCTCCAAAGAGCTGGATGCCGATTAACTGGGTCGCCTGTAAAAACTCGGACGAATAAAAGAGAGTGATCACGAACTCTTTGAGCATGAAAAAAGCTAATATCACGGGAGTAGAGAGGATAATGGCCAGCCGCAATATCTGGTTGAGCTCATTACGAATGTCCTCGTGTGATTTCAGAGAACTCAGATTCGGAAGGGAATAGGTGCCAATGGAATCGGTGATGACGATGATGGACTGGCCTGACATGGCCAGAACCGCCGCGAACAAGCCGGCGGATTTGAGGCCCAAGCGGCCTATGATGAGCGATCTCAACAACAGAAGAGAGAGGGAGGTAAAAGTTCCCGCGATGAGGCTGGTGGCGCCAATTTTAAGAAGCCCCTTTAGGATTTGCCGATCTACACGAAAGATCCACGCATGGTCCGCGAAATGCTTTTTTTTGAGTTTAGTAAAAAAAAAACGGCTATGGCAAAACTGGTTGCTGAATAAAAAAGCAGATGCCATACGGCGCCCTGCAGTTGATAGATGAGCACCAGCGGCACCAAAGCAACCAATCCCAGAACCGCACTAAGCACGCCGACCAGCACATAGGTCCTGATTTCCAAGAGACCGGTAAAGATGGATCGAACAAAGTTGTAATAAACGATGAACGGCAATCCGATCAACGTGATGATTATGAAAGAAGAAAAACCGCGGTTATCTAAAATGAGGCGGGAGATGTGGGAAGAAAAAATGAGGCCGCATAAAACCGAAACAGCTAATACGCCCGACAGGACGAGCGTAACGGTGCTTATGAGATCCAGAATGCTCCTCTTATGGGACTCGGCGGCGTATTCTGCGATATTTCTGGTAACGCCGACATTGAGTCCCAGAGAGGTTGCTATGGACAACACCTGAATAAAATTATTCAATTGAGAGAGGAGACCGACTCCACGAGGGCCCAACGTTATCGCGAGGACTTTGATCTTGCCGATATTGACCAGAGTGTTCAGTACACTGGAAGCGCCTGAAAGGGCTGTCGCTTTAATCAGCTTTTTAATTGTACCGTTGCTCCATGATCGAGTTAAAGTCGGTAGATAAAAATTTAAGCTTTACCCTAGTTGTGAGGAGCGACCGGTTCGCCTGACGGCGAGCGCTGTAACAGGGCAAAACATGCTTTTTTTAAGCCGGTGAACGCAATGGCTGCTCTTTCCATTGCCAACTTTTAGAAAAAATAGCCAATAAGGATATGAAAATCAAGCAAAATCTTATAGGGTGCTTTCGAGTGTAAACGCTGAAGGGAGGATTGGGTTGCAAGATTTGAACAAATAAATGGCCGCACTTTGTTGGTGCTGATTGCACCGCCAATGATCTTATCAGAAAGTTGGTTTTAATGCAGTAGTTGAGATGATTAAAGGAGGATAATAAAAATGGGTGCGGTCAAGCGGCTAATGTTTGATAGAATGAAAATTTTTTTTTTGCTGTCAGTGTCCCACTTTCTGCTGCCTTAATATAGTAGTAAAAAAAGCCCGTTGGGATTCATTGTCGTTTGTACCCGCAATTTTGATTATTGTATTTGAACTTGGGCCATGTCGCCTGCGTTTTCAGCCCTTGGCATGACGTCTTGATTGCATACAGGCGGCCGGATAAATCGCTGATAAACAGCGTTCCTGCCCTACTCAAGGCCGGCGAACTCCAGGTGATGCCGCTCTTTGTTTCGACCATCCATTCTATTTCGCCGTTCCTGGGGTGGAGTCCATATACCCGGCCGAATTCCTGTCCAAAGTAAACCAGTCCATCCGATCCGATCGCCGGTGAAGAGTAAATGTCAAAGTGGCTGGATGGTACCTCGCTCGGCAGATCCGTTGGTTCAAAAATCCATTTCACGGTTCCATCGGGATTTAGAGCCAAAAAGACCGATGCGGGACTGCCGGCGTTGGTGCCCAAATAAATCGTGCCATCCTCATCGATCGCCGGTGAGGAACGCAGAGTGCAGGTGTAGCCGATGGAAGCGGCGTCAAAAGACCAAAGAATCTCTCCGATCGAAGAGACGGCATACACCACTCCTGGATTTGTAGCCACGATGATAGTTCCATTCGCTGCAATGGCAGGAGAGGCCAGCACATGATCGTTGACGCCAAGTTCACGGGACCAAAGCGTGTGCCCATCCGTCGGATCCAGTGCGGTGAGCGGGATGTTATGATAGACAAAGTAAAGTATGCCGTCTTTGCCGATGACCGGAGCATTGCGAATGTCCTCGGCCGGCGGATGGAAGCGCTTCCACTTGAGAGCGCCGTCGGGGTTGATCGCATACAGCCCGCCGGCTGCCGCATAGATAGCGCCGTCAGGGCCGACCGTAGGAGCGGACTGACCGACATCGACTGTCGCCTGAGAACCAGGATTGATGTTAAAGGTCCATTGCAGCTGGCCGTCGGCGGACAGTTTGTACAAGAGGTCGCGCGGGATTTCACCGGTTCCGAAATTTCGTGCGGAGGCGACAAAGGCGATCGATCCATCCGGGCAGACGGCAGGGCTGGAACGGACCTCTGGAATGCCAAGGGGAAATTTCCACAGGATCTTCCCCGTGGCCGCCGTTACCGCATACAGGGCATTGTTTGCAGCCTGATTTTGCATGGCGCCGGAGGAGGTGCCGAAATAGACGGTTTCCTCGTTCAGGCTGAGCGCCGGCGAACTGTAATAGATCTCCGATTCAGCGGCAAAGGCCCATAGAATGCGCTCGTCTTGTTTTTCATCCGGACCATTGACTTGTTGATGACAACCCGTCAGCAGAAGAAGCATTGCCCAGCAGATTCGGATGATCAAGCGGCGTAAGTATAAATAATCTCTGGATAACGCATTGGGCATTTTATCACCGATTATTTCAGCCAAGCTTATTTGAGCAGCACCATTTTTTTTATTGCCACCCGGTTTTCGGCCGTGATGCGATACACATAAATGCCGTTGGCCGCGGGCTGATGGGCTTTATCGAGACCATTCCATCCAATCCGGTGCAAACCCTCGCGTTGATGTCCATCGACCAGCGTCGCCACTTCCCGGCCTAACATATCAAAAATTTGCAGCGTTATGACGCCCGCTGTCGATAGATGGTATTCTATCGTAGTGGCTGCGTTGAACGGATTGGGATAGTTCTGCTGCAGGCTGAACGAAGCGACCGGCTGCGTTTTATCCTGCACCGCGGTAAAATAGTCCGGCAGTGTTTGAAACCGGTAGACATCGGTTGCCGCAAAGGGTTTGGCCATGGCGATAAAGGCCACGTCGCCGGATTCGGGCAGGACGACCTTCTGCAGGATAGGCTTGAGGAATTGTATCCGCCATGAAAGGTTGTATTTTCTCCCGATTCGATTGGCGATAAGCGTGATAATATCCCCTTCGCTTAATTGGCCGTCCGGCACGCCATGCTCTGCAAAGAGAAATTCCATCTGGACGCTGTCGGTAACATTCCAAATTTGAAAATTCACCGGGATTCGATACCGCGTGACGGGGGAATAGCTGGTATCGGCGTTCGCTCCCAGTATGCGAATTTGAAAATCCGCCGGCAGAGCGATGAATCCTTCGCCCGGATCTTTATCGACAACCGGCATCAGGTTGGCGTCGCCGGTTATCCACCCGGTCAGGGAATCCAGCGGCGCCGGTTCCGGAAAGTCATGCAGCCATAAGCGCACGCCCAGGAAAATAGCTCCCTCCCTATCAGGATGGAGGGGTTCATCCTGAAGCACATAGCTTTCAGCGTTCAAATCATAAACATGATAGGTGGTGATTCCATCAGCCGACGAAAAGGTCAATTCAAAAGTATGGTCCGTCAGGGCGGACGGATCGATGACGTGGACGCCGACCGCTGCGTTGCTGGAACCCGCGAGATGTTCGATGTAGGTTGGTTTCATGGGAGGATGATCGTTGGCGATGCGAAAAGGGCCAGTTAAAATATGCGCTCCCTCCAGATCGCCGTCGCTGACGACCGCCTTGAGCAGATATTTATTTCCATTAGCCAAAGAGGAGGTATCCCATGAATAAATGCCGTCGTTCGTTTCGTTCTCCACGAGCGAATGCCAGATCCGACCGCTGTCCGGGCTGTAGAACAAGTTCAGGATGACCGCATCCCCATCTGCATCGCCGGCTCGCCAGCGGATGTCATGGCGGCCGCTGATCGCCTGCCCGCTTGCCGGCGACAGGATGATAACCTCCGGGACTGCTGCGGTTGGATTGTTGATGGTCAGCCGTGCGCTGGACGGGCTTTGTCCCATCCCCAAAGCGTTATGCGCAATCACTCGGATCGAGTAATTGATGCCGTCGTCAACCGCGTTGGTGTCCCAGGAATAGACTCCATCATCTTCCTCATCCATAGCGATGGTGTGCCACGTCTTCCAGTCATCGATGGTGTAAAAGATATCCACCAGCAAGGGTCCGGCAGCACTGTTCGTCTTCCATTTTATCTCCACGGCGCCCTGGACAGTTTCGCCTCCCGCAGGGGAGAGCAGCTCAGCCCGGTGGACGGCAAAGGAATAGCCGCCGTCATAAAACCATTGCGCCATTCTACTGTTATGCCGCAAGGTTGCAAAATCCTCACCCATGACGATGACCATGGCATAGCGTTTGCTTTCGCCCCGCAGCAGGCCAAAGTAGCCGGATCCGGTGATAAAGGCGGCGTCCAGCTCACCGCCGGGGACAAAAGTGCCGGGCTGCGTTTTGATCTGCCACGCCTCTTCATCATCGGATATGACATCGCCGGAACTGGTACCCCAGAAACTGGTCAATCCCAGATGATCCGGCGCCTGAAGTATTTTTTGCCCAACCCAGCCGGTCGGTTTGTTAAAGGCGCTGCGTCCGTTCAAATCCCATTGATAAACCAAACCATCCGGCGCGTTGAAAGAAAGGGCATCGTCTCCGGCGTCGCTTTGGTTTCTCTCGGTGCCGATATCCCAATCGTGGTAAAAGCCGCACACGACCCTGAGCAGATCTTTGTGACTGACGTTTTTAATGTCATAAATGGCGAACCACGCATCCTGCAATCGGGGATCGTTCCATTGACATGTCCGGACTTGCACTTCCAATCCCAATCCTCTTCTGCCGTCCGGCCAGGGCATTGAATCCAGATGGCTGGCGACAAAGGGATAGTAGGCGAATTCGTCGTTGTTTCGATCATCCATGAGGTAGTAGCTTTCCTGGTCAGCCATGGGCCACGGGCCCGCCTCGCCGATCCATTTGCCCGCCCATTCCGGCGGACGATTCGGCCATAACACAGGCCAGGTATGCGGCAAATGGCTCATGGCTGGGAAACGATCGATATTGGTAGGGTCTTGGTTGAAAAAGCCGGGCAGCGGCTCCCAGGAATAGGTATGCGAGTCAGCCGGGCACCAATCCCTCGGTGCGCCGGTATAACTATCGGTAAAGATATGGATGACATGGTTGTTCGCATCAGTGACTTCAGCGCCCACGTAAAAAGCGCTTTCGAACATATAGTTGACGCCGCTGGCCTTTGGCCATTCTCCGCGCAGGGTCAGCGTGCGGCTGCCGAGATTTCCGAAATTGGAAAAAGCGGAACGAATGCGGTTGCCGTCGTGTATACCGGTCCGCCGGTGTGAATTTTCCCAATTCACAGCGCTGGTTATCGTAGGCGTCTCGAGCCGCTTTTTGCCGTCATCAGCAGCGGCAAATGGGTGCAGCCAAAAACAAACCAGGGCTACGAACACCCGAACGATGAATGAATATCTATTCATTTTGATATCATCCCTGTCAAAGGGATTATGAAAAAACGGCATGCAAGAACGGTGAACGGGGTTGGCGGGGGAATTGGTAACGGCGTAAAAGTAAAAAAGGCATACGCACCTATCCTTTGGATCGATCCATCATGCCTTCAGCCCGTTCATGGTCATTGTGGTATAGCCCTGCACTGATTTAGTATATAGGATTTTATGGAGAAGTGCAAGAGAAATCTAGATTAAAGTGAGCAAGACCGAGTTTGGGAACAGGGGAGTGAGGAAAATACGCTTGCTTATCAAGATCTGCTTCGCTAATTTTTACATGGAAAACTCAAAGAGCCGTCTTTTTTCCAGCCAGGTGCAAAAAGGAAAGCAGGTTGTGCACTCGTTTTTAAAAGGCGATGTTTAAGGATTGTGAAGACGATCAGCCTTCTTTACGGCAGCATTGGCGCAAAGCTTTGACCCGAATGCAAGGCGCCTGTTTTCAACGACGGGAACTCAAGATAATAGGATTCAATCTTTTTCCGCTGTTGACGGAACCAGGCGGCAAGCCGGGTAATCTGTCTTTAAATGGATAATCATCCATCATGCCAACTCCGCGCCTGTTTATGTTGTTGTCCGGCTTGGCCGGGCTGCTTGCGAATCCTTCGCTTTCTGCCCGCGGACAGACCATCTGGCCTCATCCAGATTCGACCTTGACCGGCGGCTGGCTGCAAACGGTCTGGCATCAGGAGTATCCGTTCAATGCCCGCTGTCCCTGGGATGCGGATCGCCAGGCCCGTTGTCTGGCAGGCTGCGTGGCTGTCGCCATGGCGCAGCTGATCCACTATCATCACGACGGCCTGCAGATAAAAACATTCAGCGAAGCGGACAATTACACCTCTATCCTGAATACTTTTAAATTCCGCATCGATCAAGATTGCGGCTCGTTCAACACCCTCAAATGGCCGCAGCTCAATCAATCGCTCAGCTCTCTGCAATTCCCCTTGAATGCAGAATCCGATTCCGGGCTCGTGGACGAACTGGTCTACAGCGCCGGCGTCGCGGCAGCCACCAATTATGGCGTGGACTATTCTCAGGCGCTGGAGGGCAAGGTTCCCACGGCCCTGCGTTCCGCCTTTGGCTTTAGCGCTGCGGAGCTCCTGTTCGGATCCGATTCCACACTTCTCGTCAACCTGCAGTGGTGGATGAAACAGGCTCTGCCGGTGATGGCGGTCCTTGCCCGCGTTGACGAAGCCTCACACGCCGTCATTATCGACGGCCTTGATGAGAGAGGCGAAGGACCTGAAGATGATCTATATCATATCAACTATGGCGGCCTGGCGCCCGGTGAAACCTTTTGGGCCAGCCTCTGGCCGCCGTCGCATTTTGCTCATCCTTTCAATCATGGTTACAGCAGAATAAAAAGCATTCTCATTTGTTCCGCGGCGCCTTTGCCTCCACCTCCGCCTCCGCCGCCGCCGGCTCCGCCCAGGGCGAGTTTCACGGCTGCGCCGATTCATGGCTGGACAGGTCTTTCTGTACATTTCACCAATCAATGTACCGGCACAGTCACGCAGTGGGACTGGGATTTCGGCGACGGATCCGTACATGAAGATATCCCCAATCCAACCCACGGCTATCGTTCCGCAGGCCAATACACCGTAACTCTGATCGCAACCGGCCCCATGGGCGCTGATACCCTAAAGATTGAAAAGATGATAACCGTTGAAAATATACCCTTCATCGACACCGGCATCAAGATCAACACAGATAACGATGGCACAGCTGAATGGGGCGATGTGGATAACGACGGTGATCCGGATCTCGTGGTTCTGTATTACGGTCAGGTTCATTTTTATCGCAATGACCAGGGCCGGTTGACGGCCGAGCAATTGGTATCGCTCGATCTATCCGCTCTTTCACTGCAATGGATCGACCTGGACAGCGACAATGACTTGGATCTGGTCGTTTTGGGCAAGAGCGGCAACGGTGAATATAAAACACAAATTTATCGGAATCAGAAAGGCCTCTTTTCTTTAGCGGATTTTTCTTTGTCTCCAGTGTACTATGGCGCGCCGGCCTGGGCGGATTTTGATCACGACGGCGATGCAGACATGGCTGCGGCTACTGAGCGAAATCAGAGAGGATTGACGTTATGGCAGAATATCCCTGCCGGATTTATTAGAACAGATGTCCTGCCGGATAACAACGCCCAGCATGGCTGGTGGTGCGATGTGGATCATGATCAAGATCTGGATCTGCTTGACAACTGCGGAACGTTGTATCGCAATGAGCAGGGGCGCTTGATCGCGGAACCTGCACCCTGGTCGGCTTTCAATGGCCTGGACGTCGCTGATTACGATCGTGATGGGGATATGGATTTTTTAATCAGCGGCGCCGCAGCCGCATCCATCCACCGAAATGGAGGCGATCTCCGCAACGCCGCGGTCGTTGATTTGACCGATACCCGACAGGGCCAGGCAGTCTGGTTGGATTATGACAATGACGGCCTGTGTGATGTGTTGTTGGGCGGCAGAAGCAGCGATTACAGCCGTTATTCCACCCAGCTGTATCATGGCGAAAAAGCCGGATTCTCCCGAATTGAAAACACGGCTCTGGACCAAACCCCGTCCCGAGGTGCGGCGCCCGCTGATTATGATCTCGATGGCGATGTGGATTTTTTAACTCTTGGCGACAACCCCTGGGGCGGAACAGCCGGCAGGCTTTTCATGAATAACAGCACATCGCCGGCCGCACTGCCCGATGTACCGCGGAATCTTGCGGTCGACATTGCTGGACATAGCGCCTGTTTTTCCTGGTCTGCACCATCGAATGCAGGCCTGACGTTTAATCTAGCTGTCGGCACCTCTCCTGGTACTTGCGATATCCTTCCGCCCCTGTCCTTGCGCCACAGCGGGAAAAGGCTGATCCCTGCGGCGGGTAACGTCTGGAATAATACACAGTGGCATCTGCGGTTGCCGGCCGGCGAGTATTATTGGACCGTGCAGTCGTTGGATATCAACTATAACGGCTCGCCCTTTGCGGAGGAGATGCATTTCGTGATCCCAAGCAGCCATGAACCGGTTCAGGCGCCCGATTCGCTGCACGCTGAAATGAGCGCAGAGCGCATCAACATAACCTGGACCCACAGCCGGCCTGAAGAGGTGTATCGCTATCATCTCTATAAAGTCGCAAATAATGTCGAGAAAAAAATCGCCGAGTTGGACGGCAATATACGCAATTATTCAGACATCCATAGTCAGCAAGGACAGATCCAGCAATATTTTCTCAAAGCGGAAAACTGGTCTCATCTGCACAGCGCACCCTCAGAAACCTTGACCGTCGACTATCGCCTTCCCTTTACTTATATGAACTCGTCGCTCCCCTGCCCGCAAAATTTTTTCCAAATTGCGGACATGGACCATGACGGCGACCTGGATATTCTGATGCAGTACCTAAAAAATTCTTCCTCCATGCAAGCCATTTTTAAAAATAGCCTCGGAACCTACGCAGAAGAAAGGCTCGATTTCATCAATTCCTGGGCACACGGCAGAACACGCATTTGCGATTATGACAGCGATAATGACCTGGACATCATGACTCTGTTTCTCACCACCAATGCCCATTTCAGCTTTTTACGCAACGATTTGGTCGATTGGGTGCAGTCTTTTGATGAGATTCCTTTATTGATTGGATTCAACAACGGCTACAAGATTTTGCTGCTGGACGCGAACAACGACGGCCGGCAGGATATCCTGGCCAGCGGCGTTGCTTCCGACATGATGTGCACCAGCCAAATCTTTTACCATATGGCGAACGGCTGGCATCTGGCGTCGCCCGACGCCTTGTCGACAGGCTATGGCGACTATTTTTATTGCGATTATGATCAAGACGGAGATCTGGACCTTCTTTTTCGCGGTCTAATTGGATCTGCGGATGGCGCCGACCGGCGTGCTGTCATTCGGCTGTTCAACAACCAGCGCGGACGGTTTTCCGCCGTCGACTCCTCTCTTTTTCGCTGGCGCGATGAACAGGCCGCGGCTATGCCGTTTTGGCGCGATTGCGATTTCGACGACGATAGCGACATCTGCATCGAACAGGAAAACGGCACGACGGTTTACTATAACGACCAAGGTGCTTTTGTCCGATCCGGCGCCGGTTGGGGATCCTTCGGCGTTGACGGGGATTTGAACAACGATGGCCTGCGCGACCTGATCAAGCTTGAAAACGACCATTATGACATTTACCTGCAAGGTGATTCCGGCATGGAGAAAATCTTTGCCTTTTCCACTATGTTGGGCATGAATCCCTATTGCTGCGATTTTGATCTCGACGGCGATCTCGATATTCTTTTAACCTATACTGCCAGCGCTTCCATCGCCTGGTTGCGCAATGAAACAACGCAGCGCAAAAATTCGCCGTGTCCGCCAATGGCTCTGACCGCCGAGGCGGGTCGGGACAGCGTGGTTCTCCGCTGGCAACCGCCGTCGGATCCAACTTTGCGACGCAGCGAAATCACCTACAACCTTCGCGTCGGCAGCAGACCAGGCGGATGTGAAATCGTCTCGCCATCGGCAAACATTCTTTCCGGTCAACGTTTCATTCTGACCCAGGGCAACATGCTTTGCGGAAAAATCTGCAAGCTGTACGGACTGACCGCCGGGACCTATTATTGGAGCGTTCAAACCGTTGACCCTGGTTTTACCGGCGGTCCTTTTGCTCCGGAACAAAGCTTTACCCTGGGACCGACGACGGTGCATGGTGAAGAAAAGCCGGATCGATTCGTTTTACAGCAGAATTATCCCAATCCTTTTAACGCTCAAACCGACATTGCCTTTGAACTGGCCTTGCCGGTTCATGCAACGCTGAAGATTTATAATCTTTCCGGCCAGGTGGTGGCTGTATTAGCGGACCAACAGATGGCGGCCGGTCGATATGTACGCCATTGGCACGGCCAGACCATGGCAAACCAACCCGCTGCCGGCGGCGTGTATCTTGTCCGTCTTCAAGCCGGTTCGTTTATCTGCATACGCAAATTAATTATTATACATTAGTTGAGCAGCCGTTCTCTTCTTGCACCATAAAGATTACCCGGACCGCATCAAGGAGGTGAGTCTCTCGTTTTCGAACTTTAGAGACTGTTTACGAAGCGTCGGCCCTTCGAATGTTGCCGCGGATTTTGCGGCCACTGCGGGTGTCGTTTCCCTGTGTTACAAGCAGAGAGGGTGTTTAAAAACACCTTGCAATTCAAGGATATAATCGACATTTTATTTTTAAATAATATTAAGATTTTTTTGTGAAGCATTTTATTCGGGACCCAAACGCTGAAAGAGAGCTCATCTATGAAGCGCAGAGAGTTTTTGACTCAGGCCGGCGCTGCCGCCCTCGGCGGTATAGCCGCTCCGGTCATCGTGCCTTCTTCTGTATTCGGCAAGCATGCGCCCAGTGAACGCATCACCGTGGGGATGATCGGCGCCGGCCGTCAGGCGGTGCACGTCAACCTGAAAAACGGATTTTTGCAGCTGCCGAATTGTCAGGTGATTGCGGTGAACGACGTGGATTCCTGGCGTATGGATCTGGCCGCAACGGTCATCAACGAGGCTTACTCCAAGGCGAGTAAAAAATTCCAGGGCGTGAAAAAGTATTCAGACTACCGCGAATTGATCGCCAGCAAAAAGATCGATGCCGTGATGGTATCCACGCCCGATCACTGGCATGCGCCGGCAGGCATCGCTGCCGCGCTGGCGGGCAAACATGTTGCCATGGAGAAGGCGCTGTCGATCAGCTACTCGCACAGCAAAGCTTTGATCGAGGCGGTTAAAACCAAGGGCGTGGCCAATCGTCTTGACAGTGAGTTCCGCTCCTTGCGCACCTTTCAGAGAGCGGTAGAGATCGTCCATAACAAGGTTATCGGCGAATTACAGCATGTTGTCGTGGGCGTGCCGGGAGAACTGAACGGCAGTGCGGTCGGACCGCAACCGGAAATGGCCATCCCCAAAGCGCTCAACTATGACATGTGGTTGGGACCGGCGTTTCCGGCGCCCTACACCCAAAGTCGGGTGCACGATCCCGCCACCATCGATACCCGTCCGGGCTGGCTCCGCATCGACGACTATTGCAACGGCATGATCACCAATTGGGGCGCCCATCTGATGGATATCGCCCTCTGGGGAATGAAGCGGGAGTATGAACTGCCCGTGAAAGTGAAAGGCGGGGGCCGTTTTAGCCAGGGGTTGTGGAACACCATCGAGGTGTTTGACATCGAATACACCTATCAGGACGGTTTTGTGATGCATTATAAAATCGATGAGCCCTATGTGCTGTTTGAGGGGGCGGCCGGCTGGATCAAGGTCACTTATCCCGACAAGCTGCAGGCAAGCGATCAAAAGATACTGGATTACCAGCCCGTGTCTGGCGACAAGACCTATGCCGGCACCTTGACCGACAAAGCTGATTTCCTGCGAGCGGTGGAGACCGGCGGCAAATCCTTTGAGCCGTTGGAGGTGGGGCACACTGTTTATGTCACTACTCTGATGGGATTGATATCAGTGAAACTGGGGTGTGAATTAACCTGGGATAAAACAGCCGGCAAATTTGTCGATGACGCAGCGGCCAATGCCATGCTGATGCGGCCGTTTCGTGAAAAATGGCTCGATCGCAACGTGGTGGAATGGATGAATAAATTCCAGGAGGTAAAGCTTGGCTAAGAAGAGAATGACTTTATTCGGCAGCGTTCTGTGCGCGCTTTTGTTTTGCTGCAGTCAGGGGAAAAAATTGGATAATGTGTTTTATTGCTTCAACAACGGGGTGCGCACGATGCTCAATGCGCCGCAGGGATATGAAGAACCGGCCGCTCTGGTAAAACGGCTGGGCTATGACGGCTTGGCCGGCCATGGGGAGGAGACCTATTACGCCTGGCGGGCCGCTCTGGACAAAGTCGGCCTGGAGATGCCGGAAATATACATTGCCATGAATATTAAAGACGGCAAAATCAGCCAACATCCCGACCTAAGCGATATACTTCGTCATTCACACGACCGGAATCTTCTCGTGGCTCTGCACCTCCATGCTGACAGCAGTGTGACGGATAAAGCTCGGGGGGATTCGCTTTTTGTCCGAGGCCTTCGCGATCTGGCCGACTTGGCAGCTCCGTTGCGCGTCCAGATCGCGGTATATCCCCATGCTGATTTATATTGTGAAACCCTGCACCACGCCGTCGAATTGGCGAGAAAAACCAACCGCCGCAATGTCGGCGCCACGCTCAATCTATGCCATCTGCTCAAGGTGGAAGGGGAGCAGGGATGGGAGCAAAAGACCATCGCTGCCCTGCCGTGGTTGTTCATGGTATCCATTCATGGCGCGGACAGCGGGGATACCCGCGCCATGGGCTGGGATCGTCTGATTCGGCCGCTCGGCGAAGGCAGCTTCGATGTCTATAAACTCGTCAAGCTCTTAAAGGACAATGGTTACAAAGGTAAATTCGGCCTGCAGTGCTATAAAATTCAACAGGACTGCGAAACCGCGCTGACGAAATCGATAACGACGTGGCGGCAGTATCAGCAGAGGTATGCCCGAGGGGAGTGAACGCTCGTTAACACGCTTTACTCGTCCGCTGTTCAGAAATAACAGCCAGACAGGGAAACCAATTATCCGATTTCTCGTAAACCAGATACACCTGCCGAGTTGCTTGAATTACACAGGAGAGTGATGCCATGTCCGTTTTCACGCCTTTTAAGCGTTCCGACTGCGCCTGGGCCTTTGCTATCAGTATGTTCATCCTGCCTTTTTCCGTCAGCGCCCGAAGTCTTGACATCCCCAGCTCCGGTTCCGGCATAAGTTTCGGCAATTCCAAAGCTTTCACTGGACTGCGCTTCAACTATCGCGATCGCGACGTGGATTATGTCAACGGCATCAATGTTACTTTGTGGAAACCCTACGAGTCCGATCAATTGTCACGGATCAAAGGATTTTCCCTCGGGCCGTTGCCCGGCGGGGGATCGTTGAGCGGCATACAGCTGGGCGCGCTAGGCATCGCTGCGGAGACTCAAATAAAGGGCATCTCGTTTGCGCTGCTGGGCATCGGCAGCGGCGCGGTGGTGAAAGGCATCTCCATCGCCGGACTCGGACTGGGGACGGGCGGCATCATGACCGGAGTGAACATCGGCGGCCTTGGCGTGGGCGCGGGCGGAGTGCTCAGCGGCATTACTTTGGCCGGGCTGGGCGCCGGCTCGGGCGGCGATGCGACAGGTTTGACGATAGCAGGACTCGGCGTGGGCGCCGGCGGCGACCTGATGGGTGTTACGCTGGCGGGATTGGGCGCCGGGGCTTCAGAAAACGCAACCGGCCTACATTGCGCGGGTTTGGGCTTGGGTGTGGGTGGGAAGCTGACCGGTATCTCGTTAGCGGGATTCGGCGTGGGCGCGGGCGGCGACATTGTAGGAATTTCCCTGGCGGGCTTTGGCGTGGGCGCAGGGAAAAGCATCAAAGGCATCACCATCGGCGGCTTTGGCGTGGGCGCAGGGAAAAGCATCAAAGGCATCACCATCGGCGGCCTTGGCGTGGGCGCGGGAAGCGAACTCTGCGGCATCACTCTGGCCGGGCTGGGCGCCGGCGGTAGGAGCGTCAAAGGACTTGCTATGGCCGGAATTACAGTCGCCGGCAAGGAGTTAGGAGGAGTGCAGCTCGCTCTGGCTACGGTTCGTGTGGTCGATGACGGTCGTATGAGCTTGTTCAGCGCCAGCGCCTTTAACCATATTCAGGGCACACAAAGCGGACTCTCCATCGGGCTGGTCAATTACGCCCGCCGGCTCAAGGGCTTACAGCTCGGCTTGATCAACATCGTCCGGGACAATCGCAAACACCTGCGTGTGCTGCCGTTATTCAATGCCGATTTCCATTGAAACGGACGCGGCTCCGGTTTTTTTGATCATGATGGGTGCAACGAAAGGCATCTCTATTGATAGCGCCGTAAAAACGACCTCTCCTATTGCCGCAATAACCTCGGCAACATTCAGAGGTTTCACGATTCTCGCACACTCTTTGGAGCTGGGAAACGAGCAGTGAAAATTTTATTTCATCAAAATTGCCTTTCGAGCATCTTTATATCCATCTGCTTCCAGAACATATAGATAAACGCCGTTCGGCAAGTTTTCAGCGTTCCAGCCTACCTTGTGTACGCCCGCTGCCAGTTTTTCATCGATGAGCTCTACAACCTCGCTCCCCATCAACGTATAGATTTTGAGGGAAACCTGTGCAGCCTCTGATAAGGAAAATTCGATGGTCGTGGTGGGGTTGAAGGGATTAGGATAGTTTGGATACAGCGCCATTCGATCCGGAACCGTAATCCGGCGTTCGGCCTCAACTTTTGTCGTCAGAGCGGAAGATAGATCAAACGAGGCGATTTGATTGTTGGTGCACAGAAGAATAACCGCATTTCGCTTTGAATCATAGGCGATATCCCCCAGACCCATTTCATTGGTGTTCGAACCCATGGGAGGCGTTTCGGCGATCACTTTTGCCGATTCAGGACCATCGGTGACATCCAGCAGGTAGCCTTTTTGCGGCAGCATCTCGCCACTGAACACCATGATATATTCTCGGTTTTCATAAGTAAAATAAGTGATCCCGGAGGTATGATCATCCGCGACTTCATAGGGAATTTTTCCAAGGACACCGCCATCAGGCGCCAGCAGAGTGACGGGCGTATAGTAGGTGATATACCCATTGTTGACCCAGAGAGTGCCGCCGGGAGCGGTGGAGGCGATTCCCAACGATGCATACGCCGGCGGAATCTCCAGCATATCCGTCCATTCGAAATCGATTCCGTTGCTGGTCGTCAGAATATTGATAAATTTTTGATCCACGCTCCCGCTCACATAAATCATAGTCTGATTTGCTTCACCGATAACGGCCAGCGCATCGCCATAGCGATCGCTCCACTGGATGCTTTCGAAGGCGAGGGTTGGAGCTGCTGTTTCATTTTCCCAACGGTAGAGTTTGAACGGAAAAGTTGTCGCCGATTGAACAAGATTGCCCGCATAAATGACGCCGTCAGCGGCGCATTTGATATTCAGCAAGACGAAGGGATCCTGTCCTTTGATGATCGCAGGATCAAAAGGCATCTTGCCGATTTTGGCGCCGGTTGCGGCATCGAGGATGATGATATCTGCATTAGGTCCGGTCAAGCCCCCGGTCACATTGGTCCGGCTGACAACCAGAACGTGATCCGTCTTGGGATTATAGGCGCAATATCTTACCCCATTGTCGCCCGGTGAAAACCAGGGAATGTTGGTGAAAGAGGTCGGCTCCGCATCGATCTTCCAATTCGTTTTTAAAACGACCGGTTGTGCATAAAGAGATGAAAGCGGCAAGCCAACTGCGATGATAAACGCAGCAATTCGTCGTAGCATTTTTCAGGCTCCAGTTAGACGGCGTTCCCTGCTCCAAACGATTAGGTTGACGCGAAGCTTACTAGATCTCACGGCACTTTTTTTATAACCGCGATCATCCTGCCGGCGAATTCCAGCAGACAACGGGCTTCAGGCAGGCCGGCGATCTTCCCGTCCTTGGGTTTCAGCCAATGTAGTGAATCTCAGTTCAGCATGCAAGAGGAATATTAAAGAATTGGAGTTATCGTGTTCTGATGGCGGCTGGCGGCGTAGCCGGTGAAGGCGTGGGGTGAGGGATCGCTATTGAATCTGCTAAGGCAAGCTATTGGCCATCGCTACCAAGCACGGCTTCATCTTTTGCCGGTCTGCAAAGCAGAGCTTTCCCGCCAAGGGCGTTTGCAAAAGTTCACCGAAAGTGTGTGAAAACAAGACCCCGGATGTTGCCGCGGCTTTTTGCGGAAACGGCGGATGTCGTTTGTTTTGGCACTGATAAAGCGACCCTGGCGCTGCAAGGGCAGGCGTTGGGCCTTGCCGTCAAGTACGGCTGCAAGTTCCGGGCCTGGGATCGACGGCGGATTCGTTGTCGGACGCCGGCAAAGTTCAGCGCTGGGCGGCGTTTTTATTCTTTTCCTCCGATTCAAGCCGGACGGATTTCATCGCCAGATACAGAGCGCTGCCAAGAAAAAGCACCAACCCCAGCAGCGTCGGGACAATCGCGGCGGAGATGGAGCCCTTTTTATAGGCATAGCCGCAGCCGAATACCATGCACAGACCCACTGCCGTAAAAATACTTTTCGCACTCAATTTTGCCATCGTTTTGCGCCAGGTGCTCATGCCCTTTCTCCTTCTGAATGAAAAGCAGGCAGCCATCGTTCAAGACGCGTTAGGGGGGTCGGCGTTATGAAGGGGACGACCGCCTGCTTGTTTCAATTTCGGACTATTTTGGCAATTTTTGCGCGACCGCCTCTTTTTCTTTGACTTCCTGCAGCATGTAAAAATCATCGTCCGCACTGGCCAGCAACGTTTTCAGGGCGGTCAGGCTTTTGTCGGCTGCGTCCGTATCTTTTTCCGCGATAGCCAAATCCGTCAGCAGCAACAGCGCCTCCGGATGATTGGGATTCTGATCCAGCAAAGGACTCAGCGCTGCTCGCGCCCCTGCGATGTCGCCGCTTTTGAAATACGCTTTGGCCAGATCGACTCGAAAGGCCAGCGGATTCGATTTGTTCTGCTCATCGCATTTTTTAAGTGCAGTGATGGCCGTTGCATAATCACCTTTTTCTCTGGCGATCACCCCCTTTAGATAATTTAACCCGTTTTCATAGACTTTCAATAATCCTTGTTCCTCAGCCAAGCCCTGAAGTTGTATAAAGTGTTTTTCCGCCACTTCAAGGTTCCCGGCTTCAGCCTCCAGAGAGGCCAGAGCCTCTCTAAACGGATACTGCAGGTTCCTAGGCGATTTTTGCAGCGCCGCCTCGAGCAGGGGGCGAGCTTGATCATAGCGATGGGCAATCATCCAGACATCGGCTGTTGCCGCCAAAGCAGAGGCCTGTGCCTGTCGAGAGGTGTCTGGATTCGTTTTTTCCGCCAGTTCGCACTCCTCGACCGCCACGCTGCTTTGACCGAGGCGGGCATACATGACGGCCAGCCGGCGGTACGCTTCGCTGATCGCCGCAGGATCGGAAAAATTCTTGACCATATCAGAGAGCTGGGCGATGGCTTCGTCATAGCGGCCGGTGCGCGCATAACAGGTGGCGATTTTAATCGACGACTGGTAGAATTGAGGATCTGCTCTGAGCGCCGCCTGGTACGAGGCGATGGCCTTGTCGTATTCGCCCAGCGTCAGGTACAGGTCGGCGAGACTGTCATGCGGATTGGGTTCATCGGGCAAAAGCTCAGTGTATTTGATGAAAGCCTGCTTGGCTTTTTCATAGTCTCCCAGGTCGCGATAGCTATAGCCGAGCATGTTGTAAGCCGCATGGTACTCTGGATGAATCTCCAGGACCTGCTTGCATTCCTCGATGGCGGCTTGATACTCCCGGTTGACATAATGGGAAACGGCGCTCCAGTACCAGAAGGTCTCGACTTTGGAGTATTTCTTTTTCAGCATTTGAAATTGTTGTTGCGCCTCGTTGATGCGGCTAACAAGAAAGAGATCCATCGCTTTGATGAAGCCCTGCTCCATCTTGCTCGCTTTTACGGCCGTTGTTTTTGCACGGCTGATCGCCTCCTGTTGCGCCGGATAAGTGCTTGTCGTCAAGCTCAAACCGAGATGAGCGAGCGCAAAATCCGCATCCTGTTGAATCGCTTTTTCGAAATGGGCTTTTGCCGTATCCGTCCGTTGTTTGTCGAGGTGTGCCCAGCCTTTTTCAAATTCCGCTTTGGCGGCGTCCGATTTCGTGGTGATGGTAAGTCCTCTGGTCTGCGCCATGAGACAACCTGCCGCCAACAGAGAAATCAAAGCCGGCGCTTTTCTCATATCGACCTCCTTTGTTATTTAGTTGCAACAAATTAGGATTAAAAAAAGAAGGTCCCCGGCGGTGGAGAAATAAAAAAGGCAGTATAAATCGGCCCGACGGGCGAATTTATCATGCCTTTTACTCTGAGGATGGCTGTTGCCGTAAAAGCCATATGATTCTTATTATCAGTATAGGATAAAATGGAAAAATAGTCAAGAGAAAAATATATCGTTTCTCCGGGCTTCTCATGGGACGGGTTTGTTTTTTGTCTTGCTTCTTTTCCCCTAATTTGTTAAAATAATTTTTCAGCCGATGGTTGCAGCCGATGCGGCGGGTGGGGGAGTGCGATGGGAAGGCGAACCGGAAATAGCACAACTCGGGTCATCGCCGGTGATCCGGCTTGTGTTTTTTTTTGTTCTACCCCTTGCCGGCCCGAGAACCCCGTCATGGCGCCTGTCAGCCATAGTAATCATTTTTTCGAGCAAAGGATGCGCATGTCCAGTTCATGCTTTTCAACCGACTGTAATCAAGTAAAGTGATTATGCTCAGCGCCGGCAAACGCAATCTGACTATTGACATCGCCCGCGGGATCAGCATTCTGCTGATCGTATTAGCGCACGGAACCCTTGGCTTTCGAATTCCAGGGATGAATCAGGTGCTCTC
Source organism: bacterium (assembly GCA_029565685.1). GTDB lineage: Bacteria > Zhuqueibacterota > Zhuqueibacteria > Residuimicrobiales > Residuimicrobiaceae > Anaerohabitans. Next base: position 102,666 of record JAKQNR010000009.1, on the reverse strand, counting down.
CTCTTTCCGTCTGCCGTTTTTCTTTTTCATCTCCGGAGTGTTTTTTAAAAAAGAGCTGTCCTTTGACCGCGTGCTGTTCGATAAAGCGGATGCCCTGCTCAAGCCGTTTTTCGTCACCCTGCTGTTATATGGAGCGACCGAACTATTCAGGAGTCGGGGTGAACCGTTCCTCTATCTGTTGGGGCTGGTGTACGGCGTCGGCGCCTCGCTGCCGGCAACATGGCTGCCATTATGGTTTCTGCCTCATCTGTTCAGCGTTTTTATTTTCGCCTGGGTGTTCATCCGCATCAGCAGGATCCATGAACGTCCCGACTGGCTGAAAGGCCTGATGCTCTTGTTGTTGATCCTGGCCGGCCGACTGGTGCTCGAGCTTTTGGGAACCTTCACTTTTCGCATTCCAGGCGCCGGCATCAAGTGGAGCGGGCTGCCTTTTAGTTTGGATATCACCCTCATCACCGGCGCCTTTTTTATCTGCGGCTTTTTATCGCGCGACGCCATCCTCCGTTTTGTACCGCGGACCAGTTGGCTGCTTCTGACCATCGCATTGGTCGCCCTGATTCAATATTTCATCAGGCCTTCTTTGAATCTGAACGCGCGCAGCCATGAGTCTTTTTTCTTCTGCCTTCTCTCCGCGCTGCTGATGATTTATCCGGTTCTGTCGCTCGCCTTTTTTATTTCCCGGATGTGGTTGCGCTCTCTGTTCTCCTATCTTGGCGCCATGAGCCTGTTCATCCTCTTGTTTCATTATATCATCATGATGCATTCCATCCGCCTGTTCAAGAGTCTGGATGGCGTTATCTCTTGGGGTGAGGAAGCGGTCATCCTTGCCGTCAGCGTGGCTGCGCCTCTGCTGATTGGCGAGACGGTGAAGCGGATCCCTCTGCTGGCGCTTTTCTTCCGGCCGCTTAAAGTGAATCCTTTGTTTCAGCGCCGGCAATCATAACGACCCATCGCAACCGTCCGCCAAACGCCCCTTTCCATCATACAACGCTTCCCCTACTGCAATGAATGCGTTTTTCATGTGATACCATCAAAAGGATAGGCGGTGTTGAGCGTAAGCAAGCAAGATGCGAGGAGAGGGAGGCCTTTCCTTCGCTACTACAGGTCAGGCCGGCTGGCGCAAAAGCCGAGAGTCAGTCCGCCGTCCACCACAAAAACCGAACCGGTAATATACCCCGCTTCGTCGCTCGCCAGGTAACGGACCATGGAGGCGACCTCCTGTTTTGTTCCCACACGTCCCAGGGGGATGGCGGACAGCAATTTTTCCTGCCGTTGCGGACCAGTGAGATCGGTGGCGATGGCGCCGGGCGTGACTTGATTGACTTGGATGTTGTATTCCGCCAGTTCCAACGCCATGCTTTTGGTGAGCATCAACAATCCGCTCTTGGAAATGCTGTAGGGCGCATAAAAACGGCGACAGTGCATTTCGTGCACCGATCCGATGTTGATGATTCTGCCGCCGCCGCGCCGGATCATCATCTCTGCAGCCAGTTGACTGCAGAGAAAGGGCGCCTTCAGGTTCACCGCCAGCGCATGATCCCACTCTTGCTCCTGAATCTGCAAAAATCCAGCTTTTTTTTGAAAAACGGCGTTGTTGACCAGCACGTCCAGTCCGGTGCTCTGCTTTTCGATTTGCGCAAACATTCTGCGAACGGCGGCTGAATCCGCCAGATCGCAGGGGATCATCACCGCGTCGGAGCCGGCGGCCTGAACATGTTCCCAGGCGTGATGCAACTCGTCGTCCTCAGCCGGACCGTGGACGATCACCCGTGCCTTGTCCCGAGCAAAGGTCAGGGCGATCTCCAGACCGATGCCTCTTGTGGAACCGGTCACCAGTATGGTTTTATCTTTGATCGGCATAGGCTGTCTCTACTTTAGTTATGTTGATGGCTCCAGGGTTCAAATACCACTTTGTAGGCCTGTTTTGGATTCTGCAACAGCAGACGAAAAGCCTCCTCATAGCCTTCGAGCGGGAAACGGTGGGTGATCCATGGCTTTACATCGATGGCCCCGCTGTTCAGCAGGTCATAGGCCTCCTGCAGATCACGGTAGAAGGCGTTGGAGGAGGTGGTCAGCGTGCGTTCAGAACCGAGCAGCGCGGCGTCGATGGTCAGAGGCGTCCGGTGGACCGCTAGATTCACGTAAACGCCGGACTCCTCCAGCAGCGGCAGGGCTGCGGTGAGCGATGCGCTGCTGCCCACTGAATCAAAGACAGCGGCGCATTTTTCCTTACCTAAAATTTTCAATGCCTCTTGCTGCAAATCCTGCTGCGATGGATCAATGATAAAGAAATCCGCATAATGACCGATAACCCGGCGGGCCAGTGGTGAGGGATCGGAGAGGATGACGGATTGGGCGCCTCTGATCTTGGCGGTCTGGGCGATACTCAGGCCGGCCGGTCCACCGCCGATGCAAAGCACATTGGCGCCCGGACGCAGATGCGCGCGACCAACGACGTGCACCGCGACACAGAGGATATCGGCCATGGCCGCCTCTGCACAGGACAAGTTTTCCGACAGCGGATAAAGCATATCCGCCCAGCCTAAGCAGTACTCGGCATAGGCGCCGGGATAATAGTCCATGGTCCCCCAGCCCTGCGCATGGCCGATATGGATCATGCTCCGGCAGAGGTTCTCTCTGCCGCTTCGGCAGAACGGACACTCGCCGCACGACCGGTAAGCTTGTACGCCCACTCGGCGTCCCAGTAGGCTTTCATATTTTTTGTGCTGAACCTGCACCACTTCGCCGCTGAATTCATGGCCCATGACCAGATTGGCTGGATTGTCGATGTGTCTGCCGAGAGTGTGCAGAGCCCAGGGATTTTCGCCGGCATAGTAGCGCAGATCGCTGCCGCAGATTCCGCAGGCCAGCACCTTGACGACCACCTGGTTTTCATCTCTGGGTGTATAAACCGGAATTTCTGTCAATTCCAGGGTTTTAGGTTTTTTCAGGACAATGGCTTTCATTCCACACGCCCGTTTTTAGGGACACGCACCGGCGTCTTGTTTGGCGGCGCAAGCGGCGGGTCGCAGACTATGGCTAAGTATATACCAAAATGGGAAAAGATGCAAGGGAAATTGCCGTCCTCAAATCTTGCAGCGAACGGCCAGAGTTGGTCCTCCATCAGCAGACAATCAGGCACACCGCATCACGCGCTCCACGCCGGTTCCGAGGGCAACCATTCCTTTTGCTGATGGAATTATTTATTATGTGTTGATTTTTCCACCTGCCTTGCCTATCTTCAAAGCATGTGGACTCGAGCCCTCACCCTCTTTGCCAGCCTGGTCATGGCAACCTGTTCGACTGCGCTGTTTGCCCAAGAATCGGCGCCGGTCAATCCGGAGCATCCCGGCCGTCTGCCGGACACGTTTCTCGGCAGGCGGATTGCGCCGCAGATCGGCTGCTGGTTCCCAAGAGCTGATGATGTGTTGGAGCCCGGCGGATTCAAATCCCCTTTGGATGCCTTGGGTCGGAGCGGCGCCTTTGATCTGCTCTGCGTTTCTTCGCGCTCTACGCAAAACGAGTCTGATTCCGATTCGAGCGTCAAGTTCTTGAACCAGGCGGCCGACTACGCTCGGAAAAAGTACGGCGTGCGTCTTGTGCTCGATGCGGAGATCCGTTTGTCGCGCAAGAGTTTTTTCAAGGCCCATCCGGAGTGCAGTCAGGAGCGGCTTCAGCTCGTCGAACGGTTGCAGAGCCATGGTCAAAAGCTGGAGATCCGCTTAAAGGCGGATGCTTTGAGCGACCACTATACGCATAACTATCGATACGAAGTTCTTGGCTGTCGCCTGATCAAAGTGTGGTCCTATCAGAGAGCCGCGGCTGATACGGTGGACGCGGCATCGGTGCGCGATATCACGGCGGAGGTCGAACGTTTTACGGCCGACAGCGGCCGCTGCGTGATCGTCCTTTCCGGGGAAAAAGCACAGCAAGACCGATTCGTCTGCGCTGCGGCCGCTTTTGCGTTTCTCTATCCGGATGTGCATTCGGACGAGGCGCTGCACTTTGAGCGCGATTTGATCGCAAAACATCGGCAGATCAACGCTGCGGGATTCATCAAGGATGAATGGGGCTTTCCACCGAGTTATACCTGGGCTGCGGAAAAAAACGAGTATTGGTTTTCACCGGCCATGGTGCAGCGGTATGCAAAGATCTCCGGCGGACGCGATCTGGCGGACGATTGTTTTTTGATGTATCACGGCCAGACAGGAAGGGCGCGGGAACGCCGCCAGGCGATCGACCGGATGAATCAGATGAACCAGGCGCGCCTGCTGGAATTCGAACAGCAGGTCTATGCGTCGAGTAAAAAACATTGGGGTTGTCATGCTTTTGTCGGCACCCATCCCACCTGGTACCCTTTTCCCGGCAGGAACGAGTTCCGCAAGAACGGTTTGATGTGGTGGCGGCATCCGCGCGATTATGCGCAGACCGATGAAGTCACTCCCTTTTGCTGTCGGACCGGCATGGTCAAAGCGGCGGCGCAGCCGGTCTGGTACAACGAATATTATCAGACTCGTCCCAGCCACTATGTCTATGAACACTGGACCTGTTTATTGGCCGGCGGTCGAGTGAACATTCATCCGTTTTATCCGAAAGCCGAAGAGCCGGAAGAGGAAGGCGATTTTCGCATCCTGCCGATTTTGCGTGGCGGCGCGGACCGCATCCGTTCGCGAACCCGGCTGTTGGATTTTATCATGGAGGCTCCGTTGCAGTGTCCGGTTGCAGTGGTTTTCGGCCATTGGGGCGTGATGAACTGGACCTATGCGCAATACTTTGATTCGCTTCAAGCTGCGATCACCCTGTGCAATGAGTTGGCCCGGCGCGGCTATCCGGCGGACCTGATACCGTCTTCGGAAATTCAGACCGTCGGTGTGGACGGCAAGAGACGCTGGTTCATAGCTGAGGACGACCGCATGCACTATGGACGGCAGCCGTATGAATGGGTGCTATTTTATGGGGTGACGGAATCCGACCAGGCGGACATCGACGCTTTATGGAGCCTGGGCGATAAGGGGGCGACCAGAAGGGCCGTTTTGCCGCCGGCTATGGATCAGTCGGCATGGGCACAGAAGGTGGCGGAGGATCTGCGGCGGCACGGCATTCAGCCTCAAACCGCCTGGGTGGAGAGCAAAGACCGCTGGAAGGGTTCGATGTATCGTCCGCCCATGAGCGGCCTGGCCCGGTTCACTGACGGCACGCTGCTGTGGGCATCCGGCAGCCAGGAGGAACCGCGCGGCGAAACGATCCGGCTGGAAAATGCCTCTGTCCTTTCGAACGACGGTCGGCAGACCTTTCAGATCTCTGCGGAAGCGATCGGTGTTCTCGCCTGCCGGTTCGGCAAGGAGGACAGCCTTGTCGCGCTGGCTGCCTCTGATTTGACATTCTTTCGCGCCGGCGGCATGACCATCGATATCGCTGACCGGCCCACTGATGTTGTGCTCTGGAAGGAGGACTCTGGAGTATGGCAGGGCGTCTTCCAGGCGGAAAAAAATGAGCTGCCTTTGGGATTGAAAGCGGTTGCAGAAAAATGGTATTTTTTGAAAAAATAACAATCGTCAAGGTGGCGTGGCTATTCGAAGAAATGCAGCAGAGGAACGGAGATGAGGTTTTCATGAGAGCGGTCGTTCGTGCGATTTTTTTATTCGCATTATTCTTTGCCCAGGCAGGCCGGGCAGGCATTCGGGTTCTTTGCGACTATCCAGCTACGCCGTTGTCCCGATACACGGTCAATCTGGTTCAGAACAAGCTGGTGCGGCTGGCTGGGCTGGATTACAGCGGATCTCTGCTCGTTCGCTTACAAATCGATGAGGCGCTCAGCGAGCGATTGGGGGAAGAGGGTATCAAGTTAACGTCAGCGCTGACGGCGCCGCTATTGTCGCCGCCGCGGAGCCAGGAACGTTATATGGAGCGGCGGCTTTTGTAGAGTGGCTGAATGCGGAAACCGCTGTTGAGGTTCGTGATCAGCTGCATGCAGATATCGCAGAGCTGATGATTGGTTATCTCATTCTCATTTACGGCGAGGCCGGCGAGCCGGTTTATCAGGTTTTGGAAAAGACTCAAAAGGTGTGGGAGGAGTTCTTGGCTGATTTTTGCGGCATCGCGCTGTACAAGGATTACTATCGAATGGCGTGGATGTTCGGCCTGCACCGTCTGATGAACGCCGGTCTCCCCAAACTGAGACAAAGCAGCGGACGAATCGAAAAATATGCGCACAGGATGTCCGCGGCGGTTCGGCTGCTCGAGCGGTCCCGGAAAGACGTAAGGCCCTTGGCTTTGTTGCGCTTTGACGATCTTGTCCAGCAGACGCGGATTTTCGCCGAGTTCTTCACCTCCCGCAGGCTGCTGGTGGAGGCGTTTCTGCACCGGGGGAACGGCGATATGGGAAGCATGCGGCGAACGCTGCGGCTGGCTTATCAGGCGGACCAGCGGCTGGTGGATCTGGCCGTATCCAAACCGAATCTCGCCGATGATTTTGAGATGGAGGGAATGACCGAGCCGGTCAACAATCTTCGAGATACACCGTTCATGCGACAGGGCGCCTGGGATTTTCTCCACAACCGGGTGTTCAAAGAGATGGACGCTATACAGGCGTTGTGCCGTGAATAATGCTTTCTGCGATCGGTTGACGCAGCGGCAAACTCAAAAAGCCCGCAGCAGGCGCTGCAGGCTTTTGGCAGGACAGATGGACTATATCCTTTCGAGGTCGGAAAGAAGCTTGTTGCGATCAGCGGAATAACTTGCCCAGCACATTGCCGATGTCGTCCAGCGCATTGCCATCGCCATCGCTGTCGAGCATTTTGTTCAGAGAGCCAAAGATGTTCGGTTGCGAAGGCGTGGCTTCCTGCTGCTTGGTGAGCAGGTCGGTCATGCCGGAGACATCCAGGTTTTGTTCTCGGGTGGTTTTTCCCAGTGCGCCCATCACCAACGGCGCCATCATCTGCAGGATCTGGCTCATGGTATCGGCGTCGACACCGGCGGATCTGCTGAGACGGGATGTGACGTTCGATTGATCCTCGCCAAAGATGTGTTTGAGGATGCCGCTGCCCGAACTGCCGGAGACATTGTTGATGAGGCCCCCGAGGTTGTCGAAAATAGAGCCGTCATGGTCTTTTACCAGAGCGTTGTGCAGGGAATTGGCCCCGGATGGGTTGGATGAATTGCGAGTCAGTGCAGAGATAAGCAAGGGAGCGGCTACCCCTATCGCCTTGGCGGCAACGCCCGGGTCAATTCCGAGCTGATTCGCGATTTTGTCTATGGTTGGGCCGCTGATTTGCTGCACGAGCATTTGCAATAATGCGTTCATGAAAAGCTCCCTTACATGTGAGAAGCGCCTATTTTAAATTTAAACAGAGATTACTCGGCAAATGTTCCTTTATTTCAAGTTTATTTGTAATAATATCGTATCGATATCCTTTTCCGGTTTTGGCCTGATCCATCGGGTCGGCTGCAATCCAGGCTGGTCGTCCGGAGGATAGGACGGCAGCAAAACGGTGTTGCGTATGGCGTCTAAAACCGCAATTTTTGCAGGACACCTGCATCGCAAGGTCAGGGTGCTTTCCCGAGGCAGAGGTCTATTGATCATGAATCCGTGCCGGCGTTTTTCAGCTTTTGTCTTTTTCTCTCTGATGGCGGAATCATTTGCCGCCGAGGCTGTAGCGTGGCAGGGGCGAGCCATGGCTTCGCTGCACGGCAGTGATCCAGCGGATCTGCCGGTATGGCTGGCGGTCCGCTATCTCCCGCAGCTCAATGTGCAGCGGCGCAGCGAGACTGGGCTGATGGACTTCGAAGCATCTATGAATGTCAACGCTGCGTTGGCCTGGAATCCGTCTGATTCTACTTTTTACACCAGTTCCTGCAAAGCCTATCGTCTCTGGATGCGTTACTCTACCGAACAGCTCGAGATCCGCTTGGGGCTGCAAAAGATCAACTTTGGTTCCGCCACGCTGCTGCGGCCTTTAATGTGGTTCGATCAGGTGGATCCTCGGGACCCGCTGCAGCTGACCGACGGCGTCTGGGGACTTCTCGGCCGTTACTATTTCCTCAACAACGCCAATCTCTGGTTGTGGCTGCTGTGGCCGACAGACCGGCCGAAAAGCTGGGAGACCGAACCCTCCAATCCCAACGTTCCTGAATGGGGCGGCCGCCTTCAATATCCGCTTCCGCGGGGTGAAATAGGTCTCTCCGGCCATGTCCGCACGGTCCAAGTACGCTCGTTGGATGCATCCAGCCGGGCGCAGCCGGATGAAAGGCGTATTGGGATTGACGGCAAGTGGGATTGGATTCTCGGGTTGTGGTTTGAAGGCGCCTGGATTCGCCGTGACCAAGTCGGTGGCGTTGATTTTGACCAGTCCGCGTGGACCCTGGGCGCGGATTACACTTTTGCGATCGGCCATGGGCTCAACGTGCTTTATGAACATCTCTGGGTTTCCTGGGACCAAGGAGCTTTGCCTTTCAACAGCGCCAGGACCTTTAGCGGTCTTTCATTCTCATATCCGTTGAGTGCGTTCGATCAGCTTTACGCAATTTGGTATTTGGATTGGAAGCAAAAGGGCGTCTATCGTTTTCTCACCTGGCGCCGGCAGTGGACCCATTTTTCATTGAACGTGATGGCGTTCCGCAATCCCACCGTATTGATGCTGCCGAACTCATCCCGCGGCCACACGGCTGCCGGATGGAGCGGCACAGGAGTGCAGGGGATGGTGATCTATCACCATTGAGGCGGCAGCCTGGCTGGCCGGCTGGAAAGGGACGGCATCAAAGCGCGCCGGCCGAAAGACCGGATGATGAAAAAAGCGCTCGCGGATTTTTTAATCTATTGCAGCGAACGGCTTGATGGCGTTCGATCTAAAGGGAAATCAGGCCGGTTGCTTATGTTTCAGGGCGTGGACCTTTTTTATCACAGCGGCGGCTTTTATGGAAAACAAACAGATCATCGACATTAACAACCTGGTCAAGCGATTCCCCATCGGAGACGGCTATTTCACCGCTCTGCAGGGCATCACTCTGCGTTTTGTCGCCGGCGAGTTCGCCGGACTGGTCGGACCCAGCGGCTCAGGCAAGACCACGTTGCTCAACCTCATCGGCTCATTGGATTCGCCCAGCGAGGGATCGGTGGTTGTTCTGGGCCATGAGGTCTCACGGCTCAGCCATCGAGAATCGGCTGCGCTGCGCAACTATCACATCGGCTTTATCTTTCAGACTTATAATCTGTTGCCGGTGTTTTCAGTTTACGACAACGTCGAGTTTCCTTTATTGCTGCAGAAAAGGGACGCCGTGGGCCGGAGAAAAGCGGTCATGGAGGCTTTGGATTGGGTGGGCTTGAGCCACAAAGCGCAGTCCAGACCCGCGCAGCTTTCCGGCGGCGAGTGTCAGCGCGTTTCCATCGCCCGCGCCATGGTCAAACGGCCGGAATTGGTGCTGGCCGATGAGCCGTCGGCCAATCTGGACGCGAAAAACTCGCATCATATCATCCAGACCATGAAAAGGTTGAACCGCGAACTGGGTACGACCTTTTTGTTCGCCACCCATGATGAAAAGGTGATGGGGTATCTGGATCGCATCATCTCTCTGGATGACGGCCGTGTGGCTCGAGACGAACGGCCGCTGTGCGTAAACGAAGCTCAGTCCGATTCAACAGCGGAGGAGAACGGCCATGCTCGCCGTCAAGCTCGCATTTAAGAATCTGATCGGCGCCGGGTTGCGCACGTGGCTGACTGCTGCGGTGCTGTCGTTCGCCTTTGTGGTGACCGTTTTCTACAACGGACTGCTCGACGGCTGGAATCTGCAGGCGCGCAACGACACCCAGGCTTGGGAGATCGGCGGCGGCCAGTTTTGGCATCCGCAGTATGATCGCTTTGATCCTTTTTCCCTGCAGGATGCGCATGCCGGTCTTTCGCTGGAAGTGCAAAGACTGGTTGAACAGAAAAAGCTCGCGCCTCTGCTCATCACTCAGGCCACCGCCTATTCAGGCGGCCGCATGATCAATGTCCTGCTCAAGGGCATTGACGCCGATCAGAGAATCCTTCGGCTGCCCACCAGTTGCTTTAAAACCGATTCGGTGGAGATTCCGGCGTTCATCGGCAGGCGCATGGCCGCGGCCATGGGGTTGAAACCCGGCGATGCCCTGCTGGTGCGCTGGCGCGACCAGCACGGCGTTTTTGATGCGCGCGAGGTCACGATTGTGCAGATTTTTACCGCCAACGTTCCTTCCATCGACAACGGTCAGATCTGGTTAGCTCTGGATCGATTGCAGGACATGACCGGCCTTCACAATCAGGCCACTTTGCTGGTGGCGGCAACAGACCACCAGACGCCTATTGAACTATCCGGATGGATTTTCCGCCCACCCTCTTTTCTTCTCAAAGAGTTCGAGGAGATCATTCGCAGCAAAAAAGTCGGCTCGAGCATTATCTATGGCCTGCTGTTGGCGATTGCGCTGTTGGCCATCTTTGACACTCAAGTGCTCTCCATATTCCGCCGCCGGCGCGAGATCGGCACATATATGGCCATGGGCATGACCCGGAGCCAGGTGATCGGCCTGTTTACGCTTGAGGGCGGCGCGCACAGCATTCTGGCTCTGTTGCTGGCGCTGGTGTACGGTTTTCCGCTGTTGCGCTGGCTGGCCCTTCACGGCATCGGCCTGCCCGAGGTGGCCGACGCCGTCGGCATGACCATGGGGGAAAAACTGATCCCGGTCTACAGCGCCGGCATGGTGCTTTTCGCCGTGGCGCTGGTAGTGGTTTCGACCACCCTGGTAAGCTATCTGCCTGCCCGGCGAATCGCCGGACTGAAACCCACTGAGGCCCTGCGGGGCAAAGTGCAATGAGAAGAGTCGATGCTGCCGCTGTGCAGTGAAAGGAAAACAGTGTGATTCACTTTCTGCTCAAGGGCGTTCTGCATGATCGTCATCGCAGTCTGCTTCCGCTCATCGTCATTACATTGGGCGTGGCCCTGACGGTCCTGGGGCATGCCTGGGTGAACGGCGTGTTGGGCGAGTCGTTCGTTATGAGCGCCCATTTCAGCACCGGCCATCTCAAGGCGATGACCCGCGCCTATGCCGAAGAACAGGATCAGATGCCCATCGATCTCGCGCTGATCGGTGTGAAGGAGATTATGGACGAACTGGCCGGCATCGGCGAGGTGGATTGGGCGCCGCGGATACGGTTCGGCGGGCTGATCGATTTTCCGGATGAATCCGGAAGCACGCGAAGCCAAGGACCGGCCACGGGATTTGCCGTCGATCTGCTGACGCCGGGATCCAAAGAAATCGACCGTTTCAATCTCACTTCGTCTATCCTCTCTGGTCACATACCGACCCGTGAGGAGGAGGCCTTGATCACCTACGATTTTGCCGAAAAATTTCACATTCAGCCAGGCGATCGCTTTACTTTTTTCGGCAGCACCATGGAAGGCAGTATGGCCTTCGGCAATTTTATCGTCGCCGGCACGGTGCGTTTCGGGGCTGAGGCCCTCGATCACGGCGCCATCCTCATCGATCTAACCGCCGGACAACGGATGCTCGGCATGCCCGACGCCGCCGGCGAAATCCTCGGTTTTTTTAACAACAATCGCTATGACCAGAAAGAGGCGCAGGCTATCGCCGACTCCTTCAATGCCCGGCGGTCCGGCAGCACGGATGAATTCGCTCCGTTGATGGTGACCATGCGCGATCAGGAGGGGATGGCGCAGCTGTTCGATTATACTCATATCATCAGCGCTATTTTAATCACCGCTTTTGTGCTGGCCATGTCGGTCGTGCTTTGGAACACCGGCTTGATCGGTGGGCTGCGGCGCTACGGCGAATTCGGCGTTCGTCTCGCCCTGGGCGAAGAAAAAAGCCATATCTACCGGACGTTGATCTATGAGGCGCTGCTCATCGGCCTCATCGGCTCGGTGATCGGCACGGTCGTCGGATTGGCATTGGCCCTATATCTGCAGGTGGTGGGACTCGACATGGGCGACGCCATGCGGGCATCGACCATGATGATGCCCTCGGTCATACGGACCCAGGTCACAGCCACGGACTTTTGGATCGGGTTTATTCCCGGGCTTTTTTCCATGACCCTGGGCAACGCTCTTTCCGGCCTGGGCATCTACAAGCGCAGCACCGCCCATCTGTTCAAGGAATTAGAAGCCTGAGGGGGTGAAAGGTTGTCTATGAGTAAAATCGGTCTGTCGATGCTGGCACTCCTGATCGTTCCGCCGCTCAGCGCTCAAAACGCGAACGAGATTCTGGCCAGGGTGGACCAAAACCTGTCGGCGACAAACCGGGTGATGGAATCGGAGATGACGATTCATGGCCGGCGCAGCAGCCGCACTCTCACGGCCAAGAGCTATGCCGAAGGAACGAAAAAATCATTTACCGAATACCTCTCGCCCGTTGCGGAAAAGGGGACCAAAATGCTCAAGCTCGAGGGCCGGCTATGGATCTATTCACCAGCAACCGACCGCATCATCCAGATCTCCGGCCACCTGCTGCGGCAGTCGGTGATGGGCAGCGATCTTTCTTATGAGGATCTGATGGACGACCGCAAGTTGAGCGAGATCTACCGCGCCGAGTTGATGGGCGAAGAGCAGATCGGCGAACGCGTCGCCTGGGTGCTGGAACTGACTGCTGTGGTGGCGGATGCCGCTTATCCCAAACAAAAGCTCTGGATCGACCGGGAGCGTTTTGTGCCGCTCAAGCAGGAGCTGTACGCTAAAAGCGGCAAGCAACTGAAAAACGTGCTGTTTCAGGATGTGAAAAAGATAGAGGGACGATGGTTTCCCTGCGCTTATGTTTACAAAGACCTGCTGAAACAGGGCAAAGGGACTGAGGTCAAAATCAACCGCATCGCCTTTGACCAGCCCATTCCGGACTATCTTTTCACCAAAGCGGCGCTGAAGCAATAATTCTTTCGACGAGTTGACGGCGAAAGAGATGAATAATGGAAAGAGATGCATTTACGCGATCCGGCTGTGTTGGTCCATAAGGGGCTTGCCCCTCTTTTTTCTCACCTATGACGATCCCCGGGCTGTTGCGCGGCACACCGGATCGCCGACGACGGAAGATTTTATCGTCTGCAGTCCCATCTAAATCATCTCGGTGAAAGGATACGCTTCGTCGGGCAACGTCCTGTGCATGGATACAGGATGAACGTTCTGTTATCAGCAGTATCGTGAATTTACGCATTACCTTTGTCTTGCGTTTTCGGCCGATTTGCGGCACTGGTCGACGCCGAAAAAAATCTTTGACACCGGCTCGGAAAACCCCTGGAACATCGATAAACGGGTGGTCGATCTGCTTCTCGGCGAGCGGAGGAATGTGTACTCGGCGCTATGTGGGCTCAATGCGCTGGGGCAAACCAACCGGTCACCACCTCATCAGCGCATGCGCTTCTACGAATCTTCTGATGGGACGTGATCTCTCCGCCGACAGTCCTGTGATGGGCGTCGATTTTGATTGGGAGGATCTGCGGACGGTAATGAGAATGGTTGCGTCATTTGACGCGATGACCGCTGGTCTATGCTCTATCAGGGGCTGGATGACAAGGGCCCAATGAACTTCTTTCTGTTGGAAAGCAAGGACCTGATTCATTGGAGGTGAGGGTCGATCTCTGACCCTGAACTGCTTGAATGGAATTGCAGTGGTGCGCAACGGTGGCGAGGCGGATCATCGCCTTCGGGATGCCGCTAATTTTTCATCGATTCCTTGCGGCAGCCGGGATAGATATACCCGGCCTCGTCATACAGGGACGGGTTGCCGAGAAAGGCCTCGATCTCGCTGATGTGTTGCGCGACCTTGGCCTGATAAACGGCGCTGGTCGCTTCGTCAAAATAACAAAAAGGGCAGTAGGAGGTTTGGGTTTTGATGTTATTGACCGAGATCTCGAAGCGGCCTAGATCAGCGTCCCAGGCGCCTGGGCTGCCCAAGGTATCGCCTGTGGCGATGAAATCGTTCACCGCAAAGCGGGGGTTTTTCACGTGATCGTAACAGACCGCCCAGTCCGCATCATAGGTTGATTGCACGAGCAGTTCATAGTCCTGAGTATCCGGCTGATAAGTTTTAAACATCACCACGCCGTCGGCCAGTGCAAAAACAAAAGCCTCCTTGCGGATCCGGTATTCAAAGGTGGGCAATTCCTTGGTCTTGCCGCCTCCGGCGCTGACTACGGCGGCGAATTCATAGAACACCTTCCCATAGCTGTTCTTGAAAATAAAATCCCCCGCCCGTTTGGTTGTCGGATTAAAGGGGGCGAAGGTAACGCCGAGGTTATAAATGGCGAATTTCGGTTTTTCCTCTGTATAAACGCTCGGAAGTGATTCAGCACAACAAGCCGGTTGAAGCTGATTCTCATCGTAGAGGGCGTTGTTCCCTTTAAAGGTCTCCCAGTCGCGCATATGCTGCGTCAAAGCGCTGCGCAGACCGGCCGCCACATCGGACGCAAAGTGGGGTACTGGGCAATAAGCGAGACCGGTGGTGAAATTTTTCAACAGCACGGTTACCCGGCCCAGCGAAGCGTTCCACACGCCCGGATTTCCGAGCACATCGCCGGCCTTGACCGTATCCCCTGCAGTGACGCGCACATGGGTGAGATGAGAGTAAATGAGCTCCCATTGTCTGTCGTCCAAACAGACCATCGCTATCTCGTCATCCGTTCCATTGGGATGCGGGCCCGCCCGTTCGATGATCGCGTTCGCCATCGCCATCACCGTTGCCTCTTTGGGCAGCCGGTATTCAAAGCAGGGCAAGCGGCCGGAAGCCGGCAGCGTATCGCCGAATTCTCTGAACACCTTGCGTTCATCGGCGGTAAAGACAAACGCTCCGGCGCGGTTGGTGGTGCGGTTCCAGGCTGCAAAAGAGACGCCCAGATTCCGAATAAAACCTGTCACGACCGGATCGTCATCGATGACGATGTCCGTATCCTCCTTGCCCTCGCTCTTCGTTGGACCCTTATCCTCTGAACAGGTCAGGCTGAGGAGCACAGTTAGAGAAAACAAGAAAAGGCCGACCGATAGGATCGACCTTTTCGTATAGGCGAGATTTTTTGAATGGCGGTTCTCTGAAAGAAAATGCGATAACAGGCTCATCGAATGACCCTCCTATCTATCCTTTGCAAAATAGCCATTCAAGCCGTTAAAATCAAGGGCATTAAATGAGAAGGGCCTCTTCGGCGTAAAGCTATACGGTGTCGTCCTTTCGCCTCGTTTTACCAAGTTCGCAGACGAACAAAATATCAATCCGAACATGCAGCCCTGTCGTGACGGACGGGCTGTTTTAGTTCAGCTCAATTCAACCGCACTCCCAGATAAAACCGCCGGCCAGAGGTCGGCCCCCAGATCAGTGAAGAGTCAAAGTAAGGGCTGAACGGCTGATCCCAGGCCAGAATCGGCTGTCGCTGACGAAAGCCGGTGAGATTCTCACCGCCAAGATAGAGCTCCAGCTTGTTGAATTTGCGCGTCACCTGGGCAAAGAGCTGCACGTAATCGGGCGAATGCCCTGCCAACCGGTAGATCTCGGGATTGTCAGCTGTGTTCGGCAGCCGTGTGCGGCCGTTGTACTGGGTGGTGACGTCGAACTGCCACTTGCGATTGGGCAGCGCATAGGAGAGCACCAGCACACCCTTGTGGCGCGGATTGAGCGGCAGTTCATTCAGCCGGTCCGCAAAGGTCATGCGCACGTCGTTGAAGCGATAGGCGGCGGTCACATCCACGCCTTTGACCGCTGTCGCCGTCGCCTCGATCTGGCCGCTGTTGGAATAGGAACGGCCGTCAAGGTTGTAGAGCAGAATAGCCTGCGGATTCTGGTCCAGATCCACCACCGTCTGCTGGACAAACTCAGTGCGATAGAAATCAATCACCACAGTCCCGGGACGGTCCGGCCCCAGCGAAAAATCACGCGTGATCTGCATTCCGGCGTTCCACGCCTCTTCGGCTTTGAGCGGCTCCTGAAAGATCACCTCCCTGGCGCTGGCCAGGATCGAAGGATTATCCATAAATAGATGAGGCACGCGATAGCCTTTTCCCGCCGAAAGCCGCAGGGAGGTCAATGCATCCATCTGATATCTGAGATGAAAGCGCGGTGTGTAAAAAGAGCCGAACAGGTTGTGGCGGTCGTAACGGAATCCGGACATGACGCTCAAGTGCGAAACGGGCTTGTAGGTGTATTCGACGAAAACCCCGGGCGTCCGCTCGTGCGTCGCAAAGAGCTGCTGCTGATAAACCTCGTCGCGCTGGGCCATGCTGAAAGAGATGCCGGAAGAAACAGTGTGGCGCTCGCCGGATTTCTCATAGATCAGGTTGGCGTGAAGGCTCTTTTCATCGCCGTCATAGCTCTTTTTACCCCAAAAGGACTCCTGGCGGTGGTGGAATCCTGAGAGGATCAGGCCAAGGCTGCTGCCGTCAGCCAGAGCGCTGCCTGCTTTGGAAAAGAACTCGTAGCGCTGTATTCGGTTGCGCGAACCATAGAGCGCATTGGCCGAAGGTGGCCGGTCAAAGTCGAAATGGGCTTGACCGCCGTCGCGGCGATCCTGCAGTATCTTGAAGCCGACCTGGCCGTCCCGGCCTTCGCCGCTGTACTTCCAGCGGTTCATCAGGCTGAGATGGGACACCAGGGGCATATCGAGAAAGGTGTCGTTATCCTCGTCCCAGCGCTGCCGGTTATAACTGGCATAGGAGAGGAGCATGGTGGAGACCCGGGGCGACACTTTGGTTGCGCCGGTAAAGGTCAGCTCGGAACGACCCATGCTGTTTTGAAACGCGTTGAACGAAACCGGTTTGGCCTGTTCGGGCTTGACGAGCTCGATGTTGATTTGGCCGGTGAGCGATTCATAGCCCGTGGCCACTGAGGCGGTGCCTTTGGAGATATCGATGGCGTCTATCCAGAATCCTGGAATATACTCCATGCCAAAGGGGCTGATCAGGCCGCGCATCACCGGATTTTTTTCCACCAGCACCTGGGTGTAAAAACCGGCGAGTCCCAGCATCTTGATCCGCTTGGCGCCGCTTACCGCGTCGCTTTGCTCCACATCCACCGACAGGCTGTTCTCAAAGCTTTCGGCCAAATTGCAGCAGGCCAGAGTGCGCAAACCCTGACGGGTGATGATCTGAGTGTTCACCTCCGCCTCGTGCAGGTGATGAGTATGGGGTTTCTCACCAGTAATGGTCATTTCACCGTGCCGGTGATCCGGTTGAAGGTGAATGGCCAGGTTGTGCATGCCCGGTCGCACAGTAAGCGTGTCAGCCGAATAACCGACATAGTCAGCCACCAGTCGATCGCTCGACGCTGACAGGTCGAGCCGAAAAAACCCCTCGTCATCGGTGGTGGTGCCGGTCGCGGTGTTCAGCCAATAAACATTGGCATGGACCAGGGGAAGGGTATCCTGATGGGATTCATGATAAACGATCCCGTAGATGTGACCGCAGGTGTAGGTGTCTTTTTCCTGAGCGAAAAGCAGGGCGGTTCCTGCCGCCCAGAGCGTTAGCATTAAGTTCAATGCTTTCATGGCAAACCTCTCTCCTGAAAATGAACGGTTTGATGCGATGGCCGGTGATGCTTTTACCGGCCTGTTTTAAAAAATGAGAGATTTGCTTGGCGATCAATTAAGCAGAGGAAGACGGAGCTGCGGAGCTGTCAATGAAAACAGAGTGCGAACGGGGAACTCGAGCGCGCTGTTTTTCTCCGCAGGGAGCAAAACAACGGCGCGAACCAGAGTGTGCGGAGAATGGGCCGACGCTGAAGGGGCGGTTTCTTCCACCCGGTTGAAATGACTGACCAGCTCGCAGCATCCTGGAGTGGAAAAAGATGGACCGCTGGAACCCGGGTTATCCGGTGTCCCATGGTACACTAAAATACAACAGGAGGCTTGTTCTCCCGAATGCTCGTTTGCGCAGCAACATCGCTCCGCAACGCTGTGTACATGGGAATGCTTTCGGCAGTGGTGTTCGATTTCGGCAAAGCCGATGGAGGCCATGAGATGGATCAGGGCGATCATCGTCGGCAGTGCTTTTTTCCAGATTTGTCTTGCAAACAGGGACATCGTTGGCCAACGCCGGTTAGTGTCAATCACTTTTGATTAAAAATAGCAATTTCATCTATAAAATTAAACAATATTTTTTCCCTGACAGGGCAGCTGTCGAAAATTGTGGCTGGAGCTTCGCCGCCGTTGGCGCCGGATGATCTTGGTTGGGCTTGCAAAACCAGGCAAATGGGTAAAATTTTCGCTGACTTTTACTCGTGAGATAGGTAAAAAGGTTTATTCAATTTCAAAATCCTTCGACGCCTCATATCTGTCGGTCGTTTTGCCCATCTCCAGCGATGTCTTTTGGTCGCTCTTTTTTAAGGAAGGATAGTGCAGAGAGGTTCGGACGATTCGGGCGATGGCCCGGTATTTCCCTCTCGTCAACCCCTGTGGAGGTCCAAAGGGGCCGCCCACGAAAGTCCCGTTGCGGACAATGGTCTCGTCTCGTCCGATCATGGTACCGTCCGCGTGCTGGACTTCCACCGTGATCTCGGCGCCATCGGGCAGGTTGGTGGATCCTTGAATCAGCGGCGTCGTCCGATTGACATATTCGACGTTCAATCTGATCCTGGCTGTCCGGATTTGCGCAGTGGAGGCGCGGCCGTCTTGCGGCTCATCGTCGTTGTTTAAAGTGCACCCAGCGAGTGAAAAGACAATGAAGAGGAGTGCCAAAGCAGGCCGAAGAGCGAATAAATTTTTGTTTTTAATTCCCTTCATCTTTCCCCCTATATTTTTGATGGATGATCGCTGGATTTTCTTCGACTGGTTCGCGGGCAAGTGTCTTCTCAGCACGAGCCGTACCATTGAAACAAATATAATCACAACCGCGCCTGGAGGGCAGAACGCTTGCGCCCTCAGATCGGTTCAGCGCCCACCAGGAGGTCTGAAGCGATCGGGGAGCCTGGGTTCAGAGTCGGTCTTTTCCGAAAAAGGACAGCCGGTTCTGCCGACCAGCATTTGGCTCAGGATCGCCGCAGCTTGTAAAAGACATAGGGGCCGATAAAAGTCCAGATCAACACCAGCGACCACAATCGGCCCTTGAGCAGGTTATAGTCGGCGAACAATTTTGACCACGGGTGTTCCATGACGAAATGGCCGAAGAGAAATTCAAAGGCGATGGCCAGGATCGTCCAGATGCCGCCGATCAGCAAGGCCTGCCGGGCCGAAGAGATGGGGAAAAGGAGCGACAGAATCCAGAAATAGAGACCCAAGAGGCAAATGCCGATCAAAGTGGACAGCTGGTGGGCGGACAGATCACTCATAAAGCGGGCGTATCCCGCTGTTCTCAAGCCGCCGTTTAGAATGGCCAGAAAGACCAGGCCGATCCAGGCGAGCGAATAGATAGCGGTGATTTTCACGGCTTTTCTCCTCTATGATGGATCGCTGCATAGCCGGATGGATTGCTTTGCTTACCCTGCGAACGAGCTTTTCATGGAAGAATCACAGGTCCCCGGTGAACTTGCTGCGCCGCGCTTTTTTATACACCAAGAGGCGAATGGGAAATAACCTGGCGGAAATCATGCCATTCAAAGCGGAGAGGCCCCCAACGGCAAGCGCGGCGGCGCGGCTGGGTCGCTGTTCATTCCCATGGCGGTAATTTACTAAATGAGGGAACGGAAATCAAGCCTATAAGCAAATGATAAATCCTAACTTTTTTTAGGGTCTCGTGGTAATTGTTCGCTTCCTGAATCGAGACCAGTGTGTTTGACCGTATACGGCAGCAGCATCACTGTGAGAAAGGCTGTTATTGCGGGCGGAGGAACCGGCGCTGTTAAAGACCTGGATGTAGAATGGAGGGAGGCAATCTCCTGACATGATAACAGACGTTCGTGGAAGATCGCTTGGCTGCGTATCGGCGCCTTTCCTTTCTCACTAGCCGGGCCCGCCCTTGCGGGGACAAAAAAAAGAGGCCCTGGCGATCAGGAGCGCTTCAGCGGCCAATTTTCAGCAGCGGCATCAACGCCGGGTCTATGTTGAACAACTGCCGAGTGTCGCCTTTTTCAGCCACAAACAGCCGGATTCGGTGACCCTGTTCGGTGCTGAATGTTCGGATGCCCTGTTGCAGGACATAACGCAAACCCGGCTCCTCGATCCGCTCGCCGGATCGTGCCAGCACCAGATGGACGCCGAACCAGTCCGGCTGGTCCGGGAACACCCATTCGTCGAAAACGATGGGCCGGGGATGGTAGCGCGGGCTGGAGGTAGTGCGATGTTTCAACGTCAGGGCGCAGCCGCTCAGTTTCTCCTCCTGCACGGCAAAGGGGAACACGTGCAATTCGTAGCCATAAGCCTCCAGCACCAGATGGTCCGGCGCGCTGGATTTCACTTTCCATTTGTCGGACAGACCGAGGCCGAACTCACCAAAGGTTTCGCGATACTCGGCCATATCGCCGCGCCATTGCGTGAGATGCCACAGCGCGGGCAGGCGATTATAGACGCATAACGTCGAGGCGCCAATTTGATCCGTATAGCCGTTCACCGGCGTGTTGGATCCCTGAATAAAAGCCACCGCCCGTTCCTTTTCATTTTTTCCCACCGCGGTCAGACAATGGATCTGTTGTTGAAAACAGGCGCCGCCGGTCATACTGCCCATGGCTGCGTCGGCCAGCTGATAGGATTTGAACAGGAACGGTCCAACCGCCGCCTTGCCTGTCACCTCAAAGGGATAGCTGCGCTGTTGATTGATCTCCAACGCTTTTTGCGGAGGCGCATAGTTGGTCGGCGTCTCGGTGAGCACGGCCGAACGTGCATCCGTTTCCTTGAGAAATACGCGATAGTCCCGGCTGATGCCGGTCACCGGCAATTTCAGCACAGGATGAGTGATGGCTGATTGCAGGAGATAGACATGGTCCATTATTTCTTTGCTTTCTTTTTCTATACGCCGGTCATGACAGAAATCATGGATATCGAACAGCGCTTTAAAGATCACGTGGTTGTAGCCGGGCGAGGCGAATTCGTCGATGCCGTAAAAAGAGATGTGGTTGTACCAGCGCGTCCATTGGCTCCGCGCCATCCATTGCAGACGGGCGTCGTCAAAGCGCTCCCCCGCCAGCATCAGCGTCTGCACCCATAGGCAAAAGATGTTGCTGTAGGCGGTAAAATCCCTGCCGATGTCGAACACCTCGGTGTCCCACCGCCGTTTGGCCGCTTCCAGCAAGCGCCGGCAGGAGAGAAGATACTGCGCCCGTGTGAGGGCCGACATTTTGTCCTGCTGGTCCCACAGGTTGCGCAACATATCATGGCTGCGGAACAGCGCCACATTGAGATCGCCGATCTCTGCGCCCTCGCGCCAGGGCCATTGGCCAAAGACCGTGGAGGACGAGTCCCTATTTTGCAGAGCAATGAACCGATTCAGCAGGCTGTCGGCCCTGCGGCGGTCGGTTTCATCCCCGCTGCGATAGAACAGCCAGGCGTTGGCCGGCAGGGCTGCGCATCGGCCCTCCAGCCAGGCCTGGCGCAGTCCGGCCAGCTCTTTTTTTTCATCCTGGGTCAACTCTTGCGGCAGCACAGCCGTCGTCAGGCAAAGGCTGCACACCATAATCGCCAATCCCGCGGCAAATTTCATCAGATTTTCTCCTGCTGATCAACCAGCGCCTTTTACGACGAATATACAAATTAATGGTTGAATGTCAAGCTGTTTTCAGCTATTTTGAGCATAATGCATTCGCTCAAGACCGATAAACCCGCTGGCAACTAAAGACGCCCGGTTCTGCAGGATGAGGTCAAGTCTTACGATACTTTGCGCCGGCCAGGCTATTTGCATGCTGCTGACGTTCCATGCTGCAGCGCACCCCCAAGCTCCGGTCAAGCTGCGCGAGATCGCCATGGCTGAAGCGCGCCAGGGCATTGCCGTGGATGCGCGCTTTATCTATGCGATCGACAGTCGAGCGGTGGCCAAGTACGATAAGCAGAGCGGGCGGCTGATGAAACGATGGCAGTCGAGCCCGACGCATCCGTTGATCCATCTGGACAGCGGCGTGGTGCATGGGGCTAAACTTTATTGCGGCCATTCCAATTATCCTGATCTGCCCATGTCCAGTTCGGTGGAAATCTGGGATTGCGACAGCTTGGAGCACATCGGCTCACACGACTTGGGATCCGCCTGGGGGTCCTGTACCTGGGTCGACCGGTTCGATGACCGCTGGTGGGTCGCCTTTGGCCATTATGATCGCTTCGCGGCGCAGACCGGCAAGGATAACCGCTGGACTGTTCTGGTGCAATTCAACGACGATTGGCAGCCCCTTGCCTGGTGGACTTTTCCTGATTCTCTTCTCGCTCTGTTCAAGCCTATGAGCTGCTCCGGCGGTTCCTGGGGGCCGGATCGCCGGCTCTATGTCGCCGGGCACGACTCTGCGGCGCTTTATGTCCTGCGTCCGCCTGCGTCCGGGTCGGTGCTGGAGTGGCTGGCCACTGTTCCTGTGGATATTCAAGGCCAGGGCATCGCCTGGGATCGCAGCGAGGCGGCTGTGCTCTATGGCATCAAGCGGCGCGAACGGCAAGCCGTTGTTTTTGAATTTTCAGGATTGCCGGCAAAAGCCCGATGAACCCGAATGATTCAGCAGGGCAGGTCCTGTCGGGCCTGCCGGTTCTTTCTATGTCATGGTGAAAAGGCCTACCGGAACTCTTCATGGCCTACCCCGCAGGCAAAATCAAGTTTGATTTCTTGAATTTGTTTTTTACTTTCCTTTAGCGTCAGGATCTCTGCCGCCCTGTTTCCAGAGAACGGAACTTGCGGTGACCCTTTTAACCGCAAACAGGTTTTGCGCCATGCGCGGCAAGCACGATAGCAGATCTACAAGGGCGTCGCTGCAAACGTTTCGCTCACTCCTTTTATGGCGATAATCAGTTGTGCCGGTCACAGACGAGTTACCTATGTCATCTCTATTCATCGAATCAAGCAGAGGCGTATGAAAACACAAATTTTTCTTTTCGTTTTGTTATGCGCCGGCATGGCTGTTGCCGGTCCGGCAGGTGCGCTGGAAAGAACCATCACGGTGATGGACCTCAGCGGCGATTGGGAGGCGGAAGGCGATCTGCCCTGGCAGGCGATGCTGCTCAGTTTGCAGGGCTTGGCTAATCAGCATGGACCGCATCTCTATTTTCTCTATCCGCCGGACTATATTCATCCGGACGTGCGGGCGGTTTTAGATTATTATAAAACCCGGCATCGGATGAAGGCGGTCGCGTGCACGACTGTGGACGAGGCGGTGGCCAAGTATGTCCAGTATGCCAAGGGGTATGTAGTGTGGGATCCGACCAGAGTGCCGTCGCTGATGGTGTCGTTCACCGTGGCCGGCCTGGAGCAGGCGTTGGTGGTGACCGAAGCCTACATCCCTTTGGCCGAAAGGCATGGGCTCAAACCGGTCGCTGATTTTCGCCATCGTTTCACCGATCGATCGGATCTCGAGATCTTTCAATGGGCGTACGACATGTACTGGCCGCGATGCAGCCGTGACTACCTCATCTATCTGGGCGAGCGTTGCACCGGGCTGAACGGCCGTCCGGGCATGATGCCGGGGATCGCGGATTTCGGCATGGTGCACAAAGCCTTTTTCACCGATCTCTCCGCCAGTCCGGCTGACCCGGATGAATACCGTTTGGCGGACAAAATCATGAGCGAGATGAAACCGTATGGCTATGTGTACGGCTGGCATTCCTACTGTAAGGATAAAGAGCCGGAGCATCTCACCCTGCTGTCGCGGCATGGATTGATCATCTCAGAAGGTCTCGCGACGCTGCCCAACATGAGCTTTCACGGCCAAGTTCCGGTCTCCGCCGATTTCCAGTTCAGGCAAAAGGCCGGCTATAACCCCCATCCGAAAATAGAAAACAAAGTATATCTTGCCATGATCCAAAGCGACGGCATGGGCACCGGCTCCACCTGGATGAAGCCCGGCCGGGGCGAGATCCCCTATGGCTGGGAGGCGAATGAAGAGTGGTTCATTACCGCGCCGGCGCTGCTGCAGTTTTATTATGAAAGCGCCACGGTCAACGACCGCTTCATCGGCTCCCTGAGCGGGCCGGGCTATTTTTATCCCAAAGCGTTCGCCCCGGACAAACTCGCCGGCGCCCTGCAGCGCGAGAATGAGCTGATGAAAAAAATGGATCTGCGGGTGTTCGGCATCATGGATTTCTCCGAAGGCGATGAATTCGTCGGCAACATCGATCTGCCCAAATCCGTCGTCGACGCCTATTACGCCAATATCCCCTATGCGCTGGGATTTATCAACGGTTACACAGCGGCCAATACCTACGACTGCCGGAACGGACGGCCGCTGCTCTCCTACAATTATTATGTGGATCCGGAAAAACCGGTGGAAGAAGTGGCGGAGGATCTTCGCGAGCTGGCAGTCCTGAATCCCCAACGCCCCTATTTTCTGCCGGTGCATGTGCGCGAGACCAACACCGTGAGGCGCATCAAAACCATTATGGAGCAGTTGGGGCCCGAGTTTCAGATCGTCCCGCCCGAGGAGCTGATGATCATGGCCGGAGAAAAACCCACCATGATCACCCGGTTTCTCGATCATCATCCGGATTTCTCCGGCCATTGGAAGTTGGACGCCAAACAGAGCAAGAACACCTATTGGATCGGCTATGAGCTCGACATCGATCATCGCGATAAAATTTTTTCCATCACCACGACGGTGCGCTATTCGCTCTATGTCCACCATCGCGAGCTCCGTACCGCCAAGACGCTGGTGATCGGCGGACCGGCGGTCGGGTCGCTGGAGGAACTGCCTCGGCGTATGGAGTTTCTCGCTGCCAAGACGGATTCGATCCGCACACGGGCCGAATGGGATCCAGACGGAAAGACGCTGCTGCTCACCAGCGACATGATCCTGGAGACCTCACAGGGCTTTTCTCCGCTGACCACCGCCAGTCGGTTCGTTTTGTCCGAGGATGCCATGACGCTGACGGTCACAGAGCGCCGGTTGAGCCGGAAAAGCCAGGCACCAACCGCACGGTTCGTCTACCGCCGCGTGCTGTAACCCGTCGAACGGCGGGCCAGGCTTCCAGTCGGCAAAGTCCACTAGGGGCCGACGGGAGGCAGTGTGGATCAATCAGATTGCTTTGCATTCATCACAAGGAACTGGAACGATGAAACAATCGCGGGTTTTGTTTTTATGCTTGTGCGTCTGCTGCGGTCTGACGGCGCGGCCGGCTGCGCCGGAGCAACCTACAGCAGCACGGTTGGTGCATCATGACTACACCGACTCGACCGCACTCATCTGTATCGAGGGTTTGCAGGACACGTTGCGCATCCTGCAGATCACGGATACGCACATCAGCGTTGTGGATTCCAGCGAGCGAAAATTCTGGCGGTACAGTCGCCGCATGGACCAAGCCTTCATCACTCGGCCGGATGGTCGAACCGGCGAGCCGGCGCGGCCGGTGGATCAGTTTCTGCAACTCCTGGACAAGGCGAAGAGCCTGAAAGTGGACCTCATTGCGCTGACCGGCGACATCGTCAACAATCCTTCACGCTCGAGCGTCGCCTTTGTGCAGGCCGCGCTGCAGAAATGCGGAATCCCCTACC
Organism: bacterium; assembly: GCA_029565685.1. Classification (GTDB taxonomy): domain Bacteria; phylum Zhuqueibacterota; class Zhuqueibacteria; order Residuimicrobiales; family Residuimicrobiaceae; genus Anaerohabitans. The sequence continues at coordinate 77,130 of JAKQNR010000009.1, read as the reverse complement.
TCTATACGGCCGGCAACCATGATTGGCATTATGAAGGCATGAAGGGGTCCAGCGCGCAGCTGCGCAAAACCTGGATTAAAAAACGGCTTCAGCCGTTGTATGGCCGGCGAAATCCCTTTTTTCATGCTCATGAAATCAAAGGGATCCAAGTGGTCGCTATCGACAACTCGACCTATCAGATTCTTCCGGAGCAGCTGGCGTTCTTTCAGCAAATCCTAAAGCAGGGATTGCCGGTGGTGTTGCTCTCCCATATTCCCTACTATGTGGCAGGCGATCCACGCAAAGCCGGCTGCGGCAATCCGGACTGGGGATGGGATCAGGATAAAAGCTATGAGCTCGAGCGTCGGCAACGATGGCCGAAAAGCGGCAACAGCCCTGCCACTGTCGAGTTCATCAACACACTTCCTGCCGCCGACAACCTGGCGGCAGTATTAACCGGCCATCATCACAAAAGCCGGGCGACCAGGCTCTCCGCGACAGCGGTGCAGTATGTGACCGCCGCGGGCTTTAGCGGTGGCAGCAGGCTCATCACGCTGACGCCCCAGCGCAGGCTGCCGATCTCGGTGTCGGAGGCTGCCGACGGCTGGAGCTGTGAAGAGATCGCCCGCGTAGATCAGAGCTATGCCGGCTGGGACGTTGAGATCGGCGATGCGGACAACGACGGTTTAAACGAGATTCTGACCACAGGCTGCCCGCACAGCCGGCTGTATTTGTTCGAAAAAAGCCGGGATCACTGGGTCAGCCGCTGTCTGGCGGATAACCTGGCGCAAAGTTTTCCCGGCATGGGTCTGGCGGTCAAAGTGCGGGATCTTGACGGCGATGGCCGCAACGAGATTGTGCTGGGAACAGGTCAGGAGACCGGCGGCACCGCTTTTTTGTACCTCCTGGGTCTGCAGGGCGATTCCCTGAACACCCTGGCGGTGTGCCGTGCCGAGTGCAACGCCAGTTCGTACACTCATGATCTGGCCTTTCATGATCTGGATCAGGATGGCTTCGAGGAGGTGGTGTCTGCGTATTGCGGCGGCGGGGAGATCATCCGCTACGATGTCGATCCTTCGCTGACGCTTATTCGCGCGCGCAAGCTGCACCAATTGTCCGGCTCTGGAGAAGAGTCATTGATCGCAGACGTAGACAATGACGGTCAGATGGAATACATCACCTGCAACGCCTTTCGTGATGAACAGGCGAGCGTGGAAATCTTTGAATTTGACGCTGCCGGCGATCTGCTGCTGCCGCCGAGGGTCGTGCTGAATGGATTTGACGGGCAAAAATGCTTTTACGCATCCGCCGTGGTCGGCGATGTGGACAACGACGGCAAAAATGACCTGGTGGTCGGTTGGAAGCGGAAGCAACACATCAACCGGGCGACGGTGCTGGCCTATCACGTCGCGGAGCAGGCTGTGGTAACCTGCGTTTTTGCGGAGGAGGATGAAGATCTGGATTTGGCCTATTTCGAAAAGATGATGGCCATCGACGATGTGGACCACGACGGCTTGAATGAGTTGCTGCTGTCGACGCGCGGGGATGAGATGTCGGAAAAGATCACCAGTCGGCATCTGGGCTATGTCTTCATGTACAAAGTTATGGACGGCGGCGCCGTGGTCAGAACGCGGTTGCTGGATTTGAACGAGGACTATGCCGAGTCTTCCTGGCTGGCTGTAGGCGACGCGGACAACGACGGCAAAAAAGAGATCATTCTCGCCACGGGCAAGGGAGATCGGACGCAGCCGGGCGCTGCGTATGTGCTGCTGTTGCGAAAGAACTAATTCTGCTTTGCGAAAATATCTTTTGGGCTGGTGCACGACCGGAAAGGATATCAGAGTATGCGACCTTTGGCTTTCACTCACATCCGTTTCAGGATTCTGGGGTTGGCCGCTGCAGCGGTTCTCGGATTGGCCGTATGCAGGCCCAAAACAACTCAGGCTGAAAAAATGACCGGTTTGATTTTTAACTATGACAGCACCGACCTGTTCTATTTCACTCCTCCTGAAAAGATCAACGGACACGCTGTCGATGACCAGATCGATCTGTTCGCCCAAGCCGGCGTGACCGTGCTGATGTGCAATGTCAACGCGCAACGCACCAATTACGCCAGCGATTGTTTTGATTCGTTCTGGAGCGGATATGATCCGCAGGCCGGGGACGATCAGCCGTTCCTGCAGGACATGGCGCCGCAAAGCCGCAGGGGCTACCGCAGCATGATCACTTCGATGAAAACGCTCCATGAGCAAGGCGTCGATTATCCGGCGCGAGTGATCGCGCGCTGCCGTCACCATGGCATTTCACCCTGGATCAGTCTGCGCATGAACGACACCCACAACAACAACGAGGTGCGCCATCCGATTCACAGCACCTTTTGGAAAGCGCATCCTGAATACTGGCGCGTGCAGGGTCGCCGGATCGATTATTATGACCGCACGCTGGACTACAGCCATACTGCGGTGCGCGATCGTTTTTGGCGACTCATTGAAGAGGTGCTGCAGCGATATGACATGGATGGATTGGAGCTCGACTTTATGCGCGAGCCTTTTCTGTTCAAGCCGGGCCGTGAACAGGAGGGCGGAAAGATTTTAGCCGAGTGGCTGCAGCAGGTGCGCAAGCTGGTGGAGCAAACCGCCCGCCGGCGCGGTCATGCGATTAAAATCGGCGTGCGCGTACCTGCCCATCCGGTCACGGCGCAAAACCTGGGCTTGGATGCCGTGCACTGGGCGGAACAGGGATGGGTGGATCTGATCGTGGTCACTCCGCGCTGGGCGACCATGGACACGCAAATGCCCCTGATGCAATGGAAAAGAATGTTGGCAGCCTATCCGGTTACATTGGCCGGCGGCCTGGAGATCCGTGAACAGGCGTATCCGGACGGGCCGGCTCGAATCGCGTTGCCGCAAACAGCGGTGGGCACGGCGGTGACCGTGCTGAGCAGCGGCGCCGATGTCGTCTATCTGTTCAATTATTTTTCCACTCTGTCCCGGACCGTCGATTATTGGCCGCAACAGACCTGGCTGAAGACTTTGCGGGCCATGTCCTCCATCGACACGTTGGCGTCTCTGTCGCGCCGTCACCTGTTGACCTTTCACGATGTCTTTGCGCCGGGCGAAGCAACCGATTATCCGCTGCCGGCCAAAGGGCCACGGCTGTTTTTCCGCGTGACCACTGGGCCTAAACCGGTGGGCCGGCTGGTGACCGCGGTCGTGGAACTGACCCCACTCGCCGGAGGCGCCGTGGAGGCGCCGGAGCTGTCCGTCAACAGCGAGCTCTGTGATTTGCAGAGCCGGGATCAGAACGTGTTCACCTTTTCAGTGGCCCAGTCCGCTCTGCAGGATCGAGTGCAGCTGGTGGAGGTCGCGGGAGCCGGCGGCCGGTCTATCGAAGTGCGCCAGGTGGAGATCGCTGTCAGCGGCGCGACCCCGGAGTGAGCCTGGCAGCGATAAAGCGGTCTGCGCCTTTTGAATTGAGTCACAGCGGCCCACACGCTGCGACGGAAACCGGCTGCAGAGCGAATGAAAATTTTTCCTTGGAATTGTGCGGATAATTAAACATTTTATGGTTTGTTTAAAAAATCGGCCGAACGCCAGAGAATCGAGGATGCAGTCATGAGCAGAGAATCCGGCCTGCACGGCATGCTCACGCAACAAGAGTTGATCGATTTGGTGCAGTCCGGCGCCATCGAAACCGTGGCGCTGGTTTTTACCGACCACTATGGCCGTTTCCTCGGCAAGCGCTTTGACGCTGAATATTTTATCCACGAGGTCCAGGAACACGGCGGCCATGCGTGCAACTATCTGCTTACAGTGGATATGGAGATGGAGCCGATTCAGGGGTATGACTATGCCAGCTGGCAGACCGGCTATGGCGATTTTCATCTGGTTCCCGATTGGAACACTCTGCGCATCGCCTCCTGGCTGGAGCGCACTGCTCTGGTGATCTGCAACGTTTATGAGGAAAATTCAGCGAGGCGGGTGGCGGTAGCGCCGCGTTCCATCCTGCTGCATCAGATCGAAAAGGCCAAGGAGTCCGGCTTTACCGCAATGGCTGGTTCGGAACTGGAGTACTATCTTTATCAGGATTCCTATCGAACCGCTGCGCAAAAAGAGTACAGCCACCTGCACCCTGCTGGATGGTACATCGAAGACTATCACATGCTCCAGGGCACGCGCGAAGAGAGCTTTAACGGTTTGGTGCGCCGTCATCTCAAGCTATCCGGCGTGCCGGTGGAGACCTCCAAAGGGGAGTGGGGGCTCGGCCAGCATGAAATGAACGTGCGCTACAGCGATGTGTTGACCATGGCTGACCGGCATTGCGTGTACAAGCAGTGCATGAAGGAGACGGCCGAGCAGCTGAACATCAGTCTCACCTTCATGGCCAAACCGGACGTCGGCCAGGCCGGCTCCAGTTGCCACCTGCATATCAGTTTATGGCAGGACGGCCAAAACTTATTCGCCGGCGACCAGGCTCTGGGCCCGGTTAAGGGTTCGGACTATTTTCGCTGGTTTCTCGCCGGCTGGATCAGCCATGTGCCGGAGATGATGGTCTTTTATGCGCCCACCATCAACTCGTACAAGCGCTATCAGGTGGGATCCTGGGCGCCGACACGGCTGGGATGGAGCTATGACAACCGCACCGCCGGCTTTCGCATTCTCGGCAACGGGCCCAGTCTGCGCATCGAATGCCGGATTCCGGGCGCGGATTGCAATCCCTATTTGGCTTTTGCCGCCAGCCTGGCGTCCGGTCTCGACGGCATTCACCGCCGCCTGGAGCCGCCGCCGATGTCTCAGGGCGACAGTTATCAGGCCGTCGAGATCGCGCAAGTTCCAAGGACTCTGCGTGAGGCCGCAGACCTGTTCCAAGCAAGCGGCTTTGCCCGGCAAGTCTTCGGCGAAGCGGTTCACCGCCATTACAGCCATTTCTATTACAGCGAATGCGAGCTGTTCGATCGCGCGGTGACGGATTGGGAGAGAAAACGATATTTTGAAAGAATATGAGCGAGAATGAGAACTGTTAATCAAGAAAGGAAAAATTCATGGCCAAAACATTAAAAGTCGTTTCTCCCGTAAACGACCAGGTGTATGTGGAACGGCCGTTTGCGGACGGCAAAGCCATCGAAACAGCGCTCGCCAACGCGGTGCGGGCGCAGAAGGCGTGGCGAACCGTGCCGGTGGCCGAGAGAGTGCCGTACATACAAAAATTCGTCGATGCGTTTCAGAGCCTCAGCGCCCGCATCAGCGAAGAGCTGAGCTGGCAGATGGGACGACCGCTGCGCTATGGGCCCAATGAGGTGCGCGGAACCCTGGAGCGCGCCAACGGCATGATGACTCTGGCCGAGTCTGCTCTCAAAGATATTCAGGTCGGCGAAAAAGAGGGCTTTCACCGCTACATCAAACGCGAGCCCATGGGCGTGGTGTTTGTGGTGCCGGCCTGGAATTATCCCTATCTGATCGCAGTGAACAGCATTGTGCCCGGACTGCTGGCCGGCAACGCCATCGTGCTGAAGCATTCGGCGCAAACGCCGCTGGTGGCGGAAAGGTTCGCCGAAGCGTTCGCGCTGGCCGGATTGCCTGAAGGATTGTTTCAGTATCTTCATCTCGATCATGACGACACATCCAAAGTGATTCTCGACCCACGGGTGGATTTCGTCGCTTTCACCGGTTCGGTTTCCGGCGGCCACTCGATCCAAAAAGTCGCGGCTGAAAGGTTCATCGGCGTAGGGCTGGAATTGGGCGGCAAGGATCCGGCCTATGTGCGGGCTGACGCCAACCTGGCATTTGCGGTGGAGAATCTGGTTGACGGCGCGTTTTACAATTCCGGACAATCCTGCTGCGGCATCGAGCGCATCTATGTGCACGAATCGCTCTACGATCGGTTCGTCGAGGGCTGCGTGGAGTTGACCAAGCAGTACCGGTTGGACAATCCGCTGAATCCCGAGACTACGCTCGGGCCTATGGCCAAACGCAGCGGCGCGGATACCGTGCGCGCTCACATCGCCCAGGCGCTGGCCAAGGGCGCCCGCGCCCTGATCGATCCGGCGCTGTTCCCCAACACCAAGCTGGGCGGCAATTATCTGGCGCCGCAGATTCTGGTGAACGTGGATCACAGCATGGATGTGATGAAAGAGGAAACCTTTGGTCCGGTGGTCGGCATTATGAAAGTTAAAAACGACGAGCAGGCCATCGAGTTGATGAACGACAGCCCATATGGATTGACGGCCTCGGTATGGACCGAGGACGAAGCCGCGGCGGTCAGAATCAGCGACGTCATCGCCACCGGCACCTGTTTTATGAACCGCTGCGATTACCTGGATCCGTATTTGGCCTGGACCGGCGTCAAGGACACCGGCCGCGGCTGCACTCTGTCTACGGTCGGTTTCGAGCACATCACTCGACCGAAATCTTATCATCTGCGTTATAAAACCAAATAACAGGAGCACTGGACATATGCCTACAAAACGACATGCTTATAATTTCCCCACTCGCATCGAATACGGCCCGGGCGCTGCCCGAGATGTGGCGAAAACCTTAGCGCAGAGCGGCTTGAAGAAGGGCCTGCTGGTGTCCGACAAAGGCGTGGAGCAGGCCGGCCTCGGCGACACCGTGCGCGGTTATTTCAAAGACGCCGGCATCGAGCTTGCCACCTTCAGCGATGTCAAGCCCAATCCCGTGGACGACAATGTTTATGACGGCGCCAAGGCGTTCAAGGCGGCCGGCGCCGAGTTCGTGCTCGGCCTGGGCGGTGGGTCCGCTTTGGATGTGGCCAAAGCGGTCAAATGCATGGCCACGCACGACGGTCCGTTGGAGAAATACGATGACATGAAAGACGGCTCGCAATACATCTCCAACAATATGCCGCCGTTCTACGCCATCCCCACTACTGCCGGCACCGGCAGCGAAGTGGGCCGCAGCAGCGTGATCACGCTCAAGAGCACCAATAAAAAGACCATCATTTTTTCGCCCTATTTCATGCCCAACATCGCGGTGCTCGATCCCGAGTTGACCGTCACCCTGCCGGCCAAGTTGACGGCTGCCACCGGCGTGGATGCGTTCGTGCACAATTTGGAGGCCTATGTAGCGGATGCCTATCATCCCTTGGCGGACGGCATTGCCAAAGAGGCTATGGTTCGGGCGTACCACAATCTGCCTATCGCAGTGCAGGACGGCAAAAATCTGGCGGCGCGCGGCGAAATGCTGATGGCCTCTGCCATGGGCGCCACTGCGTTTCAAAAGAGCCTGGGCATCAATCACTCGATCGCTCACGGTCTTGGCGTCTATTTTGACCTGCATCACGGTTTGGCGAACGCCGCTGTTCTGAAGGAAGTGATGATCTATAACATGCAGGAAAAAGGCGTGGCGGAAAAGCTGGCGCATTTGTCCATGCTGCTGGGCGGCCAACGCAGCGCTGAGGCGTTCATCGAGCTCTTGAGCCAGTGGTTGACCGGCGTCGGCATGCCCACAAACCTGAAATCCTTCGATATTCCGGCGTCCATGATTCCCAAGCTGGAAGCCTATGCGCTGGAAGATCCTTGCTGTTCAGGCAATCCGCGCAAGGTGGTCCCCGGCGATGTGGCCGACATTTTGAAAAAATTGATTTAACCGGAAGGGCGGCTGCACAGAATGATTAAAGGGATCACTTTTGATCTATGGGATACGGTATTCATCGACGATTCAGATGAACCCAAACGTCGGGCTGCCGGCCGGCCCAGCAAAGCAGTGGAGCGCCGGCAGCTGACGCATCGGTTCCTGGCCAAGCACCAGCCCATCGATCCGGCGACGGTGGAAGTGGTTTATAACGCTGCGGATGCGGCGTTTCGCAAGGTGTGGCACGATCACCATGTCACCTGGACCGTCAGTGAACGGCTGGATATCATTTTCAAGGCGTTGAAGCGAGAGCTGCCAGAGACGGAAAGGCGGGAACTGGTCCGGCTGCATGAAGAGATGGAGCTCGAGTTCCGGCCCGATTTTGTTCCAGGCGTGCACGAAGCGCTGGCCGCTTTGCACAAGCGGTACAAGCTGGCGGTGATCTCGGACGCGATTTTCAGTCCCGGCCGCTGTCTGCGAACGTTGCTGGCCGATGAGGGGCTGCTCTCTTATTTCGATGCTTTTATTTTTTCCGATGAGATCGGTTTTTCCAAGCCGGCGCCGATCGTGTTCAAGACCGCCATGGAAAAGCTGGGATTGTCGGCTTTTGAGATGGTGCACATCGGCGACCGCGAACACAACGATATCCTCGGCCCTCAACAGGCCGGCATGCATGCGCTGTTGTGCACGGCCGCCGTGGATCGGGGCGCTGCACACACTAGCGCCGACGCGGTGTTTGACGATTATCGACGACTGCCGGAATTGGTGGATGCTTTGAACCGCAAAGAAGAGAACGGGAAATGAAAAGAGAATTGAAATTCATTATTGTGGATGCTTATCCCCGCGAGAGCCGGGAGCAGTTTGAACAGGTCGGAATGACTGTGGCGGGAATGCTCTATGTGAACATGCTGAAAAAGTATGCGCCGGAAGCGAAATATGATCTGTTCTATTCCAGCGATCCGGGCGTGACCTTGCCCGGTGAAAAAGAACTCGAAGGTTATGCCGGCGTGCTCTGGCCCGGCTGCAATCTGACCGTATATCACACCCACGATGAACGGGTGACGAAAATTCTCGATCTGGTTCGTCGTTCCTATCGCGTCGGCGTGCCTCAGTTCGGCACCTGCTGGGGGGCGCAGATCGCGGTGTATGCCGCCGGCGGTCAAGTGGCCTCGAATCCCAAAGGCCGGGAGATGGGCTTGGCGCGCAAAGTCTATTTGACCGATCAGGGCCGCGTGCACCCGATGTATGATGGAAAGCCGCAGGTGTTTGACGGTTTTATCAGCCATGACGACGAGATCACCGAACTGCCGGCCGGCGGTCTGTGGCTGGCGAGCAACGATTTCTCCCGCGTGCAGGCTGTGGCGGTTAAACACGACAACGGCGAATTTTGGGCGACCCAGTATCACCCGGAATATGACCTGCACGAGGTGGCCCGGCTCATCGTCGCCAGAGCGGAACGGCTGATCCGCGCCGGCTTTTTCAGCGACGCAGAGGATTTAAACCGTTACGTAGAACAGCTGGAGACTATATTCAGCGATCCCAGCCGCAAGGATCTGCGTTGGCAATTGGGCATCGATGAGCATGTGCTTGACGCCGCCATCCGTCAGCGCGAGTTTATCAATTGGCTGGAAAAGCTGGTCCTGCCTCAGGTTTAATCCGGCTCATCCTCACCGGCTTCCGCAACGCATGTGTGAATTCCCTGCGGCCTGTCCAGTGCGGCCTCCCGTGTTTTGGGCATACAAACGCACAAGGCCGCAGAACATAAGCAAAGATGATCGAGAATGGTCAACAGAATCGCACTTTTTCTCCTGACCGGATTGCTGTGGACCCTGGGTTTCGGCCAGAACAGTCGCAACGAGAACAAAGGGACGGCCGGCCTCGCAGCCATTGATCCGGCTCTGCTGCGTCATGCGGCGGAACAGATCCGCGCTTACGGCCGATTTATCGATGCAGAGGCGGTGCACGGCATTCCACGCAATCCGGCGCGCACCCGAATCAGCGGGGAAGAACCGTTCCCGTTTTCCCAGCATGTACGGCCCGGCGGCATCAAGGTCGATCTGGCCAACGGCGGCGCCGTGCTGCAGGCCGCTTCGTTGTTGAGCGGTTTTCTGGTCACCGGCGATTCCGCGCTTTTGCGTCAGGGAACAGCCTATGCCGATTGGCTGGTTCAAGCTCAACTAGCGCGAGGCTTTTGGGCGCAAACGTATATCGTCGATCCGGACGGCCGCACTTGGGTTCCCTGGCTCGATTATGTGGTCCGCATACAGGACGGCCATCAGTCCGATCCCTTTTTTCTGCTGCTTTACGCCTATCGTCTCACCGGAAATTCTAAATATCGTGACGCAGCTGTGCGCAACGCCGATCTGATGCTTTCAATCCAAAACGACAACGGCAGCTGGCCGGATGAATATGATCTGTCGCTGACTCGTTTTCAAGGCGCCTGGACCAGCCAGCGCGGCGTGCGCGTCGGCGGCTCTTATAACGACGGCGCGACCACCAACTCAGCCATGCAGATGTTTCATGCTTGGGCCCTGACCGGCGATGGCAAATATCTGGCAAAACTCGGCGGCATCGGCCAATGGATTTTCGATACCCGTTTGGGCAAGGGCGCGGTTTGCGGATGGTGTCAGCAATATGATTATTACAATCAGCCCATTCAGGCGCGCCATTTTGAAATGCCGGCCATCGAGCCGCGCACTTTTGTTCGATTTATCGCTCCCCATGCGGCCTGGTTCTATGCACTCACTTCTGATGAACGTTATGCGAATGTTCTGCGGCAGGGTTATGGTTGGCTAAAAGCGATTGAAAAACCAGAGGGCTGGGCGTACCAGTATCTGGACGATGGCACGCCGGTGTGCGGTTGGCAGTTCCGCTATCTGCGCTATGATGCGCCGCATACCTGGCCGGCGGATTCAGTCATGGGCGGTCACGCCGAATGGCGGCAGTTGACTCGCACCAACATGAACCTCTCCGCTGTGGAACATCTTTTGGCGGTCATTGCCGCTGGCAAAGCGGATTCCCTGAGAAAACTGATCGGCGGCCCAAAGAATCTGCAGTCGGCTTGTGCAGCCTGGCGGTCCACCGCTGCGCGTCGGGCCACGGATCCGCAGGTCTGCAGCAGAATCGCACGCAAATGGACGCCGGGAGACGATCGCAAACAGGCCACGAGCTCCATTTGGGATTATATTCAATTTTTATTCGACGTGCGGGTGGCGAAACAAGAGTTTTCCTGTCAAACGCTTCAAGACCGAGTAAGCGGTTTCAACCGGGTCTTTGGCGCCGAACAGCCGCCGGCATCAAACTGGAGTGCAGGGCTGGTGCACGTGAACTGGCTGCAGGCCCCCATTCCGAATTTGCACTAACGCATCCCGCTGATCCCGCCGCAGCTCTGAAAGGGATCGGCTGTTTCCGAATTTATAAGATAATATGGAGCGCGTTTACAAAAGAATCGCCTAGGGTGTTCCGTTCAAGCGCTCTTCATCGATTTATGGAAAAGGGGCACACACCATGAAATGGTTCGCGGTTTATGCCTGTCTTTCGCTTTTGGTTTCCTGTTCCCATTCACCTCGAACGACCGTCTCCGCAGATCCGGTGCAAACCGTTCTCCGGCTGGCGCCCAGCGTCGCGAATCCGCGCAACAGCGAAGGGGATTTCATTCGTCTGAAGAACGGGGCTCTGCTGTTTGTTTACACCCATTTCACCGCCGGCGCCGCTGACGAAGCGACGGCTCATCTGGCTCAGCGCATTTCCCACGATCAGGGAAAAACCTGGAGTGAGGACGACGTGGTTCTGGTCGCCCAGGAAGGCGGACTGAACGTCATGTCCGTATCTCTGGAACGGATCACTCCGGACACCATCGGGCTGTTCTATCTGCGCAAAAATTCCTGGCAAGACTGCCGTCCGATGCTGCGGTTGTCCGGCGATGAAGGTCAGACGTGGGGGACAGCGCTGGCGGTTTTTCCGCAGGAGGATTCGAGCTATTATGTGATGAACAACGATCGGGTGGTGCGCATGCGGGACGGCCGGTTGCTGCTGCCTCTGGCGCTGCATTATGCAGCCGGCTGGTCGAAATGGACCGGCCAGGCGCAAATCCTCTGTGCCCATTCCGACGACAACGGCCGTACATGGAGCAAAGGTCACTATGCCCCTGTGGCAGGTTCCTCAGAGTCCAAAAAGGTGACCCTACAGGAACCCGGAGTGGTGGAGCTGAAGGATCGACGGCTGCTGCTCTTTTGCCGGACCGACGCCGGGTCGCAGTACATCGGCTATTCCAATGATCGGGGTGAAACCTGGTCTGCTTTGCAGCCTTCGAACATGATATCGCCCCTGTCTCCAGCCACCATTGAGCGGATTCCGCAAACCGGCGATCTTCTATTGCTGTGGAACAATCACGAGCGCATCGACCCGGCGCTGAAAGGCAAACGCACGCCGTTCACCGCTGCTGTTTCTCAAGATGAGGGTCAAACGTGGACGAACCTTAAAACCATTCATGACGATCCGAATGGATGGTACTGCTATACCGCCGTCGAGTTCGTCGGCGACTATGTGCTGCTGGCCTATTGCGCCGGCGACCGGAGGGAGAACAACGGGCTGGCCCTGACCCAGATCAGCCGTCTTCCGCTAGGGTTTTTTTATCAGCCGCAGGCGCTTCGTTGATGAGTCCTGCAGCAGAAGGCCTAGAAGGCTTGGCCATGAAGCTGTTTAGGAGTTTTAACGATCATTATAAAGGATCAAAATGAAACGCTGGAAAACAATAGTCATGCCGATCCTGCTCTCAGCTGCTGTCATCTCACATGCGGAGGTCCGGCCGCAAATGGTCCGCGTGGACCACAAGGCAACGATAAGAATATACGACACAGCTACCCTGGTGTTTTCTCCTTTGGCGGACCAGAGCGGTCTGCGACTGGTCCTTCCCGGTGAAACCACTGCAGTGCAGTATGAGCAGGGAGTCCAGGAGAACGGCCTTTTACGACTGCAGGGCGGCCGCTGCAAAGGGTTGACGTTCGCCGAGACCTGGCGCCGCCTGACGCCGGAACTGTTGGAGCGCACGGTGACAGTAACCGCAGATGCCGACCACCGTTATTACCTCGATTTCGGCTGGCGCACGATGGAAAACGGCGTCTACTATTCTTTCCTCGGCGAAGAGCGGGAAACCACGCAGTACAGTCCCAGCTGCTCAGGCCCGGAATTCGGCCAACAGGGCCGGCAGACTTTTCCCTTTCTCGGCGTTCGCATCGGCGACCGGTTATACGGCCTGATCGCTGATTCGCCCGGTCTGTGGGAGAATCGCTGTTTCATGGAATTCAACGTTGAGCAAAAAAGATTCTCACTATGCAACGGCGACGGTTCCGCAAAGCGTACGATCGTGATCCCTTTTCACCTGGATGCCACTTCGGTCTATCGCGGCGTCTTTGACGGCTGGCAGCGCATCGAACAGGGAGAGACGCAGACCTGGAGAACCTGGGTCTTTTCCTCCAGCGTGCGGACGCTCTACGATGTACAACTGGCCGCGCACCTGGCGCTGGCCAATGTAAAAGGCTTCAATCAATCGGCTGTGGAAGCCATACTGCGCAACACGTCCTATCTGCTGCTGCGCCGCAATCTGTTGCGTCCGGAAAGCGATTACCTGTTCATCTCCGGCATCGGCTATGGCTGGAAACAGTGGGTGACCGACGGTTTTTACATGAGCCGCGGTCTGGATGATCCCCGTTTTGATCGGGAAGCGCATGCGGCCATGTTTTTTGAACGCATCAACTATGAGGACAACGCCCAGTGCTATCTGATCTGGGCGGTTCTGGTCAGACGCAACGGCGGCGAATTGGATATGCGCACGGTACGGCGCGCCTATCGCTTTATCCGCGAACACGAACAGGACGGCCTGTATCTTCCTCCGCGGCTCAAACCGGAATCCAAGGCGTTTCGCACTTATCACGATCAACTGCCTTATGAGGATGGGGACGCGCCCTCCTCCAATCAGGGTTACCACTGCGGCGCGCTGCTGGCCGCCCGCGAACTCGGCCTGGAGGTCGCGGATCAGGACATCGCTCGAGCCATCGCCGGATACCGGCGCCTGTTCAACGAATCAGGCGGCTATATGGCCACCAGCCTGATGCAACCGGAATACATCGGCCAGGATGCCTTGTACGGCGAGACCCTGACTTTTGCGGTGTTCGGCGAAAAGTTGCTCACCGATGAAATGGTGCAGCGCCATCTGCAGACCACCATGAAGATACAATCGCCCTACGGCATGCGGGTGATCTCCAAGGCCAACGGGGATCTGTTGGATGGACACAGCGGCGTCTACACCTATGGCGGTTCCTGGTTCCTCAACGATGCGGCCAACTATTTGGACGGCCTGATCCATGGCATGGACAGCGATTGGGTGGACGAGCAGCTGGTATGGCGATTGAAAAAAGAGCTCGCCTTTATGCCGGCATTTCACGAGTCTATCAGCACGGTTAACGGACGGCCGCACGGTCATCATCTGTATTCCTGGAACTCGGGTTACTGGTGGTTGCGCCGGGAGGTGCGCAAACGGCTGGGCTTCAGCGGAGTGGATCCTGCTCACGCCCGCCTGGATAAAGAACTCGGTGTGGCTTCCAGAGAGGGATATCTGATTCTGCAGCCGCCGGAGCGGCCGTTTTATTCGGTTCCCTAGCCAAGGGACGCCGGTGACCATCACTGCTTATCAAAGTGTGAAAAAATGACGACACGTTTCATCCGATCCGCCGTGCTTTTGTTCTCAGGCTGGTGGATCAGCGTTGCGGCCGCAGATCCGTCGTCCGCAGGAGCCCTCCGCGATCTCGCAGAGCAGGAATCTCTGATCCCCATTCGGCCGGGCTATCCCGGCAAGACGCCGTTCTGGAACCGCTATGCGACCTGCTTCATGTATGCGCCCTCCTTTGAGTTCAACCAGGTCGACGGAGCGGTCTTCTACCGGTTTATCGCCACGGCGGCGGACAGTCAGCAATACGGCTTTATCGCCGACACGCCCTGGGCTGCGCTGACCCCCATTTGGAATAAAATACCAGTCGGATTTGTCCATTTGGCGGCATACGGCTTAAATGCGCAGGGCGCCACTCTCGGCCTGTCCGGGACGCGCGATTTTTATCGCGCCGCGGTTTTCCGTGACCAGTATCATGAACCGGTGAGCGACTACCGGTCGAGCGCCCACCGGGCCCTGGAGTATTTGTATCGTCTGCCGCATATCCAGCATTGGAAGCGCGGCGTCGGGCCCGACACCACCTATGCCCTTTATTGCTATCCCTCCAAGATCATGGCAGCGGTCATCGAGAGCATGGTGCTGTATGCCGGCCTCTCGCCGGAGCATGCGGCGGACGCGCTGCAAATCAGCCGCAACGCCGCTGACCATCTGATCCACATCAGCGAACCGGCCGGCGCGGCGCTGGAATTTTTTCCCCCGACCTATCAAGGGGAAAAGCTCACCGCCCGGGAGTACAGCGGACAATATATGTTGATCTATCCCGCGGAAACGGCCATGGCCTATCTGGATCTCTATGATGCCTGTAGAGAGCGGAAATACCTGCAGGCTGCTCTACGCATCGCCGACACCTACGCGCGTCTGCAGCTCGCCAACGGCACCTGGCCGCTGAAAATGCTGCGCGACGGCCGGAGCGCCACAGAAAATTTGTGTATTCCAGTGGCGATGATCGAGTTGTTTGAACGATTGCAGCAACAGTATCACATCGACATGTACCAGGAGAGCAAAGAAAGGGCGTTCCGCTACGTGATGGAGGGTCCAGCTCGAACGTTCAACTGGGAGGGGCAATTTGAAGATGTGGCGGCGAGTAAACCCTATCGCAATCTCAGCAAGCATTCAGCCGCGTCTTTTGCGATTTTTCTTTTTGATCACTATGCTCAACAACCCCGGTATCTCGATTTAGCCAAAGAGCTGGTCCGTTTTGCCGAAGACCAATTCGTCGTCTGGGAAAAACCCATGCCGCAAAAGCAGTGGCGCACAGACCAGTGGATCACCCCTTGTGTACTCGAGCAATATGCTTATTATGTGCCCATCGATGCCAGCGCGGCGAAACTCATTCAGCTGTTTCTCACCGCCGGCCGGACCAGCGGCGATTCGCTCTACCTGGCCAAGGCGCGGCAGCTGGCCAATGCCATGACCAAGGCTCAGGATGCAAAGAGCGGGAGGTATCCGACCTATTGGGAGAGGAATCAACGCGGCGAGGAGGAAGGCTGGATCAATTGCGCGGCTTATGACGCCCGGGTGATGCTGCACTATGATGCTTTTCTCAAGCGCCGGTCCGCCGTCGCGCCAGAGAAACCGGCGCGTCCGGCCCGAAACGAAGACCGGGGCGGCGCCGCGGTGCTCTCGTCGTTTGTCCGCTCCGAGCGGCGGGATTACCGGCGGCAAATGATTCAGGAAAACATTGAATATCCATTCAGAATCGGGTTGACCGCCGCCGGCCCCTATCGCTGGGTCACCGCCTTTTGGGCCATGGAGCTGCTGGCCTATCGTTCAGAAGCCGGCAAGAAGGCGCTGCAGCAGGTGTTGGCCCAGTTTCACCCGCCCTATCCCTCGCTGCAGCGTGCAGCGCTGGAGACCGCCTACGCCCTGTACCCCAGAGAATTCAGCGCGGAAATCTCCACACTGGCGGACAGCACGTGCGATATAAAAAGTTATACGGTCGCAATGCTTTATCTGCTGCGTAACGACAATGGTCAGGCTCATCAAGCGAAACTGCTGTCTCACCTGCAGACGCGTTTTCCCGAATGGCGGGAGGATGCGGTGCTTTTTTGTCTGGCGCAGGATCTGAGCGAAACGCCGGCCAAGCGGCTGCAGGCGCGCCCGTCGCTGTCCGCTCTGCTGCGGCATACCTTTAGCGCCGGCGGCCCGATTATTTTCAGCTTCCAGCGTCCCAACCGCGACTATCCCGGGCTCACGGTGGTGAAAAAGCCTGACGGCGAATTTTTGCGCAATCCAGACGGCTCTCTGTTTTGCATTCCCCATCTCGCCCGTTCTCTGTCCGCGCTGCCTGGTTATCTGACCAACGGCAATACGCCGCAGGGCGTTTATTGCATCCTCGGCATCGAAGAGTCTAAAAGCGATTTGATCGGACCAACGCCGGTGTTGAATCTGGCGCTGCCTGGAGAGATTTCGCCATCGCGTTTTTTTCGCTCTGCATCTGTCCAGGATGCCGATTGGACCGTGGAAACATACGCGCGTCTCCTGCCTGCGGGGTGGAGAGCCTACCAGCCCATGTACGAAGCTTTTTATGCCGGAAAGGCCGGCCGCGCAGAGATCGTCGCCCATGGCAGCACCGTGGATCCTGATTACTATCGCGGCAAAGCGTATTATCCCTTTACTCCTTCTCTGGGGTGTTTGACCGCCTTTGAGGCGTGGTCGAACAAGGACGGCCGCCGGCTGGTGAGCGATCAGCAGGCGCTGATCCAGGCCTATCAGGCTGCGGGCGGATCCGGCGGGTATTTGATCATCGTGGAAAAAGATCATCGCTCGGCTGCAGTGGATCGGGAAGAGATCGTCATGGATCTGCTGGCTGCGGAAGGATATTGAATGAAATATTTACAACGGGTGGATGATTCGAATCCATTGAATAAATAGGAGAAGCAGATGAGAAAAATCATGGCGTTGATAATGGTGCTGATGAGCGGCTTCCTGCTCGGACTCGCCTGCGGGCCTGGCAGGACCCGTGCGGTTCTATGGAACGGGGCGAATTTCGACGGCTGGGTGCGCTATGTGCCGGATCAAACCGTGCAGGTCGATACGGTTTGGACAATTCAGGACGGCGTCATCCGTTGCAGCGGCAAACCCACAGGGTACCTTCGTACACAGGCCTCTTTTTCCAATTACCACTTGCATCTCGAGTGGCGCTGGGTGAACGAAGGCGGCAATAGCGGCGTGCTGCTGCATTGCCAGGGACCGGATCAGGTGTGGCCCCTGTGCATTGAAGCCCAGCTCAAATCCGGCGATGCCGGCGACCTGGTGCTGATCGGGCCGGGCGAGATCACCGTGGCCGGCAGGACTTATAAAAACGACCGGCCGTTTTTAATCATCCCTAATCAGAAAGACGGCATCGAGAAACCCGTGGGCGAGTGGAACAGCTACGACATCGTCTGCCGCGGGCAGAGCATCATCTGCTCGGTGAACGGAGTGGAGGTTAACCGCGGCGAAAAGGCTTTTGCCGATGCGGGCCCCATCGCCCTGCAGAGCGAGGGGGCGCCGATCGAGTTTCGCAAACTTTGGCTGGAAAAATGACGGCAGCGAGCAAACGTCCGCCTTTTGACGATAGATCTGAGGGAGGATGAGACTAAAGTTGAACGTCGGCGATGCGATGTATATTCGCATGGCCGATAACCGCGACCGTCGACAGATCTGGGATCTGATCTTTCCAATTCTGTCCAGCTATGGACTGACCATGGATGCGGAGACGATCGATCATGATCTGACGGATATCGAAGCGAACTATTGGCGGCAGCAGGGCGCCTTTTATGTCCTGATGCACGGTGCGCAACTGATCGGCACCGTGGCCCTGCATCGTGCATCGGAAACGGTGTGCGAGCTGAGGCGCATGTATCTGGCCGCCGACTATCGCGGCAAGGGATTGGGTCGCGAACTATTGCAGTTCGCTTTGCAGCAGGCGGAAGCGCGCGGCTTTTCTGAGGTAGTGCTCAAGACCGCCTCGGTGCTCAAAGAGGCGCTGGCGTTGTACCGCCGGGCGGGTTTTATTCCGGTAGCCGATCAGGGACCGGGTGGCAACTGCGATGTGGTGATGAGCAGAAAGATCAGCGGTTAAATATTTTTTTCAACCTGCGGGCCGCGGGTTTGAGATGTCCGTCAAAGTCAATGATCGAAGTGTTGACTGGACAGGGAAAACTGTCGTGTCCCATCCAAAGAATAAAGCCGCCGCAGCCGGGGAACCGCTTCTTGCAGCTGTTCAGGGCGATGGCCAGGCCTTCGGACTGCCGTTTCTGGCTCCAAGCGACATATTCTTTCAGGGAACCGGGCTCCTGACCGTGGTGCTCTCTCAAATAGTCGTCCCACTCAATCCACCAATTGACGTTCCTCCACAGCGGATTGTCGGTGTTGGCGGGCAACGCGGGGTATTCGCCCCGATAGCGTTCGATCATCTCAGCCGACATGGCGCCCGCTACGCCGACTTCGGAATGAAACAGGGCGTCGTCTAAAAGCCAGAAGCGGCGGACGGTCTGCATGGTCGCGTCGTTCTCCGCTACCGGCAACGTCCAGGGGCCGTGAACATCCCAGTTGATCTGCTTGCCGAAATTATCCCAGTCGGCGATTTTGTTCGGACCCGAGGGCGTTCCGCTGAGAAAGCGTCGTCCGGGATCTTGAAGTGTGACCCACTCTTTCATGGCCCGGATCATGGGATGCCGGTCGGTCACCGGCACCATATCGTTCTCCAGTTCATAGAGCTCATTGCCCGCACACCAGAGCAGAATGGAAACGTGGTGTTGACGCCGGTCCAGATATCCTTTGACGATCTGCACGATGCCGTTGATGACGGCCGGATCGCGTGAAGGATAATCGTCCAGTCCGGACGAGGAGACCGGAAAATCCTGCCAGATCAAAATCCCCAACTCATCGCAAAGATCATAGAGCCAGTCTTTCTCGGGGAATCCCCCGCCCCAGATGCGAAGAATATTGACGCCCAGTTTTTTATAAGTGGTCAACCGCGTGCGATAGAACGATTCGGTCAAGTCGGCGAAATTCGGCCGGATGGGCGTCCAGTTGACGCCCTGAAGAAAAATGGGCTGATGATTGACGCTGCAAATCCACGGGTCGGCATGGGCCGGCGCACCCTGGCATGGCAGCCACTCTACATGTTTGAATCCAACAGTTCTGCTGAATTGCTGCATCACCCCTCCAGAGTCGTCCAGCAGATCGACGGTGAGACGGTATAGGGGCTGTTCGCCCGCGCCGTTGGGCCACCAACGCCGCACGTCAAGAGCCTTCCAGCTTTTGCCCATGCGAAGCTCTGCAGCGGCCGCGGTTTCCTTCAACACGACTTTGCCGCTTTGGTCGGCGAGCGTGACGCTCATTTTTTCATGGGTCCAAAGACCGTCTGTGTCCACGCGGAGGTTTAGTGTGCCTACATCTTTTTTACGCTCCGCAGCCGTGGTTGCTCGAACTGTGGTGATGAACGGCTGTCCTTTTGGCCGCACCCTGAGCTCGAGCCGGTCATAGATGCCGATCTGAACGATGCGCGGCGTCCAGTCCCATCCATAATAAAAGCGCGGTTTCCAATCTTTTATTCTGGAAGTCCAGTAGCTGTGACCCAGGTAAGAGGGGGGACACTCGAACACAATGACCAGAGTGTTGTCCTTCTCTTTGAGAAACGGGGTGAGATTGAAATCGTAGGAGAGAAAGGCGTTGTCGAACGTTCCGGTCTCGCGACCGTTCACTAGAACCGACCCTTTCTGATCGAGGCCGGTGCAATGAAGGATGAACTCATTCTCGGCTTGCAGGAGGTCGTCGGGCAACACTGTGGCAAACAGCCAGTGCCGGTTCTCCACCCATTCGGCCTTGACGCTGTTGGTGCCGATGTTCCAGTCTTCGATCAGGCCGGCGTCGAGCAGCGCCTTTTGCACGGAACCGGGCACATGGACGTCCAGGTTCATGATCTCAGCCCGGTCGCCCTGCAGACGGGCAAAGTCAAAATTTTTAATCCAGCTGAAGGCGCGGTAGCCCCAGAGTTTCCAGCGCAACCGGCTGAGGTCTATCTCCTTCGCAACGGATTTTTTACCCGATGCGGAAGCCTTGGCGGCCACTGGAGCCGGGATCACTAAACAGACGATAAACAGAAAAGAAAAAAGCAAGAACACCATGGTCGCCCTCCTAATTCGGCTCGAACGGAAGAAAAGGGTTGAACGGCAAGGGATGACAAGGGCGCCGGTTCATGTTCGGCCCAACGTCGATCTTAAGCCAAGACGGAGCTCGGTTCCCGTTCTTTTGATTTTTACTGGACAGCAGTTCGAGGCGAAGAATGTGTTTGCCCTGCTGCAGGATGCCGCCGATGCGCTCCTGGTGATTTTTTCTTCACCCGGCGCTTTTGCCAAAACCGCCTCAAGACGCGCCGGAGCACCGCCTGATAGGATCGTATGGTCCTTAGCTGTCTTCAGCTCCGGCCAGAGGGATGTCGGCTCCACAGATTTTATCGCTAATCTTTTCATCTACTCTTTCACAAAGAATTTCGCGGCGATAGTTCAGCCAAACAGGGATACAAGAACAAGCGGAAAATGGACCGCATCGGCGAAAAAATCTGTTGTAAATAGCGGTAAAAATATTTATTGTAACCGAATATGGGATCAGAACGGAGGCAGAATGGCATTCAGGGCAAATCGACGAAAAATGAAGACCCCGTTTATCGATATCGCCTTTTATTCAACCGGCGATGGCGCGTTCTCTTTGACGATGAACGGCATATCCGCCTTTTCCATGCTCTTTTACACGCAAGCGCTGGGACTTGATTACAAACTGGCTGGATTAGCGCTGTCGGTATCGGTTTTTTGGGACGCGCTTACGGATCCGATCATGGGCTATCTCTCGGATCAAACCCGCAGCCGTTTCGGCCGGCGGCACATTTACATACTGGTCGGCGGACTCGCTCTGGCAACGAGTTTCTATCTCCTCTGGACCATCCCCGGAGGCATCGAAAAAAGCGGCTACCTGTTCTGGTACCTTTTGATCATGAACATTTTGATCCGAACCGCGGTGACGGTTTTTTATATCCCCTTTCTGGCGTTGGGATTTGAGATCTGCCGCGATTACCATGAACGCTCCATTCTGCAGGGCGCCCGCTCCACGGCCAACATGATCGCCAACATGCTGGGACCTGCCCTGGCCTGGTATCTGTTCTTCAAGGATATCGGCGATGTGCCCAGCACCAATGTCGTTTCAAACTATCAGCATATGGGGACCGCCTTCAGCATCGCCACCGTGGTGCTGGTGCTCATCGTCACGCTTTCTACGCGCAAATACATCGTCGACTCGCGGCAAGGCATCGCCATGGAATCGACCAACATCACCACTTTTTTCCGCGATATCAAAGAGATCCTTCATGACAAGTACTCGCTGATGATCTATGCGTTTTATGCACTGATCACTCAGGGAAATGTACTGGTGGCGTCCTTGCAGATGTACCTGTATGTCTATTATATGAACTTTTCTTCAGGAGAAAAGGCCATCGCCCATGGCGGCACCATGATGGGCTTTGCCGTCGGTTCTGTTCTTTGTCCCATCCTCGCCAAACGGCTGGATAAAAAAGCGACCGCCCTGTTCGGCGCCGCTCTCTCCATCGTCGGCAATCTGTTGCTCGTCCTGTTTTTTACCACTGGAGTGTTGAGCCCGACTTGTACATTATCGTTGGCCGGCTTTACCCTGCCGATCGCCATTATCGTCTTTGTGATCTGTCACGGCCTTTACTGGATGGGCAACGGCATTCTGGCGCCCATGACCTTCTCCATGGTGGCGGATACCGCGGAGATAAATAAAATCGAAACCGGCGTGCTCAAGGACGGAAGTTATGGCGCGATGTTCAGCTTTTTAGGCAAGCTGTCTTTGTCCGTGGGCTTATTCATCAGCGGCAACGTGCTGGACTGGATCGGTTTTGTCAGCGGCGCCGCCGCGCAGACGCCCTCAGCGATTGAAAACCTGACCATCGCGACTTTTTGGTCCGGCATCCTGTTCGCCGGCCTCGCCATCGCCGCGTTCTGGAAATATCCGATCGACAAGGGTTTTATGGAGGCGATCAGACAAATCGGCGGCGAGCCTGCTTTGTCAAAAGTCTGACGGCTATAGCGGTGTCGTCGGAGCGGCTCCAACGTCCGTTTTTTTCAATGAGAGGCAGAGTGAAAGACCCGGCCTGCGCCGATGGCCTGGATCCGGCTGTCGCCTCCGCCAGGATCGCGATGATCGGAACGCTGATGGCGTCCGCCGCTGGTTTTTGCCGGGGCTGAGTGCCAGAAAAAAACGGGGCAGAGCCGCAATGCCCCGTTCTTTTAAGGGTTATAGGAAGGCCGGTTTTCTTTTCAATCAGACTTTTTTAACGTCATCCTGTTTTTCAATTCTATCCTGCAGCTCGGCCGTGATGCGGTTGAAAATCGCTGCGGTTTCGGTCTTGGCGTAAAAATAGATAAAGGGTTCACCGTTGTCGCCGGCCTGTACGATGGTCGGATCAATGGGAATTTTTCCCAGAAACGGCACTTGCATGGCTTGCGCCAATTTTTCCCCGCCGCCGGACTTGAAAATATCGACGGTTTCGCCGCAATGAGGACAGATAAAGCCGCTCATGTTCTCCAGCACCCCCAGCACCGGCAGGTTCAGCTGGGCGCAAAAACTAATGGACCGGCGCACATCGGCCAGCGACAGCTCCTGCGGCTGCGTGACCACCACAGCGCCGGTGGGATTTTTCAGCAGCTGCACAATGGACAACGGTTCATCGCCGGTGCCTGGAGGGCAGTCGACGATCAGATAGTCCAACTTGCCCCACTCCACATCCTGCAGCAGCTGTTTGATGGCGCCCATCTTCATGGGTCCGCGCCAGATCACCGCCTGACGTTCGTCCTGCAGCAGCAGACCCAGAGACATGACTTTGAGTTTTTCGCCATAGCTGAGCGGGATCAAACTGCCGTCCCGAGCTTCGGCCTTTTTATTCTCCATGCCCATGAGCCGGGGAATGCTGGGCCCGTGAAAGTCGATGTCCAACAAACCCACACTGCGGCCGGACAGGGCGAGGGACATGGCTATATTGGCAGCGGTGGTGCTTTTACCGACCCCGCCTTTGCCAGAGAGCACGATGATCTTGTAGGTGAAGTCGCTGATCGTTTTTTCCAGTTTGATTTCCGCCAGCGCGTCGTCCAGAGTTTGGTTGTTATGGCCGGCACAGTCGTGGTTCATGAGACTCTCCTTCAGTTCAAGTATTTGATTCAAGTTTTTTGCGCTACCGCCTGATCCAGTTTTTTGATAAACGCACCGAGATTGGTCCAACGCCGGCGCAGGGATTCCGCCCACAGGCCGAGATGGCGCTTACCTGCGGCGGTGATGGTGTACAGCCGCTTGGCTGCGCCCGGGTGGCTGGTGTCCCACGCGGAGGCCACCAGGCCTGCTTTTTCCAGATGGCGCAGCGTGCGATACACGGCGCCCGGATCCGCCGGTCCGTTGATGAATCCCAACTCTGGCAGAGCGGACATCAGTTCGTAGCCATGACAGGGTTTTTCCATCAGTAAAAAAAGGATAGAGGGCTCCACCCAGCGGCTCTGACGCTCCTTGTAGCAGCCGCAGCCGTGCGCGGGATGTTTGTGCATGATCGGTTCACGAGCTTTTAGTGGGACTGATATATGTTTCGAACATATAAAATAGCAAACCTGCGCGCCAAGGTCAATAAAAATATCTGTGATTTGACAATCAGAGTTGCTATTTTCAAGGGCGGCACCAGGCGAAGAAAACGACAAGGCTGAATCCAATGCTCCTGATCAAAGCCGGCGGCTCAGCGCTGACGGATAAATCGATCCCCTACTCTTTTCGCGAACCAGTGGTTCATGCCTTGGCCGGGCAGCTTAGGCGAATCTGCGAGCCCCTGATTCTGGCGCACGGCGTCGGTTCTTTCGGCCATCCGCCGGCTAAACAGTATCGCATCGGCCTGGGCGACGATGCGACACCGGATCGGCGTCTGGGGCTGGCGATCACCCAGTATTGGGTGGATGAGCTGGCTCAGCGTGTGATCAAGATCCTGATCGACGCGCGGCTGCCGGCCCTGCTTACCGCTGCGGATATGCTCTTTGTCACCGAGGATCGGCGCATCGTCGATTTTCACGCCGAGCCGATTCAACGCTGTCTAACGATGAATCTGATTCCGGTGCTGCACGGCGACGGCCCGCTGGACCGGCGGCAGGGATTCTCAGTGTTGTCGGCGGATCAGATCGTCATCTATCTGGCCCGATTTTTTACTGCGCGCAAAGTGATCTTTGCCATGGATGTACCGGGCATTCTACGCAACGGCCGACCCATTCCCCGGTTGTCATTCCGCGAGCTTCCTACGGTGCAAAAGGAGATCCTCTCGAGCCAGGACGCCAGCGGCGGCCTGGCGAAAAAGCTGGAAGAAATCGGCGCGCTGGCCGGCACGGGCATCGATGTGCAGCTGGTGTCGCTGCTGGAACCGGACGCCCTGCTGGCCGCTGCCCACAACCAAGAACGCGGCACACTTATTTCTGACCAACACCTTTGTAAGGAGGAACCTTACGAAGGTTAAGGATGATAGGAGGCATTATGACCCCATGGTTTGGCAATTCTCTGATCTGGAACAGCCTGGTCGGACTGGTGGAGATCGTGTATATTTTCATCGTCATCGGTCTGATGGATAAACTAGTGGCCCGGGGATTTCCAGCGGACCTATCGCGCAAGGTGATCCACATCGCCGCCGGCTCTTTTGTTGTCTTTTGGCCGTTGTTTGACGCCTCCCACTGGTCGCGCATTTTCTGCGTGGCCATGCCCTTCATCTGGGTGCTGCTGTTTCTTTCCAAGGGGCTTTCCAACAACACCGAGGATCCGGCGGTCAAGACCATGACCCGGACCGGGAATCCGCGTGAACTGCTGCGCGGGCCGCTGATGTTCGCCGTTATGATGGTGGCGATCGGACTGGCGCTGTTCAATCGCGTCTCAGCGGTCGCCGCCCTGGGGATGATGACCTGGGGCGATGGTCTGGCCCCCTATTTCGGCGCCAGGTTCGGAAAAACCGGGTACCAAACGTTGGGCGCGAGAAAAACCTTGGTCGGCAGCCTCACGGTTTTCATCGCCGGCGTTGCCGGCAGCGTGTTGATGCTGATGGTGACCGGCCTGACCGGGACCGGCATCCCCTGGTCTGCGCTGCTGGTCAGCGGAGCAGTGGCCATGGTCATCGAGGCGTTCAGCCCGCGCGATGTGGACAATATCACCATACCTTTAAGCACACTGGTTGTGTTCTACCTAATGCAGGGACGGCTCTAACGAGGAAGAAAAGAACAGCGATGAATCACGTAGAGCGATTTCGTGCGGTGATGAATTTTCAGTCCGTGGACCGGCTGCCGCGCTGGGAGTGGGCCATGTGGTGGGACAAAACGCTGGAGCGCTGGCGCCAAGAGGGATTGCCGCCGGAGCAACGCAGCGTGTTCGAGATCCATGACTATTTCGGATTGGATCCATACATACAGTTCTGGCTTTCGACCACCGATTCCACCATCGAGGCGATTCAGCATCATGGGCTCGGCATGTTGTCGAGTATGGACGAATATCTCAAAGTGCGGCCGCATCTGTATCCCGACCACTCCTCGGCCATTTCGGCAATGGAGCCTTGGCTCATACGGCAAAGCAAAGGTGAGGCGGTGGTGTGGATCACCCTAGAGGGCTTTTTCTGGTTCCCGCGCACCCTTATGGGATTCACCGATCTTATGCTGGCCTATTATGACCAGCCGGAGCTGATTCACCGCATGAATGAGGATTTACTCAAGTTCAACCTGCAGGTGTTGGAGCAGATCGAAAAGCTGGGGTGTCCCACTTTTATGACTCTGGCTGAGGATATGTCCTTTAATCACGGTCCGATGATTTCGCGGGCGCTGTGCGAGCAGTTTATGACGCCTTACTATGTCAAACTCATCGAGCGACTTAAAGAGATGGAGATGATTGTCATTGTGGACACCGACGGCGATGTCACCGCCCTGGTGCCCTGGCTGCAGTCCGTGGGCGTGGACGGTGTGCTGCCGCTGGAGCGGCAGGCCGGGGTGGACGGATTCGCCCTGCGCCGGCAGTTCCCCCGGCTGCGCATGATCGGCCATTATGACAAGATGGTGATGAACAAGGGAGAGGCGGCGATGCGCCGCGAATTCGAACGATTGCAGCCGTTGATGCGAAGCGGCGGTTATATACCCGGCGTCGACCATCAGACGCCGCCGGCCGTGTCCTTGACCGAATATCGATTATACCTCAAATTATTGGAAGAGTATACCCGCCGATGACGCCAGATCGAGGTCAGGGCTGCTGAATGGGCGAGAAGAGCGCACTTTGAAGCCATGCGCCGACGGCAGCCACTCTGCGTTCGCTTAAAAATTTCCCACTTGGAATGCATATCGCCCGGAACCGATTTCACAGGTGATCCTGTCATCGCGGGTGCGCTTAAACTCGCAGGGCGGTTCCGCCTTGACGCGCTCGGAAACAGCGGCCGGCAGCGATAACCGGGCTGTCGTGTTGGCCGGAATTTCGATGGCATAGGCGCGTGTCTGGTTTTTCTTTTTCCACGTCACTTTCACCGGTCCGCGCGGCGTGATGACAGAGGCTTGCACAGAGTCCAGTGCATCCGGCACAAAGGGGTCGATGAGAATGTGTTCATATCCGGGTCTGTTTTCGTCGGCGCGAATGCCGGCCAGGGTTTGAAAAAACCACGCGTCGATGCTGCCCATCATCACGTGGTTGTGGGAGCCCTTCAAATTCCAGAATTCGCTCAAGGTGGTGCGGCCGGTCAGCAGATGGTCCCAACTCGGATAGCCCTTTTGCGTCACGAGGCGCCAGGCGGCGTCTGCACGCTGCTGCTGCGTCAGCGCTTCGATGAGGTATTTAGCGCCGAGCACGCCGACGGTGAAATGGCCGTTGTGACCGGCGATGTCGCTGAGGATGTTGTGCAGCACGGCGGGCCGTTCCGCTGAATCCGGCAGACCAAGGAAAAGCGGAAACGCGTTGCTGAATTGGCTGCCCGGTTCGTAGAGATGTTTTTCCTTGCTATAAAAAGCGTTGTTTAGAGCCCTGCGTATGTTTTCAGCCAGCTGCTCATAGGTGTGTGCCTCATCGTGTCGGCGCAGCACGTGCGCCGCTTTAGCAAGAAGCACTGCGTTGTAATAATAGAACGCCGTGCTGACCAGCGGCGGATCGCCCTCCTGCCATCCCTCCGCCGTCGAACCCCAGTCGCCGATCCAGTATTTGGGCAAAATGAACTCTTTGGCTTGCGTTGAAAGAAACTCCATGTAGCGCTGCATGGTCGGGTAGTGGCGTTGGAGAAAACCGCGGTCTTCGTAGTGGAGATAAAAGTGCCAGACCATCACCAGGTACGCGCTGCTCCACGTCGGATCCGGCTCTAGGGGCACATAGGGGCGGGGGGAGATGATGGAGATGTCGCCATCCTCCGGATTCTGGTTATAGCGAAGGCCGTCCAACCAATGGCGGTAGAAATTCCCCATGTCGAAATTGACCAAGGCCTCTTCCATGGTCACCATGGCGTCGCCCAGCCAACCGAGCCGTTCGTCGCGCTGCGGGCAGTCCATGGGGTAGCCCATGAGATTGCTGCGCTGCGACCAAAGGGTGGCGCGGTGGATGCGGTTGACCAGCTCGTCGCTGCAGGTAAAGGTGGAGAGCGTGTCCACCGCGGTATGCACCACGCAGCCGGTCAGGTCGTCGATCGCCGGGGCGTAGGCCAGGCCGCTGACCTGCACATAACGAAAGCCGTGAAAAGTGAAACGGGGTTCATAGGTCTCGTTCTCTGATCCGCTGAGCACATAGACATCGGTGTTGAGGGCCTTTTCGTTGCTGGTGAAATCCAGCATGCCGTCCGTTTTCAGGTCTTCGGCATAGCGCAGGGTCATGCGTTCGCCGCGCCGGCCATGACAGGTCATGCGCACCCAGCCGCTGAAATTCTGTCCCAGGTCATACACCGCCAGGCCGGCTGCGGGAAAGGTGAGGGCAATCGGTTTGAGCTGCTGAGTGACCTTGATGTCCGGCATGAGCGAACGGACCAGCGCGCCGCCGGGCGCTTCCACCACGTGGGCGTGAGCCCAAGCGCTGTCGTCGAACCCGGGCTGGCGCCAGCCGTTCGGTTCCTGGGTGGCGTCATACACTTCGCCGTCATAGATGCAGGAGAACAGAACCGGGCCCGGCGCGGTTTTCCAATCGCGGTCGCTGATGATCACCTGAGAGGAGCCGTCGCGGTAATCGATGTGCAGCTGTAGGATCGCACGCTTGGAGCCGAACCACTGCATGCGATAGGGATCCCACCATTTTTTATAGGGATTGAACCAGCCGTTGCCGAGCATCAAACCCAGGGCGTTATCGCCGGAATGAAGCAGATGGCTCAGATCGAGGACATCATACAAGAGCCATTTGCGATAATTGGTTTTGGCCGGCGCCAGCACCTGATCGCCGACGCGACGGCCGTTGCAGTACAGCTCGTAACAGCCCAGGCCGCAAACATAGGCACGCGCGCTGCGCACCGGTTTGTCGATGCGAAAGGATTTGCGCAACAGCGTGCTGCGGCCGTTCATGTGCACCGTGTCGGGAAAAGCGGATTGTTCGTTTTGCTGCTGAAAAAATCCACTCTCCGGCCGCGGTTCTGTCGCCGGACCGCTGCCGATCCACATGGCTTGCCAGTCCGAGGGCTGCAGCAAGCCCATCTCCCAAGAGGCCGGCGGGCTCCAGGCGGAAGGACGGTTCTGCTCATCCCATACCCGCACCCGCCACCAGCCCCTCTGCCGCGACCGCAGCATGCGGCCTTGATAGGGTATGTGGCTCGTGTGTGATTCGCGCACGATTCCGGAATTCCACAGATCGGCCTTTTCGGGACTCAGCTTGCGGCGCTCCGTGGCGGCGATGATCTGAAAGGCGGTCTGGCGTTTGTTATAGCCGTTTGATTGAAGCATCCAGCTGAACGAAGGATGCTGATTTTCCACGCCCACGGGATTCACGGCATATTCGCAGGTCATTCGGGTGATGGAGAGACGGGCGGATGCAGCCGTCAGGCCGGCGCCATAAAGAGCGAGCAAAAAAAACGGCAGGCATTCTTTCAGTTTCATGGGTATACTCCCGGAAGAAACGAAAAGCCGCCTGAAAAAATTTTACCTTTTTGGTCAGGCGGACGGCAAAGTCACAATGGTGAAAGCGTGCTTATGATGAAGGGATGGGTTTGAGCGAAAAAGCTGATCACCGTTCGTCGGGATAGATGACGGTATTGGTGGAACGCATGAGATTTTTACATTTGAGAAACCGGTAATAGGCCTGGACGACGTCTTCATCGCTGTCAGCCAATCGTTCGAGAGTGGTTTCGTTGAGATAACCGTTGCGTTTATCGAACTCGAGCACCCGGTCCAATTTTTTCAGTTGCTGAGCCTTGAGTCCGCCGATGATATAACGGTTGTTGGATGGATCGGTATCGTAGCCGGCGCCGAGGCCGGAGCGACGACCAGAGCCGGCGTCAAGGTATTCGCGAGGTTCTGCGGATGAATTCATACTGACTGACAGCAGATCGACCCGCAGATCGTGAAGCTTTTCGGGATGGCTCAACAGATAATAGCCGCTGAATAATAGAAACGCAAAGCCGAGAACCCAGGGCATCAGAGGTTTGGGCTCATGAGGAGGGTTGGTGACTTCTACTTTGGCGCCGAAAGAGCTGAAAAATTTTTCCAGAATGTAAAGAAAAAAAATAACGGCTAAAAGAGCTGCGGCCAAAAGAATCATCGTCTTGTTTTGCATACCGAATCCCCTTCCCTTCGATACCGGATGAATCGCCTGGAATACCCGTCAAGATCGTTCCCGTATCAGCACCAGTAGAGCCGCCTGGGGCACGATTAAAAAAGTATCGCCGTCCAGTTTGACCTCTACAGCGGCTTTGCGTAAAAAAACGGCATAATCGCCCACTTTGGCCTGCTGAGCGGCAGGCTGTGGGGTTGTATTTTTCGGCCGCCAGGACTCTTCGTCGATATCCGTGGGGGGAGCCATGGGAACGCCCGGCCCGATTTCGACAATCGTGCCGGCCTGGATCGATTCTTTTTCCAACGCCCATTTAGGCAAATACAGGCCCACGTTGCTGCGCTCTTCACCCAGGTCCGGTACGATCAAGACCCGATCACCGATAACAACGATTTCCCGGTTGCCCTTTTTCATGTTCCTCTGCAAACGACATCTGTTTTTTATTAATTAAACTAACTAATTTTTATCAAAAGTGCAACAGATTTTACAGATCGATCATGGCGCCGGCTACGATGTTAGCAATGGCGCTGCGCAGCGAATCCACCTCTCCCTGGTCCTGAGGATGGACGCGATTGGTCAGAATAATGATGAAGGATTGGGTGGATGGATCGATCCAGATGGAGGTTCCGGTGTATCCGGTATGGCCGTAACCCAGATCAGGCAGCAGATCGCCGCCCACCCAGGAGACTCCATCTTTGACCACCCAGCCGAAGCCGCGTTTGGCCTGGCTGGGCGTTTCGGCAATATGGATCATGCGTTTTACGGTCACTGGGCTGAGAATGCGCACCCGGTTCAATACGCCGCCGTTCAGCATCATCTGACAGTAGCGCGCCAAATCGTCTGCCGTGGAATAGAGACCGGCGTTGCCCGAGATGCCGCCCTGTAACCGGGCCAATGGATCGTGTACGATGCCGAGCCAGGGTTTTCCGTTCACCACTTCGGTGGGCACGCACAAGGGCAGCAGATCAGGCCCTGGCACATAGGTGGTGTGGTGCATGCGCAAAGGCTGGAACACCGCCTCGCGGCTGAATTCGTGCACATTCTTGCCGGTGATTTTTTCGATCACATAGGCCAGGGTGATGAATCCCAGACAGCTGTAACGATACACCTCGCCGGGCGCGTTCATTTTTTTCAGTCCCGCGATATAGTGAGCCAGCGCTTCGCGCGTACACGGTTGTCCCAACATGAGCGCCGCAGTATCCGCGTTGGTATAGGCCGGCAGGCCGGAGGTGTGGGTGAGCAGATGCCAGATTCGCGCCTCTTCCGCCCACGAGCTGTCCGGATTCTGATAACGGGTGAACTCGGGGAGATAGTTGGACACGCGGTCGGTCAGGCGCAGCTGGCCGCGTTCGCACAGAACCATGATCGAGGTGGCGGTGGCCACCGGTTTGGTGACCGAGGCCATATCGAACATTCTGTCGATGGTCATGGGGATTTTTTCCGGCACCAATCCGGCATAACCAAAAGCTTTGCGATAGACCACCTGTCCACGCCGCGAGATCAGCACCACAGCGCCGGGGATGGTTTTTTCCTCGATGGTTTTTGCGACCACCGTGTCGATCCATGCCAGGGATTTTCGATCCATACCCGCACGGGCAAAGGAGGGCCCGATCACGGGCTCGGCCGATTGGACTGCCTGCAGCAAGGACAGGAGGCAGAATCCGGCCAGGAGAAGGCTTTTGTTCATCGTTCAACTCTTTCGTTTTGGTTCGTCGACCGCCGCTGATTCAGCTCAATATACCTTTCCTGCGGCAGGTTTTCAAGCAAGAAAATTGCCTTGGAAATCGTTCGCATTTTTAGTAAACTATATATTAGGTTATCTCGGAGTGTTGTCATGAAAAAGTTTTTTGGCATGGTTTGCGTGCTGGCCCTGTCCTGTGCGCATACGGGAGAGGACGCCTTGAGACAGTTCATCGCTGCGCATGTGGCGCAGGTTCAGCCGCTGCAAAAGGAGGCCAACCTGGCTTACTGGCAGGCGGCCTGCAGCGGCGATTCAGCCGCTTACAGCCGTTATGCGGCGTTGAATCTGCAGCTCAGGCGGATCTACAGCGATCGCCAAGCCTTTGAATTTTTGACCCGATTGCAAAAGAACGGCGGCATCACCGACCCTCTGCAAGCCCGTCAGCTGCAGCTGCTGGTCAACGCTTATATGGAAAATCAGATCGATCCCGAGCTGCTGAAGCGAATGGTTGAACGGGCTGCAGAGGTGGAGCAGACCTTCAGCACTTTTCGCGGTCAGATCGACGGCGCGGCGGTGAGCGCCGGCCGGATCGATGAGATATTCAAGAATGAGGTCGATGCCGGCAAGAGGCGATCGGCTTGGGAGGCGAGCAAGCAGGTGGGCGGCCGGATTGCACAGGACCTGCTCGAACTGGTCCGTCTGCGCAATCAGGCGGCGCGCAGCTTGGGTTTCAAGGATTATCACGCCCTGTCGCTGCACCTGGCTGAGCAGAGCCAGGAGGAGGTGGAGCGGGTTTTCGCCGAGTTGTTCGAATTGAGCCAGGCGCCTTTCATCAGGCTGCGCCGGCAGATGGATGAAAAGCTGGCTGACAAGTTCCATATCGCTATATCTGGCCTGGCGCCGTGGCATTATCAGGACCCCTTTTTTCAGGAAGCGCCGGCCGATGGCTCGTTCGATCCGGACCTCTATTATGCGGGCCAGGATGTGAAACAGCTGGCCATGCGTTTTTACAGCGGCATTGGTCTGGATGTAACTGATATTCTGGCCAACAGCGATCTTTATGAACGCGACGGTAAAAATCCGCACGCCTTTAGCACGGACATCGACCGCTGCGGCGATGTGCGCATTCTGTGTAATCTGCAGAACAACGAACGCTGGATGGAGACCTTGTTGCATGAACTGGGGCATGCAACCTATGATCGCTATCACGATCAATCGCTGCCCTATCTGCTGCGCCAGCCCGCTCATGCATTCACCACCGAGGCGATCGCCATGTTTTTCGGCCGTTTCAGCCGTCAGCCCGAATGGATGCGGGACATGCTGAACCTGCCGCCGGCTGAATATGAAAAGATCAAAGAGGCGTCTGCTTCCTCCATGGCCGCCAAGCAGTTGATCTTTGCCCGTTGGACTATGGTGATGTATTATTTTGAAAAAGAGCTGTACGCCGACCCGGATCAGGATCTGAACCGATTGTGGTGGCGGCTGGTGGAAAAATATCAGATGATTCATCCGCCCCTTGACCGTCACGAGCCGGATTGGGCGGCCAAGATCCACTTTACGATTGCGCCGTGTTATTATCACAACTATTTGTTGGGCGAGCTGTTTGCCTCTCAGCTCACCGATTATGTGAAGAACTCATTGCCGGCGCCTGCGGGCGGTGCGTGGAGCGCGGTCGGCTGTACGGCTCTCGGCGATACGCTGAGGAATCGGATCTTTAAGCCGGCGAGCCGCTATCGTTGGGATGAGATGATCACCAGGGCCACCGGCCAGCCGCTCAGCGCCCGCTGCTTTGTCCGGCAATTCATCACGCAATGACCGGGTTGACGCCTTATGGATCGCATTGACAGGACCATGGTGAGAGTGATGCCGGACGGGACGGAGAAGCACGTCAATCCGTTCACCGGCACAGAGGTTTGGTTTATCCCAGGCCGCAAGAGCCGCCCCATTTTCACCGGCATTCCCTCCACGGCGCAACGGATCGAGGTCCGTCAACCGGAGGATTACTGCAATTTTTGTCCCGGCCGGCATAAGAATACGCCGCCGGAAAAATCCCGCATGGTCTTTGCCGAGGGCGGCCGGGTGATTCGCGACCGGCTGCAGGCTGAGGAGGGATTGGCCGAGGGGGCTCTGTTCCGCCGCATCGCCAATCTTTTTGAAATTGTCACCATCGACTATTGGAAGAAAAATTTCAATTACCGGCTGTCGGAGAAAAACCGTTCCTGGAAAGAGCGCTACCTGTCCACGGACCGCGGACGTGAACACGCTCTTTCCGTCGTGGATCTAAAGCTGAAATATTCCGGATTGACCGACGAGGAGATACAGCGGTTTCCTTTGGAGCGCAAGTATGATCTGACCGACGCTTTTTTCGGCGGCGCTCATGAGCTGGTGATCCCCAGCCGGCATTACCGGCCCGGCGCCGAGTGGGACTCCCAGTTGTGCTCCTCCGGCGAATTAACCCCGGACGAACATTTTGATTATTTCCGTTTCACCCTTGCCGCCATGTCCGATATTCAGGCCAACAACCGTTATGTCCGCTACATCGCCGTGTATCAGAACTGGCTCAAGGAGGCGGGCGCTTCGTTCGACCATCTGCACAAACAGCTGTGCGGCCTGGATGAATGGGGCGTGTCGCTGGAGGGCGAACTGAATATGGCCTATCGCAATCCGAACATGTATAACGAGTATGCGGCCAATTACGCCGCTTACAACAACTATGTGCTGTGTGAGAACGATCACGCGGTGGCGTTTGTCGATCTGGGCCATCGCCACCCCAGCATCGCCATCTATTCAAAAAGCATCAACTGTCGGCCCTGCAACCACACGGAAGAAGAGCTGCGCGGGTTCAGCGATGTGGTGCATGCGGTGCATGTGGCCTCTGGCGCCAACATCTCCTGCAACGAAGAGTGGTATTACCGGCCGTTTGATTCCACCATTCCCATCCCCTGGCATATTCTCATCAAATGGCGCATCAACATCGCCGCCGGATTTGAAGGCGGCACCAAGATCTATGTCAATCCAATGTCGTTGACCGAATTGCGCGACAAGCTGGTTCCGCGTTTGTTCGAATTGCGCTATCAGGGGCGACTGGGCCGATTGCTGATCGCTGAGGAATGTCCGGTGCGGCCGAATTCGCTGTTGTACTATAAAAACGATTTTGAAACCTGAATCCGCATCGTTTGCGGAAGGATCTGTCTTGACGCGTTGTGCAAAAGGACTCAGGTGGATGGGGTGGATGACGCTGCTGGCGCTGGCCTGCCAATCGCCGTTCGCCACACGTGACCCGGAGCCGCCGATCAACCAGCAATCCAGCTGGATCCAACCCACGTCGTCCAGTTATGTACTGATCAATCTGCGCAATGCGATTGCAGAAAAAAATCCGCAGAACTATCTGCGCTGCCTGGCGGACACCGGCAAGGCCGGCCGGCGGTTCCTCTTTATTCCGGAACAATCGGTCAACGCCGCAAATCCCGGCGTTTTCAGAAACTGGGGATATGAGGAAGAGCGCATCTATCTGAATCAGCTGATGCTTTATCTGCCGAAAGATTCCACCAGTCAATTAGTCTTGACCTCTTTGCGCGAGAGCGTGTATCAGGATTCGGTGATTCTCGTGCAAGAGTACGAGCTCACGCTGCGGCATCAGCGTCAGACGGCCCTCGGCCTGGCGAAAACCCGCGGGCAGATCGAATTCCGCCTGATTCGTTCCGTGGAGAACATGTGGTACATCCATCGCTGGACCGATTACGCCACCGCCAGCCAGCCGACCTGGAGCGCGGTGCGGGCGGCGTTCGGCAATTGAGAGGCAGAATGATTCGGGATCGTGCATGAAAAGAAGGCTGCCGCTGCTACCTTTCGACCGGCTGACGAAGTGGATCATCGTTCTGTCGATCTCCGCCGTGGTCCTGGGGACGATCCGCATGGCGACCTGGCGGTCTGCCGGATCGCCGCCACCTGCCGAGGAGGCGGCGCGGCCGGCAACGCCGACGCCCCCAGCGACGCGGCCGCCGGTTGTCGAGGCGGACCCCAAGGCGGCCGCGGCCGCGGTGGAGATTCTCACCCGTCTGCTTGCCGAATTTCATATTCGCGAGAATCTGATTCACGACTCGGGCAGCGCTTATTCGGCTACAGTGCCCAAAGAGATGCCTTTGATCGAGTTCCTTTCAGAGCTGCGCCGGCGGTTGGATGACGTGGATGGACGATTGGAACACATCAAGGATGACCGGGTCCATAGCCGGATCGATGCCGATCTGCTGGTGGATGACAAGCTGGCCCGCCGGGTCACTCTATGGCGGCGCAGCGGATTAAAAACCGTGTCCGGCAAGGCGGCCATCATCATCGATGATTTCGGCTATGCCTACAACAGCCTGGTGAAGGAATTTCTTCTGCTGGGTTATCCGCTCACCATCTCCATCATCCCCGGCTTGGACAACAGCCAACAGGTGGCGCGCGAGGCGGCGCTGACCAACCACACCATTCTGGTGCATATGCCCATGGAGCCGGAGGAGGGCAAATACGCAGACGACGGGTTCACCATCCTTTCCCGCCATGATCCAGGAACAATCCGGCTGCGCGTGCGCAGCGCTTTCACCCAACTGCCTGCGGCAGTGGGCATGAATAACCACCAGGGCTCCAAGGTGACAGCGGACAGGGCGATCATGAAAACCGTGCTGGAGGAATTGAAGCGGCAGAACAAGATTTTTATCGACAGCCGGACTAACAGCGCCAGCGTGGCGGTGGAGGTGGCCCGGTCGCTGCACCTGCCGGCGGCGGCGAATCAGCTGTTCATCGATGCCGAAGATAATCCGGATTTCATTCGAAGTCAGTTGCATAAAATGGCCGATCTGGCGGTCAGCAACGGGCAGGTGGTCGCCATCGGCCATCTGCGCAAACGGACGCTGCGGGTTCTGCAGGAGATGATGCCGCGCCTGCAGGCGCGCGGCATCGAGTTTGTCTCCATCACCGATGTGGTACCATAGGGAGTGCGGCGAACAGCCGCTCAGTGGAAACGGCGCCGAGGAAAACGCTGAATCCGGCGGCCGGGGTTTTCAATCAGGAGAGGAAGCGGTATGGCCAGATTATGTTTGTGCATCAACCAGGTGGCGCAATTGCGCCAGCTCAATAAAAAACGGGAGCCGGATCCGGTCAATGTGGCCATGGCCGCCGAGATCGCCGGCATCGACGGCATCGTGGTGTGCTGGGCGCCCAATCGATCGGATATCAGCGATCGTGACCTGCATGTGCTCAAGGAGGTCGTGAAAACCCATCTCAACCTGGCCATCCCGCTGGAAGACGAGATGGTGAAAAAGGCGATTCGCACGCTGCCTGACATGGTCACGCTGCTGCCGGCGGTGGAGGACGAGTCCGCGTCTCTGGATGTGGACGCCAACCTCGAATATATCGAGGAGGTGGCGGCTACCCTGCGCGCCAACAACATCGTCGTCAATGCGCTGATCGCGCCGGAGAACAACCAGGTGCGGGCCGCGGCGCGCGCCGGCATGGACTATGTGCAGATCAACACCTTTCCCTTTTCACTGGTCGAGGATCTGGGCACCATGACCGAGCACGTAGAGCGCATCCGTTCCGTGGCCCTGGCGGCGCACAAACTCGGCATGGGCGTCTCGGCCGGACGCGGGCTGTCCTATCAAAACATCCGCGAAATCGGCAGCATCGACATTATCGAAGAGTGCAACGTCGGCCGAGCGATCATCAGCCGCAGCCTGTTGGTCGGCATCGATCGTGCGGTCATCCATTTCAAATCGCAGTTGATCGGCAAGTGAGGTTCTGCATGATGCAGGAGAAAAAATTGCGTTCCCTGTTTCCTGAATTCGACTGGATTCAGGAGGAGGGGCTGCGGCAAAAAACGGTTCGCTGCTGGCTGGACGCCATGAACCGAGGCGGCTGGAGTCTGGAAGATCTCGATCGGCTGCCGTTCACCCTTCTCATCAGCGACTGTCCGGTCTCGTTCCGCACCCATGTCCGCAGCGTGACGCAGATGGCTGCAGCGGCGGCAAAAATCTTTAATGCGCAGTATCCGCGCGGCCCTGTGCTGAATCTGGATTGGGTGGTGAGCGGCGGACTGCTGCACGATATCGGCAAATTGCTGGAATACAAGGTGGAGGACGGCCGCTTCGTCAAGAGCGAAAACGGCCGGCTGTTGCGCCATCCCTTCAGCGGCGCCGCCTTGGCCGCCGGCCACGACCTGCCCGACGCTGTGGTCCATATCATCGCTACGCACGCCAAAGAGGGCGATAGCGGCTATCGCACTCCGGAAAGCATTATCGTCCATCACGCCGATTTTATGAATTTTGAGCCGCTGAAATAACCGCAGCGGAAATCAGCCTGACCGCCGCCCGGACGCCGCTTGCAGCCGCCGGCGTTGCGTCGGGCCGCCATGTATTCAATTCAGAGGCCCCATGCGCTTTCCCCCAGAACCTTTTCGCATCAAAGTCGTCGAGCCTGTCCGGAAAACCACCCGTGAGCAGCGCGATCGGCTGATCCGGGAAGCCGGCTTCAATGTCTTTCGTCTGCCCGCTGAAAGCATCTATGTGGACTTGCTCACCGACAGCGGCACGTCGGCCATGAGCGATAACCAATGGGCCGGAATCATGCTGGGCGATGAATCCTACGCCGGCAGTAAAAACTATTACCATTTTGTAGAATCGGTTCGCTCGATCTTTGGCTTTAAAAACATCCTCCCCACGCATCAGGGGCGTTCTGCTGAGCATTTGCTGTTCTCCGTGACTGTACGGCCGGGTGATGTGGTGCCCAACAACACCCACTTTGACACCACTCGAGCCAATGTGCTGCACCGTCAGGGAGTGCCGATGGATCTGGTCATCGAGGAGGCCCATGATCCTGAGCGGGAGCATCCATTCAAGGGCAACATGAATACGCAGAAATTGGAACGATTGCTGCAGCAGGAGGATGCTGACCGGGTTCCGTTGATCATGATGACCATTACCAACAACAGCGTCGGCGGCCAACCGGTCTCCATGGAGAATCTTCGTTGCGTCAGCGCCCTCGCAAAAAAATATCATCGGCCCTTTTTCATCGACGCCTGCCGGTTTGCGGAGAATTGTTATTTCATTCAGCAGCGTGAACCCGGTTACAGCGGCCGCGACATTCAAGAGATCGCTCGCGAACTGTTCAGTCTGGCCGACGGCTGCACCATGAGCGTGAAAAAAGACGGCCTGGTCAACATCGGCGGATTTCTCGCCCTGAACGACGACGCCTGGGCGGAACAGTGCGCCGATCTGCTCATCCTGCTGGAAGGATTTCCGACCTACGGCGGTCTGGCCGGCCGCGATCTCGAGGCCATCGCCCGCGGTCTGCAGGAAGGGGTGGACGAAGGGTATCTGGCCTATCGCGTCGGTCAGGTTCACTACTTGGGCGATTTGCTCGACCAGGCCGGCATCCCTATAGTGAAACCCGTCGGCGGACATGCGGTGTTTTTGAACGCGAAAAAGTTTTTGCCCCATTTGCCGCGCGAGCAGTTTCCCGGACAGGCGCTCGCCTGTGCCCTTTACCGGGAGGCCGCCATTCGCGCGATCGAAATCGGCGGCCTCATGTTCGGCGTCAGGGATCCGCACTCGGGCCGGGAACAATTCCCCGAGCTGGAACTGGTCCGGCTGGCCATCCCCCGCCGGGTCTACACATCCATGCATATGCAGTACGTCGCCGAATCGATTGTTGAATTGTATAGAAACCGCAAGGCCGTCAAAGGATTGCGCATCGTTCACCAGGCGCCGCTGTTGCGCCATTTTACCGCCCGGCTGGAGGAAGTGGATTGATCAAAGCGATTATATTTGATTTCGACGGAGTACTGGCGTTTACGATTCCTTTTCATTACGCCGCTTGGCAGCGCGTGCTGCAGCCCCGCGGTCTGGTCGCCGATGAGCAGGTGATGCGCCTGCATGAAGGCTCCCCGGCTTTTCGCATCGTTCAAGCCATGGCGCGTCGCCATGGCGTCGAGCTGGATGATGAAACCGCCAAGCAGTATATGGCGGAGAGGAACGAGATCTTTTTACGCATCTGCGACTGCAAACCCTATCCTGAAATCGCTTCCATTCTGAATTTTTGCGACCGCCACCAGCTGGTCCGTGCGGTTGCCACGGGCACTACCCTGGCAAACGTGCAGCATGTGATCGAGCCGGCATTGCTGCAGCGATTTCAGGTTGTGATCAAGCAGGGGGATTACACCCGCGGCAAGCCGTATCCGGATCCGTTTCTGGTGGCGGCTGAACGCCTGGGCGTAGCGCCGGACTCTTGCGTGGTGGTGGAAAACGCCCCCTTTGGCATCGAAGCGGCCAAGAGCGCCGGCATGTTTTGCATCGCCCTTACCACCACCTTGGCCAGGGAACATTTATCCCAGGCCGACGTTATATTAGAATCGCATGCCGAATTGTTAAAGTATTTGGAAAAAATGGTTTTATAAAAAGTCGTTTTCACCCGGTCTTGAACCTCATGAAAGTATATTACGCTATGAGAAAAAAGATTTGGCCGGCGCTCCTGCCGCTTTTACTGGCAGGATGCCTGGAGCGAAAGATGGTGATCGATTCCCTGGATCCTACGGATCTGGAGCTGGTCAGCAAAAGCGTACCGGCTGTCATCAATCCGGGCAGAAGCTATGTGCTGGCGGTGGCGGTGAACGGCGCCTCCGCGGGCGATATCGCCTCGGTCTCCCTGGACATTCTATCAGAAACCACCTTGGCCAAGGTGATGAGCGTGAACCTGTACGACGACGGCGACAAGGCGCATCCGGGCAACGGTGATGTGATCGCTTTTGACGGCGTGTACACCGGGCGGTTGCTCTGGCCGTCTGCCTATGTGGGGCCGGGCAATCTGATCTTTGAGTTTTCCGTTCCAGGCGGATCCGTCTTGCCTCTCAAACTTCCCGTACAGTCCCTGGATGTGCATCCGCCTGAAATCACCTCCCTGGTCTGTCCGGATGTTCTGCCGAGCGGTTTCAGCGGTTTTAAAACCATTGCGGTGTCAGTGGCCGATTCCACCGGGCTGAATGATATCCTCTGCGTTCTGATGTCTGGGTTTCAGAACGGCGTCAATCTTTTCAGCGACACATTGTACGACAATGGCGCTGATGGGGATCTGACCGCCGGCGACGGCATATGCACGCTGCAAATGGACAGCACCTACGCCGCAGGCAAGCAGGGCGAATATGATCTCCGTTTTCACGCATTGGACAAAGCAGGGCTGAGCAGCGCCATGGTGAGCAAAAAAATGGTGATCAACAACAGCGCGCCGGCCATCGTCAAGGTCACCATGGCTCAGCAGGTGGACCGGCCGGCTTCCGGCACTGTGACATTTTTGATCGAAGCCCAGGTCAGCGATCCGCAGGGCGGCAGAGATATCAAATGGGTCAGGCTTTCTTGGAAAAAACCGGACAACAGCTATCCCTCAGCCAGCCCGTATCAGATGTATGACAATGGGCTTGCCTTTGATCTGTCCAAATGGGACTATGGCTATCGCGGCGATGTCGCGGCCAATGATGGCGTGTACTCGATTCGCGGCGTTTTTGACAGCGGCAATCTGTTGGGAGAGTACACCTTAGGATTCCAGGCCGAGGATCTGGTGGGCAACCGCACCACGGAAATTTTTTATAAAGTGACGTTGATAGACGACTGATGGGTCATGGCTGAACTAAATCCGAAGCGGAACCGATTGATGAAAAAGATTCTTATTTTTTTATTGATGACCACAGCCGGCCTGGCGCAGAACCGGTTGATGAAAACCTATCGTCTGGGCGAAGCGGCCTCGCTGCAAAAGGGATTGGCCGGCAACGGCATTTCCGACATCAAGGAGGCCAAGGGCGTACTCTGGTTCGGCACCGGCCACGGGTTGTCGCGCACCGTGGATGGCGGCGAAACGTTTGAGACCTTTCTGCCGGCGCAGGGCCTGGGCCATGGATCGGTCAGCGGTCTTTATGTGCAGGGGGACACCATCATAGTGGCCACCGCGACCGATACCCTGACAGCGGTGTCCGATCAGTATCTGTCCAAGGGCACTGGGCTGAGCGTCAGCCTGGACGGCGGCGACAGCTGGACGCACTTTCCCCAGCCGGGCGTCACCCCGGTGCAAAATCTGGCTTATGATGTGGAGGTGGTGGACGGCGTGGTCTGGATCGCCTGTTTCGGCGGCGGCCTGATCAAGTCAGAGGATGGTTGCCGAACCTGGCAGGTCACACCGCCTGACACATTTGTTTTTAATCCGAACAACCGATTGAACCATCGCGCGTTCAGCCTGACGGTCGGCGACGGGGCTTTGTATGCAGGCACTGCAGAGGGTGTGAACAAGTCGCTGGATAACGGCAAAACCTGGGTGAATTTCAACCATACCAATCAGCAGGAGCCGATCTCCGGCAACTTTGTCACTGCTCTGGCTTTTCAAAAAACAGCTGAAAAGAGCGTCATCTGGGCCGCATCCTGGAAAGCGGAAGGCGACGACGAGTTTTATGCTGTATCCAAATCGGAGAACGGCGGGCTTTCCTGGAAGACCATGCTCAGAGACGAACAGGCGCATAATTTTGCCTTTGACGGCAGCGTGGTATATGTGGCCTGCAACAGCGGTTTGTTCAAATCGACGGACTATGGCGCCACTTGGTATCTGTTCCCCGCCATTAAGGATGCCGAGAGCAGCAACCGGGTCTACGACTCGGAAACCGACTCTGCCTGGGGCCGGGACGGCGTGCTCTGGGTGGGCACCACCGATGGGCTGGCGCGCACCAACGACAACGGCTACAGCTGGAAGATCTTTCGCGCCTTTCAGCCCACAGGCACGGCCGGCCAACCGCGCACCTATGCCTATCCCAATCCCTTTTCGCCCACCCGGCACAACCAGCTGGGCGGCGACGGCCACGTTCGTTTTCAGTACAACACGCTGGCTGATACGCGGGTGACCATACAGGTGTTCGATTATGCCATGGACCTGGTGGCCACCATTTGCCGGGATGCCTTTCGTCACGGTCCGGCGGATTACAGCGATGTCTGGAACGGTCGCAATGATTACGGCGACGCCGTGGCCAACGGCGTTTATTTTTACCGCATCGATCTGGAAAACGACGGCGCCCACTGGGGCAAGGTGATGGTGGTGAATTGAGGTTTCGCTTTTCTCTGCGGTCGCGACCGCCGACGATCTATGACTGCGGCTTTTCGAATTCTTTTAATGAGTGAGTGCGCATGAAAAAGACGATTCTTTATGTGATGGTTCTAACCGGGTGGTCGATGGTTTGGGGACGGGACGGCGACGGCGGCTATGCCGGCGCTTTTTTACGCATGGGCATCGGCAGCCGGGCGCAGGCGCTGGGCGATGCGTATTCCGCGGTTCCCCAGGGCGCCATCGCCGGCATTTACAATCCCGCACTTTTACCGCATCTGGATCAGCGGCAGGCCACTTTATCTTATGGCCGTCGCACGCTGGATCGTTATGCCGGCTATATCGGTTTTGCCATGCCGCTGCAACCGCCGCAGAGCCGGGATAGCCGCGGGCCGCTCAAGGCCGGCTTTAGTCTGGCCTGGTTGCGCGCCGGAGTGAACAACATCGACGGCCGAGATCTATCCGGCAATCCCATCGGCACTTTTTCCAATTCAGAAGATGCTTTTTATTTTTCCTTTGCACTGGCGCCCCTGAGCCGATTATCCATCGGTGTGTCCGCCAAAGTGCTGTACAACCGCATGCCCGGTCTTGCCAATGACAACTCGGCTGTCTCCTCTCTGGGTTTTGGTATGGATGTGGGCGCTTATTATTCGCCGTTCGCGGATCTGTCGCTGGCCGTGGTTGCCCGCGACATCAATTCTAAATACACCTGGAATACCGACAAACTGTGGGAGCGAGGCACCAGCACGACCTATGAGTTTCCACATGTTTTGCGCCTCGCCGCTGCTTATCGCATTCCACAGAAATGGCTATTGGTCGTCGCCGAGTTGGAGGACTGCAAGGAACAGAATCCGCGCTATCATATGGGCATGGAATTTTCCTATCAAGAGCTGGGCGCTCTACAGCTGGGGCTGGATGACGGCCGTCCCTGTTTCGGACTCTTATTCGGCGCTGAGCTGTTCCATCGCCGCACCACGATGAATTACGCCTATATGTTTCCGGATGAAGAGCCCGGCGCAGATCATCTTTTCACCTGGGGATTTGATTTTTAATCAAGGGATGGGTTTATGAAAGCGACCATGTATCGCAACGCGT
This sequence comes from bacterium, assembly GCA_029565685.1. Classification (GTDB taxonomy): domain Bacteria; phylum Zhuqueibacterota; class Zhuqueibacteria; order Residuimicrobiales; family Residuimicrobiaceae; genus Anaerohabitans. The sequence continues at coordinate 33,191 of JAKQNR010000009.1, read as the reverse complement.
TTGGCTTTTTTCTGACACTCGCCTCTGTGCTATCGGCTCAGGCTGGCAGCGGCTTGACCGCGCTGCAGATCGGCAGCAGCAGCCGGGCTACCGCGATGGCTGAGGCCGCCTCTGCCGTGACCAGTGACGCTGCATCGCCGTTCTGGAACCCGGCCGGGTTGGCCTGGCTTAGCCAACGTCAGTTGCATGTGACCCATAACGCATGGATTCAGGGCATCCGCCACGAGGCGTTATCTGTGGCCGCCTCGAGTCGGCGCTGGAGTTGGGGCGTTCACGCGCTGTTGACCAGCGTGGACGACATCGAACAACGCACCATCGCCTCGGAAGAGCCGTTATCCACCTTCTCCAGCCACACCGTTGCCCTGGGATTGACTCTGGCGCACCCGGTGGGTGAACGGCTCTCGCTCGGTTTGAACCTTCGCTACTTGTATGAAAAGATCTACAGCGAAAGCGCAAACGGCTATTCTGTGGATTTCGGCGCTCACTATCAGACCCCCTTGTCAGGGCTGAGACTGGGTGCAGCGGTGCAGAACTTGGGTTCCACATCCACGCTGTACCGGGAAAAGCTGAATCTGCCGGAGACCATGCGCATCGGCGCAGGCTACACCGTCCCTCTGGCTGAAGGCGCATGGCGCCTGCTGCTGGCTGCGGATTATGTAAAGGTGTTCGACAAGGACAGCTATGTGAATGCAGGCGTGGAGATCTGGCCCCTAGCCATGCTGGCCATGCGCGCCGGCTATGCTTCCAATCACAGTAATCGCGATTTGAGCATGGGATTCGGCCTGGCGCTGAATTCGCTGAACATGGATTATGCTTATGTACCGTTCAAACAGGGGCTTGGCACTACTCATCAGTTTTCCGTCTCCTTTGCCCTCTAGGCGACATTTTACTTGAATAAATCCTTGTAAATAGCTAAAATAATTATATTGCGCTCTGATGAAAAGGAATCGATGATGGCCAAATACCGTATTGCCGTTCTGCCGGGCGATGGCATCGGCAAGGATGTCATGGATGCCTGCCGGATTGTGTTGGACAAGCTGGAGCTGGATGCAGAATATCTTCCCGGCGATATCGGCTGGGAATTCTGGTGTACAGAAGGAGATCCGCTGCCCAAACGCACGATCGAGCTGCTGAAGAAAACCGATTGTTGTCTGTTCGGCGCCATCACCTCCAAACCTAAGGAAGAGGCGGATGCTGAATTAACCCCTGCATTGCGCGACAGGGGTCTGGTGTACAGCAGTCCGATTGTGCGGTTGCGTCAGGAATTCAACCTGGCCACCAACCTGCGGCCCTGTAAGGCTTATGCCGGCAATCCGTTGAACTATCGCGATGACATCGATCTGGTGGTTTTCCGGGAAAACACCGAGGACTTGTACAGCGGCGTCGAGTTTTATCCTCTGCCTGACGAGGTGCGCGAAGTGTTGTGCAAACATCAGCCCAAGATGAAACGCTTCAATCAGGTCGCTGCCGATGAAGTGGCGGTTTCTCTGCGCATCATCACTCAGCAGGCCAGCCGGCATATTGTGCGCAAGGCTTTTGAATATGCGCAGCAGCACGGTTATAAAAGCGTCACGGTGGTGGAAAAACCCAATGTGATACGTGAAACCAGCGGTCTGTTTGTCCGCGAGGCGCGCAAGGTCAGCCGTGATTTTCCGGACATCGCCCTGTGGGAGGCGAACATCGATGCCATGTGCATGTGGCTGATCAAAAACCCACAGGATTACGGCGTACTGGTGACCAGCAACATGTTCGGCGATATTATCTCTGATCTGTGCGCTCAATTGGTGGGTGGATTGGGGTTCAGCTCCAGCGGCAACATCGGCGATGCCTATGCGGTCTTTGAACCCACGCACGGATCGGCGCCTAAATATGCAGGTCAGTATAAGGTCAATCCCACTGCCATGCTGCTCACCGCCAAACTGATGCTGGACTGGTTGGGTGAAAGCGAAAAGGCCGGCTGTTTGGAAAATGCGGTGGCCGCTGTGCTGCGTGAAGGCAAAATCGCCACCTATGACATGGGCGGCAAGAGCAGCACGCTGGAGATGGCCCGCGCAGTGGCGGAAAAACTGTAAAGCCGCGAGGGGTGCGGATCCCTGTGGCGGCGGGCTGAGAAGGGACGCCTGATGCGCGCCCTTGTTCCGCCGGGCCCAATGGCTTGAGCGGAATGACCGATTACATTCGTCTGTGCCTAAACAGGAGAGTTGATTGAAAAAAATTAATTTGGCCATCGGCATTCACAACCACCAGCCGGTTGGGAATTTCGATTTTGTTTTCGAACAGGCTTACCAAAAAGCCTATTTACCGTTTCTCACGGTTCACGAACTTTTTCCGGGAATCAAACTGACCCATCACTTTAGCGGCATTCTGCTGCAGTGGATCAAGGAGAATCATCCTGAATTTCTGCCCCGACTGAAAGCTTTGGCGCTCAAGGGGCAGGTGGAGATGATGACCGGCGGCTTTTATGAACCGATTCTCGCCACTATTCCGGATGCGGATAAAATCGGCCAGATAAAAAAGCTGACCCGGTTCGTCAAGGATGAGACCGGCTGCGATGCCATCGGCGCCTGGGTGGCTGAACGGGTTTGGGAGCCGGACCTGCCGCAGCCTTTAGCCCAGGCCGGCGTCCGTTACACCGTCATCGACGATGCCCATTTCAAATACGCCGGCTTGGAGGAAGCGCAGCTTTCCGGCTATTTCGTCAGCGAGAACAACGGCCACATGATCAACATTTTTCCCATCAGTGAAAAGCTGCGTTACACCATCCCTTTTATGCCGCCGGAGGCCACCATCGATTATCTGGCCGGCCTCGCGGACGAGGATGGGCGGCGGCTGGCGACGTTTGCCGACGACGGCGAAAAGTTCGGCGTCTGGCCCAAGACTTTTGAGCAGTGCTACGAACAGGGCTGGCTGGAAGCTTTTTTCCGCCTTCTGCAGCAGAACAGCGACTGGATCCGTCTGCTCACGTTCAGTGAAGCGCTGCAGACCCTGCCGCCGGCTGGCCGCGTCTATCTGCCCACCGCGTCGTATCGTGAGATGATGGAATGGGCCCTGCCGGCCCAAAGCCTGATGCGCTATGAGGATTTTGAGCATTGGCTGAAAGAACAGGGCATGGCAGAGGCCAATAAAGTGTATCTGCGCGGCGGTTTTTGGCGCAATTTTCTCGTCAAATATCCCGAATCCAACAACCTGCATAAGCGCATGCTGAGCGGCGTCGAGCGGCTGCAAACGATCAAGACGAAAAACAGCAAAGCACTGGAGCAGGCGCGCGATCATATCTACGCCGGCCAATGCAACTGCCCTTACTGGCATGGGGTGTTCGGCGGTCTGTACCTGCCCAACCTGCGCTTTCCCATCTACCGTAATCTCATTCAGGCTGATGTGATCATGGATCGGCTGGAGCATACCGCGGCGGAACAAAAACAGGGGTGGGTCAGCGCGCGCACGGTGGATTTCGACAAGGACGGATTCGAGGAGGTGGTCGCGGCCAGCGACCGGCTCAATTTGTTCTTCAAACCGGAGCGGGGCGGCGTGCTGTTCGAATTGGATCTCAAGAGCCACGCCATCAACCTGCTGGACGCTATGACCCGGCGGGAGGAGGCCTATCATCGCAAACTGCGCGACGCCATCGCCCATCAGAGTCCGGAGAAAACCGGCGAGGTGGCCAGCATTCATGATCTGGTGTTGATGAAAGAGGAGAACCTGGATCAACATCTTCATTATGATTGGTATCGCCGTTCTTCCTTGATCGACCATTTTCTGCGGCCGGATGCCACTCTGCAGGCTTTTTATAAGGCCAGCTACGGCGAGCAGGGTGATTTTGTCGATCAGCCCTATCACTGCCGGATTGTAAAAAGAGCCGGGGGATTGCAGCTGCAGTTGCACCGCGACGGACACGTCTGGGTGGATTCCGATTGGGCGGCGGTCCGGGTCAGCAAAACGGTTTTCCTGCAGGCAAAAGAGAACCTTCTGCAGACCGAGTACTGCATCACCAATCAGCACTGTGGTGAAATTTCCCTCTGGTTCGGAAGCGAATCTATCTTTGCGCTGATGGCCGGCGACGCGCCGGATCGCTATTATGCCAGCCCACAGTGCGAGATAGCGGATGCCAGGTTGGCGAGCCTAGGAGAACTGACCGGTCTGAGCGAACTGAATCTGTATGATGAGTGGTTGGGTCTGAGGATCCGCGTGCAGACCGGACAGGTCGCTGATTTCTGGCGTTTTCCCATCGAGACGGTCTCTTTGTCAGAGTCCGGTTTTGAGCGCGTGTACCAAGGCTCTGTGGTCATGCCGCATTGGAAGTTGACGCTCAAGCCGGGGGAGAGCTGGAAAACCCAAGTGCGGTTTGTGTTTGAATCACTGGCTTAAGGAGTGGTGCGAGTTGATGAATCCGATGCGAATAGACGGAAAATTGAAAAAGCTGTTGTGGTTTGTGCTGGTGGGATTGGGCGTCGTTCTTCTTTACGTGCAAATCAAACCGACGCGGCTCTATCCCCAGGAGAACATCCGCACCGACCTGGATCGTTTCATGGAAGTCTTTATGTACGTGAAACGGTATTATGTGGAACCGGTGGAGAGCGAAAAGCTGATCACCGGCGCCATCGAGGGGCTGTTGGGGAAACTGGATCCGCATTCCGTGTACTTGCCGCAGAAAAGCCTGGAACAAGAAAGCGAACGCATGGAGGGTCACTTTGAGGGCATCGGCATTGAGTTTGTGGTTTTGAACAAAGTGTTGACGGTGGTGTCTCCTATTGTCGGCGGTCCGGCGGAGGCTGCCGGTCTAGCGCCGGGTGACCAGATCATCCGCATCGAGGACAAGTCGGCCTATGGCATCACGGAAGATGAGGTGTTCAAAAAGCTGCGCGGCCCCAAAGGCAGCAAGGTCAAGATCAGCGTGCTGCACGCCGGCCAGTCGGAGCCCTTTGACGTGGTGATCACGCGCGACCGTATCCCCATCTACAGCGTGTACGCCTCGTTCATGCTGGACGACGGCAAAACCGGCTATATCTGGCTGGCTCGTTTCGCTAAAACCTCTTCTGAAGAGATGCAAGCGGCGCTCAAAGAGCTCGAAGCCCAGGGGATGAAACAGCTGATTTTGGATTTGCGCTACAATCCGGGCGGCCTGCTGGAGCAGGCCACCGAGCTGGCGGATCTGTTCATCCCCGGAGGTCATCGTCTGGTGTATACGCGCGGCCGCAACAAAGCCAATGATGAGGATTTCTTTTCCACCAACAGTACCGACCGCCCCATCATGCCGTTGGTGGTCATGATCGATCACGGGTCCGCCAGTGCTTCGGAGATCGTGGCCGGCGCCATGCAGGATCTGGACCGTGGTCTGGTGGTGGGCCAGACCAGCTTTGGCAAAGGGCTGGTGCAGAATCAGATCCGTCTCAAGGACGGTGCTGCGATCCGCCTCACGGTGGCGCGCTATTATACGCCCAGCGGTCGGTTGATTCAGCGCCCTTATGACAACGGTCTGGTGGATTATTACACCGATGCCTATGACGACAAAGAGCAAAAGCCGGACAGCCTGCACAAGCCGTACAAAACGCGCGCCGGCCGCACAGTTCTAGGCGGAGGGGGCATCGTGCCTGATTCGACCACCCAGCCCGAGCGCATCACCCGCTTTTTCAATCAATTGGTGAGTAAAAGGATCTTTTTCGAACTCGGCGCCCGCTACGCAACCCGGCACAAGGAGCAAGCGGCGGATTTCAACCGGTTCTACGCTCAATTCAATTTCGGCGAAGAACTGGCGGACGACATGAGGGCGATGTGCAAAAAGCATGGTTTGGAATTCAGCGATGAGGCTTACAAAAAAGACCTAGCTGTCATCAAGACCATGATCAAAGCCGAAATGGCGAGGAACCTGTGGGACAGCCGGCATTATTATATGATGATAAAATACGCCGACCCGGAAGTGCGGCAGGCGGTTTCTTTTATGCCGGCTGCGCAGAAATTGTTAAAGCTGGGTAAATGGAAGACGGGCAACTGACCCGTTCGATCCGCCGCCCGGCCGCATCCTTGGCTGCACTTGGTCGCCTGGCTTGGCACGTGCAGCCGTACGCCCTTTACCGGCAAACCTCAACGCGATGAAAGAGATGGTCGTTTTCAGCGCGACAGGACGATGCGGCGCCGCCGGGCTGGTTTTGCTCTTCAGCCTGTGGACGGCGCTGAGCGGCTGCTTCAACCCCTTTGCCCCAGAGTTGGAGCGGTCGCCGGGCGCCTCCGCCCGCCTGACCGAACAGGCTTCTCCGGCGGAGGTGCTGGAGAACTTTATTTACGCGTACACTTTTAAAGATTCCCTGGTGTACGAGCAACTGTTGGACAGCTCTTTTGTATTCGTCTATTTCGACCCGAATTTGGGTTCCTCCGGCCTGTTTGTTTCGTGGAACCGTGATGTGGAATTAAAAACCACCGGCCGGTTGCTGCGGAATTTCGACACCATCACCCTGACTTGGAATACCACGATCTATGAACTGATGGAGGAGCGGGCGGCGGAAATGTCCAAAACCCTGCACCTGAGTCTGTACGGCAAAGGAGGAGAGTACAATTTGACCGGCAACGCCGTATTTAATTTCCGCAAAAGCCCCTGGGACGGCAAATGGCGCATCACCCGTTGGAAGGATGAATCACAGATGTAGCCGGCCCCGGCGCGCCTGCATCCTGCATGATGTTTTAAACGAAAAGCAGCCCTATGAAAAAGAATACGACCGCTTTATCGGATGAAGCTAAAAAGAAATTCGAGGCCATCGCCTTTGAATATATGAATTCCCTGTATTCCACCGCCTTGCGCATGACGCGCAACGCCATGGAGGCCGAGGATCTGGTGCAGGATACCTATCTGCGCGCTTACCGTTTTTTTAATAAATTCGAAGAAGGTACGAATTTCAAGGCATGGATCTTTAAAATTTTAACCAACACTTTCATCAACAAGTACCGGAAAAAAGTGCGTACGCCGCAATCCGTGCAGCTGGAAAAGGTCGAGTTCGGGTTGGCTGAAGAAGAGTCCCAGCAGGAGACAACGGTCTGGGAAGGCTATGATGAGAAGCGTTACCATGAATTGTTTGACGATGACATCAAAGCGGCCCTGTCGCAACTGTCCGAAGAGTTCCGCATGGTGATCATTCTCGCTGACGTCGAGGGGTTCTCCTATAAAGAGATCGCCGATATGATCGATCGGCCTATCGGCACGGTCATGTCCCGGCTGTTCCGCGGCCGGCACATCCTACAACGTTCGTTGGACAAATACGCCCGTCGGGAAGGATACATCAAGAATGAATAGTCTAGCCAGAGAAATCGCGCTGAAACGTTTTGCGGCGCTGTTCGGCCTGGCGCTCGTTTTCAGTGCAGCGAGCGCCCAGCCGTTGGGAGACCAGAAAATCCTGACAGCCGAGCTGTCGGTTGCGCCGACGCAGGCCGTCATGGGCGGCCGCATCGACTGGACAGTCGCTGTGACCATCACCCCCGGTTTGCATATCAATTCCCATTCCCCCTTACAGGATTTTCTCATCCCCACGGACCTGCGTTTTCTTGACGTCGACGGCGTGCACTTTCACGATCCGGTCTATCCAGCGCCCGAGTTGAAGCGCTTTGCCTTTTCCTCGGAAAAGCTCTCGGTGTATGAAAACCGGGTGATGATCTCCGGCCAGGCGGATATTTCTCTGCAGACGGTTCCCGGCAAGCGGATGCTGCAAGCGGTGCTCTCCTATCAGGGATGCAATGATCAGAGCTGCTTTATTCCCCAGCAGGACACTCTGCAGGTCGAGGTGGAGCTGATCTTGGACGCTTCCGCACCCCTGGCCGCCGGTGAAACGCCGGCGCCTGAGGAGCGGTCCGCTGACTCAGCCCGGCTGTCCGGGGATGAAGCCCGCGCCGCTCAGATCCTGCAAAAGGGGCTGCCCTATGCGCTGGCGGCCTTTTTCCTCGTCGGTCTGGCGCTGAACCTTACGCCCTGCGTGTATCCCATCATTCCGATCACGGTGAGCTATTTCGGCGGACAGAGCGGCCGCCGTCGTTCCTCTATCCTGGGCGCCGCCCTGTTCTATCTGCTGGGCATTGCCCTCTCTTTTGCAGCGCTGGGTCTGTTGTCGAGCCTGGCCGGACGGCAGTGGGGGTTCATGTTCGCCAGCCCCTGGTTTGTGGTCGCGATCAGCGCCATCATGATTCTGATGGCCGCCAGCATGTTCGGCGCGTTCGAAATCACCGTGCCTTCATTTCTCTTGAACAAGTTCGGCGCCGCCCGCGAGGGGGTGATCGGTAGTTTGGTGATGGGGCTGACGGTGGGCGTAATCATCGCCCCCTGCGCCGCCGGCATTATCATCGGCCTGGTGACGCTGGTCGCGCGAATGGGCCTTGTGGTCAAGGGCGGACTGCTCTTTTTCGCCATGGGCCTTGGCCTCGGTCTTCCTTATCTAGTGCTGGCTGTTTTTTCCGGTTTGCTCCAGCGGCTGCCGCAATCCGGCGAGTGGATGGTATGGATCAAAAAGCTGTTCGGTTTTCTTCTGCTCGGCGTGGCGTTCTATTTCCTCGCGCCGCAGATGGAACGGATCAGCGACAAATTTCTCTTCCTGGCTGGAATCACCGGTTTGGTCGGCGGCTTGCTGCTGGGCTGGTTCGACCATACGGCCGGCGGCGGCAGAGGCTTTAAACTTTTCAAACAGATCGTAGGCGTTCTGTTGCTGATCCTAGGTCTGGTCTGGATCCATCACTCTGTACAGGAAAAAACAAACGGATTGTCCTGGAACTATTACAGCGGTCAGTCCATGGAAGAGATCCTCGCTTCAGGCAAACCGATTTTTATCGATTTTTACGCCGATTGGTGTGCGCCGTGCAAACAGTTGGATCGTGAGACTTTTAGCGACAGCCGGGTGCAGGCGAAAAGCGAAGCTTTTTATTTTCTCAAGGTGGATTGCACCAAACCGGATGCCGCCACTCAAGCCTTTATGTCTTTGCATCAAGTCGCCGGCATGCCGACTTTGATCTTTATCAAACCGGACGGTCAGGAGATCACCGAGTTGCGTGAGATCGGCTACATTGATGCCGATCGCTTTCTGGCCAATTTAGCAAAGGCGCTTTGACGCGATGAACAGGGCTGCTCCACTTGGCATTGATCCACTGAGCTTTTCGGACACCGATCAGGCCGGCGCAGAACGCTTTCCGTCGTCCGGCCTTGACCAGCAAACCGTAGTATGACCTCTGCCTGTAAGGCGGTGCGTCATTCTGAATAGAACCGTTTTTCAACCAAAGGATTTCTTTTGAACTTTAACCGGATAAAAATCATCCATAATCCAAAATCAGGGTTTATCAAGAATCCCCGTTTAATCCGCAAAATCGTGGAACATATATTGGATGATGCGCCCTTTCGCTATGATTATTTTGAAACCCAGTACAAGGGGCATGCGCACGAAATGGCGCGACGGGCGCAGGAGGAGGGTTACGAGGCTGTGGTGGCCATCGGAGGCGACGGCACGGCCAATGAGGTGGCGTCCGCACTGTTAAACACGCCGGTGATAATGGGGCTGGTCCCCATCGGTTCCGGCAACGGTTTGGCGCGCGGATTGGGCATCCCGGTCTCTGTCCGCCGTTCCGTTCGGCTGCTGCGCGACGGCCAGGTGCGGGCCATCGACGCCGGCGTGATCGCGCATCGAAACTTTTTCGTCACCACCGGTATGGGCTTTGACGCGTTGATCGGAAAATTATTCGACGACCGCAGTCTGCGCGGTCCGCTGCCCTATTTTTACATCGGCATCCGCGAGTTCTTTTTCTACCAGCCGGAAGTGTTCACCTTGCAATTCGACGGCCATTCCATTCGTAAACCGGCGTTGCTGGTCACGATCGCCAATACCCAGCAATGGGGGAACAGCGTTATTGTGGCGCCCAACGCCCGGCCGGATGACGGCCTGCTCGACGTCTGCATCATTCACAGCATCGGCTTTTTCACCGCGCTTTATCACTTTCCCAAGCTTTTTACCGGCAAGATCGACCGTGTCCGGCATTATGAACATTATCAGACCAAAGCGTTGAGGATCATTCGGCAAAAGCCAGGACCGTTTCATGTGGACGGCGAGCCTGATGAAACCGGCCAGAGCGTCGATATTACCGTCAGCCACAAGGCGTTGAAGATCATCGTTCCCTGATCGAGGCCGCTCTCGCCGCGCGACATAGATTCGCGCCTACCTGGCAGGAGACGGCTTTGCCGTCGACGGGGCAGAGGGGAAATCGACGCGTCTCATCCTCAACAACCTTGCCGACGGGGATTGAAATCATTGAAATCCGCGGGAATGTTTCCGATGAATAGGTTGAACCGGGTGTGGAAAAATTCCCGCTGCCTCCGCAGAGCGGTCACATTCCGTACAAATGGCCGGTGTGAACGGGTTTGCCCTGCAATTTGAGATAGTAAAACAGCTGGCCTTTATGCTGCTTCATGTGTTCCACCATCTGCAGCAATCGATGGCCGAGGACCATCTCGGTCGGGTCCCATGGCACCGGCGCCTTGGCGGTGGCCAGCTTCTCCTCGTCGAGCGACGATAGAATTTCCAGCGCTCCACGGCGATCCTCAGCCAGCAGCCGTTTCGCTTCATCCAAGCTGTCGACGCTGGGCAGCTTTTCTGCAGGGGGCAGCATCTCCTCAGGAGTCAATTGACTCATATCGCTGTGGTCCGGCATGCCCCAATCGCCGGTGACCACTCCCTTGAAGGAGCCTGAACAGGAATCAGTGATATGTTTGAGAAGCTGCGCGGTGGTCATCCAATTGCTGCCTGTGGCCGGCTTCCAGGCAAGATCCGCCTCTTCCACCAGATCAAAGAGGCCAGCTGCCACCTTGTAGGCGTCCTCCAGTTCTCTGCTGATCAATTCTTTCCAACTCATACAAAGCTCCTTTCTGCTGATGGAACGATTCTCTCTTTCATCGCGCTAAAACAGCCTCGGTGTCGCAAGAACCTCGGCGTTTTCAGGTATCTATTTTTATAAGCGGTCTTTTTACAGCAAAACGAGAAGAAAATGAAACTTTTTAACCGATTTAAGAGTCAAATAGCAGTAATCCCTTGCAAGCGAGATTGGGAGCCTTTATGCAACTCATTAGAAAAATAATGTTTGCTGGTCTGGTATTGGCGCTGTCCACCGCCATCTACGCTTTGCTGGTGGACCTTCGTGGGATCAAACGGTCAGTGCTGAGGCCCACGCTGGATGAGTTGGGCGCCCGGCTGTACGCTGCAGTGGCGGAGGATACAGAAAAGCAAGTGCTCAGGCATCGTTATGATGAATTCGTCCGTAAAGCCGAACGGCACGAGATTCCACCGCCGCAGATCGAGCGCCTGGCTGCCGACATTCTCAATCTTTCCGCCGCTGACTCGGTGGTGTCCAGCCGCGATGCTTTGAGTCTGCTGTTCACGCCTCCTCCGGCCTCTGCCGCTGAACCAAGCGACAAACCGGTGGATATTTTGACGCCGGGTACGAATCTTCACATTCATCTCAGCACGCCGCCATATGCGGGCGCGGACGTCGCTGAATTGGCCGATCGATTGCAGCGATTGCAAACGTTCCACGACGAATACAAAAAATGGGCGCAAAAAGACCGGGCCTATCGCGCGCTGCGTTCCAGTTTCGCCTTCACCGCGGACAGCGGTTTGCGGGTGATGGTCGATTCAAAGCTGAAAACCATCATGGACCGCAAATCGTTCGAAGAGATGAATCGGGAGCTGGCTTTGCTGGAGAGCAAACGGCTGCTGGTGTGGCAGCCCGGCGATTCGCTTCACTCTGTGGCTGTCGCCATAGGACCTGATTCCACTTTTATTCTCAAGATGAAAAGGACGACGCAAAAGCGGGCGCTGTTCGCGCCCGATCGTCCCGTAGGCCGGGCTGCCGGCCGTTGATTCCTTTCATTCACTTGATCAGCAGCAACCTGCCGGTTTTAACCTCTTTATCCTCAAAACGAAGCTGATAAAAATACATGCCTCCGGCGACCGTAAATCCTGCCGCATCCCTGGCCTCCCATCTGATCTGATGGGTTCCGGCCGGCTGGCGGCCGCTGAGCAGCGTGGTTACTCGTCTTCCTGTCACATCGCTGATGGTAAATTCCACAAAGCCGGCTTTCGCTGTTTCATAGATAAAATGGGTGACCGCATTGAACGGATTGGGGTAATTCTGCAACAGCCGCAAGTCCGATGGCTGGTCTGCATGCTGCAGGCCGGCTGCAAGCGTTGCGCTGCAATGATTTTGAAAAAAGCAGTAAGCCACGCCGCCCTTGTCGAACCACGCCTGCGACAGATCGCTCTTGTTGAAAACGTGGCCGTAGCCGTCGTTCGCGCGGGCAGGATCATGAACGATGGGATCGCCGTTTGCGGTAAAACCCGCCAGCATGACGAGATGACCGCCATAGAGCGGCTCGCCGATGGACATGGCGAGTCGGCCGCCCCTGGCCAGAACGTCGCGAGCCTGACTCCAGCTGCGAATGCGCACCACATCGCCGATCACTCCGTACTCGGAGGCGTTCTGCACCACGCGCGGCCAGCCGCCGAATATATCGTAATAAGGATCATAGGTGTCCAGGGCGAATTGCAGGGGGTCCACCTGAATGTGATAACTTTTCAGGATCATCGCCACTGTGGTGGGTGAACAGATTCTGCCGCCGAACTCGGCAGAGACGTTTCGCTGTGCCAGAAATGTGGTGGCGATAAAGATAGCCGCCGGCTTGTCTGCCAGAAGCGCGGTATGATCGACGGTTTCAGTGGTGCGGCTGTCGCTGGCGAAAAAGGAGAGCCTGGACAGGGTGGGAGAAGCGACCGACGCGCTCTTGCGTTTGAACTGGACCGCATATTGCCAGGTGGCGGTGAATGCATCGAGCTTGATGAAATCGATGTCGACCATGCCTCCGCCGAACGCGGTTCGTTTGACCGTTGGCCAGAAATCATCCTTCCAATAGCCTCCATCCAACCAGGTGGACCAGCCGGACAGGTAAGGGATGCGAACGCTGACTCGAAAGCCGCCGCTGTCGCCCGGCGCTGTTCCGTTCCAGGAGGGCAGGCCCAGGTTCCACGGATGTGGGGAATTCTGCGGTTTTAAAATTATCATCGCATCAGTGGCGCCGTCAGCCATCGTCAGGCTTTTGCCGTCGCTCGAGCGGATGAGGTTGATCAGGGATTGGGCGTTCGCCAGCAGCGAGTCGGCGCCGCTGAGGACAAAGTGCTGGTCTGGATAGGAAGCGGCTTGCGCCCTGAGGTCCTGGCGCTGGACAAGTGCGATAAAGAGACAAACGAATAGAGTGAGTGATTTTTTTCTCATCGAAAAGGTGTTTCCGTCAGTCTTGAATGTGGCTGATGACAAGGACCCTGCCTGATGCGCGTGCCGGTTTTTTGCAATCAGGGCATGGCGCTTTATTTTTTTGTCAACGGCGACCAAATGCCGTAGCTCTCTTCGGCGATGCGGCATTTGCCCTCGGAACTCCAGGTAAAGCCGTAATTATAGCCGAACCACAGATAATGATCGCCGCCGCCGTTTTCCGTAGTGATGATGTAGCGATTGGCCACATTGCCGATGCCCAAAACTTTGTCGCCGGGCGTTTTACCGTCGCCTTTGTTGACATCAAAAGGGATCCATCCATACGGCGGTAGATAGACCTCGGTCCAGCGATGAAAGACATCGTCGTAGCCGGCGTCGTCGCCGCGGAGGCTGACGGCGCCGACATAGCGCACCGGCAAGCCCAGCGCCCGGCAGAGCGCGATCATGGCATAGGAATACTCGGAGCAGGAGGCGGTGCCGCGTTTTAGCACCGTGGGCGCCGGATTCCAGCCGCCGACGGGCTTTAAATTGTAGCTGAGGTTTTCTGTAAGATATTCAAAGACGCGCCGGGCTATCCAATAGGGATTTTGTTCTTCCCCGGCGATTTTATGGGCCAGCTCCTGAATCAGGGGATCTTGAATCTGATACTTGTCGCCGTCACTCAGAAAATGCGCCTTGACGTCAGCCGGAATATCGACAAGCGAGCCTACTTTATCCGGATAGATAAAGTATTCGACGCTGTAAACGTCGGCCTGGACGTTCCAGCTCGGTTTAACCACAGTGCCGCTTTTCAGGTTTTCATAGTGGAAGTGTGCCAGCTGCTGTCCCCATCGATCTTGGATCACCTGGGTCTCCTTCGGTTCAAAATGGACCGGCGTCAGCAGAGTTTGGTTGTCTCGGTTTTCCGCTATGGGCAGATAGATGTCGAGCGAAGTCACCACGCCGGGTCCGTAATTGCGGAATTCTTTGACGAATTGGAGGCCGAGCTGTTTATGATCCCAGCGGGTGAAAATGTCCTTGCTGAAAACCTGAAGCTGAACGATTTGTTTGTTATGGTAATCGACGCACCAGAGCGACTCGTCGCCCCAGGCCAACCCGTAGACAAAAGGACTGCTGGCGCGCAGGGAGGACAGGCAGAGTCCGTCCGCTGGATGAACCAGATAGATCCGGTCAGTGGAGCGGTCCGCGATCCACAGGTACTTGCCGTCAAACGTGATGCCGGTCGGTTCAGCGGCGGGCGAAGCAAAGGTCTGGATCATCATGCCGTCCACCGGCGAGACTCTCAGGATGGCGTCGCTTCTATGATCCGCCATCCAGAGATGCCGGCCGTCCCAGGCGAGGTCGCGGGGAAAGGGGCTGTTGGACTCCAGCGCTCTGACCGAGCGGCCGCTCTTTGGCTCGATTCGATAGAGGTATTTTTCTCCTGCATCGACGTGCCACAGATGCGTCCCATCCCAGGCCAATCCCTCTGGATGATAGCCCGGTGTTTCGAACTTTTTGACAACCTTTCCGTTTTGCGGATCTAGACAATAGATGTGGTCCGTGTGGTCGTCGGCCAGCCACAGATACGTCCCGTCAAAGGTCAGTCCGGTGGGCAGCGGTCCCGGCGCCGGAATGGTTTTAACAATGTCGCCCACGCGCGGGTAACAAAGACCGGCAAGCCAGATCAATAAAAGAAAGAAAATGGAAAGTTTTTTCATGGGCATTCTCGCAGTTATTTTCGGCCGCCATCAAGGTTGTGCAAAATCTTTATTCAGCTGCAGAAAGTTCATCGCTGGATTGCTTGCCCTCGCGAAGCCGGCCTGCGGCGAAGCCGCCTCCTACAAGGCCGTTGATCGTCTTTACCTCATTTTTTCGGATACGCAGGTCTGGATGGGAAAGTCCAGGGTTTTTCCGCGATTTGCTTTTTCAGCACCTCGATGGCGGCATCGAGCTGACGATCCTGGCCGGCCATAAGCGAGGCGGGATCGTTGTCAACCAGAATGTCGGGATCAGCGCCATGGTTCTCGACCAGCCACTTGCCCTCACGGCCGAAAAAGGCGTTGTTGGACTGATGCACAGTGCCGTTGTCGATGGTCTTCTGACCGTTGATGATGCCGACCAGTCCGCCCCAGCTAGGCACGCCGATGACCGTACCGAGCTTGTTGGCCTTGAAATCCTCGATGAAGGCCTCGCCGTCAGAGCCATTGGCCTCATTGGTCACCACGGCATAATGGGCATGCGACGCGCTGTTGGGATAGCGGAAGGGCTCCATGCCCTGCATCACGTTGTAAGCAACCTGTTTGCGCTCGAGCTTGTCGATGAGGAAATACTCGGTCCAGCCGCCGCCATTGCCGCGCACGTCGATGATCAGTCCTTTCTTGTAGCGGAATGCACGCCAGAATTTGTCGAACTCGCCGAGATTGCGCACACCCATGGCGGTGATGTGCATGTAGCCGATCTCGCCGTTGCTCATCTTGAGCACCTTATTCAGGTTATCCTCGACCCAGCGAAAGTAGCGTTGCTGATATTCCGAGCGCAGCGGAGTGACCGTAATGGTTTTGGCGCCGGTTGCCGCCGGACGGCTGTTGACCGTGAGTTTGACCTTCTCCTCGCCGGCGACCTGGAGATATTTGAAGGGATTCTCCGGGTACCTGACCTCCCGGCCGTTGATGGCGATGAGATAGTCGCCCTCCCGGACCTGGAAATCCGGCCGGACCAGGGGGCCTTCGAGGCTGCGGTTGAAATCACTGGGACCATAGATTTTCGCCAGCTTGTAGCAGCCGCCCTCAGCCGGGACCAGATCGGCGCCGAGCAGGCCGGTAAAGGTGGAGAGCTCGGGCCGCTGCGTCGGACCTCGGTCGCCGCCGCTGATGTAGGTGTGCGAGACGCAGAGCTCGCCCACCATCTGCGAGAGCAGCCAGTTGAGGTCATCGCGCGAGTTGAGCTGGGGAATATAGCTGCGGTAGGTTTCGCCCATCTTTTTCCAGTCGCGGCCGTGCATGTCTTTGTCGTAGAAAAAGTCGCGATACCAGCGCCAGGTGTCGTTAAAGATCTGGTTCCACTCGGGCTGCACCTGCACGGTGTAGACCATTTTGCCGAGATCGAGCTTTTCGCCGAGATCTTGGTCGCTATGCTTGCTGCGACTGCTGGAAGAGGTCCTCGGCCGATCAGCAGTTCCGCTGATGGAGCTTAAGGCGTTGCCGCCGCCTAGTTTGGCGAGGCTGCCAGTATAGTAATCGTTGAGCTTTTTAATGAGTATGCTTTCGCCGTCAGCCGAGATGCGCCAGTCCGAGATTTGTTGCTCGAGCACGGTCTCCTTCTGTTCCGCTACATCGTAGATATGCAGCTTCCACTTGTCGCGGCCGCCGGGCAGGTAGAGCTCTTCGTATTCATCGTCGCCGAACTCATCCACAGAGGCAAAGGTGATCCTGCCCTTGCCCGCTTTAGCGAAGAAATAGTTGCCCGCTTTCACCGGCACGACAAAATGGCGATCCTGAATGCCTTCCAGATCGATGCGGAAAAGGCCGGCGGTATCGGATTTGGCTGTCTCTTTATTCTTGGCCCGCGCTTTGGGCATGTTCGCCTGCTCCATCTCCGCGCTCATGCCGCCGGGCCTGCGGCCCATACGCGGACCGGCCGCCTCCGCAAAAGGCGGAGCCTGGCCCGCTTTGAGCTGCACCAGCATCACCTGCACCGGCTGCGGCAGAATGTGGTTGTCCTCATAGACATCCATTCGTACATCGTTATAATTGCGGTAGGAGAGGTAGTAGAGATAGTCGCCGTTGGCGTCGAAAGTGGGATAGAGATTGTCGTAGAAATCGCCGGTGACCGCAAAGCTCTTCGCCTGTTCCAGGCTGTAGAGATAAATGATCGAGTTGCGGTTCTCCTGGACGAAGGAGTAGGCGATCCACTTGCTGTCGGGCGCCCAGGAATAATCGCTGATCTCCCAAGTGAATTCGTCGTTCTTGAGTCGGTTCGAAGAACCGATCTTGGTCAGCTTTTTCGTCGCCACATCGACGTACCAGAGGGTGAAGGACTTGTCGCCGAAGAGGATTTTCTTGCTGTCCGGCGACCATTCGAGATGGTAGACCGTGGTCTGGAGGTCGTCGGTGAGTTTGATCCACTCGCCGTCTGATCCGTCCGCCTTTGTCATGTAGAGGGCGTACTCGCCGCTCTTGTCGGAAAAAAAGGCGAGCCACCGGCCGTCCGGAGAGAGCTGGGCATAGCGCTCGCGCGAACCTGGAGTGCGGGTGAGATTGCGGGTTTCCTTTTTGTCGTCGGTAGGCACGATAAAGACGTCGCCGCGGGCCTCAAAAGCGACGCTCTTGCCGTCAGCGGCAATGGCCATGCTCTGAATGTACTCTTTGGGATTAATGGTGCGGTCAGCCAGCTGCCAGCGGTCGCTCGGAATCTGGATGTCGACTTGGCGGCTGGTGTTGGTCCGGCTGTCGAGGAGGTAGAGGTAACCCGAGCGCATATAGACAATCTGCTTGCCGTCCGTGGCGGCCATCTGCACGTCAAAATCGTTGAAAAAGGTGATCTGGCTGACCGTTTTGTCGGCCAAGTCGTAGGTGTAGAGATTAGAGATGCCATCCTCGCTGCGGTCGGAGACGAAATAGAGTTTGTCGTCGATCCACATCGGGTAGGCGCTCTTGCCGACATAGTCGGTCAGGTCGGTGTACTCCTTGGTGGTGAAATCGTAGAGCCAGAGGTCGACATACTGACCGCCCTTGTAGCGCTTCCAGTAGTACTCCTCGCGGCCTTTGGGGCAATAGGCCAGTTTTTTGCCGTCTGGTGAATAGCTGGCAAGAATGCCTTGCGGAACGGGGAGCTGCTCGGGCCACTCGCCCTCAATGGACACGGCATAGAGTTTGGCGACCGGCCGGTAGCTGTTTTCGTAGGATGAGCGGTAGACAACCTTTTTGCCGTCGGGAGTCCAGGTCAGGGGCTGGGCGCTGTGATGCCAGGTCAGGCGGGTGGGAACGCCGCCGTCGCTGGGAATGGCATAGAGATAGCGGCCGCCGTCGTATTCGCCGGTGAAGGCGATCCAGGCGCCGTCAGGGGAGATCCGGCCTGCGGTCTCGGTCCCGGGGTGGACGGTCAGGCGCACCGCCAGCCCGCCCTGGCTGCTGACGCGCCAGAGGTCGCCCTCGTAAGAAAAGGTGATCAGATCGTTGCGGATATCAGGGTATTCCATAAAACGGCCGGGAATGGCTGCGAGGAGCAGGGCCGGCAGCAGCAGCATCAGCAGATATCTTTGCATGTCAGGGCTCCTTGGATTGGTGAAGGCTCAAGCAGTTGACTGTTTGGACAAGAGGTCGCTGGAGAAAAAATTGCGCTGGAGCGAAAAAATCCGGCTGGCCGATTGGCGGTTTATGCCGGCCTTCGATCCTTTCGCTGCATCCAAGCGACGCAGCATTAATTTAAGGAAAATTTTTCTCTTTCGCACGCAAAGGATTTGCCAGGGAGGTGAAAATTCCAGCTTTTTCGTTGCTGATGATTCAAAGTTATTTTTGCATCCAGGGCAGCTGGTTTCGCTTGGCCGACGGGACAATCGACTCATGACGCTCGCGAGCAAAATAAAAATCCACTCCTTCTGATCGGAGGATTTGCATCGGTGTGCAGCGGCTGATGCAGGGTTCGTTAAATTTCTATCAGCTGAAAACCATTGACTGTTTTCTAAATTTTTTTAAATTCTTTCTAATTTTGGGACTGGAACCGAATTCGCCGAGCTGGATGATGGTCATTTATATTTTCTGGATTATGAAAGAGCCTGTGTCTCTCTTTCGACGATCCACCCCGCCCCTTTTATCATCCGACCATCTCATTGCCGATCGGCCCGTAGAGAGTCTCCTGTTGACGCGCAGATTAGAGTGCGGATCAACAACGGGATGTCTCGCGTGAGTAGGCGAAGCGTGGAGCGGACGGCCTGCTCCGACATGGGATCCGCTCACTCAAAAGCCTTGCCGACTGATCGGAGGTCTTTCAAGGCTCGAATCCAGTATCGGAAAGGGAATCAATACGACAAGCAACGTCCAGTCGCATTTTGGTTTCTTGTTGTCTCTCTTGTCTTTCTTGGATTCGGGGGGCTGTATGGCGGCATCGCCATGCTGGCAGATCCGTCAGGCAACTTCAAATGAACGATATTCTGCGCTGTTTTCCAGTGTCTAATTATCTTTTACCCGGGTTGTTTTTATTGTTTGTGCAAGGACAATTGATTGGTTTCAGGCGGCCAATCCAGTACATTACAGCGATTAATGGTCTTCTGAGCATTTTGATTGCGTTGCTGCCGAGCGTGAGAAAGGACTTGACCAATAAAAAGGCAAGCGCTTGAGTGATTCTCGGCCTAACCAGCGCATGCCGCTGCTGCGCTGCGGCGTTACAAATTTTGCAAAGTAAAATCTATAACGTCGCGTCTGCAGCTGCTGCGCGAGACGCAACAACTTTTACGCACAGGCTAAATCAGCCGCTTCAGCACACGAGGGTGGAGGTTTTGTTATGAAACGGATCCTTTTCTGGGTATGGTTGTGGAGCATGCCGGCGTTTCTCCAGGCGCAGACCACTTATACGGTGTCCGGCAAAGTGACTCTGGAAAAGAGTGGACAGGCCATCGACAGCACACTGATCATCGTCTATGACAGCGCGATGAAATGGGTCGCTTCCGTTTTCACCGATCCAAATGGTATGTACACGGTTTCCAATCTAAAAGCGGGTGATTATTACCTCAAGGCGGACGGAGCGATCCGGCATTTAATGAACGGCGAACTCAAGTTTTCTTATCCTTATCTTTCAAAATTTTATCCGGATGCCGACGATATCGAAAGTGCAGTGCCTCTGCGCGTCACCCAGAATCTGACTGCGCGTGATTTCATTCTCTCCTACGGCGGCGGATTAAGCGGCAAGATAACGCGCAGCTGGGACGGCCAGCCGGTTGCGCACACCATCATCAAGTTGCGGGATCTGGTCCCCTCTCAACCGCGCTGCAGCACGGTGACGGAAACCGATCAGGAAGGCAACTTTTTTATTTCGGGTTTGATCAGGGGTACGCGCGCACGCCTTTATTGTGAAGGCCGGGTAACGGATCGCAGCACCGGCACGCTGGACTTTATCAGTCTTTACTATCCGCGTTTTTATCCCGGCGAAGCCGATGCCGACCTCCTGGTCCTTGACAGTGTGGTGACTGTGAATCCCCAGTTGAGCAGCATCTGGATCAGCGGCCGGGTCACCAACAGCGCCGACGGTCGTCCGGTAGCCGGTATGACCGTGGAGGCGGTTAATCATAACCTTTCCGTCATCAATGGCCTGAATGCACCGGCGATAACAGATGAGAACGGCCGTTACCTGATCGCCGGGCTGCCGCCGGGTTCCTACTATATTCGGGCCACCGGCCTTATCGACCAGAGCAAGGTGTATGAAACCGAGTATTGGCCTGAAGCGGCGACTCCGCAAACAGCCTCTCGAATCCTGGCAGAGGTGGGTGAGTATCCAGCCATCGATTTTACAGTGGGCAGAGGAGGGAGCATCAGCGGGACTGTCCGGGATACCAATGGAGCATTTATCGGTAGGACTGAGATTGTTGTATATGATCTTCTCTGGCAGGAACAGGGACGAACGCTCAGCGACGCCGCCTCCGGCGATTATACAGTCGGCGGTCTTGCTGATGGCTCCTATTACGTGGCTGCAACGGGAGTGGTCGCAGCGATGGATGGCACGACCAGCGTGCGATATGATCCCCAGTATTACCATCAAGCCGATTCACGAAGCGGCGCCCAATGCGTGCATCTCGTCGGATTCGCGCCGCAGATAGATTTTGCTCTGACTTCAAGGGGACTGTTTTCGCTCAGCGGCACTGTCAAGGATGCGAGTTCAGGACAGCCGATCGCCGGACCGGATGTGATCCTCTACGATTCAACCTGGCAAGTGGTCGAGCGAAAACCTGTCGGCAATTTTGAGACCATCGGTCAATATCAGTTTGAACTGCAGGCCGGTGATTATTATATCGAAGTCATCGGACTTTTCTCCACTTGGTCGGGCACTCGGCATAATTTGGCCGATCAGTTCTATGCCGGAGCAACCAGCCGCTCCCGCGCCACCCTGGTGCACCTGACACAGAATGCCGTTATCGATTTTCTCTTGACGCCAGGGCGTTCACTTTCCGGAATACTCTGCCAACAGGGTTCCGGGGCGCCCATTCGCGATGCGATGGTCGAAATATATGATGGCGAAGGCCGCCCCCGCGGCGGTGCATATGGAGAAACACGCACCGCGGCGGACGGCACTTTTCGTTTCGAAGGGCTGGCAGCGGAAAAATACTATCTCTACGCCAGCGGATACGCCCTGCTCCCTGATAACCACAATGAACGTCTCTATTTGCCGGCTTTTTATCCGACTGCCGCGACCTGGCAGCAGGCAGAGCTACTGGATCTCACCGCTGGTTCCAAAGCGGATCTCAGATTCTGTCTCGCCGAAGGTCTGTCCATATCCGGCGCCATACGCCGGCAGCAGGACAACACTCCTATCGGCGGCGCCTTTGTCGAATTGCTGGATGAATCCTTCAACAGGATCGTCCAGGTGGAGACAGACGATCAAGGCTTCTACTCCTTCCGCTCGATTTCGCCAGGCCGCTATTACGTCTTTGCCAACGGCATGCTGCGGAACCAAGGGGGTATAGTCACGCAGTTCATCAGCCGCTATTATCCCGATGCAGAAAACCGGGAGGCCGCTCAGCTTGTCGAGCTGAGCGACAGCCCGGTATCGCGAATCGATCTCTCTCTCATTGAAGGGCTGACTGTCTCGGGGCGCCTGCAGCGCAAGAAGGATCATCTCCCTTTGGCTGGAGTGACCGTCGAGCTGCTCGACTCCCAATTTGAAAGAATCAAGTCCACCCTGAGCAACGGCACGGGTGAATACCGGCTAGAAGGGCTGCGGCCGGGGCGCTATTATCTTTTTGTGCCCGGGCTGGTCTGGTCGCCGCAGGGCGGTGATCAGCTCTATATCCCGGTTTTCTATCCAGAATCGCGGAACCAGGAGGGGGCGCAGCTGCTCACGCTTCAGGACTTTTCCCAGGCGGGGCTCGATTTCTTGTTGCAGAAAGGATCGTTCATAGCCGGCAGAGTGCGGCGCAAGAGCGACAACCTTCCGATCGTCCGGGCGCGAATTGAATTGCTCAACAGCAATTTTGATCCGGTGCAGACGGTCGAATCGGACCAACAGGGGGCTTATCAACTGACCGGCCTCGATTCAGGCAGGTATTACGTATTTGCCACAGGGCATGTGGAAACCCAGAACGGTCCGTCGCTGCTGTATACGGGTGAATACTACCCGGGTACCACCGATCGCGCGGCAGCGCAAGCATTCGTCCTCGAGGACACTCTGGTCGCCGGCATTGACTTTGCTCTTTCCAGCGGCGCCGGCGTAAATGGATATATCACCGATCCCTTGGGCCAACCCGTGGCGGGAATGGTGATCAATCTGCGCACTGCACCTTCATGGGATTTCCTTGCGCAAACCAACAGCGACGAATCAGGCTTTTTCCAGTTCAGCGCGCTCCCCCCAGGGGAGTATTACGTGGTTGCGACCGGTTGGGTCTGGACGGATGGCGGAACTCTTTTTCTCTATCCAGAGACGATCTTCCCGGGGACAAGAGAGCGGAGCGCCGCTCTCACCGTACAGGTAAGCCAAGATGCGACCGTCACAGCCGATATTCGCATGCTGCAGGGCTATATTATATCCGGGGAGGTGCGCAGGCACGATACCAACATGCCCATCGGCTCCTCATTGGTCCGCCTGTACGATGCACAGTGGAAACCGGCGGGAGAGATAAGCACGGACAACTGGGGGCGATACCACTTTGCCGTATCGAATCCTGGTCTTTATTATGTCGAATTCACCGGCAGGATCTGGTGGGACTTTGGCGGCTATGGCGACTGGAAACCGGTCTATCGCGCCCGTTTCTATCCTGGGGTGTATGACAGCTGCGAAGCCCTTGCGATCAATCTTCAGGATCGCGTTGATCAGGTGAACGGGCTTCTCAAGGAGCTGGATGTGGGCGTTGGCAATGCAAGAGAGACCCTGCTGCCTACGCAGGCGGCTCTGCTGCCGTCCTATCCCAATCCCTTCAACGCCCAGACCAGCATTCCCTTCGTTCTGCCGAATCCGGGACAGGCGGCGGTGCAAATCCATTCTCTGCAGGGCGACTTGATTCGCAGCCTTGTCTCTGGCCATCATGACGCCGGCAGTCATCATGTGATCTGGGATGGCAGGGACGATCAGGGGCGCGCAGTCGCTTCCGGCATCTATATCGCCGTCCTCAGATTTGAAGCACTGACGCAAAGCCATAAAATGTTATTGTTGAGATAGGTGATAATCACTGGATCAGCGCTCTGATTGGAGAGGAGTTTGAACTCCTCTCCTTTTTTATCTCCCCACGTTTCCCCTTCTGTCCGTGATAGAGGACATCTTTCAAAGAAAGCGGACAATCTATTCTCGCAGCTGATCGCTCCTCATCGATCCTCGCAGCATAGCCCTGCATGAGGTGGTGCTGGAAAAACTTGGCCCGATCGCTGTTCGCGCCGGCTGCGAGGAGGAGGTGAATCTCCCTCTGTGTCGGTCCGTGGAGCTCTGCGGGCGTGTGCAGCCAGTGAACGCGGCCGCGAGGCCCCCGGCGCTCGATCTCTTTGAAGTGATCGTCGAGTTGGACGACGGAGTCGAGGCGGTGCGCGGTTATTGCGACACGCAGGGAAGCTATTGCCTGCGCGACATCAGACCGGGCAAATATTCGCTGACCGTGTGTGACCAGATGTTGCAGGGATGGCAGATCCGCGATAATAAGCAGAGTATCGATTTGGCTGCCGGAGAAAAGAGAAATATCGTTTTTACCGCGAGCAAAAAAATTAAGACGATCCATTTTCAGCAATCTTGGAAAAATGCTCCGAAGCTCTAAAGATATGGTGGCTGTGCTGCTGAAAGAGATCAGGTCGGCGGGTGCAGCCGTTTTTGAAACCAGGGGCGCAGCTTGCGCATCGCTTCAACCTGGCTGGCCGGCGCCCGGCGCCGACAGCTTTTGATTTCCGCGCTTTTCTCCGGCGCGCCCCAGCGTATTTCAATCCCATCGTTGGGATTATAGCCCATCTCAAAAGCCGCTTTTCGTTTAAGCACCTCTTCCAGAGTCAGCGACTGCGGGGAGCCATCGGATTTTTTATAGACAATGGTCCATTCAGCGGCGATTTTCCCGCGTAACCGTTCCAGCTCACTTTTAACTTTGTCCACGCTTTTCCATCTGCTGATCTTATAGTGATCCGGAGCAGCGGCCACCCGTGCGGGAAATTCATCCAGCGCATCCATGGCGATGAGCAGCCGTAGATCGCGATTGGGGGTGGAATAATCCTCCCAAAGCCCGCCTGCCTGAAACACGCCGGCAGCGCTGGCGGGCATGGGGATCACGGCGCCGGGATGCGCCTGCATGTAGGCCTCGCCGTTGGCTACGGATTCCACCCGCACCAGCAGCTGTTCGCGCAGCGCCTTCAGCAGATCCAGCAATGCGCTCTCCGGATCGAGCCCCAGGGGATTGATCAGCCGCTCCATGGCGTCATAAAAAATTTCCGGCCGCATGTTCTTCTGTGCAAGCGAAAGCCCGCCGTATCCCGGTTGGCCGGCGATTTCGCGATTGCGCAGCAGCCGCGGTCTGCCGTGTTCCACCACGATGGGCCGGAACGCTTTAAAGCCCGGTTCACCGATGACCCCTTCAGTGGCAAAGAGGAAATTGCCCTTCCAGAAGCGTTTGATCTGCACCGTGCCGTCCGGCTGGGCATCGACGGCAAGAAGCATCCCCGGTTTTTTTTCCGACTGCTGCGCAACCCAGCGCACCAGGACAAAGGTGTGGCCGTAGGGATCGGCGTACACCGCGCCGGGGCGCAGAGCGGCGCGGGTGAGCGCCAGCGGATAATAGTCGGAGCTTTCATCCTCCAGCCGGGTTCGAGCGGCGCCCGAGTGGATGGTGTTCATGATCTCGCGGAAGAACTGATTCATCCGGCGGACGGAGCGGGGCTCTTCAGCAGAGGGAATAAAAGTGAACCAGCGGCCGATGTGCGGCGGCTGGTTGAGCGTTCCGCGGCCGGTCTCATGAAAGCCAAAGGCCAGGCCCAGTTTCCAGCTAAAGTAGGCGCGCAGATAAAAGGGATTATCCGCACAATCCGGCTCCATGATCAGCGCCGGTTTTTCCTCAACCTCATCTTCGTTCAGTCCCAGATGATTGTGGAGGAAATTATCGTCCGCCTGGCGGGTGATCTCGTGCAGATTGGGCCAGGAGGCGCCCTCCTGGCTGCGCTGAAACAGCGCCTCGATCCATGCCGAGTAGAGCTGTTCCATCTCACGGCCCCAGCGGCGACTGGGCTGTTTTTTTGCGGCTCGGTCCTGAGCCGAGTGCACGACGATAGACTGGGTGCGGATGGTTTTGCGGCCCATGAGCAGAGAAAGAGTATAGTTGCCTTTTCCGCCGGCCTTGAATTCAGCTAGGCGCCAGAACGGCGGCCCGCCGCCCTGGCTGGTGCGCACCTGGTGAATTTCGCCCGCAGGGCCATGGAGATGAATTTCGATGTTCTTTAACGCCGCCTCGCCGGTGACGATGACGCGAACCACTCCGCCGGCCCACGGCTGTTCCGGAGAGACAAACAGCGCCCACTCTTCGGCTGCATGGGCCGACAGCCGGCTGAACAGAGCGCAGCACAGCAGAAGAACTGCGTGCGCAGCGACTCTTTTCCCGTCAACCGGATTACGAATCGATCCAAGACCCGACCTATGGAATCCGTCCATTTTCTTTATTCCGCCAGCCAAACGGCCAGCGCTTCCGACCAATAAATGCGATGATAATCCTGGTTGGGATAATTCTTTTCAATGGTCTTTTGCAGAAAACGGGAGGGATCGAAATCCTGCCAGGCCAGAACCCGGCATTCGAAAGAGAGAAACGCCTCCTGCACCCTCGGAACGGCGATGGTCTCGCTCGCCAGCGGATGCAATCCGCTTTTTTCCCATTTGTCGATGTCCCGGCCGCTGCGGCTGCCGCACAGGTTGAGAGCTTGGCGATGCTGCTCAGGGAGAAAATTGAGCGAACACTCGCTGTGCTGATTGAGCAGGTGGAAGGTGTGCCGCGTCGGCCGCACATAAAGGGTGACCATAGGCTTGTTCCACAGAGTGCCGAATCCGCCCCAGGAGACGGTCATGGGGTTGGGACGTTCCACGCCGGCCACCAGCAGCGCCCAGGTCTGGTCCAGCAGCTGAAATGGCTGAAGCTGTAATTCTTGCGGATCAATTATTTTCATTCTCATCTCTCGCTGGTTTATCTTGATTGAATTATATTAGGGAAAAATTGCCGGGAAATCAAACGGAAAATCATTCACCCGGCGCCATGGCTGCAAAGGAATGTCGCAGGGATCGAGGCGCGGTCGCGTCAATAGACCAGGCTGCGAAAGTTTTTCACTCGATGAAAGGTAAACAGGTTGCCGTTGTGGCTGCTCTGGGCCTGTTCGTCGCCGGAGCGGCTGACGATCAAAAGATCATCGCCGGCCGCGGTCATGGAGCAATAGTGTCTGGAGGCGCGTTCGTTTTCACCGACGGCGACCAGACCGGCAAAGCACCAATCGATCATGTTTTTGCTGAAATGCAGAACCAGGCGCCGGCGTTCGTTGTCCGGCAGATTGTAACGGTCAGCGGGCAGGCTTTCCGGCCGCTTCATGCTGTCCGTCGCCTGCGTACCCACCATCCAGAACAGCCGCGTCGGTTCGTCCCAGAGCACATAGAATTTCATCTGTCCTCCGGGCAGCGGGGTGTAGAGGATTTTTTTTCCGGACGGCGCGGTCTCGAGCAAAGTGGTCATGCTGCCGTCCTCATTTTCCACTACTTTGGCCATAGCCGCGTAGCCGGTGCGTCCGGTGTGGCTGCGCAGGAACAAGTGAAAGGTGCGGCCGCTGGGGTCGGTCCAGAGATGGTCGGGGTCGGTGAATTGAACGACATTCGCTTCCAGCCAGCCGATGGGATTCATCGGCCGGTCCGGCGTCAGCCAGACAGCGGTGTCGGCTGCGCAGGGATAAAACGGCACGCCGAAATATTCGAGTTGGTCCGGCGTGACCGCGTCTTCAAAGACCAGTGAAGAGGCAAAGGTCCAACTCTCCGGCCGGGTGAGATCGCTTTTTTCCTCAGCGCGCATGAGCACCGGCGCCGCATCCGCGATACGCCAACAGTTTTTCAAATTTCGTTCATAGTGACGTTCCATCGCCAGGTAAACGTTGCCGCGGCAGTACCAGACGTTATTGCTGGAGGCGTGCCAGGTCTGGCCCTGCGTCAGCCTGGCCGGCTTGGACCAGGTTTGGCCGCCGTCGCCGGAGGCGACGATCATCAGATCGCCGCATTGGCCGAGCACGAAGATCCGTCCGCCGGCCGTAAAGGGACGGGCATGAAAAAACGGATAGGTGCTCGCCAGAGTCCAGGTATTGCCGTTGTCTTTGGAGATGAATATTTTCCCCACCACCGCGCCGCCGGCGCCGGGCAGAATCCCTTTGGGCCATTCGACATGGCTGACCCCTGGGCCGAACAGATCCACCGTCGCCACCAGGCGACCGTCCGGCGCAGCGACGATGCCCGGGGTGCCGAGGAAAATCGATTTTGCATCCGGCGAACGGTCGATCACCACATGGTGCTGCGCCAGGGGTCGAATGCGAAGCGGATGGACAGGCTGGTGACAGGCGCAGGCGAGGATGCAGATGATCAGCACAGCGGCATAGAGGGAGCGCATAAAAATTTCCTTTTTGGTCGATTCGTTGTCATTCATTTTGACCGTGCAGCCTGGGGCCTGTCGATCATTATGCTGCTTCACAGCCGTCCGTAGAAGCAGCGCTTTTGCTGGCAGCCCGGGAGAACTCGCTGACGATCTCCTCAGCGGGTTTTCGCGACAGCAGAGAGACGCCGGCGATGGCGGCGCTGGAGAGCAGAAACGCCGGCAACAGTTCGTACACGCCCCATACGCCGCCGGCGGGTCTGATCAGCAGCTTCCAGAAAAAAACCATGGTCCCGCCGCAGAACATGCCGGCCAGGGCGCCGCTGCGCGTGGTTCTTTTCCAAAACAGGGAAAAGAGCATGACCGGGCCAAAGGTGGCGCCGAAACCCGCCCAGGCAAAGGAGACCACATTAAAAATGACGCTGTGTTCATCCAGCGCGATCAGGACAGCAACCAGGGCGATGGCCAGCATGATGCACCTGGAGATCTTCAGCACCTCCTGATCCGAAGCCTCTTTTTTCAACAGGCCCTGAAAAATATTTTTCGCAAACGCCGAGGTGGCGATCAGGAGATACGAGTCCGAGGAACTGATGGTGGCGGCGAGAATGCCGGCCATGACAATGCCTGCGAACAGCGGCGGCAGCAGCTTGCCGCTCAGTTCGATAAAGATGTTTTCCGCCGCGCTCTGGGTGAGAAAAGCGGCCGGAGCCAGCGCCCGGCCTGTCAGGCCGATGGCGGTGGCTGCGCTGAGCGAGAGCACGCACCAGGTGGTCCCGATTTTTCTCGATTGGTCCAGTTCGTTCGGCCGACGGATCGCCATGAAGCGGGTCAGCACATGGGGCATGCCGAAATAGCCGAGTCCCCAGGACAGAGTCGACAGAATGGTCAGCAGGCCATAGGGATTGGCCTGGCCGAACAGCGGCCGGCCTGCCCCGTCGACTTGCTGAACGCCGTCCAAGACCAGCGGCTTGGCGATGCCGAAAAAATGGAAAAAGCCGGGGATTCCGCGAATGTTCTCCGCCACTTGATCGAGGCCGCCTGCGGCTGGAACCGCGGCCGCCAGCACGGCGAACAGGGCAAAGATCATGACCATGGCCTGCATGAAATCAGAAGCGCTTTCAGCGAGAAAGCCGCCGATGGCCACATAAAAGAGCACCAGGCCTGCCCCCGCCAGCATCATGTACAGATAGCGAAGGCCGAACATGGCGCTGAACAGCTTGCCCACGGCCACAAAGCAGCTGGCGGTGTAGACGGTGAAAAAGATTAGAATGAACAGCGCCGCAGTGGTCATGATGATTTTGTTTTTTTCCTTGAAACGGTTGCTGAGAAAATCAGGAATGGTGATGGCGTCGCCGGCGAGGGCCGAGTAGGTGCGCAGCCTGCGCGCCACCAGCAGCCAGTTGAGGTAGGTGCCGATGGCCAGGCCGATGGCGGTCCAGATGGCATCGGCGAGGCCGAGCCAGTAGGCCACGCCGGGCAGGCCCATGAGCAGCCAGCCGCTCATGTCGGAGGCCTCGGCGCTGAAGGCGGTGACCCAGGGGCCGATGGCCCGGCCGCCGATGAAAAAGTTTTTGCTGCTGGCGTTGGCGCGTTTGGCGTAATACAGACCGATGAGGAGGATCAAGGCGACATAGGACCCCATGGCGATGAGCAGTTGCAGTTTTTCGTTGGTCATGCGCCTCTTTCCGGGATGGAGGGATTGGTTCAGCTGTCTGACCACAATAGAGGGTAAAAGATATTAAAAGCGGGTCAGAAAAGCAAGCATCAACCGCAACCCATATTTTTTCCAATTATTTCATCTTACAAAGCACCTCGGTGCAAATTGCATATAATTCGTTTTTTAATGCCTGTACAGGCCATATTGCCCCAGGCCTCCCACGAAGCTAAAATTTGCCTGATCGACAGCATTGGCAGAAGCGATTTTACTTTGCAGTATAATACTTGAGCGTATAATAATATCTTGTTCGCCTCATTGATCATTATTTACTGTGAGTGTTGATTGGTAAAAGTCGTCAATGCGAACGAAACAACCGGTCTGAATTGCGGTGTACTGAATATAATCTACTGTTTCCGCAACAGGATCAGGTCATCGTCTAGTCCATGACGCACAAGGTCCAGTCTCGTTGAGGCAGCTGCTATGGTTTCGGCCTGGACTGGCTTGATGCGAAAAGGGAAGAGGCTTGGACTTTTTATCAGCTCTTTCAGCGGAGCTGAGTGGTTGGCTCGGGCATGGAGGGAAGCTTCAACCAGCCAGGCGATCAGTCGATCAGCATCCACGGTCAGTGTTGTTCCAGCGGAGTAAATGCCCATTGTTCCGGTCTCTTGAATTACGCCCCAGTCCAGATAAGAGCGTAAAGCATAACGAGTACGACGCGAAACCGTTTCCCTTTCACCATATTGCTCACGCATACGCCGCTGTACGTGGGCGGCTGTTGCGGTTCCTTGCAGTCGTAATAACCGACCGACATGCCTGGCTACTCCGGACCAAAAGGGATAAACAGCTGTGACCATTCCCCAATGAACAACAAGGTGATCTTGTTGAGGAAGATGTTTGATCAGATCAAGCCCTTCCATACGCAGCGCGTCAAGCAAGGGTGGTGAAGTCAACCAGATTTTTAATAAAATTGTGATTGTTTTGTCCAGTGATCCACGTACGTTTGTTCTGGTAGATCGAAACAGGTCTTTAAGATCATTCTGCAGAATGCCTTTTACTTCTTTGACATTGTTCCCTGCCAATACAAGAAAACTCACTTTTTCAAGCCAATCAAGACGAACAAGGCGGTCAATGCCGATCTGGGTCAATCGGACTTTGGTCATGCGCCCCTCCTGTCAATTTGGATCAGAGGGACGATGAGTTCCTCGACCGAAATGCCGCCATGGCTTACGGTGCGCTGTTTTTCTTGGACAAACGCCTGCCGAGCAGGAGCCAGGAGGGCGAGGTAGTCCTCCGGGAGACTAACGGTTCCCCATTCCAGCGCATCGGGAAATTGTTCTTTCACTTTTCCGCGAAGGGCTGCATCGGGATAGATGCGGACTCGTTCACCGCGCAGGTCCGCCACCGCCCCTTCGGACGGACGACCGCAACCTTCCGCCTCGAGGTTGCCATGATCAGAGGTCAGATAGACACGGAAGCCCCGATCCAAGAGCAGATCGAGGAGTGTGTTCAGATACGGCTGCTTGGCCCACTGGCACACCTGGTTGTGCATCCCGGCGGCGCCCATTTCCATCCCGTGCATGATCTTGTCGACCTTGTCCACGACCAGCCCGGCGATCCTTGCCTTTGGATGAGAAAGCGCTTCGGAAATGGTCTCCAGACCACCATCGCCCAGCCCCTTGATGTAGACAACCTCATTTGGCGTAAAGCCCTGATCCGCCCAGAACTGTGCCCAGAGAGCGGGTTCCTTGTCCGTGGTCTGGATACTGTTCGGGAAAAAGATGGGAGCCTTGCCGGCAAAGGTTGCCTGGCGTGAAACGGAGGTGAGCGAAGGAATCCAGGCAAAGACCGCCTGCTCCCGGAATCGAAAACCGGGCTGACACGAGGCAAGTGCATCCCGGACCACCAGCCATTGGTCCAAGGCAAGGCCGTCGATCACGACCAAAGCGAGCTTTGGTCGTGGTGATGAGTGATGAGAACTAAGTAATGCGTTGGCCAAAAAGCGCGGGATATGATGAACCATGACTGGAGGATTCGCTGGCAACTGGATGAGCCCGGCATAACGTCTATGTATCCAAGCCAAGAAGCGTTCATCGACCTTGCGGCTAAGTTCCTTTATTTGAATTGACTGTCTTTCGCTCAGTCCCCAGTCCTCATTACTCATCACTTTCTTGAGTTCCGCCCATCCACGGGCAAAGTGGAACCAGTCCGTGTGCTTTGCGTCCTCGGCCGGAATGGATGCCTCCAGGCTGTCGATGAGCTTGCTCAGGCGACGGGACCTGTCTTCGATGGGAGCGGTTCGAACGCCGATGCCTGCCCAGGTCTTGGACAAGATGTCCGCATGCTCGTGTGGAACTGAATGCAGCAACCCCTCGATGAACAGGTTGTCGATGTAGACCCGGATGTCATGGTGGTCGAAGGGAAGTTCGACAGGTCCCTCAATGGACAGACCGTAGGGCTTCTTGTCCTCACAAACGCCGGATGTCCCTTTGGCTGCTTCACGGTCAAGGAAGATTGGCCAGCGCTCCTGGAGGAACGCGAAGAACGCCTCCCGGTCTGAAACAAGCGTCTCAAGCGGCCAGTCGTCGAAGACGTTGTTCTGGCGCAGAAGCTGGATGAACCGTTTGTCGAGGTCAGCCGGGATTCGCTGTCCGCGGTAGTGACGGCGGAGCAGCACCCGCAAAAGGTCCGATGGCTGTTTGACCAGCTCGGGCGCGATTTCAAAGACGTGCCGGAGGACGAACTCCTTGGTGGCGTTGTCGCCCAACTGGCCGGGGGCATGTCTCTTCTGCGCCTCATACAAGGCATCGAGGTCCCCACGATCCAGGGCGGTCACAACCGGGTAACTGAGATTCGGGAAGATGTCGCCGAGGTTGAAGGAGAGTCTGCGACCGGCCTGGAGGAGATCATAGGGCAACCCACTGAGGTCGCTGGCTTGCGAGCGCAATACGACGACCAGGTCCGTGTGCTCGCCGCGGTCCCAGCGGGAGCGAAACTTCGATTCATAGGCGTAGCGGAACGCGATGTGGTCCTCAAACGGGATCAGCTCGAATCCACGCTCGCGAACACCTTCGAGAATTCCTTCTTCGAGGAGGAGTCCGTCCGGGTCGGCCACCAGGGTGAGTCGGGCGACCTTCGGGGTGAATTCCTTCAGTATTTGATCGCGCCAGCTACTCATGTCCACCGCCCTCCACCCGAATCACAAGCAGCGGCACCATTTCGGGATAGGCATGAGCCTTCTGATCGAGCTGCTCCTGGAAGCTCCGCTCCTCCTGCGAGAGGAGGTTCAGGCGATAGTTACGGACCTGGGGCAGGCCGATCCGCTCGACGGTCTTGCGGCGCGCGGCAAAGGCGTAGTCAGCCTTCTCGCGCTCGCGTGCGATGCGGCCCCGGTGCTCTTGCACGAGCGCTTCGTAGATAGACTTCCCGTGTTCTTCAGCGGCGTTCTGCAGCTTTGCGAAAGCGGCTTGCGAGACTGCGGTGTCAAGAATGGACCGGACCTTTGTGCTTGCCGCG
>JAKQNR010000001.1 GCA_029565685.1 bacterium | reverse complement strand
AAATAAGGCCAAATGACCTCCTCGCCCTTGACAAAGAAGTCAAGAAAAGTTAAACTTGATCAAGAAGCGAGGAGGGAACATGAAAGCGACTGGCGAAAAAGACAGGAGCCAGATAAAGAGCTTGGATGGGCAATTTATCTGGGAATTGGAGAACGGTTTTGAGCTATCGCCCCGAGAGAGTGAATTGATGCTTGAGACAGTTCGCCAATATTACTGTCAACAACAAGACCATCGTAAGGGGCGAGCCAGCATATGGGTTTTAAAATTAGACGCAAGTGTTGGCAAGCCCCTTAACGAATGTGAGAAGCGGGAAGTTTGGGTCACGTTGGATGGAGGCATAGAAGATCAGGATGCCTATAACAGATATGGTCATGCGGGACTGCGTCGTCAACGCATATTACGTCTTAGCGAAGAGGTAGTAGAGCAAGGGGGCATAGCGACGCAGGAGGATCTGGCGAGGTTGTTATGCACCAGTGTACGGACGATACGGCGAGATATTGCGTTTTTTCGGGATCAGGGGATCAATGTCATCACCAGAGGGGTACACGCCGATATTGGACGTTCAGTGAGTCACAAAGCAGCTATAGTAGAGATGTTTTTAAAGGGGATTGTATATACTGAGATCTGCCGTCGGCTGCATCATTCGGCCAAGGCAGTCAAGCGGTATGTCAATACGTTTATTCGATTGGTTAGTTTGTACGATCGGGGGATACGCGAATCAGAAGAATTGGCGCATTATGTTGGGATAAGCCGCCGTTTGGCAGACGAATACTTGGATTTATATGCAAAGCTTGGTAAGAATCCGAGCTGCCAGGAACGGATAAAAGATATATTGAAGCAGCTGTCATCCAGGCCTGCCTATCCGGCTGTAAAAAAAGGGGGGCTGGAATGAAAGGCTATTACGGTGATCGGCGGGATCGCTTTGAAAGTATTCAAAAACGGGGGTTTAGGTCATCGCTTATACGGTTATTAGAGACAGAATACAAACTGATAGGCAGTCATCGAGTACTGGCACTCCTAGCCAATGATATTGAGCAATTACAGCGGGAATATTTTCCGCCGCAAAGTCGTATTGAGGCAGGAACCATAGCCTGGGTAACGACTAGAAAGACCGTGCGCAAGCCAAGTTGGGGCAAGAAGACAGAGGACTATGAGAGTGTGATGGTCTACTTGCCTTTATGGACGCGAGAGGATCTGGACAAGCTGGTTTATGTCAAAGCGGGAACACGTAATAGCAACTATGCCATAAATCGGGATCGCGATATTGGGCGCATGGTACGTTTGATCAATTCGGCGTGGGAACAGAACGGATTGCTTTCACAGGCAGAGTTATGTGTTCTCTTGAATAGATCGTTACACACAGTTATGGATTATGTCAGCGAATATCATGCTAATAATCCAGAGACGGTTTTGCCATTAAAAGGGTATATCTTAGATCAAGGCAGCCGCCCGACTCATAAAAGAATCATCATCAACCTGTATGAACAGGGAGTAGATCCGACAGAAATAGCGCAAAGGACGGGGCACGGTCTTGATGCGGTCGATCGTTATATTAAAGGATACGAGCGGGTAAAGGGATTATTTAAAAAGGGAATGGACCCGGCAGAAATTCAAAAGATCACAGGCATGTCTGCCAAGGTTTGTAATGCCTATTTGACGTTGGCAAAACATTTTCATCCATTACGTCAAGGGCGGGGTAAGAATCTGAGTCAACAGCGTATTGAAGAAATATAGTTGCGACGAAAAGAAAGAATGCATATAATAAAATACCCCCAAAAAACGGAGAAGAGGAAGGCACAGACAGCTTGTTTGTTGCCTTTCTCTTACCGCTTTAAAAAGAGCGTTGAGGTCAATTGGCCTAAACGGAAATAGTTCACAGCATCCGCAGATTCCCTGTCAACGAAAAAGTGGAGATGATCCATCTCCACTTTTTTTATCAAATTGAACTTAGGCGGATTCGACAATCGCGTTCGCACCGGATTTGATCGAATGCTTGCACCGGCGAATGATCGCCGTCTCCGCCAGAGCTACGTTCGTGCCAACGGGGCCCTCCTCCGTTGGGTTTCTGCTTGGGTTGACACCGACGGGGTGCTGAATTTTAAAAACCTGATCGGCAGCCGCATCTATGTCTTGGCCTATGCGCAAACGACGATCGAGGCCGGACAGGCGGCGGAGAAATCCTATGAAAATAACCCGCTTTCTTGTTTTTCTTTCGACTGTTCTCTTTTTAACGGTATTAGGCCTGGGTCAAGATCGCTCCGATTCGACGGCTTTCTCTGATTTTCGTGATATCTTTGCCGACACCTGGGTGGCCGCCGACGCGTTGGGCCGAACCCTGCCTGATCAATCGAGGGTGGGGCCGCTGAAACAGGACCGGCAACGAAGCGTGGGCATTTTTTATATCACCTGGCACAGCGATCAAAATGCGAAACTAAAATCTCCGTATATGGCCGATGTGTCCAAGATATTATCCCAAGATCCTTCGGCCCGGCTTGATTCCGACCATCCTTTGTGGTCAGAGGGCGCCTATCATTGGGGCGAACCGGAGATGGGTTATTTCCTCAGCAAAGACGAATATGTCATTCGCAAGGATATGTCCATGTTGGCTGATGCGGGGGTGGATGTCTTAATCATGGACGTCACAAATGCCGTACTTTACTGGGAAGAGTGGTCGGTGATTTTTTCCGTCATGCAAAAAATGAAAGCAGAGAAGAATAGAGTGCCGAAATTCTGTTTTTGGGCGTTTAACGGAGAGGTGATCACCGTCGTGCAGCAACTATACGATCAAATCTACAAGGAGGGCAAGTATCGGGAGCTGTGGTTTTATTGGGACGGCAAGCCGCTCTTGTTATACAACGACCGACCGGATGTCGACGCCAATCGCAGTGGAATCAAACATCCGAATCCTCATTATGATCCGGCGGCGAAGTCAGATCCGGCGCACCCTCACTACGGCGATCCAGACTATGCGGAGGAGTTCTATCTCGACTATACCAAGGAGGTCAAGCGATTTTTCACCTTGCGCACCATGTGGTGGGGGTATTACAAATGGCATGGCCGGCGATTCATCGGCACAGAGGACCATTGGAGTTTCGGCTATGCAATGGAGGATTCACTCGTACGAGCGTTGACAGCGGATCAACTGGTTTCAACGCACGAGGGTCGTAAAGAGCAAGCAGCCGTAACTCCGGGACAACATGCCTCGACGACTGTGGGCAAAAGCTGGACGCGGGAATATGGGGAGCCCGATCTGAATGAATATGATCTTCCAGTGTCTGCTTATGTTCCGTGGCTCGACAAATTTGTCGAAAATCCTGAAGGTTACGGCATTTATTTCCAGCAGCGTTGGGATGAAGCGTTGGCAGCCGATCCCTCTTTTATCTATTTGAATGACTGGAATGAATGGACTGCCGGCAAATACCCGGCGAAAGAGGGAAGCCTTTTTCCTTTTATGAAAAGGCAGAGTTCCTTCTTTTTCGTCGATCAATATAATGCAGAGTTCAATCGTTGCATCCAACCGATGAAGGGCGGCTACACGGATAATTATTACATGCAAATGGTTCAAAATATTCGACGGTATAAAGGCGTTCGTGCGATTCCGATTTTAACGGGATTCACTGCGATCCGGATCGACGGTTTTTTTCAGGAGTGGCAGAACCTTCCCGTCGAATATCGCGACACCATCGGGGATGTCTTCCATCGAGACTATCCCGGTTATGGAGGTTTACATTATAAAAACGACTCCGGCCGCAACGATCTCATCGCCTGTAAAATCGCTATAGACGCTGAAAACGTTTTCTTTTACGTACAAACGAATAATGCTCTTACGCCTCATACGGACGCGAACTGGATGCTGTTGTTTATCGATGCTGATAAAAACCCGGACTCCGGATGGTATGGATATGATTATCTGGTCAATCGTCCAGTGATCGATGAGCAAACCACTACGCTGCAGCGTTATGACGCCGTTTTGCACGCTTGGATCAGTCAAGCCGAGCTTCATTATCGCTATGCCGCCGATAAACTGGAGTTGGCCGTCCCACGCCGACATATTCATTTAACCGGCGATGCTTTCACCTTTGATTTCCACTGGTCAGACCATCCGGCAGATCTGCAAACTCCAATCTCACTCTGTCTCAACGGCGACAGTGCGCCTAATCGAAGGTTTAATTACCGTTGTATCTGGAAGCAGTCCAGAAAATAAGGGGCTTCTGCCCGGATGGCGGGGGGAATCGGCATCGAGAGCCTCCGGGCCTGTCGAGGAACAGCTAATAATCCATGCATGGCCTGCCAAGAACTGTTGCGAAAGGCTTTGTGATGAACGGAAAAGCCCTGGCCTTTTTACTCAGCCTCTTCAGCCTCTGTGCTGGGTCGCTGGAATCGAGTTATAGTCAACAGACTACATCCCGTCAACCGAACGTGGAAACGACTGCGGACGTCGGCGGGTTGCTGAGCCAGACGTGCCTGCTTCGTGAATTTCGAAGCAAAAGGTCTTCCAGTTGGGATCAGTCCGGCGGCAATCAAGATTGGCTGACCCTGCCGCCCGGTGAAAACCGGATCGTGCTGAACGAGAATCAAGCCGGATGCATCAAACATATCTATTGGGTCTACATTGAAGGAGATGAGCGGTGGGACCGCAGATTGAATCTTTTTCATGGGGTTGTCCTGCGTGCGTTTTGGGACGGCTCTGATAAACCCAGCATCGAAGTGCCGTTGGGCGATTTCTTTGGCGTGAGCAACGATCAAGTGCGACCCATCCGCTCACTCGCGTTTACTGTCAATCCAGGGGTGGAATCGAGTGTTCAACTCACCTGGGGATTTAATTGTTACCTGCCCATGCCGTTTTCTGCCGGCGCGAAAATTGAACTGCAGAATCAGGGGCAAGTGGAAGCCAATCTTTGGTTCCATATCGACTATGAGTTGTACCCTCGCCCCGCGGACATTCCCTCTCACGCCGGCCGTTTGCATGCCTGGTGGAATAGAGTCAATCCCACCCAATGCACCGCCGGCGCCGCCGAAGAATCGCATGCGGGCAGGCTTGCGAGCGTGAATAATTACCGCATTCTCGATGTGGATGGAGATGGTCAGTTCATCGGTTACTTTCTTACGGTGGTGAATTTCGAGCATGCGTGGTGGGGGGAGGGGGATGATATGGTGTTCATCGATGGGGAAACCTATCCCCCTTCCATCCACGGCACTGGCACTGAAGAGATTTTCGGCGGCGGCGCTTGTCCCAGTCAGGAATACACCGGCCCTTATACCGGCTTTCATTGCGTCGAGAATCGCAGCGGCTATGCGCATCATGGAACGAATGGCATGTATCGGTTTTACCTCACGGACCCGATACGGTTTAAAAAGTCCATCGCCGTAACGCTAGAGCACGGACATCAGAACGATAAAGCCAACGATTACTCCAGTGTGGCGTTCTGGTATCAGCTGGGGATCAACCGAAATTTAAATAAACTGCCTCCCCTGGCTGAACGCATGAGCGCAGCGCTTGTCGCACCAGAAATGGAAAACACAGAGGGGATATTCTCGGATTCGGTCGAGGTTGTTTTCAAACTCCCGTCTCAAGGGGCTGTCATCCATTACACCCTGGATGACAGCGAACCGACGATGCAATCGGCCATCTATGGCAAACCTATCCGCTTGACGAAAACGACCACGGTAAAAGCCCGTGCGTTCAAATCAGGGCGATCGCCAAGTGCAACAACCGTTCGCACCTTCACCAAGGCTGAATACCGTGTTCCAGAAAATCCCCCTGCCGTCAGCAGCGGTTTACATTACAGTTATTTCGAAGGGGAATGGAATTTTGTCTCTGATTTTTTGCACTGCACACCGCTGGAGACCGGATGCATTGATCATTTTGATTTCAGTCCGGTTCGGCGGATCGATCACTTCGGCTTGAAATTTTCCGGCTTGATCGACATTCCGGTCAAGGGGATCTATACGTTTTATCTGATGTCGGATGACGGCAGCCGACTTTACATCGGGGATCAATTGGTTGTCGATCATGACGGACGACATTCGGTTTCTGAAAAAAGCGGTCAGATTGCGCTGGCGACCGGCTTGCATGCCATCACGGTCGTTTATTTTGAATCGATGGTTCATGAAATCCTCAGGGTATACTATGCCGGTCCGGGAATAGAAAAGCAGCCGATTCCCGCCCGGGTGCTTTTCAGGGAGAAAAAATGAGGGCGTGATTCCGTCGCCCATTCGGCCGCCCGAAGAAAGCAGGACCAGCCGCTTTTTAAAATCGATGAGAAGGTCATCCCTCTCATCGACTGGAATGGCTTTAAGACTTTCTCGAGGGTGTTATGCAGGATCATTTGTTGACTCGATTTGCGATGACTTGGTTTTTCTTTGTTTTGGCTGGGTCGTCGGGTTGGGCGGTTATACCGGAAGAAGCGCCCTCAGAATACGTTCGATCCTTGAACGGAACCTGGAGATTCAAGCTGTTTTCGAACAACCGTCTGGCAGAGGCTGCGGCTTATCAGCAGGCGAGCCTGGACGACAGCGCGTGGTCTCCGATCAAGGTGCCGGGCCATTGGGAACTGCAGGGTTTCGAGGAACCGAGATACGGCACGCCGGTGGATTCTGTCGTCGGCGTCTATCGAAGGTGGTTCACCCTTCCGGACGCTTGGCGTTCACGGCATGTACTCTTTTACAGTGAGGGAATTGCCTTCGGTTACGAGTTGTGGATCAACGGTAAGCGCGTCGGTTCCTTCGAAAGCGCTTTTCAGCGCGCGGAGTTTGACATTACGGCCCTGGTTCGCTTTGATCAAGACAACCTCATCGCGATTCGCGTCTATCGAGATCATTTTCAAATGACCTTTGATTGTACGGACGACTGGGCGCTTTCGGGGATTTTCAGAGACGTGTTTCTCTATGCCGCGCCGTTGAGTCATATCGAAGATTTGACCCTGTACACCAAAATCGGCGCAGCCCATTCTCCAGCGGGTATCGGCGGTTCTGTCGTCGTTCATCACTTTTACGGAAAAAGCAGTACAGCGAAAAATTTGTTCATCGAAGTCACGCTGTCTTATCAGGGAAGTCGCTTGCATCATGAAATCATACCCGTTCGATGGCCCAATCAAAAATTCCTGCCCGATTCTTGCAAGTTTTGGATTCCGATCTTTGAACCCCGGCTGTGGAATGCGGAGACGCCTCAATTATACGATTTGCAGATCGCTCTGATGAGCGATCAGGAACGGTTGCAGCAGCTGCTGCGACGAGTGGGGATCCGAGAGGTGAGCATTGATGCGGCGGTGTTTAAGCTCAACGGTCAACCGATAAAATTACGAGGAGTGTGTCGGCTTGAAATTCATCCAGAGTTCGGTCGGGCGACCGGAGAAGCGCAATGGAGGGAGGATTTAGAGCTGATGAAAAAGGCCAACCTCAATGCAATCAGGATGACGCATTGGCCCCCTCATCCTCGGTTCTTGGATCTCTGCGATCAATACGGATTTTACGTCATCGATGAAGTGCCGTATGATTTCGGTGATGAAAAATTGACCGATCCCTTGTGCTTGGGCCCGTTGCTGGCTCGCACGCAAAATACGATCGATCGGGATAAAAACCACGCCAGCGTCGTCATTTGGAGTCTCGGCAACGAACACCCCTCCACCCGTTATACGGCGAAAACAGCGCACTGGGCGAAACGGCTGGATCCCACTCGTCCTGCATTATATCCGGATGAAAGGTCCAACAAGTTCTTGGCGGGGATTCCGACCTGTCTGGATTTTTATGCGCCGCATTATATCGTTGCCGCAGAGATAGCGGAATTAGGCAAGGATGAAACCCTGCAGAAACCGGTCCTTCTTACAGAGTACAATCACGCGTTGGACATTGCCTTTGACGGATTGGCGGAAAAATGGGAAGAAATCGAGCGTCATAAAAAGCTGGCCGGCGGCATGATCTGGGCGTGGTCTGATCAGGGGATCTATCGGCACGTGAATGGGAGAGAGGTGATTGATTCTTATGCGGACATCCATGCCCTTCCGTCCACCTCCGAAGCCTTATCCGGAGATTTTTGGTTGGATCAGAATACGATCATCGACAGTCATGGGCAATACGGCACGGACGGAATTGTTTATGCGAATCGAGCGCCGCAGACGGATTACTGGTTGACTCGCAAGGTCTACAGTCCGCTCAAGATCCTCGAGAAGGAAAAGAAGGTCAGGCCCGGAGAGCAAACGATAGAGCTCACCTGCATCAATCGATATGACTTTCTGAATCTGGATAAAGTCACCCTGCGATGGCAATACGACGTTAACCGGCAAGTCGTACAACAGGGTCGGTCCTTGCTTCGGTTGGCCCCGCATGATACAGGCCAATTACGCCTATCGCTCAAGATCTTGGAAAAGATCACTGAAGGGGAACACCGTCTGGCCTTCACTCTGGTGGACCATCACGGTCGTCAGATCTATGAGCATGCGGTGCACCTGACGGCCGAATCCGGCCCCATCGACTATTCCGTACTGCCTGGCCCTGCTCCGTCGCGCGAGCGGTTGAACGAGATGCTCAAGGAACCCGCATCGCCTTTTCCGCCGTCGGTGAACCTCGCAAAGGGAGTCCAGGTTACGACCGCAGCGGACAACCGGGTGCATATTCAAATGACGGGTGGACTTGAACTATCGATGCCGTTTGTCCGTGTCGGCCGAAAGCCGACGATGGCAGAGCGAAGGACGTGTCGCGATCAATTATGGGAGCCGCCGGTGTTGAAAGACGGTCGCTTGATCAAAAACGAGTATCGCACAAGTGCTTCGGGGCGCTTGCTCTATTGCGAGTACGAGTTCGCCAGGCCGGATAGCAGCGAGCAAAAAATTGCCCTGACCTTATGGCTGTTCTTCGCCGACGAGGGATGGGTGGATGTTCGATATGATCTGCTTCCGCTGCAGTGTAACGGACTTGTCCAGGAATTCGGACTGGCGATGATCCTAAGCGGTCAGATCGCGCAGGTGCAGTGGTTGGGAGACGGGCCGTATCCTGCGTATCCGTTTAAAAGCGAATTGGCTGAACGAGGCCTTTTTACCATTGATCAAACCGATCGTTATTTCAACGGCAATCGGATGAACGTGGACGTCGCGTTGTTGACGGATGCAAGCCGTCGGGGATTCGGTTTTTTAGGCAGGGCGGAGAATCTGTGTTGGGAACAGGAAGCCACGGCCATGACGGTCAGTCACAATGTAAAGGTGGCGGGTCTTGGCACCAAAGGCACGTTGCCTCGTCTGCTGGTTCCGATCGAATCAGTGGGGAAAATTTCAGGCAGCTATCGCCTGCTTTTTTTGACCAGAAACCGGTTTCCCGATTTTCTGGCGAAATTGTTTCCGAAATGATCATCCCTCA
Organism: bacterium; assembly: GCA_029565685.1. Lineage (GTDB taxonomy): Bacteria > Zhuqueibacterota > Zhuqueibacteria > Residuimicrobiales > Residuimicrobiaceae > Anaerohabitans. The sequence continues at coordinate 196,471 of JAKQNR010000001.1, read as the reverse complement.
GATCGGTAAAAGCCGGCCACTTTTTCGACCGCGTCCGCCATTTCGCGAATGTCCTTTTCGGTATAAAATTCGTTAATCTGCAGGTTGATGGTTTCCAGGAAGGCCTTTTCCGCTTGCGGACATAGGCCTTCCTGATAGGAGATATTGGTGCCCAGATCGCTGCTGACAAATGGATGACGGCTGTTAGGAAAAGCCGAAAGATTTCGAAAGATATCGTATTGATACTCGCACATTCCGCCGGTGATCATGTGTGGTGCATTCGGGATGCCTTCGGCTGCCAGGGCTTTGGAAAAATCGACGAGCGAAACCCGTATGCGCGACAAGTCGACTCGAAACATAAAGAGAAAATAGCTGTGACGACAACCTGCGGGGACCGAGGGAGGCGTGATGCCGGGAATCTGCTGTAAATATTCCGTCAATTGGGTGCCCAGGCGGTTACGTCGTTCGACGATCCACTCCAGCTTTTTTAATTGAGCTAATGCCACCGCACCCTGCAGCTCCGTCATTTGGTAATTGGGAGCGAGAAAATAGGGATTTCTCTTGCCCGCCTCTCGATCGTAGCACTTGTCCACGAACAGGCTGGCGATTTTTCGCTTTTTTTCGTCGTTGGTCAGGACCATGCCGCCGCTGCCGCAGGTGATATGTTTGAAATGATTCAGACTGAAGGCGTTGATCGCGCCCATCGTTCCCACCCAACGTCCTTGATAGCCGCACAAGTAGGCCTGCGCGCAGTCTTCGATAATCGGCAGATGATATTTCTCTCCGAGGGCCATTATTTTATCCATATCCGCTGCAAGTCCGGCGTGATGGACAACAACGATCGCCCCGGTACGGGGGGTTATCCTTTGCTCGATGCTTTCCGCCGTCAGGTTGTAGGTCAGCGGATCGATATCGGCGAATACGGGTATCAAATTTTGATAGAGGATGCCGGTTAACGTGCCCATGTCCGTGATGGCGCTGGTAATCACTTCAGTGCCGGGCGTCAGCTCGAGCGTGCCGATGGCGATATGCACGGCGGCGGTCCCGGAGGAACAGGCGATGCAGTAATTCATTCCATATAATCGGGCAAAAGTCTCTTGCAGTTCGAAAACTTTTTTGCCGAAAAAGTAGAACAGCATATCCTCATCGATAACCTGCATGAGTTGTTTCTTCTCCTCTTCACCGAACCTCTTACCGGATCCGAACGGCGTCGTCTTGGTTCTAGGTCCGCCGTACAGGGCTAATGAAGACATGGTTGTTTCTCCTTTTTATAGAGGGTAGAGGATGGTCCTGCGCTCAATCGAAATACGACGAGATGCCGATCAACCCATAATAGGACATGACAAGGGAAAAGAGGATCGCACCCAGACAAGCGGCGTTCAGCAGAAGCGTATTTTTCTTTTCGCCTAACCGTTTTTGATTCAACAGCAGGGTGATGGCGATGGTGGAAAGAGGTAGAATCACCGCGAGCAGGGCCATGGTCAGGACCATGAGCGCAACCGGATTGGTCCGAATATAGGGTCCTGTCAGGCAAACCAAAACCCCGAGCAGTACAAAAAACCGGCTGTTTCCGGTGGCAGGATTAATTTTCCTATTGGTGTAATCAGAGAGAACCCAGGGCGCAATGAGGATCGTCGGAATCAGGCTGGAGACGCCGGCCCCGACGATGCCGAGGATGAATAAAGAGATCGCGAATTTCCCGGCCAACGGTTCCAGCGTTCTCACCATGTCGATGGCGTTTTCTACCGGTCTGTTCATGACATAAAGCGTCCCGGCGGCGCAGATCATGATCGCAATGCTTAGCAGGAACATCATCAGCACAGACACCGCGGTATCGAAATCAGCCTTTTTGCGATCGGCGAGTCTCCATCCCTTTTCCTTAATGGTTATACTTCGACAATAGAGAATAGACGAACTGAAGGTCGTGCCCGCCATTCCGGCGACGATCAAAGATGCATCGGGTTCGGGCGGAACTCTGGGGAGCAGGCCTGCAAGGATATCCTTCCAGGACGGCACCACCAACACCGCGGTGATTAAAAAAGCCATCCCCATGATCATAACCAACGCCGTCAAAATTTTCTCCAACAGTTGATACTCCCCGGTCCAGAGGAGTGCAAAAAGAACGGCCGCCAATGTTACGGTCAAAGCCAATTTTATCAGGCTGTGTCGGAAGCCGGTCGCGTAGGCGATCCACTCGTGAAGGAGGTCGACGACGATGGCTGATAACCCGGTTAGACTGAAGAATTCGGCAATGATGACAGCCGACATGATGAAAAAGCCGAGCAATTTGCCGAACGGAAACCGCTGCCGGACGGCGTATAAAACGGTGTCTCCGGTGATCAGCGTATATCGGCTGAAAGCATACAGTCCCACATAGGTGAAAAAACAGGACAAGATCACGGTCCAGGTCAAGGACATGCCCCATCGCGATCCAGCCGAGGCCATCGTGGTGACGCTGCCGGTGCCGATGTTGTAGCCGATCAAATAAAAGCCGGGTCCCAGAATCGCCAACAGCTTTGAGACCGACAAAGACAGCTTTGCGCTTTGATGCATGTTTCCTCCAGCTGTGAGCACACATTACGGTACAAATATAATCCGGGACATGCAAGATTTTTCTACTTTTTTTCTTGCTTTCGCAATAAAGGAATGGTAAAATGACTGAGAAGCAAAAAAATCCTTACAGAGGTTTGTATGTTTACCCCGTCTCGTCGACAATTTTTATCGGCTGTTACGGCTGGTTGGGCTGTCAGTCTGATGCGATGTCCCGCGTCCCGGACATCACATACAGCCTTGCGCACCTTTCATCTATGCACCAATCCCCTGGTTCTGGACCAGGAGCCTGACCGCCTCGAATTGTATCGCTCCTCCGGCATTACGGATATCTGGCTGGCCGGCTTTTTCTACGGATTCTGGCCCGCTGCCATCGACAGACTCATCGCCTGGAAAAAAAAGATCGAAAACGCAGGCATGGCCTGTCATGTCGCTAATATTCCTCTGGGTCATCCCGGAGATTCCCTGGGCGCCGGCACGAACGATTTTCCTCTGGCGCCCGCCTCACCGTGGCGCCTGGCTGTGCGTCCTGATGGCTCCACGTATGCCGGCACTTCGCTGCATGCGCCGGCTACAGAGGAGAACTGCGCTGCTCTGCGCCGGTTGCGCCAGGCTGGATTCAAACGAGTTTTTCTCGACGATGATTTCCGCTTGGCAACCGGACCCGGCGTTATCGGCGGCTGCTTTTGCGCGGATCATCGCAAAGAGTTTCTGCAAAAGTACGGCTACGGAGAATCGGATTGGCAGAGGCTGTTGGAGTGCGTGCGGACGCGTCGGCTCTCTTCCCCCTTGCGGGATTGGCTGAACTGGACCTGCGATCAGCTGACCGGCAGCTTTCGTCAGCAGCAAGCGGCGATGCCGGATGCCGAGTTGGGCATCATGGTGATGTATCTGGGCGCTGAAAAGGCCGGCATTCGCTTGAGCGATTACCAGGGGTGCATGCTGCGAGTCGGTGAGCTGATGTTCGATGATCGTCATTTCAATGAGCTGAAAAACAAAACCAAGGAGCTGTTCAGCAGCCTGTTTCATCGCCGCTATGTAACGCCGGAGCTCGCTTACAGCGAGACCACGGCGTTTCCGGCGGATCGATTGTCCGCTGAAAATATGGCCGCCAAACTGGCGATCTCTACGTTGTCCGATGTGCGCAACACGATGTTCATGTCCGGCATTACGCCTTTTCCGGCCGGCCATTGGACGCTGCTGGCGCCGGCGATGAAAAAGCATGCGGCGATTCACGAGAAAGTGGCCGGCCATATTCCGCGCGGTCCGTTCAAACATTACTGGGGCGACCACAGTCGTCTGATCGGCGACGACCATCCCAATTCGCTCTTTCTCGCCGCAGGGACGCCCTTTGAGGTCAGCGCCGCTCCGGCTGAGGATGGCTGGACCTTTCTCGCTGATTACGACGCGCGGGCGGCCGCTGAAGGAGAACTGCGTTCCCGCGGAACAGTCTTTGTCGCCCGTGAAGAGGCCGGCCTGTCCGCCTTTCCCGGACCGGTTCTTGCAGATCGCCTGCAAGCCATGTTCGCCTTCAAACACCGTTGTCTGGATCATCGCAAGGATGTTCCCTATATCCGCGAGGATCTGCCTGCGGTATGCGCCTGGTACCCCAGCGCCCGCAGCGTCTTGATCTGGAACCTGGAGCAGGCGCCAAGAACCTACACACTGGTCTTCGGCGAACAGGAACGCCGTGTCACCCTTCCTGGGTTGGACCTGGCACTGCTCAGCAACATCGTAGCGGATTGAGCGCTCTTCATTTCTCGTTTCCGCCGGATCAGCCGACGCCCGAGCGTTATCGATGATCAGCCAAGCCTGGCCACGGAGAAAGAGTTAAATTATCGCTTGACTTTTAACGTGTTGAAATTTACATTGTTGTGCTAGGCATTACCTATCAGGCAACCTTAAAAAGGCATAACTATGGAGCTAGCAATCCAAGACAGATTCCCTCGAGAGTTCAGACGCCGTTTTTCTCAATGTCTGGACCAGGATCTGCTGGTTATTGTCTTTACGACCGCAATCGTCATGGTTGTCACGGTGCTCTATCTGGTTCGCCATCTGCCTCCAGAGTTGCCAGCGCCTTCCCTTAAATTTCAAAAACATTACGCCTCCCGCATCCTCAGTCGGGAGACTCCGGTGACCATGGAATCAAGCAGGCTGGCTTCGGTTCCGGCCCTCGAGCGCCGCGAGCAGCCCCCTGAGGGCGGCGAAGCGGCAGCCATATCCGGCGGCGCGGCGCGGCGCGGCGGTGGCTTCGGCTCTTTTAGCCGGAGCGGGTCGTCCGCCTCGGCTGGTGCCGGTCGCGAAGGCAGAAGCGGCGGATATTACGGCGGCACATCTCTGAGCACCATGGAGGGGGAGGTGAGCGGCGTCGGCATTCTCGGCGTACTCACCGCCGGCTCGGGGTATGTGTCCGGTGATTACGTGGCGGGACTGGAGGGCGCAGCCAGCGCCGAATCACAGCGGTTGGAAGAAGCGCTGGCCGGCCTGGATGGCGCCAAAGTGGGGCAGTATGCCGGCCGTCGCGGCGGTGACGGTGGAGTCGGCGGGGCCGGGGAGAGAGGCGTTCTCGGCGGACGACGTAAGAGCCGCGCTCTGTCGGTGGACGATCTGCTCGGATCTCTGCAACCGGCTGCTGAAGTAAAATTCAAAGACATTGACCGCAATGCGCAATTCCAGCGCATCAGCGACAACATTCTACAAAAGCCTGCAGCTCCGAAAACCGCTGAGGAGAAGGCCAGACTCATTCGCACCGCTCAGGATGTTCAGGCCGTGGTCAACGGGCACCGCCTGGCCATCATCGATTGCTACAAACGGCTGCTGCGTACGCAACCTCAGGTCAAAGGCAAGCTGTCTGTTCGTTTTGCCATCGATCCAGACGGTCGAGTGCTGTGGGCGGAGATCACCGAAACCACGATCCCCGATCAAGAGATGCAGGAGTGCATTCTTCAGCGCATCCGTCAATGGAACGACTTTGGCTACGGCGATCCGACCGTGCCGGAACAGATCTTTCGCCAATCCTACACTTTTGGTTATTAGCGCCGGAACCCTTCGCTTTCGGCTGATATGAAAATCTACTTTAACAAGCTGTTTCCCGGCAAACTGCCTCCTGATTTTCTCCATGAGCTGATCTCTCAATACACAAGCGTCGATGAAGCGACCCTGGTCGGTTCCGGAGTGGGGGAGGATGCAACGGTCATCGACATCGGCGACCGTTTTCTTCTTGCGAAAACCGATCCGGTAACGTTTATCACCGATCAGATCGGTTATTATGCCGTGCATGTGAATGCCAATGATATTTATTGCATGGGCGGCCGTCCCCGTTGGTTCCTTGCCACGGTGCTTCTTCCTGAACGGACCAGCACCCGTTCTCTGGCGAATGAAATATTTCAGCAGATCAGCCGTACCTGCAAACAGGAAAAGATCACCTATTGCGGCGGACACACCGAAGTGACCCTGGGACTGGACCGGCCCATCGTCATCGGCCAGATGCTCGGCGAAGTGGAAAAGGAGCGGTTGTTGCACAAGGCGCTGATCCGCCAGGGCGACAGCATTCTGTTGGCCAACCCGATTCCCATAGAAGCCACGGCGATCATGGGGCGCACTCGAGAGCGCGAGATCGCCAGGGCGTTTTCCGAGGATTTTGTCAAACGATGCAAAGAGCTGCTCAAGCGGCCGGGATTGAGCGTCGGGCCGGCTGCCAAGGCAGCGGTCAAAGCCGCTGAACTGCACAGCCTGCACGATGTCACCGAAGGGGGCCTGGCCACCGCGCTGCATGAGATCGCCCGCGCGGCTCATCTGGGCTTGGAGGTTCGTTATGAGACCATTCCTCTGTTGCCTGAGGGCAAACTGCTGTGCGACCATTTCGGTCTCGATCCCCTGGGGTGCATCGGATCGGGCTCTTTGCTGATTGTATGCCCTAAGGATAGTGTAAATAATATATTATCTGCATTAGAAAAGACCGGCGTTCTTGCCGCGGAAATCGGCTTTATGCTCGATGAGGAACATGGCGTGGGCATCCTGCAGAACGATGGGCTCACGCAGAAATTGCCTCTGTTCACCCGCGACGAAATCATCAAAATATTTCCCTCCTGAACGGGCGAATCGATGCGCCGCCGTCTGCTGAAAAAGCAATTGCCCGCAGCAGCCGGTTAAGGTCTCTATTTGTTAAAAACAGCTTGCAAAAAATCTGTTTTTTTATTACTTTAATAGGCTCTATGATTTTGTAATTTACGGACGGTATGTTTCAAGAGCTTTCTGAAAAATTTGAATCCGTTCTCCGCCGTTTGCGTGGCCAGGGGCGGTTGACCGAGGCGAACATCTCCGAAGCATTGCGTGATGTGCGACGCGTGCTGCTGGAAGCCGACGTCAATTACAAAATCGCCAGACAGTTCATCGCAGATGTGGAAAAGCGCGCGGTGGGCCAGGAGGTGCTCAAGAGCATCACGCCGGGTCAACAGGTGATCAAGATCATCTATGACGAGTTGTGCAAGCTGCTGGGTGAAAAAGAAGCTCCGCTTCTTTTCTCCAACCGTTTGCCCAATGCGATCATGCTGGTGGGATTGCAGGGTTCCGGCAAGACCACACTGGCCGGCAAACTGGCGCGTCATCTGCGTAAAAAGGGGCGCAATCCTCTGCTGGTGGCGGCCGATGTGCATCGACCGGCGGCGATTCAACAGTTGCAGGTGATCGGCAAGAGTCTGGACATTCAGACCTTCAGCGAGGAGGGTCGCGATGTGCCGGCTATCTGCCGTCATGCGATCGAGCATGCGCGCAAGAATATGCTCGACACCATTCTCATCGACACCGCTGGGCGGCTGCACGTGGACGATGAGATGATGCAGGAAGTCCGGCGCGTCAAAGAGACGGTGGATCCGACGGAGATCCTTTTCGTCGCCGACGGAATGACCGGACAGGATGCAGTGAACACTGCGCAGGCTTTTTTGCAGCAACTGGATTTCTCCGGTGCGGTGTTGACCAAGATGGACGGCGATGCCCGCGGCGGCGCTGCGCTGTCGATCCGGGCGGTGACGCAAAAGCCCATCAAGTTTCTCAGCGTGGGTGAAAAGCTGGACCAGCTGGAGCCTTTCTATCCCGACCGAATGGCGTCGCGCATTTTAGGCATGGGCGATGTGGTGTCGCTGGTGGAAAAAGCGCAGGAGGCGGTGAACGCCGACCAGGCGTTCAGGCTGGAGAAGAAGCTCCGCCGTCAGGAATTTGATCTGGAAGATTTTCTTGAACAATTGCAGCAGGTCAAAAAAATGGGGCCGTTGCAGGATATTCTGGCCATGCTGCCGGGCGTCCAGAACAAAGCGTTCAAATCCATGCAGGTGGATGAACGGGCGCTGATCCGGGTGGAGGCGATGATTCACTCCATGACCCTGGCTGAGCGCGCCAATCCATCCATCATCAACGGCAGCCGGCGCAAACGCATCGCCGCCGGCAGCGGCGTGACCGTGCAGGAGATCAACCGGCTGTTGAACCAGTTTGAGATGATGAAAAAAATGATAAAGATGATGAAACATAAAAGCGGCGGCAATCGTCTGCCGTTTGGATTTTAACCAAAGGAGATCACCGTTGGCTGTCAAATTACGATTACGTCGATTCGGCAAAAAGAAGCAACCGTTTTATCGCATCATTGCCATTGATTCGCGATCCTCTCGCGACAGCTCGTACCTGGACAAAATTGGTCACTACAATCCTATCGTTGTGCCTGCTGAGATCGTGATCGACAGGAAGAAAGCCCTCAAGTGGCTGAACTCCGGCGCCATTCCCTCAGACACGGTGCGCAGTCTGTTCCGCCGGCAGGGCGTGCTGCTTGAATGGAATTTGATCAAGGCTGGTGCGGACGATGCCAAGATCGCGGATGAGCTGAACAAATGGCAGCTCACCCAGGTCGAGCGGGCGAAAAGGGTCGAGGCCAAGGCCGCGCAGCTGAAGCGTGAAAAGGCCGAAGCCAAGAAGGAAGCCGAAGCGGCGCCTGCGGAAGAAAAAGCCTCCGAGTGATCCGGACTTCATGGGCCCTGACGGGAACAGCCTGACCCATGTTCGCATGCCGGCGAACGTTCCGGAGTTTGTCGTCATCGGCAAAGTACTGCGGCCGCACGGTGTGCGCGGCGAGTTGCGCCTGATGCCGCTGACGGAAAATCCCGAGCGGTTTCGGCGGCTGACGACTGTTTTTCTCAATCGGGACGGCGGGCGTCGGCCGTTCCCGATCACCGGCGTGAAGCTGTCGCCGACTGCGGTGCTGATTAGTCTGCAGGGCATCGCCACGCGGACCGAGGCGGAAAACTGGCAGGGCAGCCTGGTGGAGATTGAAGCCAAGGACATCCAGCCGCTGGCTGAGGGCGAGCTCTATTACTTTGAAGTGATCGGGATGGCCGTCGAAAGCGAGAGCGGGCAAAAGCTGGGAACCGTAACCGACGTGCTCAGCTATCCGGCGCAAGACCTCTATGTCGTCGAATCGGCAGGGCGAGAAATTCTGATCCCAGCAGTGCCGGCCATCGTTCAGCGCGTGGATACAGAGCAGCGGCTGATGGTGATTCATGCACTTGAGGGGTTGTTGGATTTATAATGGCCACCACAGACAACCGGATGAACATTCATGTCGTAGCAGCCTGTCCCAGGCTGTTGGACAGCCCGTTGAACGAAAGCATTTTGAAACGCGCGCAGGAGCGCGACCTGGTCAAGATCCATGTTCATGACCTTCGCACCTACGCGCACGACAAGCATCACCAGATCGACGATTATGATTTTGGCGGCGGGCCCGGCATGATCCTCAAGCCGGAGCCGTTGTTTCTCTGTTTCGAAGACCTTTTCCAGCGTTTCGATCTGCAGGGTACGCCGGTGACCCTGTTGACGCCGGCCGGCCCTGTGTTTGATCAGAAAAAGGCGATTCAGCTCTCCCTGCGCAAGAATCTGATCCTGCTTTGCGGTCATTACAAGGGCATCGATGAACGGGTCCTCGAGGCGTTTGTGACCGAAGAGCTGTCCATTGGAGATTATGTTCTGACCGGAGGCGAGATCGCCGCGGTGGTGGTCATCGATGCGGTGGTGCGGTTATTGCCCGGCGCCATCAACGACATCGATTCAGCGGAAGGCGATTCCTTTCAATCCGGGTTGCTGGATTTTCCGCACTATACAAGGCCCAGCGAGCTGCGTGGCCGCAAGGTGCCTGAGATTTTGCTAAGCGGCGATCATCAAAAAATCAATGACTGGCGTCGAGAGCAATCGCTGCAACGGACGCGCGAACGCCGCCCGGACTTGTACGCCGAATATTTGGAAAATAATTAACCTCGAATCAGGAGGCTTGTAATCATGAACAAGATGGATCTGGTGTCCGCATCGCAACTGAAGAGCGATGTGACAGCCTTCAGCCCCGGCGACACCGTAGCGGTGCACGTCAAGGTGGTCGAAGGCGATAAAGAGCGCATTCAGATTTTTCAGGGCGTTGTCATCAGCCGCAAAGGCGAAGGGGTGAACGCCTCGTTCACCGTGCGCAAGGTGTCGGAGGGCGTCGGCGTGGAGAGGATTTTCCCGCTGCACTCGCCGAGCGTGGCCAAAATTGAACGTATCCGCGAGGGTCAGGTGCGCCGCGCCAAATTGTATTATCTCAGCAGCCTCAAGGGCAAGGCCGCGCGCATCGACGAGAAGCGCAGCAAAGCCCCGGTCAACGCGAAATAGCCAGCGCCGACCATCAGCGGATGGGCTGCCCGGTTCTGTGTGCTAAGCTTGATGCCTGTCGGCGCCCTTGTAAAGGCCCAGCAGACCGCCTGAGGACGATTCCTTCAGGCCCGATGTCCATCCGACCGCCAGGTTCTTCCGGCGGTTTTTTATTTACGCCCAGCCCCATTTCGGAAGGGCGGCCAAGGCCGCGAGCGCTGCGCGGACGGGGGCCTTCTCATACGGACGTTACCAAGAGAACAAGGAACCTTCCATGGTTGTACCTACACTGGCAAAACAGACGATTCAGAATCTGTATCTGCATAGCGTCGAAACCTACAGCGATGAAGTGGCCTTCTCCTATGTGGATGAGGGCGCCTACACCTTTGCCGAAGTCGATCGGCAATCCACCGCTCTAGCCAAAGCGCTGCGCCGTCTGGGATTGGCCAAGGGCGATCGAGTCGCTCTTCTGGCAGAGAACGGACCGGTATGGAGCATCGTGTATCTGACCGTCGCCGCCCTGGGCGCTGTGGTGGTCCCTATTCTGCCGGATTTTCACAAGTCCGAAATCCATCACATCATCCGCAACGCGGGCTGTCGCATCCTTTTCATCTCCAGTCGGCTGGCGCATAAGGTGTCGGAGATACGATCCAAGGAGATGGACTGGGTGGCGGCCATGGACAACGGGCCGTTGCCGCTGGATCAACTGAACGTGGTGAACATACGGGATCTGATCGAAGGCGCTTTTCCGCAAAAGAAAAAAGAGCCCCATCCTCTGCGTTTTCCTGTCGAAGAGGATGATCTGGCGGAGATTCTTTACACCTCCGGCACCACCGGCCACTCCAAAGGGGTGATGCTGACGCATAAGAACATCGTCTCCAATGCCCTTTCGGCCGTGCGAATGATCGAACTATCGCATGACGATCGGTTGGTCTCCATCCTGCCGCAATCGCATGCTTACGAGTGCACCTGCGGTTTTCTGGCGCCGTTCATGCAAGGCGCCAAAGTGTATTACATCAAAGGCCTGCCCACGGCGCAGACGCTGCTGCCGGCGGTGCAGAAAGTCAAACCCACCCACATCCTTTCCGTCCCTTTGATCATGGAGAAAATCTACAAGAAAAAGGTGCTGGCTGAAATCAACGCCCGCTCTTTTTCCAAAATGGCCTACAAGATCACGCCCAAACTGATCTACAAGATTGCCGGTAAAAAATTGTATCAGGCTTTCGGCGGTAAATTAAAAATCATGATTTTCGGCGGTGCGGCCATGCCGCTGGAGGTGGAGGAGTTTTTAAACGAAGCCGGTTTTCCCTACATCTCCGGTTACGGGCTGACCGAGGCCTCGCCCCTGCTCACCGTGAATCCGGTGGGCCATGTCAAAAAACAGTCCGCCGGCAAGGCGGTGCCGTCGGTGAACATACGGATCGTGGATGTCGATCCCGAGACCGGCATCGGCGAGATTCAGGCCAAGGGCCCCAACATCATGAAAGGTTATTATAAGAACGAGGAAGCCACTCAAAAGGCGATCACCAAGGACGGCTGGTTGATCACAGGCGACCGCGGTTATGTGGATGAAGAGGGTTATCTGTTTATCAAGGGACGCTCCAAGAATCTCATCGTCGGTTCGTCCGGCGAGAACATCTATCCCGAGGAGATTGAATTTCATCTGTCCCAATCCCCCTATGTGCTGGAGTCATTGGTGTACGAAAAAGAGGGGCGCATCGTCGCCCGGGTGCATCCGGACTATGACGCATTGGAGCAGCACTTTCATATCTCAACCCTGGATGGATCGCAGGCGGTCAAGACCATCGAAAAGTTGCTCGAGGAGATTCGAGCCGAGGTCAATGATAAAGTGGCGGGTTATTCGCGCATTCACAAGATCATCGAGCAATCGGAAGAGTTCGAAAAGACGCCGACGAAAAAGATCAAACGGTATCTTTATACCGATTGAGCTCTCTATCGCCGAGCCGAACGGCCGGTATTTGAAAAAAAAAGGCCGCAAGCGTTCGCTCACGGCCTTTTTTTTACAGGATTTCCGGTTTCAGCGGGTTTTAAAATTCTGCACCATATTCCGCAAACCATCTTGAAAAATCACGGTAATTTTTCCGTGATCCAATATCTTGACAACCACACCGACGCCGAATTTGGTGTGATCGATCACGTCGTTTTCCGTAAAGGATGAATTCATGCTGTAGGAAACCGCTTTTTCCTTATCCGCATGCTCGAGCAGCCGGTTCCATTTCCGCTCTTCTCTGGTCTGGGGATCGAGTTTAGGTTTTTTCGCCTTTGGAGTTTTTAAAGTTTTTGTCGCGCCTCCCTTGGGCGGACGGAAGCGATGCGAATTCAAGCAGGTTTTGCACATCACCTTCATGAGTTCAGGGGTTTTGATCACCTCGATGACATGAACGGTCGCCCCCTTGCATTTGGGGCACAGCGCTTCAATTTCAGCGCCGATTTCTGGTTTTTTAGCTTCAGGCATCGGTTTTCCTTTATGATAGGCAATTTCGTACAACAAGTTACGAAAAATAAAGAAAACAATCAAGCTTTACTTACTCACAGGCCGTGCACGGCGGCAGGTCGTTGTTCGACCGGCACTCCGCCGCGCGCGTCGAATGTTTCCTGCGTCTCGTTTGGAAAGTCTTTTTTCCTTGGCATAGATTGGAGCTGTTTATGAAAAAAATAATCCTTCTGCTGGCTGGATGCTGGGCCGCCGGCGTGGCGGTCGCCGCGGCCGCCGGACGACCTGGGCCGGCCAAACCATCCGCCGCGGTCCTGTCGGCGGCAGCAGACCGTGCGGGCATTACGGATATCGGCTATATCATCGGCAAGGTTCTGGACGCAGGCCTAGGAACGCCGATATCCAATGTAGAGATTCATTTGTCGGCCGGCGAGTGGTATACGATGAGCGACGACAGCGGTTCCTTTGCTTTCGTCGATGTGCCGCCCGGTGAATACCAGGTGAGCGCCACAGCCCTGGGTTATTTCAGCCAGATCCAGACAGTGACCCTCGGAGAAGGACAGGTGGGGTGGGTCACTTTTCTGCTGCAGCGACGGGAGTATCTGCCGATGGCTTTGTCTGCCCACCCGATTGGTCCTAACGTCCATCTCTCCTGGAGCCTGCAGCGTCCGCAAACCCGTATCGCTCATCACAACACCAAGCCGGTCAGCGGCTGGTTTCAAAGACTGCACAGCGGCTATGGGGTTCTTTTTGACCTGAGCGGATTTCAAGACGCTTCTTTGGAACAGCTGGATTTCAACCATTACGCCTGGCAGGTGCTGCATGGCCCGTATCTCTATCGGATCCATATCTATGATTTGGCGGACTCGACTGAAGTCGCACGGATCGACGGCATCACCTCGCAGGATTCCTATGCCTCTCCACAGTGGGAGACTGCGGTGGATCTCGGCGGCCTTACCGGCCTGAGCCGGGTGGGCATTTTTATCGAGCCCCTGAGCGGCAGTGCGGAGGACGCGCATCCGGTCATCTCCACGGATGACCATTTGCCCGCCTTCTACGGCGTCAATTACCTGATCGAGGACCTGGATCATCCGTTTGCCGCGATGATCGATGCGCGGGCCAAGAACAGCGGTTATGGAAATTTTCTCATCGATTTGTGGATCAACCACAATGGAACGGTGCAGCGCATCGCCGGAGGCGCCGTGGACGCGTCGCCGGTCTCGGCCTGCGCAGCAGGCTCGACGCGGGGCAGGATTCCGGCGGCTGAGGAAGAGCGCCGGCCGGCCAACGTGCAATCGCTGCATGGCTTCATGATCTATCGCAGCTCCGTGGACCAGCCGATGCGCATGTCGCTGCTGGCTCGAGTGGCTGCGGATCAGACTTCTTTTCTCGATACTCATGCGCTCCAGGACTCTTCCTATGTTTACGGCGTCAGTGCGCTGTATGATACGCTGGAATCTTCGATCACTGTGCTTCGTTATGATCATCCGCCGCTTCTCTCCATCGCACAGGCCAGGGAGGATGCCGACGCCGACGGCGTGCCGGACCGTTTAGGACAACCAGTGACCGTGGAGGGCGTGGTGAGCACGCAGAATTACGGCCGCCGCGGTCTGACGGATTTTTATCTGCAGGACGAACACAGCGGATTGCACGCCTCCAGCCGCGCTCTGGCGGTTTCGTTGCAGCCGGGCCAACGCGTTTTTGTCAGCGGTCATATCGATACGCTGAATGGATTGACCGATCTGGTCCTTATCCCCGGCAGTGTGCAAATCATCGCCGCCGATGTGCCGCTGATCAAAACGGCGCTGAGAAAAGCCGAGTGGGTGAAGACGAAGGAATCCTTGCTGATTCGAATCAACGGATTGACGTTGATCGACCCCTCCAGCTGGCCCGCTGCGGGACAGGATGGTCTGGTGAAAATGACCGACGGACAGGATACCGTACAGGTCTTCATCGACCTCAGCACGGACATCGCCGGTTCCCCGGCGCCCTTGGGTTTTTATACGGTGACCGGTGTTCTGGATTATACAACTGCCGACGGTTGGCAGATCAGACCTCGCCGGCTCGATGATTTTGCACTCACCGTTGATGTGGCGCACCGGCAGGACCATTCCGTCGTCCGCTACGGGCTGGAGCAGAACCATCCCAATCCCTTCAACGCCTCCACGACCTTCGTCTTTTCGCTGTCGCAGACAGAACCGGTGCGCGTGCGGTTGCACGATGCGACCGGCAGAGAGGTGCGATTGATTTTCAGCGGCACGCTGTCCGCAGGCGTCCACCGTTTTACCGTCGACGGCCGCTCGCTGGGCTCCGGACTTTATTTCTATCAGGTGGAGACGCCGTCTTTCCGGCAATGCAGAAAAATGACCCTGTTGCGTTGAGTATGCAGGCAGCCGAGATGGCTGCAAAAGTGCGGCGCGCAGAGAATAAAAAGACTTGCCTGACACGCGAGAATGTGATATCTTGAGCATCACCTGATTCCCTAATTGCGAGGAGAAAAGGTTATGAAAGAGAAGGAAAAAAAAGACCGCGCGCTGTCCATGGACCGCCGTCAATTCATCGGCGCTGCCGCGACCGCCTTGGCGGCGTTCACCACAGGCTGCGGTCATAGCAAGAGCGTTACGGTTGTTCCGCGGGAGGTGCTGGGCGGCCCGGGCTATGTGGCGCCCAGCGACCGGCTCAACTTTGCCGCGGTCGGCGTCGGCGGCATGGGCCATGCGGATCTGACCAGCTTTGCCAAAGAAGGACAGAACATCGTGGCGCTGTGCGATGTGGATTACAAATACGCCGAGCGCACCTTTAAAGAGTATCCCAAAGCCAAGCGCTACAAGGACTACCGGATCATGTTGGAGCAGGAGGCGAAGAACTTTGATGCAGTGATTGTCGCCACCCCGGATTTCATGCATGCGCCGATCTCTTTGATGGCGATGCGCATGGGCAAACACGTCTATTGTGAAAAGCCGCTGACCCATACGGTGGCGGAGGCCTTTGAGATGGCCCGGGTGGCGCGGGAGATGAAGGTGGCCACGCAGATGGGCAACGCCGGCCAGGCAGGAGAAGGCTGGCGTGTGCTGAAAGAGTATCTCATGGCCGGGGCCATTGGAAAAGTGCGGGAGGTGCATCAGTGGTGCGATCGACCCCGCGGCGGCGGCGTCTGGCCGCAGGCTATCGCCCGGCCTACGGCTGTCATGCCGGTGCCCAAAGGGTTGGATTGGCAACTGTGGCTCGGCGTAGCTCCGGATCGTCCCTACCATTACGTCTATCATCCGTTCCGCTGGCGCGGTTGGCTCGATTTCGGCACCGGAGCGCTCGGCGACATGGGCTGCCATGCGTTTCATCCGATTTTTAAAGCGTTGGATCTGGCGCACCCGATCAGCGTGGAGGCCAGTTCGACCGAATGGCATGAGGAAACCTTCCCCCTGGTCTCTGTGGTCAAATATGAATTCCCTGCGCGCGGGCCGGAGCAGCCGCCTGTGACCTTGACATGGTATGACGGCATGATCCGCCCGACTATGCCCATGGAACTGGAACCGGGCCGCAAGGTCGAGTACAACGATACGCTCTATGTCGGCGACTCGGGCAAAATGTTGAGCAACCGCATTATCCCGGAAGAGCGCCATAAGGAATTTCCCAAACCCGCCGAAGTCCTGCCGCGTTCGATCGGGCATCATAAAGAGTTCATTGCAGCGTGCAAGGGCGGCGATCCCGCCGGCGCCAACTTTGAGTTCGCCGCCCTGGTGACCGCGGTGGTGTTGCTCGGCAATATCGCCTTGCGCATGCAGAGAAAACTAGAGTGGGACGGTGAACAGCGGCGTTTTACCAATCTGCCGGAAGCCAATGCGTTTTTAACAAAAACCTATCGTCCCGGATATCAGGTCCTGTAAGCCGGTGGTCAGGTATTTGTGAAAAAATCAGACTTGCATCGCTATGGGATAATTTTTATATTCATTGTCACGTTGCAGCCCAAAGGATAAAACGAAAGTGGGTCTCATGAATTTGATCAGCAGAAGGGATTTTTTGCGCAAATCCGCAGGGGTTGGTGGCGCGTTGATGGCATCTCGTTCGGTTTTCGCTGCGTCGCGGTACCGACAGATTATCGGCGCTAATGGGGATGTCCGCGTAGGGATTATCGGCATCCGCTCCAAGGGTGCGCAACATATCGAAGAATTCTACAAGATCCCCGGCGTGCGGGTGGTGGCCCTTTGCGACGCTGATCTGGATATCCTGCACCGTGAAACAGACAAATTCAGCAGCCGGAAGGAATCGGTTGCCGCTTATCAGGATCTGCGCCGGCTATTAGACGATCCGCAGGTCGACGCGGTGGTCATCGCTACGCCCAATCATTGGCATTCGCTGGCCGCCATCTGGGCCTGCCAGGCCGGCAAAGACGTATATGTGGAAAAGCCGGTTTCCCACACCGTGTGGGAAGGCCGTAAGCTGGTGGAAGCAGCGCGCAAGTATAACCGCATCGTTCAGGCCGGCACCCAAAACCGTTCGGACACCGGTTTTCGCGAAGCGATCGAGTTCATCCGTCAGGGCCACATCGGAAAAATACTCTATGCGCACGGCGTATGGTACAAGGAACGCACCTCCATCGGCCGGGTGACGCAACCACAACCGATCCCTGCGTCGGTGGACTATAACCTGTGGACCGGCCCGGCCAAGATGCAGCCCTTGATGCGCCGACGGCTGCATTACGATTGGCACTGGTTCTGGGAGTACGGCGATGGTGAGATGGCCAACATCGGCATTCATCAGATCGACGACTGTCGTTTCGCCCTGAATCTCAATCAATATCCGAAACGGGTGTGGAGCCTCGGCGGCCGTTTTGTCTTTGACGATGACGGCGAAACCCCCAACACCCACCTGACCGTTCTGGATTACGGCGACACGCCGGTGATCGTTCAGGTGCGCAATCTTTATCGCGCTAAAGGACAACGCGCGATGGATCACCTGCGAGGCACTCGCGACGGCAATGTACTGCAGTGCGAGGGCGGTTATTTTGTCGGCGGACGCGGCGGCGGTTCGGTTTACGATAACAATAAAAAACGGATCAAACAATTCCCCGGCGACGGCGGCGGCCAGCATCAAGCCAATTTCATCGATGCGGTGCGCAGCCGTAGAGTGCAAGATTTGCGGGGGGAGATCGAACAGGGACATATCACCTCAGCCCTGTGCCACTTGGCTAACATCTCCCATCGAATCGGCCGCAATGGAGATGTAGACGAGATCAAGGCTGCAGTCAAGGACTCGGGGAGCGAAGCGCAGGCAGCGGTGGAGAGCGTCATCGAACACCTGCTGCGCAACGAAGTGGATTTGAAAAAACAGCCGTTGACCCTTGGTCCCTGGCTGGCCTGGGATGCGGATAAAGAACGGTGCGTCGGTCCTTTTGCCCGCAAGGCCAACAAATATCTGTCGAGGAAAAAATACCGCAAACCTTTTGTCATTCCGAAGAACGTTTAAGGCCTTCGCAGGATTTCAACGCAGGGCAGGGGCACGGTTCTTCGTGCCCTTGTGTGTTTTGGGAAGCCCGCTTGGCGCATCCGTGCGATGGAAGAGATACCTCAGAAAAAACTATGAAACGGAAGGCTGAAAGAATGAAAAGAATGAAACTAGCCGGTGCGCTCATAGTTGCGTCACTGGTCGTGTCTGCGGCTAAGGTCCGGCCGGCGGACGTCAACCGACTGACCGATGAAGAGAAGCAACAGGGTTGGAGGCTCCTGTTCAACGGCGTGGATTTTACCGGCTGGATGACGCTGGCCGGAGACAGTCTGCGCGAAGGCATGTGGCAGGTGCAGGACGGTGCTCTGACCGTTCTCGGCGGCCATGAGCAGGGGTGCGATATCATCACCCGTGACACGTTCGTCAATTTTGAACTGACCCTGGAGGTGAAATTAACCCGCGGCGCCAACAGCGGCATCAAGTATTTTATTCAGCCGGCATGCAGCGTCGGATTCGAATATCAGGTTCTGGACGACGAGGTGAACCCGGACGCTAAACTGGGCCGAAACGGCAATCGCCGATTTGCCTCGCTGTACGATCTGCTTCCAGCAAAAAATACAACGCCGAAACCCATCGGAGAGTGGAATCAGGTTCGTCTGGTCGTCCAAGGCAATCATATCGAACACTGGCTCAACGGCAAAAAGGTGTTGGAATTCGACCGCGACAGTAAAAAATTCCGCCAGGCTTTTGAAAAGAGCAAGTTCAGGGCGGTGAAGGATTTTTGCAGCCGCCGGCAAGGCCACCTCTTTTTACAGGATCACGGCCGTCAGGTCAGTTACCGGAACATCAAGCTGCGCGTTCTTTAGCCCGCAAAGATCTCGATTTTCGCGGAAGAATGGGCGACAACCGCTGTGCGCCCCGGCTGGGGAAGGGTGGACCGCGGCGGCAACACCTGTTTTTCCGAGCTTTTTGATTTTGTCAAGGACTTGCCGCCATGCGAGTACACGCCCTGATCATTCCCCTGCTTCTCAGCTCGCAGATAGCCGTTGCGGAACGGATCGATCGTCAGTCCCTCGTCAGCCGTCATAATCCCGTCAACGAGACCATGGATCTCTGGTCGCCCCTGTCTGTGGGCAACGGCGAATTCGTCTTTACCGCTGATGCCACCGGACTGCAGACCTTTCCAGAGCTGTACGAGGCCACCATCCCCCTGGCGACGCTGGCGCAATGGGGCTGGCACACTGCGCCGGACAGCATCGTTCATCGTCTTGATGAGGCCTATCAGACGATGAACACCTACGGTCGCGAGGTTCAATACGCTGCCAGGGTAAACAACCCGGCCGCGCAATGGCTGCGCGCCAATCCCCATCGTCTGCACCTGGGTCGCATCGGTTTTGATCTGCGCCATCGAGACGGCCGCGCCGCTGTGGTTGCAGATCTCGATGCAATTCACCAGTCGCTGGATCTGTGGTCCGGCACGCTGACCAGCGAATTTCGATTTGACGGGGAAACCGTTCAGGTGGCCGTGGCTTGTGATCCGGAGCAGGACTGCATCGCCGTGCAGGTGCACTCCCGGTTGTTGGCGGACCGGCGTTTGCGCATCCTTTTGCACTTTCCCTATGCGGCTGCGACTTTCGGTCCAGGATGCGCCGATTACCAGCAGCCCGACCGGCATGAAACTCGAATTCTGGAACAGACTTATCAGCGTCTGCGGCTGCAGCGCCGGCTTGACGCCACCTGGTACTATGCCGGAGTCGATTGTGATGCGCCGGCGCAGTTCCTCTCAACGGAAAAGCACATGCTGTTTATTCAGGCAGCGGGCCGCCATCAATTGGATTTCGTCTGCACCTTCTCCCCAGATCCTGTCTCCGCCGTCAAAGAATCCGCTGCGGTATTTCGCCGGGCACGGAGAAAGTGGAAAGCCTACTGGTCTTCCGGCGGCGCGGTTGATTTTTCCGCCTGCCGGGATTCTTTAGCCTTTGAGCTGGAGCGGCGGGTGGTGCTGTCGCAATATTTGACCCGCATCCAATGTGCCGGATCACAGCCGCCGGCCGAGACCGGATTGACCTGCAATTCGTGGTATGGAAAATTTCATCTCGAGATGCATTGGTGGCATGCAGTGCACTTTGCCCTGTGGGGCAGACCAGAATTGCTGGAAAAAAGCATGGCCTGGTATCAGTCACTGTTGCCGGCTGCGCGCGCCGAAGCGGAGCGGCAAGGCTACCGCGGCGCCCGATGGCCAAAAATGGTCGGACCGGATGGCAGGGAAAGCCCATCGACCGTAGGCGTGTTTCTGATCTGGCAGCAGCCCCATCCCATTTATTACGCGGAACTGCTCTACCGGCTGCATCCCAAACGAGAAACGCTGAAAAAATATCAGGACCTGGTGTTTGCTACAGCGGATTTTTTAGCTTCTTTTGCTGTTGAGGACACTTCCATCAGCCGTTATGTCCTTGGTCCTCCTATGATCCCAGCACAGGAAAAGCACAGACCTGATTCGACCAGGAATCCACCGTTTGAACTGACCTATTGGCGCTTTGCTTTACAGACAGCGCTGCACTGGCGCCAGAGATTGAACCTACCTGCAGAACCGGCCTGGGAAAAAGTATTGACCGGGTTGGCCGATCCGCCGGTCAAGGATGGGCTTTATTTGAACGCCGAAGGGGATACCGGCACATTTACCAATCCATCGAGGCGCCGCGATCATCCCACCCTGCTGGCCGGATTGGGCATGCTGCCAGGACCAGGAGTGGACCCGGAGATCATGCGGCGCACTCTGCATGCGGTGATGCGAGATTGGGACTGGCCGTCCACCTGGGGCTGGGATTTTCCTCTGGCAGCCATGACCGCAGCTCGGTTGGGCGAGCCGGAGCTGGCCATCCAAGCGCTCATGATGCCTGCGAAGAAAAACCGCTATTTAAAAAACGGCCATAATTATCAGCAGGCAAATCTGCCGGTCTACCTGCCGGGCAACGGCGGCCTGTTGGCGGCAGTGGCCATGATGGCTGCCGGTTGGGATGGCGGTCCCAACGATTACGCGCCCGGCTTTCCTAAAAACGGCCGATGGAGCGTACGCTGGGAAGGTTTGAATAGACTGCCTTAGAGGTTTTGCCTCATTCAACCTTCTACCAAGGCATTGACTGGAGACAGAATGAAGAAATGGATCATTTTGACCGTCGGATTAACGACCTTTGCTTCAGCGTCGAGCCGGCAGCCCGAGGTCATCGCTGACTATGATGTGGTTATCTACGGCGCCACCTCTGCCGGAGTGACGGCAGCCATACAGGTTCAGGCTATGGGCCGCACCGCGGTGATTCTCGAACCCGGGCAGCATGTCGGCGGAATGACCAGCGGCGGATTGGGCTCCACGGATACAGGCAGCAAAGCGGTGGTCGGCGGACTCAGCCGCAAGTTTTATCAGCGGATCAAAAAATATTATGACGACCCGCAGGTCTGGCGTTATGAAAGTCAGGCTGACTATGCCCGTTACCGTCCCCAGGACGACGCCATGTGGACCTTTGAACCGCACGTAGCGGAGAGGATTCTGCGCCACATGCTTGAACAAAGCGGCGCCCGAGTGTTCTTTGGCGAACGGTTGGAGCGGAAAAACGGCGTTAGAATGAAAAAGGGCCGCATCCGTTCGATCCGGATGGAATCCGGCAAGCGCTTCACGGCAGCCATGTTCATCGATGCCGGCTATGAAGGCGATCTGATGGCCGCCGCCGGTGTGAGCTATACGGTGGGACGTGAAGCCAACGCCCAATACGGAGAGACTTTGAACGGCGTGCAAACCGCTCAAGCCCAATATCATCAATTTATTTTTCCGGTGGATCCCTATGTGAGGCCGGGGGATGCGAGCAGCGGATTGTTGCACGGCGTCGATGATTCCGGGCCGGGTCTTGAAGGCAGCGCCGACCGGCGCGTACAGGCGTACAACTTTCGCCTGTGCGTCACCGATGTGACGGAGAATCAAATCCCTTTTACCAAGCCCGAGGGGTATGATGAATCCCGCTATGAACTGCTGCTGCGCACCCATGAGGCGGGCGATACGCGCGTCCCGTTGAGCATCATCATGATGCCCAACCGTAAAACCGACATTAACAATAATTTTGCGGTGAGCACGGACTATATTGGGCAGAACTATGATTATCCGGACGGCGATTACGGAGTGCGGGAAAAAATACGCCGGGCCCACGTCTCCTACATCCAGGGGCTTTTGTGGACCTTGGCGAATCACCCGCGCATGCCCCAGGCGATCCGCGACCAGGTGAAAAAATGGGGATGGACCAAAGACGAGTTCCTCGATACCGGCCACTTTCCGAACCAACTGTATGTGCGTGAAGCCCGCCGCATGGTCGGTGATTTTGTAACCACCGAGCTCACCTGCCGCCGACTGCAGCCCACGCCGGAACCGGTTGGTATGGGATCCTACAACATGGACTCGCACCATGTTCAGCGCTACATCACCGCCGAAGGGTTTGTCCGCAACGAGGGCGATGTTCAAGTTCATCCCGGCGGACCTTATCCCATTTCCTACCGTTCCCTGGTGCCGAAGAAAGGGCAATGCAAAAATCTTCTCGTACCGGTATGTTTGTCTGCATCGCACATCGCTTATGGGACTGTGCGCATGGAGCCGGTGTTCATGATCCTCGGCCAATCGGCGGCCACCGCCGCTGTCCGCGCGCTGGAGCAAAAACAGGCGGTGCAGGAGGTGTCCTACGATTGGCTGCGCGAGCGGCTGTTGCAGGATGGCCAGATACTGGAATATCGTTCACAATGATGATGCCGGCAATTTATTCATTGCCATCAATGCGTTGTTCCGTTTTTCAGAGCTTGAGTACAGAGCTGCACTAGGGCGTTCAAGCGCTTTTTTGCTACCTTTGCCATTTTTTCGTCTTGAGGCGCAAACCAATGTGTCGCAGCGTCGGTTTGCAGATTTTGAGCGCCGAAGGATCTAGCGACGAACGGAGCATGCGAAAGCCTATGGCTTTGTGCGACGCTAGCTTCCTCGCCCTCTGCGATGGCATTGGAATTTTCGAATACGGGGCTGAGGAATAACAGGCTTTTGAAGCTGCGAATTGGATTTTTGCCGGTAGAGTGTTGTTCTGTTTTTAGCGCAGCAAGAAAACAAAAACAATCAAGTGCCACAGCACTAACAGGGAGTGCGACATGACCACAAACATCAAGCGTCGTGACTTTATCAAAACCACCGCTGCGGCAGGCGCAGCCGTGACCCTCTCTGCGTTGAGCTATTCGCGGGTTCTGGGCGCCAACGACCGGATTCGCATCGCCCAGATCGGCTGCGGCGATCGCGGCGTCACCGCGCATCTGGCCGGGGTTCAGCCGTTTGCGCAGAGCGAGAACATTGAAGTGATTGCGATCAGCGATCCCTGGCGTCAAGCGCGGGAGCGGGCGGTCGCTGCGGTGAAAGAGACCTGGGGGCGGGAACCCGCCGCCTTTGTCTCGCATCGCGATGTGTTAGCCATGAAAGAGGTGGATGCGGTGATGATCGCCTCTCCGGATCATCTGCACAGCCGTCAGTTGCAGGACGCCGCCAAAGCGGGCAAGGACGCCTATTGTGAAAAACCTATGGCGAAAAATCTCAAAGAGCTGCTTAAAGCTTATGATGAAGTCAAACGCAGCGGCATACGGGTGCAGATCGGCACTCAGCTGCGCAGTCTGCCCACAGCGGTCGGCTGCAAGGCGGTTTACGAGTCCGGCATTTTCGGCAAAGTGAGCCGCATCGAACAATGCCGCAATGCCAACAAGCCCTACTGGTATCATTACATTCGACCGGTCGCTAAAGAGGATGTGGATTGGAACGAGTTCTGGCTGGGCAAGCCTAAAGTCAAGTTCGATTCCGTCCGCTACTCGGCCTGGTACGGCTACCGGGAAACCTGCGACGGGCCGGTGCCGCAGTGGGGCAGCCATTTCATCGACATGGTGCATTATATCACCGGCGCCACGGTGCCGGTCAGCTGCGTGTGTCACGGCGGCACGTTCACCTGGAAGGATGAAAATCACTTCACCACCCCGGACCATGTGCAGGCGCTGTGGATTTATCCTCAGGACTTTATGGTCAGCTATTCCACCAATCTGGGCAACGATTACGGCAACAGTTACAAAATATACGGCGATCAGGGGGTACTCAAACTGGACAATCTGCGGGCGCCGGTGTATACCGCGGAAGGAGGCAGCAAAAACAAGGGCGTGATCAAGGGCGTGAATGAGGTGACGCCCATCGATCAACCCGACCACTTTCTTAACTGGCTGCAATGTCTGCGTTCACGCAAACAGCCGCACGCGCCCATCGAAGCCGGGTTCCAGCACTCCATCGCCTGTCTGATGGCCGTCGAATCCTTTTACAGCGGACACCGAATCTTCTACGATCCGCACAAGCGTTCTTTCAAAAAAGAATGAATAAACTCGTGAAACGATCAAGTTCGATGAATCAGTGCAATGCCGTATTGAACTTGTTTGGGCGCGCTCTGCAAAAGCAAACAGCGTAGCGATTTCATAAAATGAATGGCCGGCAGCATAATCAATGATAAACCACGAAACACAAAAGGCACGAAACAAGCAGGCCAGACGATCCCATTGAAATTTTTTCGCGCGTTCCGCGCATTTCGTTGTTGGTTTTTTTAGCTGTTGACAGGGCCGTTCATCATTCTGTCGCCGTTTAGTTGAAATTTTGACATTACGAATAATAAGGATAACATGATGGATCATTCCGATTGTATCGCGAGACGCGAGTTTTTATCCGTCGCTCTGGCTGCGCCCCTTCTGGGGGCCGCCGGCTGCGCGTTGCAGCCAAAGCAAAAGGGGGAATGGCAGATCGGTTGTTTCACTCGGCCCTGGGCCGCGTATGACCTGGTCATCGCCATGGACGCGATCGCAGAGGCAGGCTTTCGCTATATGGGGCTGATGACCTCTGCGCCCAACGGCCGGCTGCTCATCACCCTGCAGACCTCTGTGGAGAATGCGGCGCGGATCGGGGAACAGGCTCGAGCACGCGGCCTGGGCATCCTCTCTGCGTATGGAGGCGATTTTCCGGTGCAGGAATCGGTCCAGGCCGGCGTCAATGGATTGAAACAGCTTATCGATCTCTGTGTGGCCTGCGGCTCTCAGTCTTTACTGCTCGGCGGCGCCGGCCGTGAGGATCTGTTCGACGACTATTTTAAGGTGGTTGCCGAATGCTGTGATTATGCGGCTGAGCAAAAAGTCCGCCTGGTCCTTAAACCCCACGGCGGACTCAATGCCACCGGCGCACAATGCCGGCAAACCATAGAGAAGGTGAATCACCCCGTTTTCCGTCTCTGGTACGATCCGGGCAATATCTTTTATTATTCGGACGGCAAATTGGACCCCACCACGGATGTTATGGATGTGGGCAACGTGGTGTGCGGGATGTGCGTCAAAGACTTTTTACCGCCCAAGAATGTCGAGGTTACGCCCGGAACCGGTCAGGTGAATTTTCCCGTCGTACTGCAACGGCTGAGACAGGCCGGCTTGACCGGAGGGCCGCTGGTTGTCGAGTGCTTGAAAAAAGGAGATCTCGCCCAGTTGGCAAAGGAAGCGAAACAGGCGCGCGTGTATTTGCAGCAGATTGTGGCTGCGTGACAGGAGTTCTTCCATGAAAGTGAATCGTCGACAATTCATCAAAACCTCGGTGGCAGGAGCCGCCTCTTTGCTGTTTAAACCGGCCACGGCGGATGTGGATCCCTTTCAACGGGTTGCCCTGGGCAGGACCGGACTGATGGTCTCGCGCATTGCCATGGGTACCGGCGTCAAGGCGATCAATCGTCAATCCAATCTCACCCGCATGGGCATGGAGGCGGCCAAATCATTGGTGCGCCGCGCTTATGACCAGGGGGTGCGCTTTTTCGATTGCGCCGACACCTATGGAACCCATCCCCATGTCGCCGCTGCGCTGAAAGGGGTTCCCCGCGATTCCTATGTGCTTTCCACCAAAATCTGGCTGCGGCCAGGCGGCATCCCAGAGCCGGAGAGACCGGACGCGGATGTAGTGATCGATCGCTTTCGCAAGGAACTGAACACCGATTATATCGATCTGATCCAGCTGCATTGCATGTTCGAGCCCAACTGGCCGCAGCTGTTCCGCCGGCAGATGGATATCCTCGAGACGCTGAAGGACCAGGGCGTTATCCGCGGACACGGGGTTTCGGTGCATTCGCTCTTTGCGCTGCAGGCCTGTGTGTACGAACCCTGGGTGGATACAGTGCATGTGCGCATCAATCCGTTCGGCGACAAGATGGATGCCCGCGAACCCGAGCCGGTCATCGCCCTGATCGAGCAGCTGCACCAGGCGGGAAAAGGCATCATCGGAATGAAACTGATCGGGGAAGGGTTGTATCGCAACGCGCCGGAAAAGATCGACGCCGCCTTGAAATTGGTCCTGGGGATCAACAAAGTGGACGTACTGCTGGTGGGCTTTGACCGTCCCGAACAGGTCGAGGATCTAGGCAAACGGGTCGCCGCAGTCCTGCGCGGGTGAGCGAACGGCTGTTTTTACGTGTTCGGTTTAGAAACATTCGTCGGTATTTTCCGTATCAGAGAATGAGAGCCCTGGCTGGCCTATGCAAGAGGAACTTTAATGCCTTATTTTGATGAAAATCCTCATCGCTTCCGTATCTTTTTCACACTCCTGTTCAGCGTGTTTTTCATATTGAGTGTGATTCATTTTTATCGCCTGATCGAATCCCCTACGGACGAGAACTGGTTTACCAATACGCCCACCCCTTTTTACATCGTTGAGGACGTTCCGGCCACGCTGTTGAAGGTCAACAAGGGCGGCCGTTTTGCTCTAAAGCCTGCTCGGATTCCGGACAGCCTTCTCGTCGGCGATATTCTTTTGCAGCATTCAAAAAAGATCTCCTTTGAAACGCTTGTCGATTCGCTGCATTTTCTGCAAACGCAGGATTCGGTTCTCACCTGCACCATTTATCGTCCCAAGTACAATCAATTTTACACCTACAAAGTGGCAAGCGCTGTGTTGCCCGATACTCTGATCCGTCCGCTGCCGCCGTCGGTGGCTGTGTTCGATGTGGTCAAGGGAGGCGCTTCCGACCGGGCGGGGATGAAAGCCGGGGACATCATTCTCACCATCAATCATCGCTCCTTCAAGGACATGTTCGAAGCGGATCGCATCATGCGCACCGGCCGGACTGGAAAGAGCATCGTCTATGAGGTCATGCGCCGGAATGAAAAAGTGCAGCTTGACGTAGTGCTGGCCCGTTTCGGCATTCCCTTCTCCCTGTTGATCTTTATGATCACCGGGCTGAGCTATATGGGTCTGGGGCTTTTTCTTGGCATCATGCGCCCGCAGATCAAGGCCTCGCGTTTGCTGGCGTTGGGTTTTACCCTTTTCGGTTTCGTGCTGATGTTGATGAATACGATGCGTCAACCCATCATAGATTCCTGGAGCAAGCTCATCACCTATCCATTGCCGGCTTTGCTCTATCTCTCCATCGCCGTGATCGTGCACAGCAAGTATTATTTTCCTCGTCCCAGCCCGCTGTTGCTGCGCAAACGCTGGGTGCAGATCCTGCCCTATGCGACCGCCCTGTTCTGCAGCGTGTCCGTCTACCTGAGCAAGGGCGACATCTGGATAAACCGCTTTGTCCTGCTTATGGTCCTGATCTCCCTGCTGCCTGCGTTCCTTTTTCGCAAACAGTTCAATCCGGAGAACAAAAGACTGTTGCGCATTATCCGCTTGGCGCTCATCGTCTGCATCGGCTTGCTCGTCGTGGTTGTCTGGTATGTGAACCGTTACGCCGGCCCGCTTTCTTCCGGATATATCGGGTTGCCGCTCTTGCTGATACCGGCTGCCTATCTGTACACCATCGGCCGTTACCGTCTTCTTGACATGAATCTGCGCATCCGACGCAACATTCAGTATACCTTGGCCGTCATGCTGTGGATCGTCGGGCTGGTGATCATCGGCCTGCTGGTTTTCTGGCGGCTGCCGGCCATGTCGTTTTCGCTGCCGCATATCGCCTTGACGGGTTCCTCCATCGAGGTTCTGGACAGCCCGCAAAGCGCGCAAGAACAGGCGGTCCTGGAGAAGGGTCTGCTCATGGTGCTGGCAGTGGTTCTGGTCTTTGGCTTGTGGAAAATCGGCCGACTGGGCGTGCATTTTTTGGCTAAACATTTTCATCGTGATCATTACGATTACCGGCGCGCCGCGCAGCTGGTGAATGAGATGATGAGCAAGCGAACCGATCTTGCGGATCTGGCCACTGGGCTCGCCCAGCGGGTGAATGGATTGATGCATCTGCAGCAAGTGGGGGTGTTGTTCTTTCGCGAAGCGGATCAAATCGCCTGCGGCCATGCGGAGGGATTGACGGAGCAGCGGTGGAATGACTTTAAGGATCAGACGCCGGCGTTGATGGCGGCCCTGGCCGACCGGCTGCCGAATCCGGACCGGTTTGCTGTTGAATATCTGCCGGAAAGACCAAAACAAAAGCTGTATGAATTCGGCTTTCGCTATTTGGTGCCCATCTATTCTTCCGACCGCTTGCGCGGATTGTTCCTGCTCGGGGAGAAACGCTCGGAAAGCCCGTTTTATCAGGAGGACTATCAGTTTCTGCGTTCCATCAGTCAACAGGTGTCGGTGGCGGTGGAAAACGCCTTGCTCTATGAACAGCTGGCGCAGCGCGAACGGCTGCGCCATGAGCTGGAGATCGCCAGACGGATTCAATTGGCTTCGCTGCCCCAGGACACGCCGCAGGTTCAGGGACTGGACATCGCGGGGTGGTCCCTGCCGGCCCTGGAGGTCGGCGGAGATTACTATGATTATCTCAACGGCAGCGAAGACGAACTGACCATCGTAGTCGGCGATGTGAGCGGCAAGGGGATCTCGGCCGCGCTGTATATGGCCAAAGTGCAGGGCATTCTGCGGTCGTTGCACAGTTTTCATCTCTCCCCCCGGGACCTTTGCATTCACCTCAACGGCCTTTTAGACCGGGATCTGGAAAAGAGCTATTTCGTCACCGCTCTGGCGGCGGCCATTAAAGCGACGGAGCACCGCCTGATTCTGACACGGGCCGGCCATCTGCCGCTCTATCATTTCCGCATGGCCACCCATCGCGTGGAACTGCTGACGCCAAGGGGGATCGGGTTTGGTCTGGATCAGAAAGAGATCTTTGAGCAAGAATTGGAAGAATACAGAATCGTCTATCAACCCGGCGATGTTTTTTTATTTGTAACCGATGGAGTCACGGAATCGCGCAATCGCGACGGAGAAGAGTTCGGCGAGATGAATCTGATGAGCCTTTTGCTGCAGCATGCCGATAAAAATGCCCGGGAGCTTTGTCGTCAGGTGGTGCAGGAGCTGCAGCGTTTCGCCGGCGTTGAGCCCCAGGCCGACGACCTGACCGTGGTGGTGGTTAAGGCGAGCTGATCCCGACGCGGCGGTGAGAGGATCAGAGCACATTCACTTTGAGCCCGCCGCCGTCCACTTCAAAATCGAAAAACCGGGCGCGTGTGTTGGGAGGATTTTGGGTCAGGTTCTGTCGTAAGAGTTCACAATCGCGCCGGCTTTTGGCGACCATCAGTAAAAAACCTCCGCCGCCTGCCCCTAACAGCTTGACGCCATGGACGTGCGGATTCACCTGCCTGATCAATGCCTCGATCATCTCTGTCGAAGAACCTTGATCCAATTGCTTGTTGCATTCCCACACCTGTCCTATGAGCTTTCCGAATTTTTCAACCTGCCGATGGTCCAACGCGCTCTTCATTTCCAGCGCCAGTGATTTCAGCCGGGCGAGAACTCTCAACGCTTCCGGATCGCGGTCGAGATAACGGCTGACGACCTGGCGGAGAATGTTCTTGGCCATCCTGCGCAGACCGGTGTAATAGAGCAGGGTGTGTTCTTTGCTCTCTTCGTCCAGTTGCGTCCAGGACAGGGTGGGCGTTTGGTCATATCCGGCCGGTGTCTGGATTAGTTTGACCCCGCCGACCACGCCGCCGATCTGGTCCTGCCAGCCGCCGCCGGTGGTCATGAGCTGTTCCAGGTAACTGGTGCGCTGAAACAGATCGGCCTGGCTCAGGGTCAGGCCAAAGGTGCGCGAGAGCGCAGCGATGGTGGCAGCGCCGAGGATGCTGGAGGCGCCGAGGCCGGAACCCGCCGGCAGAGCGCTGAAAAGCGTCAGATCGATGCCGCCGCCGAATTTTTTCAAGAGAGCGCTCAAGGAGGTGCGTTCTTTGCCGGAGAAAATGCCGGCCGCGATCAGAGCCGCTTTGGGCAAGGACAGCCAATCCGAGGGATCGGTAAAATCACGCAGTTGCGCCAGATCTTTCACCACGGCGCTGGCGCCCAGATCGATGGAGTTGATGCGGATGACGGGCTGGCGGAGAACTTTGGCGATGACCTGGATCGGATACTGGCCGTTCAACCGAACCGCGGCGTTGAGAACCGCGCCGCCTTGCTCCATGCAATAGGGCGGCGTGTCAGACCAGCCGCCGGCAAAGTCCAACCGGGCCGGCGAACAGGCCCACACCACTTCGTCGGAGCGGATGGCGATGCCGCTGTGGCTTTGCGCCGGCACATCATGGACGCTCTTGCCCACCGCTCGGCGGATGGTGGAAAAAGCCAAATCCAACCAGCGATCCGCTTCAGCCTGCGACGCGGGGCCAGCGCCAGGCGTCGGACGCACCAGTCGTGATCGCAGATAGTACAATCGGCTGAGAAACAACAGATCAGGGTTCTGTTTGGTCAGTTTGTCCAATTCAAAGGCCAGGAGGGACGGCGCCCGTTCATCCGTGCACAGCCCGAGCAGTCCCGCCGCTGTCCAGTTAGAGTCCGACGTCAAAACCTGTCGCAGATTTCGCAGGGTAGCGGCTTTTTCGATCGTTTCCTCCTGCTGCAGCAGGGAGCGATGATCCACTTGCTGCAGAATCCAGTGCAGGGATCTGCGTTCAGCAGCGAGCCATTTTTGCGGACAACGGTCCGCGGACTGAAGCGATTGCACCAGCTGAGATGCGGCGGCTGGATTCGAGCAGATGGGAAATAACTGTGCATTCCACAGATCGCCACAGGGTCCTTTTGGCCAGAGCGCCCGTTCATCCACAGAACGCTGCTGCAGCCATTCTGCGATCGGTTGATTCATGAACAGATTGTTCTCCGGCTGGACGCCGGTTTTAAAATGATCCGCCAATCCATAGAGCAGGGCGGTCCATCGTCGGCGTTTCAGGGGTAGAAGGGTGAGGCCGAGATCCGCCTCCAACTTTACAGGGCCGGTTGTTGAACTGAGATTGGTAACGATGTTGTCGCCTTCCAGCTCAATCGAATGGCGTAGATGGCAATTCTCGATGAGCACCGGACGGGATATCCTTACGCGGTGCGTGTCGATAAGAGAATGAAAAATGTACGCTTCTTTAAATTGTGGATAGTCCGCCGCATTGGAACGGACGCCGTTTTCGAAACCATGCAACGCACCGGCTTGGGTCAGAGTGTACAGGTTATAGAGGAACTCGCGGCTGCGGCCGATGTGAAAAAAACCGCAGTAGGCAAGCAGACACACGTGAAAGGCAAGCGCTTGCAGCCGGCCGCTGTCATGC
The DNA here is from genome assembly GCA_029565685.1 of bacterium. GTDB lineage: Bacteria > Zhuqueibacterota > Zhuqueibacteria > Residuimicrobiales > Residuimicrobiaceae > Anaerohabitans. Next base: position 164,805 of record JAKQNR010000001.1, on the reverse strand, counting down.
AAGGTTTTCTTGCCGAGCAGGGCAAAGGGGATCTCTTGATATAGATTGAGCTCGTTTTTTTCCTTGAGGGTGTACGCCAGCAATCCATGGCATTGGAGCAAGGCTTCCACCGCGTCCGGCGCCAGATGTACGATGCCGGTGTCCACCCAGGCCCGTTGATGATAATCCAATGCGCGCGCGTTGACCAGCTCTTCGTTCGAGGGTTTTTGCAGGAAATCCTTCACCGGCACGGGACTCTGATAGTCCTGCCGACTGGGAACAAACACACCGTGGCGGCCTGCCACCCGAGCGTCGTCCGGATAGGCGATGCCAGTAATGCCCCGGTCGGCAAAGTGGAGTTGTTCTGCTGAAAAACTCAGCAGTACGTCCCCGGAAGCGATGATAATCTGACCATCGGGATTGAACGGCAAGGCCGCATAGGCGTTCATGGCGATGTCGAAAAGGCAGGCTGGCTGACGGGTGGGCAGGGGGGTGAATATTTTGCCGCACGCGGCGTAGGCCGGCAAGCGCCTGCTGTCTCCTCCGGAGTGGATGATGAGGATGCGTTTGCGGGAAAACGCGGCGGAAAAATTTTCTCCTGATAACTCATAAAGGCGGCGCAGGATGAACAGCGTGCTTCCTCCTGAACCGATGCGCCTGCCGTCCGGATCCGCCAGAACCATAAAATCGGTATGCGGATAAAGTCCTTGTTGTTTGCGCCAGTTCAGCCGGGTGCGATACCCTTGCGCCTGGGTTTCATTGGCAGCGGATAAAATGCACAGATCAAACGGTCTCATGTTTATTTCCTGTGAAGGTTGAATGCTTGGAGCCAATATTGCACAAATTAGGCAAAAATGCAAGCGGTGTTTGCACTGAAAATAACTTGCGTATCAGTTCAAAAAATCTTAATTTGCTCAAAAGTATCCTATTGAATGCAAACGGGAATCTTCAGGATGTATCTAGCTAAATCCTGTATAGGATTTTTTATTTTTTTTCTCGCGCCTCTGGCCTGTGCAGAAAATCCACCCGGAGCGCTGCGCTGTGAATTGCTGCTGCATCCTGAGCAAACGCTTTTGACGGATTTGTCTCCCGAGTTTTCCTGGCGAATCCCATCGAGCCGGAACGGCGTCCGTCAGACCGCCTATCAGATCATCATCTCCGCCTCCCGCGTTCTGGCGGAAAAAGAACGCGGCGACGTGTGGGATTCGGGAAAAGTGGCCTCAGATCAGTCAGTGGATGTGCCCTTTGCCGGCGGTTCTCTGGCGCCGGATCGCGATTATTATTGGCGCGTCCGCATTTGGTGCGGCGATGGAAAGCCCTCCCCTTATTCTAATGTGCAAAAAATTCGTTTCACCGATTCAACGGATCCCTATGCGACGGACAATCGGGTTTGGTACAACCGGCTGCCGTTGCAGCAAGTTTCCATTGCGCCGGCGTCGATGAAAGAGATCCGACCAGGCAGCTATTTTATCGATTTCGGCCGCGCCGCGTTCGCTACCCTTCGCATAGAGGCGTTGGAGCACAGGCAGTCGCCATGGCGGGTGCGGCTGGGCGAAGCACTGACCCAAGAGGGGAGAATCGATGCCAATCCGGGCGGCGCCAGAAGATGCCGCACCTGGACCCAGCCTATGCCGCTGGACGGTTCGCCGCAGATCTTAAAAATTCCTCCTGATCGCCGCAACACCAGCGGCGATGCGGTGCTTATGCCGCCGGAGATGGGGGAGGTGATGCCGTTCCGCTACTGCGAGTTGGAAAACGTCAGCGGCGTTCTGTCCCCTGATCATGTTCAGCAGCTGGCGGTTCATTATCCCTTTGACGAAAGCGCCTCCTCCTTTCGCTGCTCGAACCAAATTTTGAATGATGTCTGGGATCTGTGTAAATACTCGATCAAGGCCACCAGTTTTCTCGGCGTCTATGTGGACGGAGACCGTGAGCGGATCCCCTATGAAGGCGACGCCTATATCAATCAGCTGAGCCATTACTGCGTGGATGCGGAATACAGCCTGGCGCGGCATACGATCGAGTATCTGTTTCGCCATCCCACCTGGCCGGCGGAATGGCAGATGCATATGGTGCTGATGGCCTGGAAGGACTATCTCTACACCGGCAATCCTGAACTGCTGATCCGCCATTATGAAGATCTGGCCGCAAAAACGCTGCTGGGGTTGAGCCGGGAAGATGGACTCATCGTCGAGGACAGCGCCAGAATGACGCCGCCATTTTTACGGTCGCTGAATCTTACCTCACCGCCGCGCATTCTGGTCGATTGGCCGCCTGCCAGCTTTACCCATGCAGATCGCTACGGCGAGCGGGATGGGTATGACATGCGGCCGGTGAATGCCGTGGCCAACGCCTTTCATTATCATACCCTGCGATTGATGGAGGCCATCAGCCTGGCGGCGGAACGGCCGGAGGAGGCGCCCCTCTGGCGGCAGCGCGCCGACAGGGTTTATCGCTCTTTTCAGACCGTTTTTTATGACACGGAAAAGGGCGTTTATCGCGACAGCGAAGGCAGCAGCCATTCCGCCTTGCATGCGAATTTTTTCCCCCTGGCCTTCGGCCTGGCGCCGGCTGCGCAGTCGGCGCGGATCGTCGCCTTTATCAAATCCAGAGGCATGGCCTGCAGCGTCTACGGCAGTCAGCATCTGCTGGATGCACTGTATCAGGAGGGGGAATCAGAGTATGCGCTCTCATTGATGACCGCCACCCATGACCGCAGTTGGGCGCACATGATCTATAACGTGAAAAGTACGATTACAACCGAGGCCTGGGATAACAAATACAAAGAGAATCAGGACTGGAATCATGCCTGGGGCGCAGCGCCGGCCAATATCATTCCCCGGGGATTGATGGGGCTGGAACCGTTGCAGCCCGGATGCGCCAGAATGCGGATCAAGCCGCAGATCGGGAATCTCGAGTTTGCCGAGATCAAACATCCGACCCTGCGCGGGCCTGTGACGCTGCGCGTCGAGCAATCCGCGGCCGGTCGGCGTTTGCGGCTGACGTTGCCGGCTGGCATGACCGGCGAGCTGCATCTGCCGGTGACGGACATCGCCGCTGTTCGCGAGGGAGATCGCCCGCTGGCGAAAAATCCCCACGTGGTCTTTAGTCGGCTGCAGGATGGTTGTGTGGTTCTCGATTTGGCCTCAGGTTCTTATTTCTTTCAAATCAATTAGCTCTATGGAACGAAACTTTTGTTTATCAAACATGGGAGACGCTCATGCCGAAAACAAATTTTTCCACAGAACCAAGCCGTCGGCGGTTTTTCAAGACCAGCCTGTTGACAGGTGCGGCGGCGTTCGCCGCGCCTTCCATTGTGCCCGCTTCGGTATTCGGCGCTCAGGCGCCGAGCAATCGCATTCAGATCGGCGCCATCGGAGTGGGGCGCATCTCCCGAGAACATGATCTGCCGGAGATCATGGCGTTTGATCAGGCGCGCGTGGTCGCGGTCTGCGATCTGGATTCCAAACGTCTGCAGCAGGGCCAGGCGTTTGTGGAAACCAATTATGCCAAGAAGGGAGTGAATCTGAAGGTTCGCACCTATGCGGATTACGAGGCACTGCTCAAGAGCCCGGATATCGATGCGGTAGTGATCAGCACGCCGGACCATTGGCACGCCAAACCGGCCATTGAAGCGGCCAAGGCGGGCAAACATGTCTACCTGCAAAAGCCGGCTACGTTGACCATCGCCGAGGGGCGGGCGATGAGCGATATGGTGCACCGCTGCGGCATTGTTTTTCAGCTGGGCACCCAACAGCGCTCTATCGATCATTTTCGCATTGCCGCTGAGCTGGTGCGCAACGGCCGCATCGGCCGGGTGCATACAGTGCAAATCGGGCTGCCCACTGATCCCAGCGGCGAGGAACAGCCCGAGATGCCCATTCCGGCCAATTTGAATTACGAAAAGTGGCTGGGTTCCACGCCGTGGGTTTATTACACCGAAAAGCGGGTGCATCCACAGAACGATTATTCCCGGCCAGGCTGGCTGCGCTGCGAGCAGTTCGGCGCCGGCATGATCACCGGCTGGGGCGTGCATCATTTCGATATCGCCCACTGGGGACTGGGCACGGAATTTTCCGGCCCCCTGGAGGTGGAGGCGTGGGCCGAGTTCCCCACTCGCGGACTGTGGGATGTGCATGGCAAGTACAGAATCGAAATGCGCTATCCCAACGACGTTCGCGTCCAAGTGAGCGATGAGCTGCCCATCGGCGTCCGGTTCGAGGGGAGCGAGGGCTGGATCTTTGTGACCCGCGGCAACTATTCGGTAACCGCCTCGGATCCGGTGGCCAATGCGAAAAAAGAAAAAGCGCTGTCTGCCAGCGATGCCAAGATTCTGGAATCCAAGATCGGTCCCAACGAAATCAACCTGATCCGCAGCCGCGATCAGCACGGCAATTGGCTGGAATGCATCCGATCGCGACAGCTGACTATCTCTCCGGTTGAGGTGGGGCACCGGTCCACCAGCGTATGCCTTGTGGGCCACATCGCCATGAAATTAAAACGCAAAGTATACTGGGACCCGATCCTGGAGCGGTTCAAAAACGACGACGAGGCCAACGCCATGATCAGCCGGCCGCAGCGTGCGCCGTATCAGCTTTAGCCGATACGTTTGCAGGCGATCGACGGATAACAGCGAGGGAGAGAATGAATAGAGTGAGATGGTATATCGGGGCCATGATGCTGGCCGTGGTGTGGGCAACCGGCCTGGCGGCGCAGAACCTGGCGTTGAGCGCGGAACGGCTGGATGACCGCTGGATCATTCGAATCGACGACAGGGTGTTTACGGTTTACCGCTTCGGCGGCGGACAAAAATATCCTTATTTTTATCCGGTGAACGGTCCGTTGTCAGGACACTCTCTCACCGCAGAGTGCGAGACGCCCTATCCCCATCATCGCTCTCTGTTCTTCGGCTGCGATAAAGTGAATGGAGGCAACTACTGGCAGGAGGGCAACGAACAGGGCCAGATCGTCTCACGCGGGCCGCGACTGGTGTACGCAGGGCCGGAGCGCATCGTGTTGCAGGACACCTGCGACTGGCAGCGGCCGGGCGAGGCGCCGATTCTGCGCGACCGCCGAATGCTGACCTTTTCCGCCCCCTCGGCCTCGTTGCGATTCATCGATGTGGCGATCACCTTGGACGCCCTGGTGGATATTCACATCGAAAAAACCAACCACTCGCTGTTCTCCGCACGCATGGCGCCGGAGCTTTCGGTGCAGAGCGGCGGCGTGCTACGAAATGCACAGGACGCCCGTGGCGAGAAAAACACCTACGGCGTACCGTCTCCCTGGTGCGATTACAGCGGCCGCCGCTGTGAAGGGGTGGAGGGACTGGCTATTTTCGATTCACCGCAAAATCCCTGGCATCCCAGCCCCTGGTTCACCCGCGATTACGGCTTTTTCTCGCCCACGCCCATGTACTGGCTGACCGAAGCGGGATTTTCCATCAAACGAGGCGATTCCCTGACGGTTCGCTATCGCGTGGTCGTTCACAGCGGCGACACCCAGACGGCCGGCATCGGTGAGTTGTATGAGCAATGGATAAACGCTGCGGGCAGTGCATCGCGATAATAGTGCGAAGAGAGGAAAAATAATTATTCCGGCATTTTATTTGTCGCATCCACGGCGATGTTCTGTTTTTTTAGATCTAAACGACAGGACACAATACAGCATTGAATTAATTAATTGCCATTTTCACCATTTTGTCATCCTGAGGCGCAAGACAAGGGAATAAAGTGTCTGTTTGCATATTTTGAGCGCCGAAGGATCTAGCGACGAACCGAACCACTCAAAGGAAGAAGAGCAATTCGTCGGTAGATTCCTCGCCGTTTGCAGCTGGCTTAAACTTTTCAGAACATGGGGCTGCGGGCCCGGAAAGATAAAATCGGGATGCCGGCAATTTATTTGTTGTATTCGAGGCGATTCGTTTTCTTCAAATCGTGTTCTGCTCCAACGATTGAATTCTTTTTTCCCATTGAAAGCTGCGCCAGATTAAAAATCTTTGATGTGAAAGGTCGTGAAGTAGCGACTCTTCTGGATGGCATGCAGGCGGCAGGGCATCGAACGATCAGATGGAATGCTTCTGGATTGTCAAGCGGCATCTATCATTATCGTCTCGAAGCGGGGACTTTTCAATCGATGAAAAGGGCTCTATTGCTAAAATAGAATAAATAATGTTTGACATCAGCGTGAGCTCGTCCACCACCGTATACTGCTTTGGCGGCAGATAAAAATGTCGCTATCGCGGTTTCCACCGTAACGGTTTCAGCAAGAGACGCGCCCGCTGTAAATGCACCGTAGACAAACTAACCGGAGAAACGTATGAAAAAGTGGATGTGTGCTTTTCTGCTTGTGGTGCTGTGCGGTTTTCAATCCTGCGCCAATGACGGATGGTTCGTGCTCTTTGACGGCAAGACCCTGGATGGCTGGCGGGCCAGCGAAAATGCGGGTACGTTTACCGTCCGCGACGGCATGATTGTGGTGCATGGGGAGAGGAGCCATCTGTATTATGTGGGACCGGTGAATAATGCGGATTTTAAAAATTTCGAGTTCAAAGCTCAGGTGAAGACCGAGCCGGGCGCCAATTCGGGCATCTATTTCCATACCGCCTGGCAGGAGACCGGCTGGCCGGCGCTGGGCTATGAGACGCAGATCAACAATTCTCACTCGGACTGGAAGCGCACCAGCAGCATCTATGACGTGGTTAACGTCAAGGAAGCGCCGGCCAAAGACAACGAATGGTTCACCCAGCACATCATCGTCCGCGACAAACACGTCATCGTCAAGACCAACGGCAAAGTGATCGTCGACTACACGGAACCGGAAAACGTCGAACGGCCCGAGTGGCCTGGCCGCAGAATCTCGCACGGCACTTTTTGCCTGCAGGGCCATGACCCCAAGAGCGTGGTTTATTACAAGGATATCAAGGTCAAGCCGCTGCCGTAATTCGACGCCACACGCGGCAGCCATGGCCGGACAGGAGGGATGGCTTAGCATGAAACTTTTTTCCATCCTTGCCGTATGATTAGGCAAACAGATGTTTAAAGGAGTGAAAAGGCGATGAAGACTTTTCTGCTATGGCTGCTGTTGTTGGCGCTCTGCGCACCGCTGGCCCTGTTGGCTTTGATCCTGTTTCCCATCGTCTGGCTGTTGCTGATCCCTTTTCGCATTCTCGGATTCGCGGTCACCGGCATCCTGGAATTCGTCAAAGCGCTTTTTCTTTTGCCCGCCCGACTGCTGGGCGGCGCCAAATAGTCCCGCACGCGCGAACGGCCTGTTATAATAAAAACGGCGGCGGAGAATGGTCCTCGATTCTCTCCCCGCCTTTTTTTATGCCGCCGGCCACTCGCTTTCTCAATCACAACAGTTCAACGCTGTGCGTGCCTACCTGCCGACCAGCCGGCGATGATGCAGCGCCAAATAATAGGGCAACAGGTACACAGTGCCCTCATACTCGGTGCAACCGCCTCCCTGCTCGTGATCCAAATAAAAATGATCGCTGTTGATGCGAATGTGACACCGTTCATCGATCGCTACCGCGTCGCCCGATCGAAGCCAGCCGTAGCCTGCTTTCTGGCCGGGCGTCAGGTCCTGGACCACATCCAACCGATGGCTGTTCTTCATCTCCCAGCCCAGCAGGGACAACGGTATTCGCTGCAGCGTTTGCACTGCTTTGGCCCGCGCTCGCTCCAGGTCCGGCAGCGCGGCCTCCAACAGCGGGCTGTTCTCTTCCGGTTTGAAGGCCAGATAGACAAAGGTGAAAAACGGATCGTTCTGTCTGCTGGCAAAAAGCCACGTGCGTTCGATGCTGGCTTGCCACAACTTGAGCAACGCTGGATCCTGCTCATATTTGAGCAGCCCATAATAGCTCAGGAAGGCGAGGTTGTTGTCCCAGGGAACCACCAGATTGGGCGGGAACACCGCCCGGCCCAGAATGGCGTTGATGTGATAATCGTGTTGTTCACACAGCTGTTTTTTAACTTGCAGATAGCGTTCGTCTCCAGTGATATGCCAGGCGACGGTGAGGAAAGATAACAGCTCCATGGATTGCAGGCCTCGATCCGCCCAACCGTCCACGCCGTTGACATACTCGGGCGACCAGTTCGCCCAGCGCGTCGGCAGGCCGTCATGATCGATCAGACGAAATCCGTTCTCAACGATGTGATCGGTGATGGAGCGAACCTGGCTCCTGACGAGGGCCCGATCCTCCTCGGTCTCTGCCACCAGATCGAAATAAACCCCGTAGAAAAAGTAATGGCCGCACAGTTCGTCCGAACTGGTGTCGCATTTCCACAAATATTTGCCGTTTACGCTTTTCGGCCAGCGCGGATAGATTTGCTTCCACAGCGGATCCGCCGCCTGCATGCGCCGGTTGTACTCGGGCATCAGGCTCAGGTTCGGATCCGGATCCCAGTCAACCGGAACCATCGATCGCGCCGGGAAGCCGGGCAGTCCCGTCACATCGGTCAGCTGTTTGAGCGCTCGCAGAACGCGATCCGCCTGCCGTTTTGCCTCAGGCTGCCTGCTGACGCTGTAGCGAAAGGCCTGGGAAGCGCCGTACATCGCGGTATATAGTCCGTCGTTGTCGGTGTGATTGATCCAGGTGTTTCTCAGGTCTCCTTCCTTGCGCAGCCGGCAGCGGACGACAAATCCCATACGCTGGTGGCGATCGGCGATGGCTTTTTCATAAAAGTCCGCCTTGTCCGCCAGGGTCAAGACCAACGCTCTGATGCGGCCCACGCCGTTGTCTGTGGCGAACCAGACAGCGCCGTCTGCTGCAACGGATAAATCATGGATTTTGTCATTCGGCAGCCAGCGGCGCGATGCGCGATACGCCCAGCGCTGTCCATCGAATCGCACTGCGCCTCTTTCCGTACCGAACCAGATGATCGAGTCCTTCACCATCTTTGCGCAGGTAAAGTGATCGTAGGGGAGACCCTCCAGGCCGGTGAACAATTGCCAATGGCCGTGCGCATAGCGTCCAGCTCCGTTAGCGCAGCCGAACCAAAAGGTCTCTGCGCTGCCGGCCAGCGCCGTCACGTCGAACGGCGCCCAGCCATAACCGTTTCCATGCGGGTATAGAGATTCAAACCGCCAACGATCTGGAGGCGCCGAGAGGGTGGAGGAATAGAGTCCGTTGCGGCTGCCTACCAATAACCTGTCCCCGGATCGGGCCAGAGAAAGGATATGTTCCGGCGAATGCTTGATCGGTTTTATCTCTTTTAGGCTCGCAACCCACAAGCCCTGTTCTGTTCCAACGAGAAGGGATTCCTGAAAAGAATAGAGAGCGGTGATCGTTACGTTCTGCGGAACAGGCACTCTCTTGAGTGTATTGTTCTGGACTTGAGCGAGCGCGTTCTCGCCAGCCAGCCAGAGCGTTGGGCCGCTCACCGCGATTCGGCGAACCGTGAAATCGGGCTGCAAAGCGGCAGGCTGCCATCGGTGCTGATCAAAACGCGCCAGACCGCGCTCCGTGGCTGCCAGCACAGAACCATCCGAAAGCGACTGAATGGCATGAACGACGCGGTGCGGCAATCCGTCGTCGGGGCCGAACGAATCCGCGGTCTCTTGCACAAACGATTCTGTCGCCGGGTAAAGAGGTGTCGAAGACGCCGGCGCAGAACTCGCCATGAGCATGCAGAGGATCCAATGAAAACAATTTTTTGCGGGCATAAAAATTTCCTCATCAAAAATCGATCGATGAGTGCGGATCAGGACTTGGCTGCTATCGACAGAGCGCATCCGCCGGTATTTCCCGCTTGCTCAGTTCCGGGCCTTCATAGGATACTTTCAGCAGCATGCCGCCGCCGGCCTGGAAATAATCGACGCGAAGCGGATGCAGCCCGGCGCTCAGAGATATTTTCCCCGACCGTTCTTCGGCCCCATGTTGTCCATCATTATCCACCGTCAGTCGGTCGTTCAGATAGAGCCGGCTGCCGTCATTCGACAGCAGATAAAACGTGTACGTGCCCGGACGATCGATGCGGACGCGGCCCTGATAGGAGAGGGCGAAGAGATCATCCCGGCTGACCACGTCTTCCAGCGCGAAACGGTATACCAGACCGGTTGCCGCGGCTTGCAGCCGGTCCAGATCCGGCAGTTTTTGCCAATTGCCGTAAAAGAGGCGATAGCGCAATCCATTCATCGCCGGATCGACAAACTGGATGAGCTGGGTGCGGGAAAATCCGGCGGCGCCTTGCTGAAATGTTTTCGCTTTCACCACCAGCGTATGATCCACGGAGAACGGCGCGGTGTAGACGGGCGAGTGCGCGTCCGGTTCGCTCCCGTCCAGAGTATAGTGAATGGCATCTCCTTCCCCCGCGGTCGCCTGATGAATCTGGATTAACGCTCTGTTCGGCTTTTCGATCAAGGTGTCCCCCGGCGTTATGATCGGTGCGGCGGCCATCGGGCGGCGTAGAAGCGCAGCCGCGCCGGCGGATTTGAACCGGTATTCACCAGATCCGATCTCCGCCGCTGCATAGCCCTGCTGCATTTCCCGGAAACGGACGCCGGCGCTGGAACCAAGGGGTTTATTGCTTTCCGTCACCTGGTTCATGGACTGCGCAGGCACTAGGACCGTAGCCGAGGTATTCGCCGGCAGCTCGATCGTCCAGATGAAATCATTTTGATCCAGTCGCCATTCGCTGCGAATCAAACCGGTGACGGCGTGGTAGGATGCGCGGACGAAATCAAGACCAAGCACTGGACGCGGCTGCATACGCACATGGCGAAATCCCGGTTGGCCGGCATCCGGCGCGATCCCTGCCAGCGACTCGTAAAACCACTGACACACGCTGCCGAACATGGGATGGCTGTGGGACTGATCGCCCATCCAGGTCTCCCAGATGGTGGTCGCACCCTTGCTGATCATGTAGCCATAGCTGGGATAATCGCGATGGTTCATCAGCGTGTATGCCAGGTCGCTGCGGCCGGCTGCGGTGAGCACCTCCAGCAGCAGCGGGGTGGCCAGAATGCCGGTGTCGAAATGGCCTTGCTGGGTGGTCAGCAACCGGTCGATCAGGTGAGCTTCGACCGACTGGACCAGGCTGTCCAGGGTAATGGCAAAGCCCAGGGGGAACACGTTGGCGCCCTGGCGATCGATCGAGTACGAACAGCCATCGGCATTGAGAAAATGCGCGTGGATGTTCTGCCGCACGCGTTCGGCTTCTTCGCTGTACTGGTCTGCATCGCTGCTGCGCTGCAGAACGCGGGCGATGCGGCTCATGAGATCGAGATTGTGAAAATAGTAGCAGGTGTTGACGAACGGCTCCGGGATCTCGCAGATGTCCGGCGGCACCCATTCACCCAATCCCTGGCCGGCCAACAGTCCGTCGCGGTTGAGTTGGCTTTTCAAAAAGTTCACCCAGTGCTGCATTTCGTCATAACGTTCCTGCAAAATGCGGACATCGCCGTAATAGAGATACATATACCAGGGGATCATCACACAGGCCGAGCCCCAGGCCGTGCCGCCTCCGCCGCCCTGATAGGGCGCGGTGTTGGGCACATAGCCGGTGCTGCGGTTTTGCGCATCAAAAATGTCCTGCAACCATTTGCTGTAAAACAGGGTCAGATCGAATTGATAGATCGCTGCACGCGCGGAGATCTGGCCGTCGCCGGTGTAGCCGCGTCGTTCGCGATGGGGGCAATCGCTGGGCACGCCGCCGTGCATATTGCCCAGCTGCGTCCAGCGATAGTTTTCCAGGATGCGATTGAACAGGGCGTTTGAACAGGTGAACGAACCGACGGTATCGACATCCGTGTTCACCACCCGGCCTTCCACCGCTTCCAGGGGCAGCGGCTGCGGCGCGTCCAAAACCTGCACGTAACGGAACGCATGCCAGGTGAAGCGGGGCTCCCAGATCTCCAGCCCCTTGCCGCTTAAAATGTAGGTGTCGGTCTGTCCATAGCTCGGCCCCAGCTCTTCGATGAAACGCAATTTTACCGCTGCGCCGACCGGGCCCTTGATTTTCAGCCGGACCCAGCCGGAGATCATCTGGCCCAGGTCAAATTGTTGAACGCCCGGTTCCGGCCAGGTGCAGGTTTTGGCCGGCAGGGTTTTGATGACGCGGTCAGCCGGATAGATCTGCGCTTTTAAAACGCCGGTGGGGGGCCGCACCGTGCACGCCTGACGCCAGGTGCTGTCGTCGAACGGCGAATGATCCCATCCCGGCTGTTCTCTTCGACTGTCATAGATCTCTCCGGTGTGCAGGCCGTTGTGCAGAATGGGGCTGTCGCTGGTCTTCCAGGTTTCATCCGAGACGATGGTCTGCCGCCGGCCGTCCTGATACAGAATCTCCAGCTGCGCCAGCAGCCGCGGCGTATCGTGCCAAAAGTTGGTGTCCTCCAACCGATCCCGTTGAAAGTACCAGCCGTTGCCGAGGATTACGCCGAGCACGTTGGCGCCCGATTCCACCAGGCTCGTCACATCAAAGGTCTCATAATAAACTGTGGTGGACATGCCTGGGAGGTTGGGTTCAGCGGCGGTGGGCTGTTTCCTTTGATCATAATTGGATTGATTGGGAGTGAGCACATGGTCGCTGACTTTATTGCCATTGAGCGACGCTTCATAATAGCCCAGTCCGGAGATATACAACCGGGCCTGAACCAGGCTGTCGGTGAGGGTGAAGCTTTTACGAAACAAAGGAGCGGCGGATTCGGCTGCGGACGCCTTTTGAGGTGCGCCGATCCACTGCGCTCGCCAGTCGCGGCCATTCAGCAGTCCCATCTCCCAGAAGGCCGGCGCGCTCCAGGCGCTGGGACGATTCTCCTGATCCCAGACCATCACTTTCCAAAAAGCCGGTTGCCGGGACACGAGCGGGCGACCGGCATAGACGATTTGAAGAGTGCGGTGATCTGCGACATGACCGGAATCCCAGAGGTCGCCCAAGTTTTTGCTGAGACGCTCCGCCGTGGAAGCCACTAGAATACGATAGCCGGTTTGCACCACGCCCCGTTTATGGGAGACCAGGTTCCAGGACAACCGCGGCAGGGGGACGTCCAGCCCCAACGGTCGCGAATGATATTCACAGCGCAGTTTTTCGACCCGCACGTCAGCCGGCTGCGGGCCGCACTGAAGAACTGCTGCCAGCAGAAAACAAACGGCCACTCGCAGAATGTGCATGAAAACCTCCGGGATTGGAAGTACGGTTTGCAGATGGAATGCCGTTTTAAAACGCGCTAGAGGGTGCGAATCTCCACCTTCCATCCGGATTCAGCCGGCTCGGCATAGCTGTAATGCCCTTTTGCCAGCGGGCCGGGATTGATGATTCGGCTGGCGCCGATGGCGTCGATGCCCCGGCCTTCGTGAATGTGGCCGCAAAAAACCAGTTCCGGTTGTCGGACTTCAATAAAGCGCCGTATGCTTCGGCTGCCCACATGTTTGCCGAACAGGATGCGGTCATTCAGGGTGTGGAAGGGAGGTTGATGAATCAACAGGAACAGGGGAAGATCCGTTGACAGGAGGTGAACGGCACGCTCCAAGCCTTGCGCGAACTCGGCTTCATCCGCTTCGTTGGGCGTGAGAACCGGACCGGCTAGAGCCTTGCCCATACCCGCCAGCGCGAAATCCGGCAACAGGTGATGACTCTGATGCAGGCTGATTTTTTCTTCAATCAAGTATGCCTCCACATCCGGATGGTCGCAGTTGCCGGATACGGCGAACACACGGGGACAACGGCTGCGCACTTTATCGATCACAGCGCGGGCTTGTTCAGCATGGCCAAAGTGGGTGAGGTCGCCGCTGATGAGCGTGCAATCGATCTGACCGCACTGGTCAAAAACCCGGTCGATGTTCTTGATATCGCCGTGAACATCGGTTATGCCAATCACTTTCATAAGTCCGTCTCTGGTTAGCGCACCTGACGAATGCCGCGGTGAATGCTTTTCATCAACACTTCTTCCATCTCGAGCGACCAAGGCCACCATCCGTAATAGATCATCGAGTCTTTGGCCTCATAGCCGCCCTCTTCGAGAACACGGCGGGAGGGAACGTAGGCAAACACATCGTTGCTGTAGCCTACGGTCCAGAGCCGGCCCGGCTGCTCGATCTCTTTTTGCAGCCGCAGCGCATAGTCCACCAGCACCTCCCCGGCCAGAGCGACGATCAGCAAAGAATCTCCCACTTGTATCGTTTGAATGGGGTAATGATAGGTGGGATCCAGTTTGCCTTTTTTATCCAGAAGCGCCAGCAGCTGTTCTGCATGGGCCCGGACGTATTTATTCGGATCCTGCTTTTTTTCCAGCAGCTCTTGGCGGGTGGGCGGGGTGGACAGCGGCAGTTCCGCATAGCGGATGTGGGATTTGAGCCGGCCGTGCAGCGATTGCAGAGGGCGGCTGAGCACCGCTTGCACCGCTGCAGACAGGGATAAGCCGTGCTGTTGAGCAAGCTCCAGGGTTCCTCGAGGATGGGGATTGGTATCGCCGGCAAATCCGTTCATGAACAGTGCGACAGCGCCGGGAAATTTTTCCTGCAGATCCTTCTGTGCGACGCCGGCATAGTCGCCGTGAATGAGATAGTTGTTTCCTTGCAGCGTGGTGTTGTGGCAGGTGTAGCCGAACAGCAGAGCGGTCAGCGTCCCCTGCTCATTCACGATTTTCAGCACCGGGACGCTGTGGTCCACCGGGCCCTGTGGATTGACGCCGATGACATAACCCTGTTCCTGAAGCAGCCGGCGGTTGACGCCGAAATCCGCCTGACCGCGGCCGAAAGACAGCTGCACCGGCCGCATGGCAGCGAGCGCCTGGCCCACCAGTTCGACATAGCGAGGCTGCAATCCCTCGGCATACGCTTCGATGTCCGCGCTCTGCTGTTCATTAGTGGCATACATGATGCTGAGAGAATTGCGGATGGCAGGTCCGCCATGGGTATGAGAAAAAGTGAACAGGATTTCATCCCGTTGCAATCCATGGCGTGCGCTGATCTTTTTAGCAATGGCTTCGGTCAGCTCGGCTGGAAAACCGAGCAGATCGCTGGTCAGGATCACCATGCGCCGGCCGCGCCGGTCCTGCAACGCCAGCGCTTTAGCGTACAAATCCAGGGCCACGCCCTGCGATGGTTGGGTTCTCGCTGCATAGCCCGCCATCCATATGGGCTTTTCCGGGGTGATGCAAATAGCGGCAGCGCCGGCGCGCCATTCATGATCGCCGGATGGCCCGGCGCAGAAGATGAGAACGCAGGCAAGGGAAACGATCCCGGGGATTAAAAGAGTTCTTGACGAGGAACGCATGTCAGCTCCGTTGTTGTTTGTCCGTTTTTCGGGGCTAGGAACATGTTGTGGTCTAGCGAAAAAGGCGCGAACGGGCCGCAGCGCTGTGCGTTACGATCGCGTTACTGCAATTCATAGCGAAAAGTGATGATGCCGGTTACGCTTTTTTGCTCTGCAGAGGCCGGCAGTGCGTTAAACCGCCACTGTCGCAGAGCATCCAGAGTGATCTTTTCCAGAGTCGGATCTCCTTTGCGCATGGGGATCATCAGCCCGATGCGTCCATCGGCGAGCAGGGTAAAGCGGATCTTGAGGACCTCTTCTTTCTGCAGGCCGCTGGGATACTCAGGGATCACCTGATGCAGAATGGTTCGTTGCGCGGCATCGCCTTCGATGGCAAAAGGCTGGCCGCCGCCGATCGGGGCGTTCTCAGAGCCGTTGGTTCGGTTGCCGCTGGCGGCGCTGAGGCCCGGTTCGCGGTCATAGACGCTGGTCGCGCTGGAGGAGGCGGCGGACAAACCCGGCTGGCTGGCCGCTGGTGCGGCGTCCAGTTTGGCGTTGGGATCCACAGCAGCCAGCTCCGGGGTGAGTTTGCCTTCAGCCCGGTTGGTCAGCTGCGGTTCCTCGTCTTCCAGCATGCGCCGCTTGGGCGGCACAACCGGATGGGTGGCTGGTTGGCTGATCTTGGCACTCGGCTGCACAGTGGTCCTGGCGGGTGGCGTAGGCTGCCGGACCAATGGTTTATCCAGGCGAACCGCTTCAGAAGATCGAGAGGAGGCGGAGGGCCGCTGCTCCTGCACCGCTATGGGCTGCGGAACCCCTATGGCGCCGCCGGAGAGTCGCACTTCGACGAACTCGGCCGGCTTGAAATTGAATCCGATCTGCCAGAACAGCGCCAACAAGAAGAACAGGGCATGCAATCCTATAGAGATCAGGAACGGTCGCCGCTGCTCATCATATAAAAATTGATAGCCCGTCATATCCGTCCTTTACAATCCTTTTTCCGTGGCGATAAGAAATTTTTCCGCGCCCGCCAGCTTGGCGGTATCGATCACCCTGATGGTGGCTTCCAGGGAGATATCCTTATCCGCACGGATCACCACGGTTTTCTCCGGCGCCGTCTGCAGCATCGGCCGCAGCCGGCTGCTCAGGTCGGCCAGACCCACCGGCTGATCGAACAGATAGAGCTGTTCGTTTCTGGTCACGCTGATATAGATTTTATCGCTCTCCTCCTGAACGCCGGACGCCGCTTTGGGCAATTTGACTTTGATGCCCGGCTGCATCACATAGGTGGAGGTCAGTAAAAAATAAATCAGCAGCAGCAGCACGATGTCCGAAAGGCTGATGGCGACAAAGCCGATGATGCGTTTATTTTTTCTTTCAAAGTTCAACGCCGGCCTCCTTGTCCAACATGACGTCGAGCAGTTCAACAGAATTTTCCTGCATTTCAAACACATGCTGTTCGACCTTGCCGGCTATGTAATTGTGGCCCAATAGAGCCGGGATTCCCACAATCAGTCCAGCCGCGGTCGTGATCAACGCTTCCCAGATGCCGCCGGCCAGAACGCTGGCATCCACTGCGCCGCCGCGCATTTGAATCTGCATAAAGGCCTTGATCATGCCGGTCACCGTGCCGAGAAAACCGAACATGGGCGCGATGGCCGCCACATTGCCGAGGATGCCCAGATTTTTTTCCAATTTGTAGATGGCGGTCTTGCCCGCGCTCTCGATCGCTTCCTTCATCTCCTCACGCGGTTTGTCGCGCCGCAGCAGGGAGGCGAGGGTGATGGCCGCCACCGGTCCCGGAGTCTCTTTGCACAGCAGCACCGCCTCTTCCACTTTTTTTCGATAGATGAGATTTTTTATCTGTAGAATAAAGGTGCGTGAATTGGTGTTGATCTTGCGTAAAGCCATGATTCGTTCGATAAAAGCGCCGATGGCCAGAATCGAGCAGATGATGATGGGCAGCATCATGACGCCGCCCTTGAAGATGAATTCCATTAACGACATGCTAAAACCTCCTTGAGTAAATTGAGTCTGCCGCGTCTATTCCGCTGTCGTTGCTTGCAGTGAACGAGGCGACGCCTTAAAATTGCGCCCGCAAACCGCCGTGCAGGCTAAAGCCTGTTTCAGGATACCGCTCCCAGAACACATAGCGGCTGTCCGTAATATTCTGCAGGGTGAGCCAGAGGGTGATGGTGCGGCTGATCTCTTTTTGAACCCCAGCGCGCACCAGGGCAAAGTCCGGCAGGCGTTGCCCGCTTTGCGCTTGCGGATAGCGCTTACCCCAGTATTCGGCTTCGGCGGTCAAGGCCCAGCGGCCGCCGAGCAGCTGCCGTCCCCGCACTTTGAGCTGCCAGGCCGGACGATAAGGCATATGGAGAGTCCCGGTGCTGTCAGCCTTTTGGTCCAATCGATCGCCGTAGGCCGTTGCCTGAAAAACAACGCTGCTGTTGCGGCTCAATGCGCTGCTGATGCCCAGATGAATCTCCGACAGCGAACCGGTGCCGGAATCCAGGGTGAACAGGCCGGAGGTTGGATCGCTCTGCCAGTAGAGCAGCCGATCCATCCAGTTTTTGCCGAGCATCAGCGAGAGATGCGTTCCCTGAATCAGCAGGACTTCGCTTTCCAGGCGCAGAGTGAAGCGGCTCTCTTCCGGCGCCATGCGGAACCGATGAGAGAGATACGGATTTTCCTGGCAGCGCTGCATAAAGGACTGGTATTGCAAGCCGCTGTGCCCATAAAGCGCCACGCCGAAACGGTCGTTGGGGCTGAAACGGATACGACCAAAGGGCGCGAGCTTCTGACGGCTGAACGAAGAGTCCGCGCTCATGGCCTGAAAATCCAATCCAAGGGAGAGCTGAATCTGGCGCGAGAATGGATAGAGCGCCTCGACGCCCAGTTCACTGAGCGTGGCCAGGTCTGAGGTGCTGTCGTGCATTGTCTCATAGTTCTCGCGCAGAACACGGCCATGCAGGCTCACCTGCCATTGCGACCAAACCTGCTGGCCGACAAAGGCCAGATTGTAGGAAAAATCATCGGATGCGTCCAGGCGGACGCCGGCGGTATCGCTGTTCAGACTGATGCCTTCGATCTCCAGATTGGCGCGCAGACTGGTGAGCGGCCGGGGATCCACTGACATCTGCAGGTCTACGCCGCCCCGGCCGCCGCTTCGTTCAGTCTGCTGATAAGCGGCGCCATGCAGATCGCGGCCGAAACGATCGTACCTCGCCTGCACTTGCGTTTTGACCATGGCAGAGAGCTGATACTCCCATTTGCCTGCTATGCCGCCCTGCTGATAGCCGCTTTGGTTGTATTGTCCGTTGCTGTGATCATACCAACCGTAACCATGAATTTGACCGTTGCGCAGTTTATGCCAGTGTCCCAGCCGCGATTCCAGCGTGGAATAGCTGCCGGCCTGCAGCACCAGCCAGGTCTTTTGCAGGCGAAACGGAAAGTCTTCGATGCCCTGTTTTTCGTTGGATCGACGCAGCCAGCTGGAGAGCGGCCCATAGGCTTCACCGGGCTGCAGCAGCCGTGGTCCTTCGCCTTTACCGACTTTTTTCTGGTCCACCTGGCGGAGGCTTTTGTTCTGGCCCATGACTACCACATCCGGCAGTTGAATCTGCGAGCTGTCCGCTTCCAATTTTTCTGCCGTGCGGCCCGCTGTCAGCGTGGTGTCCGAAGGCAGCAGGATTTGCGTGGGGGGCGGCGTCAGCCGCTCTTGCGCCCACATGGGCAGGGCGAGCAAGAGCCAGGGGAGAAAAAGATTTTTCATTCACTTCCTTCTATCAACTGATCCATGACCGCTGTATCGGTCCGCGGCCTTCACCGGCTTGCGAGATGCGGATTATCGTCCCACCAGCGCCTGCAGCCTGGCCTGAGCGCGGCTGACATACGCCTTTTCCGCAGGATATTCGTTGAGGATGGTCTGGTAACACCGCCTGGCATCGCCGATCTTGTTCTGTTCTTCGTAGCACTGGCCGGCCTGGAAAAGTCCGGCGGCGATCCAAGCGCTTTCACCGGGATAGAGATACTTCACTTTCAAGTAGGCGACAATGGCCTCGGAGAGCTGATTGAGGCGGCGATGGGTATCTCCCAACAGGATGAGCGCCTCTGCGCCGACGCTCTTGTCCGCGATCTCCAGAGTTTGTTGCAGGATGGTCTTGGCTTCTTCGTGGCGGTTCTGCTGAAAATGAACCTGTGCCAGACCCAACAGCGCACGGGCTCGGGAGGCGTCGTCGGCATCGGCTTTGGTCAGACTTTCAAAATAGCTCTGCGCTTTGGCGGGGTCGCCGCTGTTCAGATAACTCATGCCGACCTGATATTCGGCGGCCCCGCGTTTTTCATACTGGGGAAACGCATTGAGCAGGGTCTGCAGATGCTCCACGGCCTGAGCGTACTCGCGCTGCTCGTAGGCTGTGTGGCCCATGGCCAGCAGCGCATCGGCGCTGGCCGTGGACTTGGGATAGGTTTGCCATTGTCGGCGATAGCTGTTCATCGCAGCGGTCCGGTCTTGCAGTTGCTCCTGACACTGTCCGATCCGGTAATAGGCGCCGGCGGCGCTGGGGGTGTCGGGATACTCGGTGAGAAGGGATTGGAACGCCGCTGCCGCGTCCGCATACTGTCCGTTGTTGAATAATAATTCAGCCTGACGGGCGGTCAGCTCCGCTGCTTTGTTCTTGTCCGGCAGCCGACTGACATATTGCTTGACCACGGCCGCCGCTTGGCCGGCCTCGCCTTTCTGCAGCAGCGACCATTGAATGCCGGTGACCGCGTCGGCGGTCAACTCGCTGTTGGGATAGTCGGCCATCATTTTTTTATACTGGTTGACGGCCAGATCATACTGGCCGAGGTTGTAATAGCTGTCGGCGATCGCATAGCTCGCATCATCAGCCAGCGCATCGCCGGGCGATTGAGTGATCAACTTTTGAAATTCGTGTATGGCTTCATCAAACCGGTTGGCGCGAAACAGCGCCCGGCCGCTCATATACATGGCGTCGGCGGCGAAGGAGGAGGAGGGGTACTGGCTGTAGACCTGGACAAAGATCGGCTGGCTGGCGGTCAGATCGCCGTTGCGCCAGTGACACAACGCGGTCTGATAGAGGGCTTCGGCCTGGACCGCTTTGTCATCGGCCAGCGACAGGACCTTGTCATACACCGCAATGGCCTGGGTGAAAGCCTTTGCATTGTAATAAGCGTCTCCCTGCCGCATCCAGGCGTCGATCTTGAGAGGCTTGTCCTTGGCCAGGTCCACGGCGCGGTCAAACGACTGGGCGGCGTCGCTGAAACGGCCGGATTTGAGTTGGCTGTAACCCAGCCCGTACCAGGCCTCGGCGGCGCGCGGCGATTGGGGATGGCCGGACAACAGCTTTTGATAGGCGGTTTGCGCTTCATCGTATCGCTCCAGCTTGAAAAAGGTCTCCCCTTGCCAGAACTGGGCGTCGGCAGCCACCTCGCTGTCCGGATGGGCGCGCAACACATCGTTGAGATTCTGCAAAGCCAAGTCGTATTGCTTGTTTTGAAACCGCGACCAGGCCAGTTTGAAAATGGCGCGCGCTTTGACCTCCTTTTGGTCGTATTCGTTGGCCGCACGGCGGAACGCTTGGTTGGCGTCATCGATCAGTCCCTCACCAAGAAAGCATTCGCCGATCATCACCGCTGCATCCCCGCTGACTTGCGCGTTGGGAAATTTGTCGCGGACGGCGGTATAGAGCGTACGCGCCTGACGGTACTCCTTGTCGGCAAAGCGGGCGGAGGCGATTTCAAAGGTGGCGTTGGCAGCGTCCTCGCTGTGAGGAAACCGCGCGATGACTTTTGCAAAAGTCTCCAACGCCGCTGTTTTCTGTCCAGCGGCCTTTTGCCGCAAACCGGCTTGAAACAAGGCAGAGGCCGCCAACGCGCTGTCCGGACTGATCACTGCAGTGGCGAGAAACGAGGCGATCGCTTTGTCGTTTTCCTTCCTATCCGCATACACCCAGCTCAACCGATATTGAGCGTCATCGCTGTATGGATTGGTCGGCAGACTGGAGATGGCCTGAAAAGCAGTGATCGCTTTATCCCATTCCCCTTTTTTATAAAAGGCTTCGCCGATAAAATACTGCGCCTCTCCGCGCCAACGGCTGTCCGGATAGCGGCCGATGGCGGCGGACAATTTTTGAATCGCCGCATCATACTCTTTTTTGCCATACAGAGCCAATCCCAGACGAAAGGCCGATTGCTCGGCGAGCGGACTGGCGCTGAAGCGCGTGATGATCTGTTCATACGCCTCGATGGCCTGATCCCACTGCTGTTTTTCTTCATAGATGAAAGCGGAGGAATACCAGGCATAGTCGGTCAGCGGACTGTCAGGATGCTCCCGAGTCACTTTGGTGAAATAGGCCAGCGCCGCATCGCGATTTCCCTCCCGGTAGAGCGCCTCGCCATACCAGTAGCGGGCGTTGGCGTAGAGCGCGCTGTTGGGATATTTCTGCATGAATTGAAAGAGGCCGGTTTTTGCTTCGGCAAATTTTCCCGAGTTGACCAACGCTTCACAGATGCGAAACTCCGCCTGATCCAGCAGGCGCAGCGAAGGATAACGGCTTATAACCTGACGATAGGCGGCGATAGCCTGGGTGTAATCACGGATGTTGAGATAGCTCTCTGCCAATAAAAACTGCGCTTCGCCGGCGTAAGGACTGGATCCATATTGTTGGAGAAATTGTTGAAACTGTCCGGCGGCCAGATCGTAGAGTTTGTCCTGATACATGCCTTTGGCCACCAGAAAGGCCTTTTCTGCAGCTTGATTGGGCGCTTGCGCAAAGCCACAGACGGCGAGGAGCATGATAAGCGCTGAAATTTTTTTTCGCATGATCCACTCTAGGTAAAACGATTCACGAATTATCCGTTGATTATGGTTGTAACGTCTCTGCCGGGCAATAGTTCACTTTTTATAGCCAGGCTGGAACGGAATTAAAATGAAAGCGACACAACTTCATTAATATTAATAATTTTTTACAATTTTTGCAAGCACATTATGATTAAAAAGCGGGATTCACGCTTTTCGTTCAGCTCGACGCGACGAGACGCCCATTCGCGTTTCCTCTTTCCTGGCCAGCAGGTAGAGATAATCTGACAGCCGGTTTAGATAGGCGAGAATCGTCCGATTGGACAAGGGCTCAGCCTGATGCAAGGCCGCCACATTCCGCTCCGCTCTGCGCACCACCGCCCGCGCCACATCCAAAAAAGCCGAGGATTCGGTCTCGCCATAGAGGATGAATTGGTGCGGCAGGTGCAGATCCGCCTCTGTCTTGCGCGCGGCTTGGTTCAACCAGGTGAGGTGATTCCGCGTGAGACAGCTTTTGGCCTGACTTCGGCCCTGGCTAAAAGCGAGTTCGCAATTGATCAGGTAGAGATGGTTCTGAATGCGCAGCAGCGAACGGCTGAGGCCCGAAGGGGTGGTTCTGCTGCGAACCAATCCGATCCAGGCCGATGCTTCATCCACATCGCCGCAGGCGTGCGCGCGCACGCCGGATTTGGCGACCCGTTTGCCGCCGATGAAAGCGGTGGCGCCGTCGTCTCCCAGGGCCGTCGTGATAGAACGTGTGCTTTTGCGTCCGGTTTTCATAGAGTACCTCTTTAGGCTGCTGAGAGTGGAATGGAGTTGATGGTTTTGAGCGAACGGCGCGGTTGATAATTCATTTTTCGCAAAGAGCAGGTTTGGCCGTCTCTGCTCGTTTATTTTGATCACAGTGTCGGTGCGGACGGACATTTTTTCCGCAGCGGGCACTGGAGGCAAGAGGGTTTGCGCGCTTGACAGATCTGCCGGCCCAGACGGATCAGATTGACGTGGAAAGAATAGCCTTTGCCGCGGGGGACGCGCGACGCCATGAGGGCGAACGTTTTTTCCGCTGAGGTCCCGGCGGGAACCAGTCCCAATCTTTTGCAGAGCCGATGCACATGTGTGTCTACGGGAAAAACATCGTGACCGCAGGCGAACATGAGCGTCACGCTGATGGTCTTTACACCAATCCCCTTTTGCTGCTGGAACAGCTCGCTGACTTGCCGCGGATCCATGCTGCATAAAAAATTGAGATCAAACGTGCCCCAGGTTCTATACATCCAGCCTAGAATCTTTTTTATCCGTTCCGCTTTTTGATTGGCCAAGCCGGCGGACCGTATGGCAGCGGCGATGCGCGCGGTGGGACTCGTCCTGATGGCCGGCCAATCCTTGTAAGAAGCGCGCAGCTTTCGATAAGCGGCCTCTGAATTTTTATCATTGGTGTTTTGCGAAAGGATGGTGCCGATCAGGGTTTCGAGAAAATCCCGGCGCCCGGGCCAAACCGGCTCGCCAAAATGTTTTTCCAATCGGACGATCACCCATTTGATCTGTTTCTTCGCTTCGTGCTCATCGGCTGACATGCGTTTCCCTCAGACGTTCGAGAAATCGTCGACTGAATTCTTCCAACACAGAGTGGGGCAGCTCGACGCCGAACGCCCGTTGCAGGGCTTTATGGCGCAGCGCCGATTGCAGACATTGTGCATTTGGGCACAGGTAAACACCTCGGCCGGCTGCTTTATGCCTGCCGTCCAGCCGCAACTCGCCACAAGGCTGCAAAGTGATGCGCTGCAACTCCGCGGCCGCCTTGGTCTGATGGCAGCCGCAACAGGTTCTCATGGGAGGCGTCACTGTTTCAATCCCTATTAGTGTTCAAAATTATGAATAAAGTTAACTGAAATATTATTAGTAATCAAGAATAATTGCATTGATGGGGGTGTCATTTAATTGTGACAAATATGCCCCACTTGGCAAGAAAATTCTAATAGATTCAATAAAAAATTAATTATTTGTTGCATAATTTGGACAAATCAATTATATTGCAAAAAGAAGGTTCTTGTCTGCGTGTCGCAGGCGTGATGTAATAACCAGTAATAGCCAGAGATCGTTCCCACCCAATCCCCCATTTCAGCATCTTTGCATCGGCGTGATGAAGGGTTTTTTGAATGAGGTGTGATGAATACGCACGCTGTGCTTTCCACCTGGTTCGACAAGGCAACCTGCGTCTGGTTCGAAACCAGCCCTTTTGGTCTTTTGCTGATCGATCGCGATGGCCGAATCGTCTGGGCGAACGTCCAGCAGTCTGTTTTTACCGGCCGACATGCGGAATCGATCTGCGAAATCGGCGTTGAACAGATCGAGTCGCTGCAAACCTGCGGTCTGGTGCAAGCGGCACATTCAGTGCTGCAGAGCGGCAAGGAGTGGCGCCGTCTGCTTCCTGTCAACGCCTCTTCGACCAAACAGCCGGATATTTTAGCAGCTATTCAGCCGATTCATCGGCTTGGTCAGGTGGCTGGTGCGGTGGTTCTTTTCAGCCATGCGCCCAGAACCGAAGGGTACCAACAGGCGCTACGGTTTTTACAGAATCATGCCTGCAGGGAGGCGGGCGAACCGGCTGAGGAGATTCCGCTGGCCTTTACCAGCATGGGTGCAGAGGACTCTTTGCAGGAGGACGAGTCCGCAAGCGCGGAGAGCCGTGCTGCGACCACAAAGCCCCCTATTTACAGCTCCGGCATTCCAGCGCCTGCTTCAAAAGAGTGGCCGATTAATCTTTTAGTGGCGGCCAAACAGGAGGCGCAGCAACGGCTGGTGGACAGCTTTTGCCATGAACTGCGCAACGTTTTGCTGCCGTTGTTTCATCTGATCTCTGATTTGCAGCATTTGTCGGACAAGCCTTCCAGGCAGGAGGCGATAGACCGAGTGCTGTTGCAGCAGAACGAAGTGCTCAAGCTTTTACAGCGGGTTGAGAAGGTGATCATCGATTATCCCTCTGGCGTCCTACCTATCGCCTGGCCTGAGCTGTTGCACTCAGCCTATGATCTGGCTGACATCCTCTGCGTGGCCAAAAAACCGCCGGTCCTTTTCGATATTCCCGATGAACTTCCGGATTACTATGGCAACCGCGCCGGCTTGCTCGACGCTTTTTCCGCGATTATAATGAATGCGCTGGATGCGGTGGACGAGCAGGGTCAGGTCGCAGTCACGGTCCGGTACGATGCCGATCTGGACCGGTATCAGATCCGTGTGGTCGATGACGGCAGCGGCATTGCGCCGGAGGTGATGCCCAATATCTTTGACGCTTTTTTCACCACCAAGTTGCGTAAAGAGGATGGATTGGGATTGGCGATCGCCTATCGCGTGATTCAAGCCCATCAGGGGCTTATTCAGGTCAACAGCGAGCCCGGTTCGGGCACTGAGGTCCGAGTGACGCTGCCGGCGCGCCACGACGCGCTGCCTGAAATGCAATGGTTCAGCCGGTCGGCGGCTGATTCTCTCGTGCAGCATTGAGGCTGCGCGGAAATGAAAAGCTAGCCTGAGGCGCCATGTCTTTTCTCCTGCAAAATCTTGTTGTGGATCTTCATCTGTGCCTGCGGGAGTCGCGCGGAGATTGGCTTCAGCATTGGTACGGTTCGATGCCGGCGCCGGGCGGCTCCTTGGAACCCCACCTGTCTGCTTTGTGCAGCAGCGAGTTGCCCGCTATCGTCGCTGCAGTCGTCGGCGCAGGCAGGACAATATCTAGAGATCAGCTTTTAGATCATGCGGAGGGGGAAAAGTGCTGGGTGCGAATGGAACTGGCGCCGGCCGTGCGCCGGCGCAAGGTGGTCGGTTTGACCGTCACTCTGCACGATGTATCTGTGGAAAAAGAACAGACGCAACGAGCGGATTTAACCGGACGCATCGAGCAATTGGATGTTTTAACCCGCGGCCTCATCCGCAAATTGGGTCAGCCGCTCTTCGAACTGTCCAGCCGCCTGCACCAGGCGGCCCAGGAAGCAGACGGCAGCAATCTAGGCCAAGAGCTGAGAAGCCTGCATGACAGGGCGCAGCGGCTGCTGAGGTTTACTCAGGATCTGGACGGTTTGATCATCGACCGGCGCCTGCACAATAAATTGGTCGATGTGCCGCTTGTCTTGGAAAAAGCGGTCGACCTTACTGCCATGCTTTTTACGCGCCAAGGGGTGCGGTTTGAAGGGCTGCCCGCTTCCAGTGGGTTGCGGATCCGCGGTCATGAGGCGACGCTGGAGCACTGTTTCAGTCACGTGTTGCGCAATGCGGCCGAAGCGATGCCAAAAGGAGGTTTGGTGAGGGTTTCAGCAGAGCGTTCGCCGTCCGGAGGCCTCGTTCAGGTCGTGGTAAGCGACCAGGGCTGCGGCATGAGCGACAAAGAGATGGAGCAGGCCTGTGAACCCTTTTTCACCACCAAGCAAGGCGATCACTCGGGCCTTGGACTGACCATCAGCTATGCCATCGCTCAGGCGCATGGGGGCACGATCGGATTTGCCAGCAGCCAGGGGAAAGGCACGACGGTCACCCTTTGCTTCCCCGTGGAGCAGGGTCACTCAATCAAGCGAGGAAGGGAATGGAAAAGTTGAATCCCAAGCGGAACAGCGTCCTGGTGGTGGAGGATAACGCGACCTGGCGCAACAATATCATCAAGCTGTTGAAAAAGGCGGGCTATGTGTGTTCCGCCGCCGTCAACTCCAGCGAAGCCATTCGGATGTACGCCAAAGAGTCCCCGCTGGTGGTATTGACCGATCTTAAAATGGATCGCCCCAAAGAGGGTATGGAGGTGCTGGAGGAGGTGCGCCGCATGGATCCAGAGGCGGTGGTGATCCTGTACACTGAATTCCCTTCCATTGAAAATGCGGTGGAATCGCTCAAGATGGGGGCTTTTGACTACATTCAGAAAATGAGCAACAGCACGGATCTGTTGATGCCGCTTGATCGGGCGACTAAATTCGCCCGTGTGCAGAGAGAAAATCGCCTGTTGCGCAACAAGATGGACGACCTGACCGGGGACGCCGGCTTCTTCGGCGCTGTGGGAGTGAGCGCCGCTATCCAGGAGGTGTTTGAAAAAGCCAAGCGGGTGGCGCAAACCAACGCCACGGTGTTCATCACCGGCGAGACCGGCACGGGCAAAGAGGTGCTGGCGCGCGGCATGCACTACTACAGTCCACGCCGAACGCATGCGTTTGTGCCGGTGGCGGTCTCTGCGTTGCCGGATACTTTGCTGGAGAGCGAGCTTTTTGGTCATGCACGCGGCTCTTTCACCGGCGCTCTGGAGAAGAAAGGGTTGTTTGAAGCGGCTGATCAGGGCACCATTTTTCTCGACGAGATCGGCGAGGTCAGTCTCGACCTGCAGCAAAAAATGCTGCGCGTACTGCAGGATAAAACGATCCGTCGCATCGGCGATCTCAAAGAGGTGGCGGTGGACACACGGGTGATCAGCGCCACCAACAGAGATCCGGAAACTCTGGTGCGCGAGAAAAAAATGCGCGAAGACCTTTATTTCCGTCTTAACGTCATTCGCCTGCATATGCCCTCGCTCGCCCAACGACGCGAAGACATTCCCTTACTTGCTTATCATTATTTAAATGTCTATCGTTATTGCGGACGGGTGGAGGTCGAATCGATCAACAGCGATGCGCTGATGTTGATGCAGCAATACGACTGGCCGGGCAATGTGCGCGAACTGCAGCATGCCATGGAATTGATGGTGACCCTGGCGGATCATCCGCAAATCCGCGTACAGGATCTGCCGAGCTTTATTCGGCCGAACAGCCGGCAGGTGTTCATTCCCGCTCCTGAGGAACCGCTTCCCTTCAAAGAGGCGAAAGCCAAAGTGGTGGCGGAATTTGAAAAACAGTATATCGGTAAAATGCTCGAACACTATCATGGCAACATCTCCAAGATGGCCGACGGCATCGGCCTGAACCGCAAGACGATCTATCGGCTTATGGAACAACATCACATCCCCTCGGTCAAAGGTCAGAATAAAGCAGAAAAATAACGTCTACCCGCCAAACTTTCATCAGGCGGCTGTCAGGCCGCCTTTTTTTACCCCTGTAACAAACCTGATTCAGCTTCGTTGTCCGCTGTCTTGGAAAATAGACCGTTTTAACCTATTGTAAATAATTTTATTGCGAACCTATTTTATTGTTCCGCTTGCATGCGTAACATCCTATTTTCATTGGGTTAATTGAATAAATTATTTAGTAAAAATATTTACAAATAAATACAATATTAACAATATAATAGACAATTGCTTTTTCCGTGGATTTTGGCACGATAATTGATTTTCTGATAGCGTGAGAAAAGCCTGCACAGTGCCATGCACCGGATCTGACGGCCGACGGCAGGTGGGGGAAGGGACGGAAAAAATGTACTCATAAAACGGGACGGTGGAGAGTATGCAAAACCCTGGTTTCGCCAACGGTAAAAAGCGAATTGTTCTGGCCACGATGGACCGCGGCATGGAAGACGCTCTGAAAAAACATTTCGCACAGCTGGCCTGTGATTTCTCCTGCGTGCAGCGCAGCATGGAGGCGCTGTCTGATTTACTGGACCATGGCATCGATTTGTTGATTCTGGACATGGACCTGTACGGCAATGTCAGTATCGATGTGTTGCCGGTCCTGCGGAGATTGCGGCCGCGACTGCCGGTGGTGCTGCTGGCGGATGACCTTACGCAGAACATCCGCACCATCGCCGCTGAACAGGGCGTCACTTTTCAAACGGAAAAGCCGCATGACGCCGCCGCTCTGGCCGGTCTGGTCGATGTCGCCGCCAGCATTATCGCCAAGCGCGAACTTCTCGCCCTCAATTGACCTGATCGATCACATCCAAATTGATGACTTGGGTCGCTGCTGCGCCGCAACTCGGATCAGGCATCTTTGAGCACACTCGGCAACTTGGTCAGGCATCTGTCATCAATTTGGATTTTTTTCACCCCTGCACAGGCGTTTTTCTCGTGGGACAAATAGTCAACAGTCGCCCCCTCGAGTGTCCCTTCTTCTGAAGCCCGGTTCAAAAGATTAATTTAGTAAAGAATTTTTTCTTCAGCGAAGGTGTTTTTGCAATTAATTTATAAACAATGGATTAAATATTTAAATTTTTACGAAAAAACAATTTCTTCAATGAAAAAGAGCCTGACGACAGGCTCTTTTTTTTTGGCATGACATATGCCTTGGAGCGCAGTGTTGGTGTATTGTGGAAATGCTAGAAAAAGCGAATAGAGGGACCCCGTCAACTTGAAGGAGCGGTTGCATGCAAGTTTCACAAAAGACAAAACGCATATCATCGCTGAGCAAATTTCAAAAGAAGCAGCCCGCCAGGATCAGGATGAGTTCTCTGTGTCTGCTCGGATTGATTGTGTTTTCGACCGCTGTGTGGGCCGGCGCCATTAAAGTGAAATGGAATGCCAACAGCGAACCGGATCTGGCAGGGTATCGAGTGCATGTGGGTGAGGCCAGCGGCGTTTACACCAGTACCATCGACGTCGGCGACACCACCGAGTATGTGATCACCGGCGCAGAGTATGGAAAATCCTACTATGTGGGCGTCAGCGCCTATGACGAGAGCGGCAATGAAAGCGAGCTCTCCGCCGAAGTTTCAATCACCTTGCAGGCGCCGGGGATCCGCGCGGTTTTCTCCGCCCAAGGCCTGCGGTTGAGCTGGCAACGGGTTGCCGGCGCCGATTCCTATGAAATTTTTCGTGATGCGGATCCCTATTTCACCGCGGATCAGCCGTTCGTCCTGACGCCGGACACCACTTTTCTCGACGACGCCTTTGTGCCTGCGCCGGATGCCGGCGTTTATTATCAGGTCGTCGCCTTGCGCAACGGCGCGACGATTTTCACTTTTTCCCGGATCGGCGGCTACACCGTGCATCTTGACAAGGGCGTCAATCTGGTCTCTTTGCCGTTGATTCCCGACAGCGCCGGAGTCAACCATGTGCTGGGCGATCAGCTGACCGGCGGCAGCAGCAAAGCTTCCTCCGATTATGTCATGACCTTCAAGGACGCGAATCAGACCGAGAGCGCCTGGAAGGTGGAGGGCACCGGCAGTCCGCTGGACGGCAAATGGGTGAGTGAAGACGGTTCGACTCTGTCAACGCTTTCTCTGCTGCCGGACCAGGCGTTCTGGCTCTATCGTCGTGGTTCGCATGTGGATTCACTGTTCACAGTGACCGGTCTGGTCAGCAGCGATTCCAATCGGGTGCTGACGCTCAAACCGGGCATCAATTATATCGGCACATGCTATCCGACCGTGGTCGCTCTGTCGAACAGCGCTTTGAATCGTGATGGGGTTTTGCGCGGCGGTTCTTCCAGCGGTCAATCGGACAAGGTGTTCGTCTACCATCCCACGGGCTATGAATTCGCCTGGCTGGTGTCGGGCACCCACACGAGCTGGGATGGTCAATTCATGAATGAATCCGGAACGCGGGTGTCACCCATCTCCCTGAAACCCGGTCAGGGGTATATCGTTTGGATGAAAAACGCCGCCGCGCCGGTTGTGTGGAACTATCCCAATCCGATGTATAATAATTAGCCACTATTAGTGTAGGAGTGATAGTTATGAACACGAAGCGATGTTTCTATCTCTGTATTTTGTTGCTGCTGGGTGCGGCGACGGCGGGATGGACGCAGTTATTCACCACGACCTTTGAAGCGTACACCAGCGTGGGCATCATGGAAGCCGACAACGTGACGCCGTTGAAAGGGAACTCTCAACGCGGCGATCTGGTGCAGCTTCTCTGGGTGGGCCCGGACGGCCAGATCGCGGAACCCGATTCCTTTGGCAATCCGACCGCAGATGATTCGCTGTTGGGCGTCACCCACATCGGCCATGGTTATCCCTTTAATCCAGATGAAGGATTGTTCGCCGCGGTTTTTCGTCATGAATTGCTCCACACCGGCAGCAAGGTCTATGTGCGCGCCTGGAATGATTCGGTGGCGTTGAACGCCGCTTACGGCAACTCTCTGACCTATGTCATCAACAGCGACTTTGATAGTCACGATTTCGGCCTGGATTTTCTCGAGGATAATGCCTGGCGCATGCACGGCGGATCGTTCGAGCCGGTCGAATTGGCTCTGTTCACCGCCGCGAACGAAGCCGGCCTGGTGGTGTTGCGTTGGTCCACCTTCTCTGAGACGGATAACCTCGGCTTTCACCTCTATCGCGCTACTGCGCGCGACAGCGGCCGCGTCCGCCTCACTGATCGGCTCATCGACGGAGCGGTCAACTCTCAGACCGTGCACAACTATTATTTCCAGGACTTTCAGGTCGAGGAAAACCAAAGATATTTTTACTGGCTGGCGGATGTCTCGGCAAGCGGAGTGGAGATGCTGCATGGTCCCATTTCGCTGATAACCCAGAAACGGCCCGATGCCTTTACGCTGCAGCAGAATTTCCCCAATCCTTTTAATCCGACTACGAGCATCGTCTACACGGTCAAAGAGGCCGGCCCGGTGCGCGTGCAGATTTTCAACATCATGGGGCAACTGGTGCGCACGTTGGTGAACGCTCCACAGGCGGCCGGCCGCTATGACGTGCTTTGGGACGGGCGCGATATGAACAATCAGCTGGTGCCTTCCGGAACCTATCTGTGCATGATGGAAGCAGGCAGTTACCGTACTTTTATCAAAATGACCATGGCCAAATAAGCCGACTACATTTCTCAATGAGGTTAGTTATGAAGACTCTTCCAAACGTGCTCTGGACGCTGGCTGTGCTGTCGATTGGGATGGCAGGGACTTCTTGTTCCGTCAAACCGCACAGCCGTCCAGCCGATGAGGGCCGCAACAAGGCGGTCATCGATCTGCAAAACGCAAACAGCGGCAAGACCGATGAGCTCAGCTCCAACAAACGGACCCGGATTGCTGCGGCGCCGAAGAAAAGCAGCCGAAAAAGAACCAGCGTGGTAAAAAAAGCCCCTGCCGCGTCACCGGCGGTCAGAACGGAAACCGAAGCTCGGATCGCGGAGGCTGGCCCCAACGCCCGCGTGAGCGAGAGCGAAAGCCAGACTGAAACAGTGGTGCGTGAGACCCGCGTGCGCGAGGCCGAACCCGCGCGTTCGACCGCTGAGGTGGTGCGCCTGTCCGAACGAATGGAGCCGGAGCGAGGCAGCGAATATCTGCTCGGTTTCGGCGATGTCATTGAAGTGAAATTTTTCAACACGCCGGAATACAATGAGACGATCGCCGTCCGTCCGGATGGCTACATCTCCCTGCAGCGAATGGGCGACGTCTATGTCGCCGGCAAGAGCACTGCCGAGTTGGACGAGGAGATCACCCGTGGATATGGCGACGTGCTGCAGAATCCCGAGGTCGCCATTCTGGTACGGCAGTTCGGCGGCCAACAGTGCTATGTGATGGGCGAGGTGGAGCGGCCGGGCTTGATCTCCATGGCGAAAGGCATGACGCTCATGCGCGCCATCGCCGCTGCCGGCGGTCCGAAAAAGACAGCCAAGATGAGCAGCGTCATTCTCATCCGTTCGAAGGATTTGAAAAAAGCCGAGGCAAGCCGCAGGGATCTGTCCTTCGGCCATCTTGCCGAACATATGGAGGCGGATCTGGCCGTCCATCCGTATGATGTGATCTATGTCCCCAAAACCTTTGTCGCCAACGTCGGCGCCTTTATGTCGCAGATCTATGATATCGTCCTTCCGCCCTTTGACGCCTGGGCGCGGTATGAGTTCTGGTACAAGAATTAATCAATGCCGGGCGATGCGGTTCGCTTATTCAATATACAGGAGTGTGGTATGATTCCCTATAGCCATCAAGACAGCCCCATGTCGCCGCAGAGTTTTCTCTCGGTGGTGTCTAAACGCAGCGGGCTGATTCTGATCGTTTTTCTGCTGATCGTCTTGACGGTGGCCCTGGCTGTTTTCATCGTGCCCTCGACCTATCGGGCCAGCGCCAAGGTCATGATCAATTACCAGGTGGCCATCGAGAAGGAGCACTTGCTGCATCTCTGGCAGATTCATGACAAGAGCTATTTCGAGCGTTTGAGCTCGGAACTGGTCATCTTTAAGATGCGCAGCATTTTGGAACCGGTGGTCGCTGAAATGGCGTTGGCCAAGCCGGGTCGCGATTCGGTGGAAGCGCGCGTCAACTATGACCGGGCCATCGCGCAGTTGGCGGAAAAGCTCAAGGTCGAACGCGAAAAGGACACCAACGTGATCATGGTCAGCTATGAGGACCGCCATGCCGCTCGGGCAGCGGCGATCGTCGATCGCGTGGTCACGGAATTCATTCGCCAGCGGCCTTCGCTTGACCGGGACAGCCGTTCCAGCGAGTTCTTTGATGAACAGATCCGGCGGATTCAGGATCAGATCGACCAGGCAGAGAAGCAGGGGCTGGCCTACAGAAGCCGCGAAAAGGTCATCTCGCCGAGCCAGCAGACATCCATTTTGTTTGAATCGCTGTCCGCCTTTGATCATGAGCTGTCCAAAGTGCGCGCCGAACGCATTGCCCATGAGGCCAGTCTGAAGGTGTTCCGGGAGCAGGTGGACCAGGAGGAGGAACTGATCATCCCCTCCACCGCAGCGACCAATGGATTGAGCCAGAACGATTACTATAACCTGCTCAAAAATACGCTGCTGAATCTGGAAGTCAAACGGACCGCTTTGCTGCAAAAGTACACGGAGCGGCATCCTGAAGTGGCGACGCTCACCGCGGAGATTGAGGCCACCCGCAGGCAGATCAAGTCCGCTCAAGCGGACATCATTCGTGGGGAGGAGGCGGCCAGTCAGGCGTTGCAGGCCCAAGAAAGCTCTCTGATGCAGCGGATGAACCAAGTGGTGGCCTCCATCGCCGACCTGTCGCGCCAAGATTACGAGTTGGGTCGAATCACCATCGGCCTTGTCGATCTGCGCGCGGTGCACTCTATGTTGATCCGTCAGCGGGAGGAGGCGCGCATTGCCGACAGCCAGAAAGAGTATCTTGTTCAGGTGCGGTTGCTCGAGCCCGCCCTGGTGCCCGCTGATCCGGTGAAACCCAACAAACCGCTGTATCTGTCGCTGGCGGTGCTCATGGGCTTGCTAGTGGCCTTTGGGCTGGCGTTCTTTGTCGAATACTTTGATCATTCAGTCAACACGGCGCAGGACGCTCAGGATTGCCTGCAAATGCCGATACTGGCCTCGATAGCGGATTTTAAGATGGAGAATTATCAGCGGAAGAAATCCTCTGGGGATGCTTCGGCATCGCCGACGGTCCACCCTGGCAAAGCCTAGGGCGATACAAGGATCGGGGCTATCGAATGCTAAACACATGCCAAAGTGGCTGTATCGAATTCTGAGGAGATGTACGATGAAGAACGTAATAAAGATCAAACGATGGGAAGCCGGGCTGAAACAATATGAACTGGCCTTTCTGTTGGGGTGCAGCGCGACTTATCTCTCCATGGTCGAGAATAACCGGGTCGAGGCCACCAAAGAATTCAAACGCAAGGCGGCTGAGATTTTCGGGGTTCGCGTGGACGAGCTGTTCCAGGTGGAATCCGGCAAGCATTAATCCCCTTTTGAGGAGACGTCGTTATGTATCTCGAACATTTTAATCTGAAATTGGAGCCGTTTGCCGCAACGCCGGATCCGCAATTCCTCTTTAAAAGCCGAATGCATCTGGAGGCGCTGGACCGTCTGGTGGCCGCGGTGACGATGCGAAGAGGCATCAACGCCATCATCGGAGAGCCTGGACTGGGCAAGAGCCTGTTGATCCGCACCACCCTGCAGGGCTTCAGCGAACGCGTGCGCTTTGCTTGGGTGTTCAACACCAATCTGAACGGCCGTGAGTTGATCAAATACATCTGCCGGGATTTCGGCTTTACGCCCCAGGGCGAGGATCTGAGCGATCTGTTGATGGAGCTGTACGCTTTTCTGATCGATGCGTACAAGAGAGGTCTGTACACTGTGCTGGTGGTTGACGAAGCGCAGAGCTTGAAATATGACGTGCTCGAGGAGATCCGTCAGCTGTCCAATCTGGAGACTTCGCGCTGCAAATTGCTGCAGGTGATTCTGTCCGCGCAACCGCAATTGGACGCCTATCTGCAGGAACCGGCGCTGCACCAGCTCAAGCAGCGCATCAGCCTCAAGGCTGTGCTGAAGCGATTGGACGAGGACGATGCGCGCCGCTATATTCTCCACCGTCTTCGGGTGGCCGGCAGCGGCGATCAGGAACTGTTCACCCCGGCCGCGCTGAGCAAGATCTATGAGATCAGCGGCGGCGTTCCGCGCCTGATCAATCAGGTGTGCGACAACGCCCTGCTGACCGCCTTTCAGCGTCAATGCCGGACCATCGATGCGGTGCTGATTCAAGAACTGGCGGCAGCCAATAAAGTGACCTGCGCCAGAGCGGCGGTGGCGGATGCCGTTGCGGCGCCGGCCGTTCCTGCCGAGGCGGCCGCGCATCCGGCAATGACGCGCAACCCATCCATC
Organism: bacterium; assembly: GCA_029565685.1. Lineage (GTDB taxonomy): Bacteria > Zhuqueibacterota > Zhuqueibacteria > Residuimicrobiales > Residuimicrobiaceae > Anaerohabitans. The sequence continues at coordinate 129,377 of JAKQNR010000001.1, read as the reverse complement.
CGGCGCCCCAAACAGCCGAGCTTTGAGTTTGCCCAGATCGGCGATTTTTGCGGTGTGGATGTCGAAAGTCTGTAATCAGGAATGCTGTCCTAAATCATGAGGTTGGACGATGAGCGTGCTATTAAATGCCCTGGATGAACTGGATCAGATGCAGGATTCAGTCACTCTGCCCTGGGAGAGAACCGGCCCCCGCGATGTTGGTCAAGGGGGGGTGGATCTTCCCGATGAGATGATACAAGATTTTTATGATCTGCGCGAATACATCCGTATCGCCAATATGCGTGGCGTCATGCGCGTTCTCGCCATCACCAGTTCGGTCACCGGCGAGGGCGCTTCGACGATCTCCACCTACCTGGCCATGTTGATGGCCGGTGCGCACAAAAAGGCTCAGGAAACAGAGGGCAAAGCCGACGAGCCTACGGCTCAACCGGCGCCTACGGCTTTTGGGGAAGAGGAGGCGGCGGAGAAAGAACCAGCCGGAGAACCGGCTTTTTTCAACGATGATTTCCGCGCCTTTGTTCAGGAAACAGCGGAAGAGGCGCAGGTCCAGGAGCCGATGCTGATTCAGACCGGAGGCATCCTGCTGATCGACGCCCATCTGCACAAACCGAGTCTGCATCAGATCCTGCAACTGCCGCTCGAAGGCGGGCTGTCGGATATTCTGGAGCAGCAGGTAGACTGGCGCCGCCAGGTTAAACCGCTGCCGGGCGCTGCGTTGGACGTGATCACTGCTGGAAAAAGCCGGCAGAATCCCGCCGAGTTGTTGGGAACCGAGGATTTCCGCCGGTTCATCCAGGAGGTCCGCGAACAGTACCGCTATGTGCTGATCGACACTCCCGCGGTGCTGAACTATGTCGACAGTCTGAGCGTCACTGCGGTGGTCGATGGTGTGATCCTGGTGGTGCGCGCAGGTCAAACCCGTTGGGAGATGGCGCAGAACGCCAAGCGCAAGCTGCTGACCGCGCACGCCACTCTGTTGGGGGTGGCTTTGAATCGTCGTAAACCTCAGGTGTGGGATTGAGGAACGGATCAGCCCTGTGATGGAATCGCAAGCTAATCGACGGATGCTGTTATGCTGACGCACGCACAAACCCAATCGAAAAATATCGCCGCCCTGTGGATTTTGATCGTTCTGATCGCGGTGACGGTGGGGGTAGCGGCGCTCCCGCTTTGGACGTTGGAAACCAAGTGGGCTCTGGCTGCCACACTGTTGTTGCTGCTGCCCTTCATGCTCATGATCGTTCCGGATGTCCGGCGTTTTCTGCTCGCCGGTCTGATCCTTTCCTTGCCGTTGAACGCGGACGTCAACCTGTTCCTGCAGTACGGTTTATTGAGCGGCGCGCATGGCCTGAACTTTACGCTGTCCGATCTCCTTCTGCTGATCGCCGTTCTGTTGTGGCTCCTTGAATCGGCGCGCACGAAGCAGGTGGGGACCATTCGCTTTTATCCTAAGGTCAGCTGGCCGACCCTCGGCCTCATCGCCATGATGGCGATATCGTTGATCCCGGCTCAGAATCGGCTCTGGACCTTGTTCGATCTTTTCAGGTTCATCAAGGCGTATGTGCTGTTTCTCTATCTGGCCAACAATCTGCGGCAGCGCAGCGACGTTCGATTGGTGATACGAATGTTCTTCATCGGCGTCATACTGCAGACCGTGCTCTCCCTGTGGCAGATCAACCAGTGGCCTGGACTTGCCGGCCTGCGCCTGTTCGGAATCTCGGCTGAAAACGGGACTGCGATCAAAATGGATTTTTTTTCCACCACCAGGCCTGGTGGGACCATGGAGAGCTGCAACAACCTGGCGCGTTTCTTCGGGTTTCTGCTGCCGCTGGCCTATGTTTTGTCCCTGCGCGGCGAGACGCCGTCCGAACGATGGTTCGCCCGCATCACCGCGGTCATCGGCACCGTAGGCATTATCTACACGCTTTCACGAAGCACCTGGATCGCCTTGATCCCGTCGGTGCTGATCTTGTTCCCGTTTATGCTTTCACGTCGATTGCTGACGCTGCGCATCATCCGCAATCTTGCGCTGATGATGATGGCAGGTATGGTGGTGTTGCTGGTGTTCCGCGATCTGATTTATGATCGGATCGTCTCCTATGATTTAGGGTCCGGCCGGACCCGCATCACCTCGGCGCAAGCGGCGATCCGCATGATCAAAGCGCATCCGGTCATCGGTGTGGGGCTGAACAATTACGGCAACCATGCCAAATTTTTCTATGACGGCGATGAACCGCGCAGCCGTTATTGGGTGGTGCACAATTCCTATCTGCTCTTCGCCGCTGAAATCGGCCTGATCGGATTTGTCTTTTTTCTCTGGTTCGTGCTGGCCTGCTTTTCCAGCGCCCGGCGCGCCAGCCGGAGCCGCTCCAAGTATCTGAGCTCCGTGGCGCTCGGCGTCATGAGCGGCTGGATCGGGTTTTTCGTCGCCGCTCTGGCGGACAAGAGCTATAAGGAATTCTATGTGTTGGTGTTGACCATGTGGGCGCTGGCCGCCGTCACCGAGGCGATCGCTCGCCTGAGTCAACGGTATGAACAAACGATGATGCAATACCTTCAAGACGAGTCGGTCTATCATGAACTCTAAAGAAATCGCCGCCATGATCGGCAAAAGAGTGTGGCTGAGGAAAGTGGGTTATCAGCTTATCTACTGGACCACTTTGCGTGAATGGTACATCAAGAATGGCTTGAAACGCTACCGAGGTTCTGCAACCGGCGAACCGGCCGTGCTGGACGCCGGCTGCGGTTTGGGGCAGCATCTCTACTATTGCGCACAGGCGCATCCCGAGGCCAGGGTGCTTGGCCTGGAACAGGATCCGCAGCAGGTTGAGGACCTGGCTCATTTCTTACAGGCCGAACGGTTACCCCACGCCCGGGTGGAGTGCACGGATCTGACGACTTGGAACTGTCAAGACGCTTATGACGTGGTGCTCTGCGGCAGCGTATTGGAGCATATTCGCGAGGATCTCGTTGTGTTGAAAAAGCTGGCCGCCGCCCTCAAACCGGGAGGCCATTTGCTGCTCTATGTTCCCAGCGCAGAGAGACGCGTCCTGCCCTGGCTGGAGCGGAGAATGCAGGACGATCTGCGCCGATCCGGGAAAAAATATCCCCATGAGCATGTGCGCTACTATGCGCCGCAAGAGTTGTCGGTTAAAGTGCGCAGCGTCGGTCTGCAGATCGTCGAGCAGAGGATTACCTACGGCCGTTGGGGTCGGTGGGCGTACGATGCGGTGACCTCTGTACAGGTCTGCCGTTTTTTCAAATGGATTTTTCCCTTTTACTTGTTCTTCGTTCATCCCTGGGTGCTGGTGATGATGTGGATGGATACGCGCTCGAAAAACCGCACTGGCAACGGATTGTGGATGGTTGCCTGCAAACCCATATGAAAAACGAATAGGGTGGGCTGGACCATGAGAAAAGAAATTTCGCTGATTATTCCGACCTACAATCGCCTTTCAGTACTGCCGTTTACCCTGGCGTCGCTGGAAGCCCAGGATCTCAAACGGTCTCTTTTCGAGGTCCTGGTGATCGATGACGGCTCCACGGACGGCACTCGAGAGTTCCTTCGCCAATATGCCCGCAACACCTCTCTGGCGTTCGGCTTTTGTTGCCAATACCATGAGGGCGCGGCTGCTGCACGAAACCAGGGTTTGCTCCACTGCTCCGGAGAGTGGGTGCTTTTTCTCGATGCGGATATCCAGTTGGAAAAGGATGTGGTGCGCCGGCACTGGCTGCATCACAAGAGCGGACCGCAGCGTCATCACTGCTGGATGGGTGCGATCCGCCCCTCGCCGGGTCTGGACCGCTGGCAGGGGTATCGCTGGGATGAATTTGCCCTTCCCAACGGCGGTCCCGGCGTCCGCGAATTGGCTTGGAGCGACTATCGAACGCCCAACACCTCGATGGCCGTGGCGGATCTCAAGGCGTGCGGATGGTTTGATTCAGCGTTCCCAGTGGCCGAGGATGCGGAACTGGCCTTCCGACTGCATCAACGCGGCCTGCGATTCTGGTATGATGAGACGATCCGCGCGTACCATCATCACCCCTGTTCACTGGAACAACATCTGGCCAAAGGCGAGGAATACGGTAGAGCCGCGGTGCTGTGGAGCGCCAAACATCCGAGCGATGCGGCGGGCCTTGCTCTGCGCACCGGCGTTTATTCGCCGCAACTGCCGCTGCGCCGCAAAGCAAAACATCTGCTCAAGGTTCTGCTCGTCAACCGCTGGACGGTTCCAGCACTGAAAAGCGCGGCTGTTTGGATGCATGGAAAAAAGATGGCGTGGTCGAACAAGGCGGTCACCCAGGTGTATCGCTACCATGTGCGCAGAACCTTTGCGCGGCATAAAAGCCGGGCGGCGCTGTGTCTTCGCCGCAACGGGTTTCTGCATGTGTTCACCCAATTGCCGTTGGAATCGGTTTCAGGTATGGATCATTATCGGGTCGGGTTCGAATCCGCCGATCGAGTGTTGGTAAAAAGTTCCTGATCCGGTGGAAGTCTCAGCGAACGAGCATTGACTACGGAGAGGTTATGAAAATCGGTGTGTTTGGTTTAGGATATGTCGGATGCGTGTCGGCCGGCTGTCTGGCGCAGATGGGACATATGGTTCACGGCGTGGATGTCAATCTTCGCAAGGTCAACCTGATCAGTCGGGGTCTATCTCCGATCGTGGAGAAGGATCTGGACCACATCATCGCAGAACAAAAGCGCGTAGGCCGGCTTAGGGCCGGGATGGATGCCGCCGAGGCGGTGCACGAGTCGGATCTGGTCTTTATCTGCGTGGGCACGCCCAGCAACGGCAACGGCAGCATTGATCTGCATTATCTGCAGCGGGTGTGCGCCGACATCGGCCGGGCGCTGCAAAACAAAAACAGCTACACCATTGTGGCCCTGCGCAGCACGGTCTTGCCCGGCGTGGCTGAGGAGGTGGCGTTGCCGATTCTGGAAAGGAGTTCGGGCAAAAAAGTGGGAAAAGATTTCGGCTTTGCCCTGAATCCCGAGTTCCTGCGTGAAGGCAGTTCGGTGCATGATTTTTATAATCCGCCTAAAACGATCATCGGCGCCTTTGACGAATGTTCCGCCAAAGTGCTGGCGCATCTGTACAGCGAGCTGCCTGCGCCGGTTTTTCAGTTGCGGCCGCGCGAGGCGGCCATGATCAAGTACGCAGACAATGCGTTCCACGCCGTCAAGGTCAGCTTTGCCAATGAAATCGGACGGTTCTGCAAAGCGATGAACGTCGACAGCCGCATTGTGATGGATGTGTTTATCCAGGATTACAAGCTCAATCTCAGTCCCTATTATCTCAAGCCGGGTTTTGCCTTCGGCGGCTCCTGTCTGCCCAAGGATCTGCGCGCGGTATCGCATCGCGCCAAACAATTGGACGTCTCTCTGCCGATGATGAACGCCGTGATCGAAAGCAATCAGGAGCACATCCGCCACGCTCTGGAGATGGTCCGCGAGTACGGCCGCAAGCGCATCGGCGTGCTCGGGCTCAGTTTTAAAGCGGATACGGATGATCTGAGGGAGAGCCCGATGGTTTCGCTCATCGAACAGTTGATCGGCAAAGGGTATGAAGTAAAAATCTACGACACCAACGTGACTTTGCCGCGGCTCATGGGGGCGAATAAAGAGTTCATCGAACGGGAGGTGCCCCATATCGCCAAACTGATGTGTCTTTCCGTCAAAGAGCTGTTGGAAAAAACCGATGTGGTGGTCGTCGGCAATCGCGGCAAAGAGTATGAAAGCATTTTTCGCGAGCATCGCAACGGCCATCGCATCATCGACCTGTCCGGCATCGGCGAAGCGAAAGATCTCAATCTTGACGAGGTGAAATATGAAGGAATCTGCTGGTAAAATTCTCATCATCGTACAGAATCTGCCGGTGCCCTTTGACCGCCGGGTCTGGTTGGAGAGCAAGACCCTGACCGCTCACGGGTACAAAGTGTCGGTCATTTCTCCGAAATCAAAAGAGTATGCCAAAAGCCGCGAGGTGATCGACGATATCGCGATCTATCGCTATCGCATTCCCTTTGATGCCGAGAGCAAGCTGAGCTACGTCGCTGAATTTTTATACGCCTGGCTGGCCACCGCCTGGCTCTCTTTGCGCGTCCTTGTGCGCGAGGGCTTTGATGTGGTTCACGCCTGCAATCCGCCGGATACCTATTTTCTTCTCGGGATGATCTATCGGCTCCTCGGCAAAACGTTTGTCTATGATCATCATGACCTGTCTCCGGAGATGTTTCAGGCCAAGTTTTCCCGGCGCCATCGCCGCCTCACCCGCATGCTGTTGGCCTTGGAACGGATGACGTTCCGCACCGCTAAGATCGTCATTTCCACCAACGACTCTTACCGGGAGGTGGCGATCCGGCGCGGCGGCAAAAAGCCGCAGGACGTTTATGTGGTGCGCACCGGTCCGGATATCAAAAATCTGATTCTGCGCGTTCCGGACCCGGCTCTCAAGCAGGGCAGGCGCTTTCTGGTCTGCTATCTGGGTGAAATGTGCCCTCAAGACGGCGTCGATTATCTGCTGCGCGCGATCCATCATCTCAGTCATCATTATCGCCGTCAGGACGTTTTTTACGCTCTGATCGGCGGCGGTCCGGCTGTTCCCAAGCTGAAAGAGCTGTGCACCGCCATGCATTTGGACGACCGGGTGATATTCACCGGCCGTCTGCCGGACGACCAAGTGTGCCGCTATCTGTCCACAGCGGATGTGTGCGTGGATCCTGATCCATGGTCTGAATGGGCGGACCAGTCGACCATGAACAAGATCCTTGAATACATGGCGTTCGCCAAGCCGATTGTGGCGTTTGATCTGAAAGAGGCGCGCAACACCGCCCAACGGGCGGCATTGTTCGCCAAACCCAACGATGTGACCATGTTTTCAGAAAAGGTCAATTTTTTGCTCAACAGCCCGGCTCTACGCAAGGAGATGGGGGAATTCGGCAGAAAACGCATCATCCGCGAATTATCCTGGGAATACTCGATCGCCAATTTGCTGGCCGCCTATAACCGAGTGTTTGACAACCAAACAGCGCCGGCGCTACAACCGGCGGTGGAGGATAAGCGGTTAATACGGCCTGCAGAGATCGACCTGAAACACGCTACTATGCATGTCTGACCAAAGAGTGGGCCCGAGGAAAACCATGCGAGTGTTTTTTAAGCGGACATCATGCCGGCGCAGAATCATAAGCATAGGGGCGGAATGGCTGGCAGCCGCCCAGTCCGCTCGCAAGAGCCTGGTAGTGCTGGCAGCTCTGACCGCCGGTTTTGTAGGCTGCGATAAGAAAAATCCAGTCAGTGAAAAACCTGCTGTGTGGATGCCAGTGAGCGGCGTTGTCGGCGCACAGACGGTGCAAGTGATCAAAGCGGATCCGCAGACCGAGGGCGTCCTCTATGCCGGCAGTCTGGAAGGGATTTTCAAGTCAACCGACTATGGCAAAACCTGGTCTGAATCCAGCGAAGGATTGAGCAATAAAGACGTAACCAGCCTGGCCGTCAGCCCGGTGAACAGCAGCCTGATCTTTTGCGGCACCTGGGGCAAAGGCGTCTTTCGCAGCCGCGACGCCGGTAAATCCTGGCAATCCTGCTGGCCAACGACCCAGAACATGCTGATTACAGACCTCTGCATCGAGTCTGGCGTTGCTACGCCCAGCCTTTGGGCCGGCACCTCCGCAGGCTTGTTCGTCAGTCGGGATGAAGGCAACACTTGGAGTGCTGTGGGCCGTTTCGGCTTTATCAATGTCGTCCATTCTTCGAATGCAGCAGCGCAAATCCTGATGATCAGCATCAATAAATTCGGCGTTTATCGATCATTGGATAATGGGGTTTCCTGGCTGCCGGCAAACAACGGCATGCTCCAGGACAGCTACGGGCAGGAAGCCCCGTTGGCTATGTGCGCCGATCCTTGGAATCGGCAGATCTGTTTTGCAATCACAGACCGGGACCGTTTCTATCGATCGCAGGACGGCGGGGCCTCCTGGCTGATGATGGATCTGGATCAATACCGTGTGCCGGAACCGGTCAGCCTTTGCAGCGAAGCCAACCGAAGCGGTCATCTTTGGCTGGCAGGACGAACGGCAGGCGTATATCGCAGCATTGACAGCGGCGCCAGCTGGTCCCGGATTGACCTGGGGTTGGAAAGTGTGGAAGTAAAAACTGTGATGGCCGGCTGCTGGGATAAAACCGTCGTCCTGGCCGGTACGGTCGGCAAGGGGATTTACCGGTATGAAGAATAGTGCGCTCCGATTCGAACGTTTTTGGGCGCCGGTTTGGGTGCTGGTGGCCCTGGTGCTGCGCCTGGTGTATGTCAGCACTCTGCCGGACCATGTGCTGTACAGCGACGAACGGGATCATTACCAGCTGGCTGTGTCCCTGGCCCAAGGACAAGGATACGAGCTGGAGGCCGACCGGCCGACAGCCGTGCGACCACCGGGTTACCCGCTGTTTCTCGCGCTGTGCTATCGACTGGGCCTGCACTCTCTGCCCGCCCTTCGCATGGTTCAGGCAGGGGTGGGGGCTGCAACGGTCTGGCTGCTATACGTTTTGATCAGCACCGTTTTTTCTAATCGGCGTTGGGCGCTGGCCACACTTGCGATGGGCGCAGTGTATCCGTATTTTATTTATCTGCCCGGCGCTATGTTGGCGACGACCTGGTTCAGCTTTCTGCTGATTCTGTCCGTGTTCTGCCTGTGTCGATCACAGAAAGAGAATAGTCCTTATGCCCTTGCCATGGCTGGGGTGAGCGCCGGACTGGCGGTTCTCACCGTGCCTACGATGCTCGTGCTGGTTCTAATGACGGTTCTGTGGTTTTTGCGCAGGCGGATGCCGTGGAGGAGCATCATGAGCTACATCATCGCTGTCGCCGTTGTTCTGGCGCCCTGGTTGTACCGTAATGCAACCACCCTCGGCTTGATCAATATATGCAGCACCGGTGGATATAATTTCTGGCTGGGGAACAATCCCAACTCACAGATCGATCTGCCGTGTTCGCTGGAGCCGCCTCCCGCTCTACGTGAAAAATTGCACAGCGCGGTTTCAGAGCATCAGGTCGATCGAATTTACCTTTTTGAAGCGCTTGGATACATCGCCCAGGATCCTGCCGCGTTTGCTGGCCGGACGTTGAACAAAGCGTTATTCTTTTGGCGTTTGGATCCCTCTCCGGTGACCAAAGCCTACATTCGGCAGGGCGCTCTGATCACCTGGGTGGGCAGCCTGAGTTTTGCCGGCCTGTTGGTTCTGGCGATTCTGGGCGCCCTTTCGCTGCCAGCTTCAGCCAGGCCGCTGCGCGCTCTCTGGGTGCTGTACAGTCTTGCCTTTACGTTCGTCTATGCGCTCACCATCGTTAAAGTGAGGTTCCGTTTGCCGTTGGACCATCTCATCGTGGCCTTTTCTGCATATGGGTTCAGCCGAGTGTGGCAATGGTTGTGCGAGCAACGGTTCGTCCGCCGGTGTATGGGGTGCGAAGGCAAATCCTTTTTCAAGCTTGAGACAGACGCTGACTGGTCGCAAGGGCTCATCGAAAGAGAGAAACTCGTTTGAATGAGAAAAGGCCGGCAGCAGCAGGCCGAAATGATGAGACGCCCCCTGCTGCCCATAAATTGAGCCATGAAATACGTTCCACCGCTCAGGGCTTGCTGGGCTATCTGCTCATATTTACCGATGAGGTCAAGCCGCAGTTGAGCGCCGAACAGGCCCATGTGCTGGACCGGATCAATTTTTTTGCTAAAAAATTGGCAGATCTCCTTTTGGATTTTCTGGCTGAAACTCATCCTCCAAAGAGCTGATTGGTTTTATCGGGCCGATCGGCCTTTGGATCGCCTCCTTCAGGTCGGGTGTATCTTTTCGATGACCATTGACGCCTTTTAGCGACACAGAACCGCCATCCGCCGCTTCCCGTCGACTGATTACTATGATGTAATTCGTTATGATTCATTGGCTTCTAAATTCATGGCCTGACAGCATGTTTGGTACGCTATTTGTATGAAAGATATCGATAAAATTGATCATTGCCATACGATTCGAAAGGAACCGAGCACAGACCGTTCGTTACCGATTGTTGCACGCAGCAGTAAAAAATCCGTTTATGGTTGGTTAAAGAACGAACGTGTTCAAGCTCGCTTTCTTTTTGTTGGAGTGGACCCGAACAGCTGTGTCAGCTGTCCTTGTTCTGGCTGGAACAACCGGTCAGGCCGAGCGCTCCACTCGAACGTTGAGAACCGAATGATCGGAGCGAGTCTGCAACACCGCCCGTCCGATCATTCGGTTTTTTTTTAAGGCATCGAACCGGTTGGGCTATTCTAACGATCAAGGAGTTTTCATGAGACGCCATCTTTTCCTATCGATCTTCTGGCTGGTTGTTTTGGCGCCTGTGATTCTGGCTGTAGAACGTCCCTATCGGATATCTGTGATAGAGTCTTCGGAAAAAGAAATTATCTGTGATGTTCATTTCGATTCCATCCATGTGTTCCAGCGTCAAGTGCAGTCGGTCTGGCAGACGAGTGTGGAAATACCGGGCTGTACAAACACCGGCCGGCAGGGCTGGCCCAAATTGCCGGTCACCAGTCTGGTGTTGGGCATTCCGTTGCAGGGTTCTCCGCATCTGCAGATTTTGCAGCAGCAGGTGGTCAACAAATCGGTTACTGCGATGGAGACCGTGCACTATCCTGACGCTTGGCAGGAGCATTTGACGGCAGAGGAGAGGGAAGAGCCGTCCCTGCATCTTGCCTCTCTCTGGTATCCGGCGGAGCCGGCCTGCACCGGATTGACCGGCCTGTTACGCAATCAACGTATCCTGCAGATCGAGCTGCACCCCGTACGTTATGCGGCATCGCAGAATCTGCTGCAATTGACCCAGAGCATGCGTCTGCGCATCTGCTTTGAGGGATCGAAGGCGGTTGTCGATACGCCGATGGGCGTGGCCGGCGCTGATGGTTACGAGCCGGCACTGGCCGATTACCTGGCCAACTATGAGGCGAGCAAAAAATGGCGGAGCGCTCCTGTCCGCTCTATGGCCAAGGGGCTGGCGACGACGGAGGCCGCTGAAAGCGGCTGGCGGCTCACGGTGCTGCATGACGGCGTGTATGCGGTGACCGGCCGGGAGCTGAAAGAGGCGGGAGCGGATCTGTCCGGCGTGGATCCTCGAACCATCTGTCTGACGAATCGGGGCCGGGACATTCCCATTTTGCTCGAGGATCATGGTGATGGGATGTGGGATGATGAGGACCGCCTGGTGTTCATCGGCGAACACAATCCCGGCGAGACCACCTATCGCTCCTGGTATTCGGATGCCAACGTCTACTGGTTAAGCTGGGGCAAACGGACCGGCAGCCGCATGGCGCGTGTGAGCGGCGCTTTGACGAGTGTGGTTAAAGACACCATTCGCTATGCGCCCATGCATATTCATCTGGAAGAAGATTCGCAGTACCACCGCCAGCTCGCCTCGGCGGATGAATCAGCGGATCATTGGTTCTGGATGGAGTTGAAGGACAAGATCCGTTACACCTTTCCCCTTTCTCTTCCGGATGCGGCGCCCAATTCCCAATATCGCCTGCGTATCGAGATGCAGGGCACGACCTATTTGGCCGCCTCGCCGGATCACAAGGCAGAGGTACAGCTGAACCAGCAAAGGCTGGGTACCGCTCTTTGGGATAATCAAGAGTTCATGCTGTTCGACAGCGGCTGGCAGGATGCGCAACAGCTGCTTCGCGATAACCTCTTGTCCATATACTTGCCCGCCGACCTGCCAAACGTCGGGTATGATCGCGCGGTGCTGAACTGGATAGATTTTACATACTCTGGTCGTCTTCAGGCAGTCAATGATTCTTTGCGTTTCCAGCTGCAATCTCCTGAGCGCCGTCCGGTTCTGGTGGACCATTTCACCAGCGATAAAGTCTATGTGCTGACCGAACAGGGTCAGCAGATCATTCCGGACCGGATCGTGAACAAGGATGGACGCTTTCAGGTCCTTTTTTCTTTTGCAAGCACTGATGAACAAAAGCTGTTTCTGGTATCGGAGGCGCGGCTTCGACGTGTTGAGCGCATTGCGGCGGATGCTGGCTCTGACCTGTTGAATGCGGGCAACGGGGCTGATTACATCATCATCACCCATGAAGCCTTTAAGCACCAAGCCGACCGTTTGGCCCGTTACCGGGCTGGTCAGGGTCTGCGCACCATGGTGGTGGACGTGCAGGATGTTTACGATCAATTCAACCATGGAATCTATGATCCCAATGCCATTCAGGCTTTTCTGCGCTATGCCTATCACCATTACGTCAAGCCGGCGCCGCTTTATGTGCTGCTGTTCGGCGATACCAGCCACTATATGGACAAACGGGTGGCTGGCACGCTGGGTTTTCGCTCCTATATGCCCACGTTGATGGCGTATACCAGTTCCTGGGGCATGACCTCATCGGACAATGCCTTTGTCACAGTCAGCGGCGATGACATTTTGCCTGATATGTATATCGGTCGGTTGCCGGTCAATTCGCCGGAGGAGGCCGACATCCTTGTCGACAAGACCATCGCCTATGAGACCAATTATAAAGTAAGCGATTGGCGCCGTCAACTCATTCTGGTGACCGGCAATGCGGATCAGTTCGAGACTGACGCCGATGAATTGGCGGAAGAATATACGCCCAACTACATCGTCGCCAACCGTCTGGCAACGCTGGAGAAATCCCGCTATAACGGCAGCACCCAGGACCTGGCGGAAAAGTGGAACCAGGGCCAGGTGTTGATCAATTTCGTCGGGCATGGCGGCGGCCAGGTGTTCGAAGACAGTCGTCTGTTTTTACTCGAGGATGCCGGCCGGTTGACGAACAAAGATAAATATGCGGTGATGTTTTCTCTCACCTGCTTTATCGGTTATTTTGACAATCCGGAAAGCCCTTCGCTCAGCGAGGAATTGCTGCGCCAGCCGGAGGCCGGCATTGTGGCTCATTTCGGTTCCGCAGGCCGCGCCTCCATGCTCGGCGATCGCTATCTGAACATCGCTCTTTTTGAAACGATTTTCGAGCAGGGGCGTCGGCATATCGGCGAGATCACCACTCTGGCGAAATTCGGGTTGATCAACAAGACCAACGGTTATTGGGATACGATCCGCCATTTCAATCTCTTGGGCGATCCGGCGCTCAAATTGGGTCTGGCTGAAAATCAGGCGGTTGTCCAGGCGGAGCGGTCCGATTACAAAGACGGCGACACGCTCAGAGTCACTGTGGTTGCCAAAACAGCGACCAACGGCGAAGCGATCATCACGGTGCATAATGAGAACGATTCCCTCATCAGCACCACCCGTCAGAGTCTGATTCAGGGGCGCCTCGCCGCCGACTTGCTCAGGTTCACTCCAGAGATCGTCAAGGCCTGGGATCATCGCAGCGGAAAGGGTTCGGTCAAAGTATATCTTTCCAGCGGCAGGGTCGATGAGAGCGGCGGCTGTTCTTTCACTCTGAATCATCGCGTTGCCGCCGTGGTGCAGACCATGCCGGTTGCACCAGGCCATAACGAACCCTTTTATTTCACTGCCCGAGTGGATCCGAGTGCGGTACAAGAGATCGGCGGAGCGATGCATGGCGAATTTCGCTGGTCCCTGAACCAGATCACCTGGAACAGCCTTGCTGCGGTGCAGACCGGTGACGGCCTGTGGAAGTCAGCCGAGGCGGTGAAAAAGGCAGAGGGCAGCCGGATCTATTATCGTCTGTTGCTGACCGGCGCCGGCGGCAAAGAGCTGATGAGCGATTTGATGCAGGTGAGCATCCTGTCTCGGCCGGACCTGTATGCCGATGGATCGTCGCTGTCGCTTTCAGGCGCAGATCAGATCTTTCTGTCGATCAAGCTCAAGAACACCGGCGGCACAGCTGCAGGTTCGTTTTCCGTGGCTTTGTATCATGGCGAGGAGCAGATGAGCTGGACGCCGATGGGCGCACCGCTTATGGTGAAAGGGATCGCCGCCCAATCCGATACCACTCTCTCTTTTCCCTGGCCGTCTGGCTGGGCCGGTCGCCGGACGGTATGGATTCAAAGCGACGCTCAGGCGCAGGTGGAAGAGACCAATGAGACCAATAACATCACCAAGGCGGCGCTGCGGATCGCTGTGCCTGGCCAGGGTACAGCCGGTATGGTGGTATCCGATCAAGCAGATATGTTTGTCGAGTTGCCCGCTGCTGCGGTTGGATCGGCCAACCTGCTGACCCTCGGCCGACGCTGGAATACGAGTTTACGCCAGAGCGCCGAACGCTCCAGCCTGACGCCGTTGGCAGCCGCCGGCCTGACCACGCCCACCGCCTTTTTCTTCGCCCTCAGCGATACCACCCTTGCGCTGAAAAAGGAGAGCACCATCGGTGTGTATTATCAACGCGACGATACAACCACTCAGCGTTTTCTCAATCTCGATGGCGTTCGTCTCTATGCCTGGAATGAAGAGTCAGCCACCTGGTCCAGTCTGGCCACGACCCTGGATCGGACGAAAGGATTGGCTAGTGCGAAACTGCCTATTCCACGAACCTGCTTTGCCCTTATGGGCAGCGCCGATGACTCTGGTCCTTCCATTCAGGTAAATGTGGTCGGACAAAATTTTGTCTCCGGCGATGTAGTGGGCAGACAACCGGTGTTTACCATTTTTCTTCAAGACTCCAGCGGATTCGATCTTTCGGCTGCGCCGGTGAGCCTTTCGTTGGACCAGCAGCCGGTGACTGGCGACCGCATGGCTGTTACCCAGGATCAGGAAACCCGCCGTTCGCTGGTGGTCACCTATACGCCGGAGTTATCCGCCGGAGATCATGCGCTTCAGATCAGCGCCCGGGATGTGAACGGCAATTCATCCAGCCGCGAAATACTGTTCCGCGTGCCCGGCGTTTTTGAGGTGACGTTGTTGGCCAATCATCCCAATCCCTTTGTTCAGGAAACGACCGTGGCATTTTTTCTCCAGGATACCGCGGAGGAGGTCGATCTGTCCTTTTACACGGTGTCCGGGCGGAGAATCCGCAGCGAGAAAATGCACGGCGTGACCGGCTATGTGGAATGGGATTGGGATGGCAGAGATGAAGACGGCCGTGCGCTGGCGAACGGCGTGTATTATCTTAAATTCGTCGCTCGCTCCGGCGATAAAAAGATAGAACGAATCGAAAAACTGGCCAAACTGGAATAGACGGAACGGAAAGGAAATTTTGCATGGCGCGAGTCGTTCATCACCCCCTCTGCGGTGTATGGCAACTGGTACTCCTCCTGCTGCTGATTGGCGCATCGATCGGCGTCAGCGGTGAATATGCTGCGGATTTTCTCACCATCGGCGTCGGCGGCCGGGCCATGGCCATGGGGAGCGCCTTTGTGGCCATGGCGGACGATCCCAGCATGGCCTATTGGAATCCAGCTGGCATGACTCTGCAACAGCGCATTCGTCTGCAGCTGGAGCATGTGCCCATGTTTTCCAATCTGGCGCAATACAATTCAGCCCATGCCGTGCTTGCGCTCTCGCCGAACATGGCGTTTGCCATCGGCTGGATCCGGCTGGGGGTGGATGAAATACCGCGCTATGGCGCTTTACAGGGCAGCCGTTATGAACGATTGACTCAGGGACGATACCGCTCCACCGGCGAGGCCGAAGGCTATTTCGGCGACCAGGAGAATGCGGTAACGATCTCCTTTTGCCGGGCGGTGATGTTCGACCTGCACATCGGCGATGCGTTCAGCCCGCTGATCTTGCCGGTGCAGCTCGCTTTCGGTGTGACCGGCAAATACATTCATCACCAGCTCGATGATGCTACGGGCGCTGGTCAGGGATTGGACGCAGGGGTTCTGGCTCGGTTCGTGTCCAATCAGGTGGTGCAGGGCGAACCGATCAGATGGCTGGGCATCGGGCTGTCGGCGCGAAATCTCAGCAACACCAACGTCGTCTGGGATACGCCGTCGCAGCACAAAGATGTGGCGGATCGCGCTCTGCGTGTGGGAGCAGCTGCTTCCTGTCATGCCCCTAGCCTGGCCGCTCGCGTGACGCTTACCTTAGACCAGGAGCTCAGCGAAAGCCGCGAGACCTTTGCCGGGGCAGAGGTCCGCTTTTTTGAACGTCTGGGTTTGCGCGGCGGTTATGCCCATGACCATATGACCGCCGGCGCAGGCCTGCGGCTGTTCAGCCTGTCGTTGGACTATGCCTTTGTGGCTGGGGATCTGGCCAACACCCATCGCATCTCTGCTGCTTTTGGATGGTGAGCAAGAAAGGGCGAGCCGCCCTCCTCCATAGCGCGAAAACTCTGCTTGCGTATTTAACCGGTAAACCCTATCTTTATTTAAGCCTGCCCTCTTTTTTTAATAATAGTCATAGGGATCCATCATGTCGACCCGAATACGCGTGCTTTTCCTGGCCGGCGCTGTCCTGATCATTTTTGCCTGCAGCGGCAGAATCCATCTTCCCGGACCGGTCAAAGGAGGCGCCTTGCTGCCCAACCGCTGGATGTTGAGTCCGGTCGGAACTCAACTGCCGCTGGGTGATCTACCATTGAACATCGCTGTTTCGCCCCAGGGCGATCTTTTGGCGGTGAACAACAACGGCTTCAGCCGCCACTTTATCACGATCATCGACCTAGTGCAGGATCAGGTGATTCAGGAACTGGATTTCAGCAAGGGCTTTTATGGATTAGCCTTCACGCCTGACGGCCGGGATCTTTATGCCTCCGGCGGCGCGGATGACAAGATTCTGCACTGGCGCTGGACAGGCGATCACCTGGAGGCCGCTGCGCCTATCAGCCTGGAAGAAACCGATGCACGTAAATTATTTCCTGCCGGATTGACGATTAGCCGCGACGGCCGAACGCTCTATGTCGCTGAGAACAAAAACGACAGCGTGGCGTTAGTGGATTTGACAAAGGTTGATTGCATCGATCGAATAGCGGTGGGATCCTTTCCCTATGACGTTCGTGTCGCTGACAGCATGGGCAAAGCGTATGTGAGCCTGTGGGGCGAATCCAGAGTCGCTGTGATCGATCAGGCGAAACGAGCGTTGCTCGGCCGAATCGCTGTCGGTGACCACCCCAACGCCATGCTATTGACCGCGGATCAGCGCCGCCTTTATGTAGCCTGCGCCAACACCGACCAGGTCGTGGTCATCGATTGCGCCACGGACCGGGTGCTCGAGCGCATTTCGCTGCGCCCCTACGAATTGGCGCCTTTTGGCAGCACGCCAAACGGCCTGGCGTTAGCGGCCGATGAACGCAGCTTGTTTGTCGCCAATGCCACGAATAACGACGTGGCGGTCGTCGAGCTGGCCGAGACTGGATCCCACGTAGCCGGGGTGATTCCAGTGGGTTGGTATCCGACCGCGGTCTGCGTGCATCATAACAAATTGTACGTTGCCAACGGCAAGGGCTTGACCTCCAAAGCCAATCCCCATGCAGCGGGCCCCTATGGCGGCCGCCAGGGCAAAGAAGAATATATCGGCGGGCTGTTCAACGGCATGCTGTCGATCATACCCATACCGGATGCCCGGCAGTTGGAAGCCTATACGCGCATGGTGTATCGCAACAACGGATTCGTGGAAACGCAGAAGCGGCTGGCGCAAGAGAAAAGCGCAGTCGTTGCGCAGCCGGTGCCGCGCCGTCGAGGCGAGCCCTCTTTGATCAAGCAGGTGATCTATATCATCAAAGAAAATCGGACCTATGATCAGTTGTTCGGCGACCTGCCCCAGGGCAATGGCGATCCTGAGCTGTGTATTTTCGGCCGGACGATCACGCCCAATCATCATGCATTGGCGGAAACGTTTGTGTTGCTGGATAATTTTTTCGTGGACGCAGAGGTAAGTGCCGACGGCCACGAATGGAGCACCGGCGCCATTGCCACGGATTTTGTTGAAAAAACCTGGCCGACCTCATACAGCGGTCGTGGTCTGCCGTACCCCTCTGAGGGCAGTTTCTCTATCGCGTTTCCCACCAACGGCTATATCTGGGAGGCGGTGGCAGCCGCCGGCCTGACCTATCGCAGCTATGGCGAGTTTATCGATATAAGCGGAGACTCGCTGATCGCGCGGCATCCCGCTCTGGTCGAACACTTTGCGCCCCATTTCCGCAGTTGGGATCTGGATTATCCCGACACGCTGCGGGCTGCGGCGTTCATTGAAGAGTTGAGCCGATTTGAAGCGCAAGGGGAGATGCCGCAGTTTATCATTCTCCGTTTGCCTAACGATCATACGATCGGCACAATGCCCGGCAAGTTGTCGCCCCGCGCCATGATAGCGGACAATGACCTGGCGTTGGGCAGAGTGGTGGAGGCGGTCACGCGCAGCCGTTTCTGGCCGACCACCGCGATTTTTGTTCTCGAGGATGATGCGCAGAATGGCCCGGATCATGTGGATGCCCATCGGTCGCCGGCTTTGCTGATCAGCCCTTATGTGCGTCGCGGAGAGGTGGATCATACTCTCTATGACACAGTGAGCATGTTGGCGACCATGGAGATGATCCTTGGTTTAAAGCCCCTGAGCCAGTATGACGCCGCCGCTTTTCCCATGGTAACCTGTTTCACCGATACGCCGGATTTTACCCCGTACACTGCGCTGCGGCCGGAGGTCTCCATGGCGGAACGCAACAGCGCGGCCTCCTGGGGCAGCCGCGAGAGTATGCTGATGAATTTTGATCGCGAGGACGCCACTCCGGAGCTCGAATTAAATGAAATCGTCTGGCGGTCGATCAAAGGCGAGGATTCGGTCATGCCCCGTCCAGTCCATCGCCGGTCCCTGGGGGCCGAGCAAGAGACCGATGAGGAGTGAGCCTCTGCAACGCTCAGGCGGCAGACGATCACTCGGAAAAAATCAGAACGAACGATTAACAGAATAGGCGATCGGAATGAATGATTTATCGCAGGCTGAATGGCTGCGCCTGATCCGTGCCGTGTTCCCCGTGTTGGAACAGGACCGGGCGCTCGGTATTATCGTCGACCTGCCGAAGCGGGCTGAAGAGGATCACCCGGCGTGGCGCCGCCGCCGCCGGCTCGCAGCCGGCTGGCACGCCATGCTCGCACCCCAGGCAGCGCAGCTCGGCCTGCAGGAGGTCGCCCTGTTTGCCTATGAGAACGTCGGCCTGAACAACGCGGATTTGCCGACCACCTGGCTGCGCATTGCCGCCGCTCTGCCGGACACCAGCGAAAGCCTGTCGCAGTATGGCGAGCTGCTGGAGGCGGAACAGATTTTCTGCAGCTATCAGCTTTTTCTTGCGCCGACCGAACACTCCGCCACCGCTCCTTTGAAAGTGAATGGAAAAAAATACGGTTTTCGCGCCGCCACCATGCCCGGGTTCCACGTGGATATGATCCCGGCGTTGCGCGTGGATTATGAACAGGTGTTTCAGCGCCTGCTGCTGCTCAAGGAAAAACTGGACAACGCTGAACGGGCGGAAATCGTCTTTACAGTGGACCGCCGCCGCGAGTGCGCTATGGTTTTCGATCTGCGCCATCGCCAGGCTACGGTGAGCAGCGGCCGTTTTCTCAAAGCCGGAGAAGTCGGCAATCTGCCCAGTGGCGAGACCTACATCGTGCCGTATGAAGGAGAAAAAGAGGAGCCCAGCGCCACCGAGGGCATTCTGCCGGTGCAGGTGAGCGAAAGCCTCCTGTACTATACCATCAAACGAAATCGAGCTCGTTCCGTAGCCGGCGAGGGCGAGGCGGTCAGGCAGGAGGCGGAACGGTTGGAGCGCGAACCGGCGTATGGCAATATGGCCGAATTGGGCTTCGGCGTGCTGGCGGATTTCGGCATTGCGCCGATCGGCGAGATTCTGCTGGATGAAAAGCTGGGATTTCACGTCGGGTTCGGCCGCAGCGATCATTTCGGCGGCTTTGTCGGCGCCGGGCAGTTTTCCGCGCCGGCCCAGATGGTGCACCTGGACCGGATCTATGTGCCCGCTTGTCAGCCCAGGGTGTCTGTCCAGGAACTGGCGCTCATCTATGACGACGGCCGGCGGGAGCGAGTGATCCATCAGGATCGCTACACCCTTTTTGCCCGTCCCAGGCCAGGCCTGGCCTGAGGGGATTGCCCTTAGGCTAGAGCGGCGACGGTTTAACTTTTTTCTTGATTTTTAGCCGATATAGCTGTATTTTTGTAAAATTTTATGAGTGCATCATGTCCATGTTCTTGATCCGTATGACGGTTTTTGTACTTTTTCCTCTCAAGCTTGCGCAAGGCAATTTTTTGCGCTATCAAACACAGATGGTGATCGTCCGTTGAAAAGTGCACCCGACCCGGTTGCACTTTTTTTATATGTAAGGGGTATGACTGAAACCATAATGGGAAGGCGGCTATTTTGCGAAACACGTTCAACACCCTGATGCACTTGCAGGAAATCGATCGTCAATTGGCGACCCTGGAATCCGTCAAGGGAGACCTGCCGCAGCGGCTGGAAGCGATTACCGAAGAATTGGAATCCAAGCAGCGGGCGCGGCAGGAGAAGGAAGATGCGATCCGCGAGACGGTGACCGCGCAGCAACAGGCGCGCGATGAGCTGGTGTTGATGCGGGAAAGGTTGAAAAAGTATCAGAGCCAATTATATCAGGTCAAGAACAACCGCGAATATGACGCCATCACCATCGAGATTGAGAACACGGAAAAGGAAGCGGACGCGCTCGATTACAAAATTCTCGAATATGAGGAATCGCTGGCCAAGCTGCAACAGGAGCGCGACGCTCTGACTCCCGTGATCGAAGAACTGGCGACGCGGCGAACAGAAAACCAGGAGATCCTGGAAAAAACTTTGGCGACTACACGGGATGAGGAACAAAAGCTGCTACTGGAACGCGAAGAGACGGTGAAAGCAGTGCCGCGGCAAATCCTGAGCACCTATAATCGGATTCGCTCCGGCAGAGGCGGCGTCGCTCTGGCGCTGTTGCGGGACGGCGCCTGCAGCGAATGTTCTTCCCGCATTCCGCCGCAGCGTGGTCTGGAGATTCGTCAAATGGATAAGCTGTATTTGTGTGAGGTGTGCGGCCGGATAATGATCTGGTTGCCGGAAGCAAAAAACACGTAATTTCCAAAGCCGGTCAGACGATCGCGTGCGCTTTGGGCGCATGAGGAAAGTCCGAACTCCGCAGAGCAGGATGGTCCGTAACGCGGACCCGTCGTGAGGCGGGGAAAGTGCCACAGAAAACAGACATTCCGTCTTGGACGGATTAAGGTGAAAAGGTGAGGTAAGAGCTCACCGGTCCGGTGGCGACATCGGGCGCTTGGCAAACCCCATCCGGAGCAAGACCAAATAGGAGGGAAGAGGCTGCTCGTCTCATTTGACCCTCGGGTAGGTTGCTTGAGGCGCCGGGCAATCGGCGTCCCAGATAAATGATCGTCGGAGGCGCCTAAAAAGAAATTCATCTTTTTGGGCGCCTTTACAGAATTCGGCTTATCGACCGGCTTTGGAATTTTTTTTCAGGGAGAGATGGGCACACCCGAACCCAGGCATTTACATCACAGGGAGTCAGACCGTATGGAGCTGAGGTGGGACATTGTAGACGAGTTTTCGCTGGAGGAAGTGAATGCCTTGGCCGAAAGCCTACGTGTTCCCAAAGTGATCGCCAAAATGCTTCTGCGGCGCAGCGTACGCGACTATGACAGCGCCCGACGCTTTTTCAAACCCAATCTCGAAAATCTCTATGATCCGTTTTTGATGAAGGACATGGACCGTGCGGTGGAACGGCTGCGCCGTGCGGTGCTGAGCGAAGAAAAGATTCTCATCTACGGCGATTACGACGTGGACGGCATCACTTCGGTCTCCTTCCTCTATCTGATTCTGAAAGAACTGGGCGTCGATGTCACCTACTATATTCCGGACCGGCAGGCGGAAGGGTACGGGCTTTCTCCCCTGGGCATCGAAACCGCGCGCGAGCGCGGCACCCAGCTGATCATTACTGTGGATTGCGGCATCACCGGTCATACGGAGATCGATCTGGCCCAGTCGCTGGGCATCGAGGTGCTGGTCTGCGATCACCATGAGCCAGGGCCCACATTGCCCAGGGCGGTGGCGCTGTTGGATCCTAAACGCGCCGACTGCCCCTACCCGTTCAAAGAACTGGCCGGCGTCGGCGTCACCTACAAGCTCTGTCAAGGATTGCTGTTGCGCATGGGCATCGACCTGTCCATTCTCGACAATTTTTCCGAACTGGTGGCGATCGGCACGGCCGCGGATATCGTGCCGTTGATGGATGAAAACCGGATCTTTGTCAAGTTAGGTCTGGAAAAGCTGAACGAGAGCGAAAATACCGGTTTGAATGCGCTTTTGGAGGTGGCGGGACTGGCCGGCAAGGAGATCAGCACCGGCCATGTCGTGTTCATCATCGCGCCGCGCATCAATGCCGTAGGCCGCATGGGCGACGCGGAGCGCGCGGTACGGTTGTTGACCACCAAAGATAAAGTCGAAGCCCGGCAGATCGCCGAAGTGCTGGAGCAGGAGAACCGGCATCGCAAGAACGTGGATGAGGAGACCTTTCGCCAGGCTCTGGAGATGGTGCAACAAACTTTTGAACCATCCTCCACCCGTTCGCTGGTTCTGCATCAGCGCGGCTGGCATTCGGGCGTCATCGGCATCGTCGCCTCCCGCGTGGTGGAAAAATTCTACCGCCCCACAGTGCTGATCTCTGTCGAAAATGGGGTCGGCAAAGGCTCGGCGCGCAGCATCGAAGGGTTTGATCTTCATGATGCCCTGAAAGGCTGCGAGGACCTGCTGCTGGCGTACGGCGGCCATAAATACGCCGCCGGTCTGTCGATCCGCGAAGAACACATTTCGGCTTTCAAGCAGCGTTTTGAACAGATCGCTGCAAGCCGGCTGCAGGGAGAACAGCTGGTGCCGAGGCTGACCATCGATGCGGAAATCTCGTTGTCCGAAATCGATGCCATGTTTCTGAAATTGCTTCGTTTCTTTGCGCCGTTTGGGCCGCACAACATGCGGCCGGTTTTTGTCAGTAAAAATTTGCAGGTGGTCGGCACTCCCACTCTGGTGGGCGCCAATCATTTAAAGTTCAAAGTGCGTCAGTCTGATCAGGTGTTCGACGTCATCGGTTTCGGCATGGGCGAACTGCACTATCGCGTCCGTTCCGGCGAGAGCAACCTGGACCTGGCCTATGTGATCGAAGAAAATGAATGGATGGGGCGCAAGGTCATTCAATTGCGCGCCAAAGACATCCGTTGAACCGGACGGCCCTGAACGGCCGCGGTCTGCACAAGCCGAATATCAACGAGTCAAAAGGAGCAAAGGCATGGACCCGAAAGACGAAAAGGGTAAATTATGGATGAACGGTCAGCTGATCCCCTGGATGGAGGCCAAAATTCACGTCCTTTCCCATGTGGTCAGCTATGGTTCGAGCGTTTTTGAAGGCATTCGCTGTTATGAGACCCCCCAGGGACCGAGCATTTTCCGTTTGCGCGACCATATCCGCCGTTTGTTCGATTCAGCGCACATCTACCGCATCGGGATCCCGTTCTCACAGGAAGAGGTCATGGAGGCCTGCAGGCAGGTGATCAGGGTCAATCAGCTCAAGTCAGCGTATCTCCGCCCGCTGGTCTTTCGCGGTTACAACACGCTGGGCGTGGATCCCAGCAAGTGTCCGGTGGAGGTGGTGGTGGCTGCCATGAGCTGGGGCCGCTATCTCGGCGAAGAGGCGATCACCCAGGGTGTGGACATCTGTGTCTCTTCCTGGAATCGGCTTGCGCCCAATACCATGCCCTCCATGGCCAAAGCCGGCTCGAATTACATGAACTCGCAATTGATGAAAATGGAGGCCCTGGCGAACGGTTACGCAGAAGCCATTGCCCTGGACGTGAACGGCAATATCAGCGAGGGCTCGGGGGAGAATGTCTTTCTGGTGCGCGATGGCGTTCTCTACACGCCGTTGATGGCCAGCAGCATTCTGCCGGGCATCACCCGTCAGTGTGTGATGACCTTGATCCGGGAAATGGGGCTGGAGGTGGTGGAAACGGCGATTCCGCGGGAGATGCTCTATCTTGCGGATGAGATCTTTTTTACCGGAACCGCGGCCGAGGTGTCGCCCGTGCGCTCGGTGGACCATTACATCGTCGGCGCCGGCCGGCGAGGACCGGTCACGGAAAAGATTCAATCGCGCTATTTTGAACATATCTATGGAAAATGTCAGGATCGCTATGGCTGGCATGATTTCGTCCGATGACCCATTTGCCGGCGATGAGGACGGCTTGGAGACCTTCTCAGGCTCGCGGCGCAAGGCGCGCGAATTGGCTTTGCAGGGGCTGTACGCGCTGGAACTTTCCGGCAATTCGGTCGATAAAGTGATACAGGATCTCTTTACGCTGCACCGGGAGGAGGAACCGGTCAAAGCGTTCGTGCGTCTGCAGGTGGAAAAGACCCATGAGAACCGCGCCGAGATCGACGACTATATTCGAAAATTCGCCGTTAATTGGGATTTTGAACGGATCGCCATCGTGGACCGGATCATCCTGCGCATGGCGATCTGTGAGTTCCTGCACTTTTGGGATATTCCCCCCAAAGTGTCCATCGATGAGGCCATCGAATTGAGTAAATCCTACAGCACCGAACAGAGCAGCCGTTTTGTCAACGGCATTCTGGATTCCGTGTTGTTGGATTTGAAAGAGCGCCGGCAGCTGATCAAAGTGGGCCGCGGGCTGGATGACGGCGCCGATGAGCCAGAGGAGCAACCGCACGCCTGAGCCAAACCGGCTTGTCGCGGATCGTTCTTACAGGGTTCCGTACACAGGTGCACGCAACCCGCAGGCCATAAAAGGGCATGTGATCAAGCGCCGATCCCGGCGCTTGTTTTTTTGCAAGCGGTGGCATACACCGGATTTCAATGAAAAGGTCAAGACGTATGGCAAATATTGAGAATATTTTTGCAAAGATTTTCGGCGGCACCAGCAACGACCGCGAGATCAAACGGTTGAAGCCCATTGTGCAAAAGATCAATCAACTGGCCGAATCTTACCAAAACCTCTCGGACGAAGAGCTCAAGGCTAAAACTCCGGAATTCCGCTACCGTTTGCGGATGGGAGAAACCACCGATGATATTTTACCAGAAGCGTTCGCCGTGGTGAAAGAGACCTGCCGCCGGCTGCTGGGCAAGAAATGGATGGTCCGCGGTCAGGAGGTGGAATGGAACATGGTGCCGTACGACGTGCAATTGATCGGCGGCATCATTCTGCACGAAGGCAAGATTGCCGAGATGGCCACCGGTGAAGGCAAAACGCTGGTGGCCACCATGCCGCTCTATCTAAACGCCCTGGCTGGAAAGGGCGCCCATCTGGTCACGGTGAACGATTACCTGGCTCAACGCGACTGCGAGTGGATGGGCCAGATCTACGAATTCCTCGGCCTGACCGCCAAAGCGCTGCACAACGAACTGGATCCGCAGGAACGGCGCCAGGTCTACAATGCCGACATCACTTATGGCACCAATAATGAGTTCGGCTTTGATTATCTGCGCGATAACATGAGCGTCGACGTGTGGTCCGTGGTGCAACGTCCCCTCTATTATGCGATTGTGGACGAAGTGGACAGCGTGTTGATCGATGAAGCGCGCACCCCCTTGATCATTTCCGGCGCCGTGGGCGCGCCCCCCAATATCTACAATGAGCTCAAGCCGGTGGTGGCCAATCTCTATCGCAAGCAGCAGGAACTGGTGGAAGAACTGTTCCGCCGCGGCAAAGAACTGCTGGAACAGGATGAAACCGAAGCCGGATTGGCCTTGCTGCGCGTGCATCGCGGCGATCCGAAAAATGCCAAGCTGCTTGAATTGTTGACCTCCGAGTTCTGGGTCAAAAAGCTGATCGAAAAGCTGCAGGGCGAGTACGAGATCAACAAAGAGATGGGCAAAATCGACGGTGAGCTCTATTACACCATCGACGAAAAAAGCCATGTGGTGGACATCACTGAAAAGGGGCGTATCTTTTTATCCGGCGGCCGCGATCAAGATATCGTGTACAAGATCCGCCTGCTCGATGAATTGGATGAGCAATTGGGACGAATCACCGAGCAGAAGAACAGCCGCCGCTTCTTTACCCAGGATGCCCTGACCGGCGCCTGCAGCGGGCTTTCGGCCAGTGGGTATATTGCTCTGTGCAAAGGCAACGGCGAGGCAAGCGACGAGGAATGGGACGCTATTCAAAAAGTGAGCGGTCGGCTCAAAGAGCTGTCGGCGGAGATCGCCGGCCGGATGCAGTCGAAAAAGCAGGATCGACTGGCTGCGGCCCGTGCGTTCTATCATTTTGCCGAAACGCCTGAACGCCTGGTCGACGGTATGACCGACGAAGGCCGGGCGTTTCTCGCTCAGACCGTGGGTCCGGACATCGCCTCTGCGGTGGACCAACTTTTCAGTCGGCTCGCCGGCAGCCAGGGTGATGAAGATCCTGCCACGCAGGCCGCGATACGGGATGTGCGAAACCGGTTCTTTGATTGGGAAAAACAGACCGGCCTGCCTACAGCGGTCAAGCCGGTCGGCGAATGGGCCATTTTAGCCATGCGTCACAGCGGTGACCCGTTCCTTATCCCTGTGATCAACCAGATGGCTGCGTTGCTGCAACCGGCAGAAGGGCGTTCAGGCGCTCCGGAGAACGCTGCCGCGGTCGCACAGAAAAATCTCGATTATTTTGAATTCTCGGACAAGGGGGCGTATCCGAAACACATTTCCGAAAAAGGCCGCATCGCCATGCTGGGCGGCAATCCCGATCTGTATATTCTACCAGACCGCACCCTTGTAGAAGAACGGGATCGGTACATTCAAGAGCTATTGGACCGGACGCTCAATCAGGGGGATTACGATTACACCGGCCGCGTAATCGCCGTCGAGGGATTGGAAGCCACCCTGCAACAGATGATGCAGCTGCGGCCCTCTGACCGCTTTTTCACTCAGATCCAGCGAACCCGTTCCGACCGCATCGAACCGGAGTGGGGCCTGGATTTGACCGACCTGGGCAGAAACCTGGCTTCCGATTTTGGCGATCAGACCAAGGCCCTGGTCCTGCGTCTGGGGCAGGATCTGCAGGATGAGAACATCCTGAAAAAAGACGGACGCGGCCGGTTTGTTGGACTGACTGAACAGGAATTGGATCGGCTGCTGGGCGCCTCGTTCGATCTGATGCGTAAAAAAATCGGCGAATGGCACCAGCAATACAAGGCGCAGAACCAAGACAACGACGTCGCCCTGCGGCTGGCTCTGGACGAGTTTCTGCGCGGGGCTTTCCCGGTCGACGAGGCGGAGCAACCCGCCAGTTGGTCGCGTAAATTTGAAGAGGTGGACCGTCTGCAACGGGTCATGGAGGTGATCCTTACCACTCCGGACCGGGAGGAATGGAGCGAAGCGGACCGATTGCGTCATCTGCGCCGCTATTTTATTCTGGACTCCGAAAACGCTGGGCGCAAGATCAAAGGGTGGTCCGAGACCGGGCTGCGCAATGTGCTGGCTGAATCCGAACAGCGCAACCGCATGGCCGCGCGTTTCTTGGAACTGGTGCAGGACTCGGAGGTGGATCGGGATTCTATTTTTCTCTTTGATGACGAAGGTAGGCCCACCGGCCTGCAAAAGGGCCTGAGAGCCCGAATGCTCGATCAATTGCCTTTCTTCAGTTACAAGCAGGAATGGCAGCGGCTGCGCGAAGAGATATTGCGCTTGACGGCAAAAAAAGTCAACAGCAAACAGGAGGCGGACGCGCTGCTCGCTCGGGAGAAAGCGCACCTGCGCGGTAAAGGATTTCTTCTGGATGAACGGGAGATGAATGATCTGATTTATAAAGCCCATGCCCCCAACACCGTGATACATCCGGAGGAGATTGACGCCTGGTGCCGGCTTCATTTTGAACGATTGCCGCGCCGTCTGCTGGACAGCCAGCGCGATGGATTATGGCGGGGATACACCCAGATCGAAGAACGGGTGCAAAACATTTCCCAACTTTTACGCGCCTACACGCTCTATCACCGGGACGTCGATTATGTGGTCAAAAGCCTGGAGGATAACGAGGTCCGACGGATGGGCGGACAAAAGGGGCACAAGGCGGTCATGATCGTCGATCAGTTTACCGGAAGGTTGATGCCGGGCCGCCGCTTCAGCGACGGGCTGCATGAAGCTCTGGAAGCCAAGGAGGGCGTGGAGGTTCAGGCGGAAACACAGACCCTGGCCACCATCACTATTCAGAATTTTTTCCGGCTCTATAAAAAATTAGCGGGTATGACCGGTACGGCGGAGACTGAACGCCAGGAATTTTTCTCCACCTACAAGCTGGAGGTGGTGGTGATCCCTACAAACCGTCAAGTCATCCGTAAAGATGAGAACGACGTCATCTATCGAACTAAAAAAGAAAAATATGCCGCCATCATCGATGAGGCTCTGGCCATGCACGAACAGGGCCGGCCGGTGTTGGTCGGCACCGTCTCGGTCGAGGTTTCGCAGCGTCTTTCCGAAATGCTGACCCAGCGCGGCGTGCCCATCGCCAACTGGCTGAAAAAGGGCGATGTCAGCCAGGAGATCACCTCAGGCAGATATCATACGGTGTTGAACGCGAAGTATCACCGCCAGGAGGCGGAGATCGTGGCCAAAGCCGGTTCGCCGGGCATGATCACCATCGCGACCAACATGGCGGGCCGCGGAACCGACATCAAACTGCCGCCGGAAGTGATTTCGAAAGGCGGGCTGCATATCATCGGTTCAGAGAAACACGAAGCGCGCCGCATCGACCGGCAATTGCGCGGCCGGTCCGGCCGTCAGGGCGATCCCGGCTCCTCGCGTTTCTATCTTTCGCTGGAAGACGATCTCATGCGGCTGTTCGGCTCGGATCGGATCACCACCCTGATGAGCAGGCTTGGACCCATGGAGGAGGGCGAACGCATCGAGCATCCGTTGATCACCAAATCCATCGAACGCGCGCAGAAAAAAGTCGAGGAACGTAATTTCGAAATCCGCAAGAGCCTGCTGGAATATGACACAGTGCTGAACGAACAGCGCAAGATTATTTACAAACGCCGGCAGAACCTGCTGGGATTCGCCGAGGCGGAGGATTTTGTCGACTCCAAGGCCAAGCGCTTTTTCAACGAAGAGGAGGAGCGCAGCGAATGGAATCTGGAACAATTGATCCAGACGCTCACCGGCTTTTTCGGCCGCACTCCGGATTTTACAGTGGAGGATCTCGAAGGCCAAAAGGCGGCGGAGATCAAAGAGAGGGTGCTCGAGTGGGTGCAGGAGCAACTGCAGGAAGCTTATGAGATGAACGCGCTGCAGCTGCGCCATCGCTTGCTCGGATTCTGCCGCATGGAGGATCTGATCGCCGAACTGGTGCGCTTGAAAATCCGGCTGCATCATGCCGGCACCCGCGACACCGCGCGCTGGAACGTGGACGGCATCCGCTACGAGTTGAGCCGGATTTTTAACGCGAGCCCCGATTGGCTGCGCAAGGACGCCAGCCTGGGCACTGCCGAAGAGGTGGAAGCGCGGCTGATCGACTGGGCGAAAAAACATTATGCAGACCATCAGGAGCAATATCAGCACGCCCTGGACGTGGCGTTGTTTCGCGGACTGGATGTTTCCGCTCTGGGCGATGCCCTGCTGGCCGGCTTGATGATGATTCATCTGCCGCCCGCTGTTTCCCCCGCCTCCTGGAGCGCGGACGAGTTTCTCCACGATCTGCAGCGGATCTTTGGCGCCCGGCCGGACATCGGTGTGAATGAAATGCGCACCATTCGTCGGGCCAAGATCCAGGAACACGTGCGGCGCTGGATGGAGGAACCGTTGCAGCGTCTTGCAGAGGAACAGGTCCGGCATCGCGTGATCGGCCTGTTCTCCTCCTTGTCGTTCGCTCAGGCGGCGGTCTATGCCACGGTTCCGGCTGATGGCGACGACGCACCGATGGAACTGGAGCCGACGCAAAAGCAAACGCTCACTCGGCTTTTCGGCAAAGCCCTTTGGCAGGACGAAGAGACGGACGACGGCAAAATGCCCTGGTCGAAAAAACTGGCGGAGCGTGCGCTGCGCCTTCATGGCGAAAAACTTCGCGAGCTGATGCAAATTTATCAAGAGGCCATGGTGGCCCGAGCGACCATCGAAGAGTGCGTCGAAGCCGTCGTCGGCGTGGTGGCGGGCGGGATCCTCGTTCAACCCTCGCCCCTGGAGGAAAAGCGCAAGCAACTGGGCGATGCCATTGAGAGTATGCTGTTGAAACGGCCCGAACGGATGATTCCGGAAAACGCCAACGCCGCAGACCAGGCCGCCTTTGTCAAGGATTTGACCGCCTGGGCTTTGGCGTTGTACCGGAATTATGCAGACCGCGAGGAACGCATCCGCCAGGAGGCGCTGAGCCGAGAAATCCTGCGCGACTCGATCAGCCTGATGATCGATGATGTGATCTATGCTTCCATCAGCGGCGCCCTCGAGGGAGAGCAAGAGTTGACGCCCCAATCCTTGCGCCGGCTGGAGGCGGATTGCCGCTTACTGTTCCGCCAAGCGCCGCGGTTGTCCGACGACAACGACCGCCTGATGAATCCCAATGACGCGATGGCTCAATTAAGCGAATGGGCTCAGGGTCTTTACCAAAAACGGATCCAGGAGATCGGTCCGGATCTTGCCGCCCGCTATGAACGGTATTACGTGCTGGAAAAAATAGATGAGAATTGGCGTCAACACCTCAACGGCATCGATGAACTGCGCGAGGGCATCGGGCTGCGCGGATACGGACAGAAAGACCCTCTGTTGGAGTACAAGGGCGAAGCGTATCAGATGTTCGTAAAGATGATCGATCGCATGAACCGAGAGGTGGTCAGCACGCTGTTCCGCGTATTCGATGTCGGCGGCGAACTGGAGGAACAACAGCTGCGACGCGCTGAGCCGCGCAATTATATGGCCACGCACTCTCAGGTGGAAATTTTCAAACAGGGGCAGGCTGCGCCGCAGGTCGCTGCGCCATCGCCCGCAACCCCATCCGGTCGTACAGCGCCGATCGTCAAGGCTATCAGCATCGGCCGCAACGATCCTTGTCCATGCGGCAGCGGCAAGAAATACAAGCAGTGCTGCGGGAAAAACCTGTAATCGCTTGACTTTGAACGAAATCTTGTTATATTTCATTTCGAGAGGGGGGAATGCTGTTTATGTTTTGGAGCGCTGATGAATAAAAGAATATTAGAAATAATAGCTTATATGATACGAGAAATTCGTGAAACCTCTTTTGACGATATTGACTTGCAGCTGATTATGGACATCCTGCAGGAAAAGGGTTTTTCCGAAAATGAAATCTCTGCAGCTATGGTCTGGTTGGTGAACCACGGTGAAACCATCGACCGCATGAGCAAAACCGGCTCTTCCGCCGTACCGCGGCCGGTCTGGAGGCAGCTCAATGATTTTGAACGCACGGCCATTTCCCCCGAGGCCTTCAGCTACTTGTTTCATCTGCGTGAACTGAATATTTTGAACGACGACGACATGGAATCCATCATCGAGCGCGCCGTGAATATGAAGCTGCCCAAACTGGACATTCAGGATATGCAGGATTTGATCGTCATGGTGGTGCTCGATGTGGAGCAAAACGCGTCTGCTGGCTATTTTCAATTCACTGCAAACCGATTGTCCCATTGATTCATACAGGCAACCTGATCGATCATGAATCGTTCTTCGTCGCTGGAGGATTTCATTCTGCAGACGCTGATGCAGCAGGAGCAAGAGCGCAGAATCGGGTTGTCCGGCTGGAACATCGATGTGCGTCTGGCTAAGCGGGATCATCGTTCTTTTACGCTGCCTGTAGTTCGCATTAAGGGATGGACGAAAAAGCATCCGGAAGCACCGCATGTAAAAGCGATCGTGGTCGATCTCAAGGAACAGGCGTTTCACGTAAAGACGCACACGCGGCAGACGCGCGAACTGATGCCGCCATTGCCGTTGACCTTGAATGAGCTTTTTCTGGATGCGGCTCTTTTCTCCATGAAAGCGGATGCGGTGCAGTCCGCGGTCGATCAGATGTCCGCGGCGTCCGGCACGCCGGCGCCGGTGATCGCTTTGGCTGGCCGACGGCACTCCCCAACCGACGCCTGGTACGCGGAAGCCCGCGAATGCATTGTCGATTATTACGGCGTGCCCTATCTGGCTCCCCGCCCGCGACCGATCAAAGCGGATCACGCCGGCGATCTCACCCTGTTGCCCGGCCGTCCGGCGTTCACGCCGAAAAAAATGAAAAAAGAATTGGATCAGGCCTGCTGGCAGGTCTATTCCCGTATTTGGGAGCGCGCGCTGGCCTCACAGATGACATGCGCGCAGGTGCAGCGAATGGATCTGGAAGTGGTTGCGGGCGCCGGCGCCCGCTATCTGCTGCACCGGCAGGGGGAGGAACTCCTTGAACGGGGTTTTCTTCAGGCGCTGTCTCTGCAAAAGCAGGGACGCTCCACCGCCTTTTTCAGCAAGGACCATCCTCTGTTTCATCCGGGGGAAGAACTGACCCTCGTGGAGGTTCAAGCGCAGAGGCGGAACGAGGAGCCGGATTATGCGGTCAGCGCCATGGAACTTTATAGAAGCAGGGCCGCACAGACGCCCGTCACTGCTGTGGACTTTCGTCTGGCCTTGTCGCGCTTGCAGGCAGAAGGATTTCTGAATCATGACGAGTCGGGCGTGCGGCTATGCGGCCATGGCCGGCAGAGTGCGGAGCGCATGATCAACACCCGGGTCGCGCAGAAGGACGAAGCGGACTGCCCGCTGTGCGGTAAAAGCCTTAGATTGGTACAAGGGCCGTTTGGTCCTTTTTGGGGTTGTTCCGATTATCCCCGTTGTCGATTTTCTCGCTCCATGCATTTAAACATCTCCTGTCCGCTGCAGGGTTGCGGCGGCTGGGTGGTGGAGCGGCAAGGCAAAAACGGCAGACGGTTCTATGGCTGCAGTCGTTACCCCACGTGCACTTTTATCAGCTGGGAAAAGCCAACCCATCTTCTCTGCCCGGTCTGTCAACAGACCACGCTGGTCGAAAAGGTGAATGATAATGGCGAAGAGGTTCTCTATTGCTCCAAATGCCGGAGCAGCCGGCCGCGTAACCCTACAGGTATCCCTTGATCATGATGTCGCCAGGCGAACATCCTATTCTCTTAGTTGACTGGATCGATCGTTTCCTTCGCTATCAACAGATTGAGCGGAGCGCCTCTCCCAGAACCCTGGAGGCTTATCAAAATGATCTGCAGCAGCTGGTGGAGCATCTGGTTCTCCAGCACCGCTGCGAACAGATTACTGCGGCCTGCTTCACCAAAGGGGCCATCCGTGGGTATCTCGCCGGTCTGGTGCATCGCCGATATGAGGCCGCCAGCGTGCGGCGCAAACTGGCTACGCTGCGCAGTTTCGCCCGGTTTCTGGCTCGCGAGAACGCCCTATCGGTGAACCCCTGCCTCAATCTGGCGGCGCCCAAGGCGGCGAAACGGCTGCCGGATTTTCTTACTGTGCAGGAGATAGACGTTCTTTTACAGCTTCCGGACGACTCCACGCCTGCCGGGGAGCGAGATCGAGTGCTGTTGAAACTATTCTACGCCACGGGCGTAAGAATATCAGAGGCTGTTCAGCTTCGAGTGAGCGATATTCATTTTCACGATGGCGTTTTACGGGTTTTGGGAAAGCGTAATCGCGTTCGAATGATCCCGATGGGGCAGGGGATGCAAAAAGAACTGGCTCGATTTCTCCGCCAACGTTCTCAATGGGAAAATCGGATCATAAAGCCGCACGAACGGGTGTTCGTCCGTGCGGACGGACAGCCCTACAGCCGCCAGCAGATGGCGGCGATCCTGCGCGCTTATATGCGTCAAGCGGCAGACCCCAGCAAAGCCCATCCCCATGCTCTGCGCCACAGTTTTGCCACCCACCTGCTGGATGCGGGCGCCGATATTGTGGCAGTAAAGGAGCTGCTCGGTCACGCCAGTCTGAGCACCACACAAATCTATACGCACGTTTCAGCGGAGCGTCTGAAAAAGGTCTATCGTTTGGCGCATCCACGCGCAGATAAAGAGACCTGACGAATTAAGGAGGTGAGGCCCCTAGTTGAAGCACGCCGTGCAAGCGCAGTGACTGTTTGAATTATGAAGAGGAGGTTGTTATGCGTATCACATTCACAGCTCGCCACTTTAAATCCTCGTCTCGACTGAAAAAGCATGCTGAAAATCAGGTTGCCAAATTGAAAAAATACTATGACGGTATTCTCGACGTCGAAATTATTTTAGACTATGTCAAACAGGAGCAGGTGGCCGAGATGGTTGCCAAAGTCTACGGCACCCGCCTGGCGGTGGTTGAGAAAAGCGAGGACATGTATAAATCGATCGATCTGGCGGTGGAGAAATTGGAAAGACAACTTATACGCTATAAACAAAAATTGCAGGAATTTGACAAGGAACGTATCACCCCGATTGTCTAAGCTACGTACGGCGCCCCGGCTGCAAACGCCGGGGCGCCGATGGAAATCAGAGGCCCTAGCGGGCTAAAGCCTTGCGCCTGGCAAAAAGGATCATTAAAAATAGAATGGAAATTCAATCACCAGTCGCCTCTATCACGGTTGAAAAGCTTTTTGAGGACAATAGCGAAGAGGCGTCCCTGCAGATCATCAACAGCAAGAACGGCTTTAACCGTGAGATCAGGGAACGGGAGCTGAACCGTCCGGGCCTGGCCCTGAGCGGTTTTGTGGAACTGTTCACCTACTGGCGCATTCAGATCATGGGCAACACCGAGGTCGGTTACCTGAACACTCTGTTCGAAGCCGAACGGCTGCAGACCATCCAGCGCGTATTGGGTTTTGATCTACCCTGCATCATCTTTACCAACAGCAACAAACCTCCGGGGGAAATGATCGAGATAGCTAATCGAAACGACATTCCCCTTTTAAGCACGCCCCTCAGCACTACGGCGCTCACGCACCATTTGAGCGAATATCTGAATGCCATTTTCGCCCCTCAGCTCATTCTGCACGGCTCGCTGGTGGATGTGCACGGTGTGGGCATGCTGATCACCGGCGAGAGCGCCATCGGCAAGAGCGAAATGGCCCTGGATCTGATTGAACGCGGCCATCAGCTGGTGGCGGATGACGTGGTCACTATTACCCGCGCCGGCCGCAATCGACTGGAGGGAGCGCCCAGCGATCTGCTGATGCATCATATGGAGATCCGCGGCCTGGGCATCATCGATGTGCGGCGGATGTTCGGCATTCGGGCCATCCGCGGCAAGAAACAGATACAGATCATACTGCATCTGGAGCGGTTTAACGCGATCCGGGAATATGAACGCACCGGCATGGATGAAGGCTGGCGCGACCTGCTCGGCGTCCGTATCCCCATGGTGGTGCTGCCGATTCTGCCCGGGAAAAATCTGACGGTGATCGCAGAGGGCGTGGCCCTCAATCATAAATTAAAGCAGCTCGGAGAAAATGCCGCCAAGGATTTTGACGACTGGCTCATCTCTCGAATGAAAAAAGACCCCCCAACGCGGGATGATACATGATACACGGGATTATCTTGACGCATGGTCCCATCGGCGATGCGATGATCGAAGCCGTTCGCGGCATCATGGGACTGGATGAAGGACTGCACAGCCTGATCGTCAACAACATGTCGGTGAGCGAGATCTCCGCGCGGCTGTCGGCGCTCATTCATGCGCCCGAAGTCAAGCAGGACGGCGTCATCGTGATGGCGAGCCTCAAAGGCGGAAGCTGCTGGAATGTGGCCGTGGCGGTGGCCAAAGACCATCCGCACGTGCGCGTCGTCTCCGGCGTCAACCTTTCCATGGTGCTGTCGTTCGTCACCAAACGGGATTTACTCACGCTGGACAAACTGGCGGATGCGGTGGTTAAAGATGGATTGCGCGGCATCACGTTGCATGTCGCTGAATAAGGATGTGATAGAGGAGCTGGGTAAGCATGGGATTGGTTCAAGTTCGCATCGATGATCGCTTAATTCATGGTCAGGTCGTCGTCGGCTGGCGGCAGGCGCTCAATCCTGACCGGATCATGTTGTGCAGCGATGAAGTCGCAACGACTGATTGGCAAAAGACCATCTATCTGTCGGCAGTGCCGCCGGATGTCTCGGCATCGGTGCTGACACTGCAGGAGACCGTCGCAGAGTTGCTTTCGGAGCGGGCCGCCCACGAGCGCATTCTGCTGCTGGTGGACGACCCCAAATATATCGTCGATCTGGTCGCGGCCGGCGTTCCCATTCAATCGGTCAATGTCGCCGGCATGCACTTCAAGCCGGGAAAAAATCAGATCGCGCCCTTTATCTTTGTCGACGACCGTGATATCGCTAACCTGCGCCTGCTCTACGAGCGGGGCATCCATCTGGAGGGTAGAGATGTGCCCACCCGCTCGCCGGTTAATATCGCCAAAGAACTCAAGTTCTGCACGGTTTGTGGTTAATTTGCAGCAGACGGGTTTCATTTTGTTGTATTTTCGCAACATGCGCACGGTTCGGTTTGCGCGCCTGTCTGCAAGTGAAATAATTACAACAGTTCTATTTTACCCTGTTTTTGGCATGTTTCTTGTATAGGCTCAAGTGCCGAGGGGCACAAATAGGAGCCGTTCTTGAGGGGGACCCATTTTGGGGGTTAAGCCGTTGATTCTTTGATTTCAACGGCTTTTTTGTGCCCGCGAAAGCGCAATGCCCACCATCAAACACACCAACAGTCCGATCAGAGTATACCAGGGCCAGCTGAAGGTGATGGCCGGCTGGAAGAATATCAGCAGGGTCATCAACAGGGCAAAGAGGATGACAAACGTTCTGTGAGACCGCCACGGAACCCGATGCCAAATCCATAACGCAGCCAGCAGGTTCAAGGACACCATAATGACGGCCTGTACGCCGTGCACTCCGATGATCCAGGTCATGAAGAGGATGGCGCTCCAAAGGGCCACCAGTGCATCCGACTCCCGGACTTTTTTATTAAAGGTGCCGAGAAAGAATACGCCCAGCATGCCGCCATAGGTGAAGGAGGCGATGGCCAGCCCCAGCTCGACCACCGGATTGTTTTGGTCTTTGAACATCATGGCGCCGCCGATAAACACCATGCCCCAACCCAAGGTCAGGAGTTTGGAAAGATAGAGCTCTTTTTTTTCATTTAGATTTTTTCCCCAGCGTGGTTTGTAGAGATCGAAAAGCGTCGAGGAGGCGAGGGAGTTGAGCGAACCGCTCAGGGTGGACATGGCGGCGGCAAAGATGCCGGCAATGATCAGTCCGGCGGCGCCGGCGGGCAATTCGGTCGAGATGAATTTCGCCAGCACTTCATCGGAGCGCAAGGCCGCGCCGTTGTAATAGGCATAGAGCACAAGACCTAGAACCAAAAAGAGCAGGAACTGAACGATCACAAAAAGACCGCTGCCGATCAGCGCTTTCTGACTGCTGCGCAGGTCGCGGCAGCTCAACAGCCGCTGCACCATGAGATGATCCGTGCCGTGCGAAGCCATAGATAAAAAGGCGCCGCCGATCATTCCGGAGAACAACGTATAGTTGCTGCGGAAAAATTCGCTGGCGGTCATGGAGAGACCGCTGGTGATCATTTGCAGTTTGCCCTCTGCCTGGCAGGCCTGCCACACCGTGAACCAACCCTCAGGCAGTTGATGTACCGCCACCGCCATCACCAAGCCCGCTCCCGCGAGATAGACAAACAATTGGATGACATCCATCCAGACCACGGCTCGCAAACCTCCGATAAAAGTATAGAGGATGGTCAACACCGCCATTACGATGATGCTCCAGCTGTAGTCCCATCCGGTGATCATGGCCAGAGGGATGGCGGTGGCAAACAGGCGCACGCCGTCCGCCAGCAGCCGAGTGACCTGAAAAATCACCGCGGTAAAGCTGCGCAAGGTCGGCCCGAAGCGGTTGCCGATCAACTCATAAGCGGTCTTGATTTCGCCGCGATAATAACCAGGCAGCAGCAGCAAACTGATGACGACGCGGCCGATGAGATAGCCGAAGGTCATCTGCATGAAATTGAGATTGGTCAGATAAGCCAATCCGGGAATGCTGATAAAGGTCAGAGTGCTTGTTTCGGTGGCAATGACGGAAAAACAGACCGCCAGCCAGGGCAGGTTGCGGCTGCCCAGAAAATAGTCTGTGGCGTTCTTTTGTTTTTTTCCCAGCCAGGCGCCGAAAACGGTCACCCCGGCAAGATAACCAACGAGAAGAACCAGATCAATCGGTGACAGGGTCATGGAGCGTCCATCATTTTAATCGTGTTTGCGCGGGGGCCGTGCGGTTGTCGAACTCCGGCCAAGTCGAAAGTTAGCATTTCAGCCGTCAAATGCAAGCATTTAGGAGCTCTTTGCGCTTCAGTGGGGCAGGGGGTTCGTTTTTTCTCGCGCAAGAATTATCTTGATTATCTTTTTTGTTTTTTATACATTTATGATTATAGACCAATTATGGGGTCATCGGATTGAAAAATCCCTATAAACGGACGGACATCTTTCGCTGCAATTACAGCAGCCATGGCCGGTTCGAAGATAAGGTCTCTGCTTATCACGTCTTGCAGGCGAAGCGCTGTTTTCCACAGGGGTGTATCTATTTCCATTGGTCCTGCAGCCGGAAAAACAAGGGATTGAGTTGTAAACGCGGGTATCATTACGTCGGTCGTTTATGCCAGGGCTGCAGCTTTTATCAGGACGAAAAGCGGCACTGCCAGCCGAAAATAGTGGCGCCGGAGGAAGTGTATCGCGCATTTACCCAGGAATGCGAGGTGTTCGATGAATGGCTGGCGGAGATGACGAACCGGCAAATCCCGGTCTCCTTTCGCGTGCAGGCGGTCAAACCGCGCTTCATCAAAGAGATCGACCGGGATCATGGTCATGTTCGTTTGTCCGGCTATCTCCTGGTCATGTCCGAGGGATTTCTTGATCGGGATCATTTTCAGGACACCTTTTATGCGCTTGTCTCGCCGGGAGTGCAGGAGCAATTAGCCTTTGCGGTCGGGGATGAGGTGGAGGCGCAAGCCCTGCTCAAGATGGACCGGGGACGCCTGATTCTGACCCAGGTGCGCGCCGTTCACTTTGAAACAAGATCCGGAGCGCCGGCCTGGACGAACAGTCAGGCGCTGGTCGCCAAGTCGGGCGCCACCTATTTTCCGCGCCAGTCCGGCAACTGCCTCCATTGTCCGCATGGTGCGTTGGTGGATGTGACCGAGAGGCTGGAGGGCCGTGTCCGCGAGCGGCGGGACCTGTATTGCCTGGCCGGCATGCAGGATCAGCGGGAGTGCCATCTGTATGCGCTGCACAAAGTGGATGTTTGTTGGCAACAGGCCTGATCCCCTGATTCGGTCTGAGTGAAATACTGGATTCATGGCTCACAAGGAAAAGATTATGGCAAAAGGAATTACGAAACGCAGTGAGGATTATTCAAAATGGTATCTGGATGTAATTGACGCCGCCCAGTTGGCGGAGCATTCGGCCGTGAAGGGCTGTATGGTGATCAAACCGACCGGCTATGCGATCTGGGAGCATATTCAAGCCAATTTGGACCGGTTGTTCAAAGAGACCGGCCATGTCAACGCTTATTTTCCTTTGTTCATACCGGAAAATTTTATGCACCGGGAAGCCCAGCATGTGGAGGGCTTTGCACCGGAATGTGCGGTGGTGACCCATGGGGGCGGAAAAAAACTGGACGAACCGCTTTTTGTCCGCCCCACCTCGGAGACCATCATCTGGTCCACGTATAAAAATTGGATCCAATCCTATCGCGATCTGCCGATTTTGATCAATCAGTGGGCGAATGTAGTGCGTTGGGAGATGAGAACCCGGCTGTTTTTACGCACTACGGAATTCCTCTGGCAGGAGGGCCATACAGCGCACGCCACGGAAAAGGAGGCGGTGGATGAGACGCTGCTCATCCTTGGCGTCTATCGCACCTTTGCCGAGGAATATATGGCGGCGCCGGTTTTTACCGGCATCAAAACTGAAAAGGAAAAGTTCGCCGGTGCGGTGCGTACCTACTGCATCGAGGCGATGATGCAGGACTATAAAGCGCTGCAGTGCGGCACCTCGCATTATCTGGGACAGAATTTCGCCAAGGCGTTTGATGTGACCTTTCAGGATGAGCAGAGCAAAGTCCGCTATGTGTACGCCACCAGTTGGGGCGTATCGACGCGGTTGATCGGCGCGCTGATCATGATGCACAGCGATGACAACGGTCTGGTGCTGCCGCCGCGGCTGGCGCCCACCAAAGTGGTGGTGGTGCCGATCTGGAAAGAGGATGCGGAGAGGGCGGCGATGAAGCAAAAGGCCGTGGATTTGACTCGGGATTGGAAGGGGCGCATCCCCTACAAGATCGACGATCGCGATCAGTATCGCCCGGGCTACAAGTTCAATGAATGGGAAAAACGGGGAGTGCCCATTCGTATCGAGATGGGGCCCAAGGATGTGGCGCAAAACCAGGTGATCGTTGTCCGGCGCGATACCGGAGAAAAAATCGCCGTGCCCCAGTACAGCCTGCTCGCCACCATCGAGGCGCTGCTGGAAAAGATACAGAAGGATCTGTATGCGCGGGCGCTGCGCAACCGGGATGCCAACACCTTCACCTGCGATGAATATAAAGAGCTGATCGAACGGCTGGAATCGCCGGGCGGTTTTTTCTGGGTGCATTGGTGCGGTCAGGGCGCCTGCGAAGAAA
Source organism: bacterium (assembly GCA_029565685.1). Lineage (GTDB taxonomy): Bacteria > Zhuqueibacterota > Zhuqueibacteria > Residuimicrobiales > Residuimicrobiaceae > Anaerohabitans. Next base: position 88,811 of record JAKQNR010000001.1, on the reverse strand, counting down.
AATTTCAGCAGGATGCCAAAGCCACCATCCGGCTGCAGCCGATCGAAGACGGCGGGGAGCCCGGCGCCTGCATCGTCTGCGGCGCTCCATCCGCGCAGAGGGTGCTGGTCGCCAAATCTTATTAAGCTAGCGATGAGGAGGTTGCTCCATGTCGAAGAAACAAAAGGAGACGCTCGAAATCGAGCTGCCGAGCAAGGCCATCCGAATTCAGAATGCCAGTTGCCCCAATGGCCACAGTCTGATGGATGCCGAGCACACCATAAACGGCTACGCTTCGGTTTCCGTTTTGGTTAAATATAAGGATCAGGAAGGTCTGATTTATCTGGATCCGGTATATGGCAGCTTTAAAAACGTCTTTGAGATAGAGGTGGACGAAGGCGGTGTGGTGGAATTTTTCTGTCCTCACTGCCGCGTGTCTCTGAATGACGACGACCAGCGCTGCCAGGTGTGTTCGGCCGCGATGTTCGCCCTGCATCTTCCCAACGGCGGCATCATCGAAGGGTGTCTGCGCAACGGCTGCCAGTTTCATACGCTGCGGCTGGTCAGCGGCGTTGAACTGGTCGACCGGCTGTTCGACAGCCATACGCTGGACGCCTATCTGTAATGGCAACGACTGGTTCCACAACGTCTTCGGGATTCCGCTGCGGGTATGTCGCCATCGTCGGCAGGCCGAATGTCGGCAAATCCACGCTGATCAATCACCTGTTGCGCTTCAAACTTTCCATCGCCACCGCCAAGCCGCAGACTACACGTCACCGCATCATCGGCATTCAGACCGGCGATGGTTTTCAGATCGTTTACTTTGACACGCCCGGCCTTCTGGAACCAACGTATCGGCTGCAGGAGATGATGATGCGGGCGGCGCGACAGGCGGCGGCGGACAGCGATGTCCTTTTGTACGTGACCGACAGCTACGATCGGCCGAATGTCCAGGATACGGCCATCCTCGATCATTTGCAGTCCCTGGGCAAACCCCTGGTGCTGGCGATCAACAAGGTGGATCTGGCGCAGCCGGAACAACTGCTCCGCGTCATCGAGACGATGCAAAGCCGTTACCGATTCGAACACATTTTTCCGATCTCAGCCCTACACGGCAAAAACACCGATGCCCTAGAGCCGGCCCTGGCGAGTCTGCTGCCGGAAGGCGAGCCCCTCTATTCTCCTGAGGATCTGACCGAACATCCAGAACGGTTTTTCGTCGCCGAGATCATCCGCGAAAAAATTTTTTTCAACTATCATGACGAAATCCCCTATTCCACCGCGGTGGTGATCGACGAGTTTCACGAGCAGCCGGGCCGTAAAGATTTGATTCGCGCCCGCATCGTGGTGGAGCGGGATACACAAAAAGCCATCATCATCGGCAAAAACGGACAGAGCTTGCGCAAGATCGGGGAGAGCAGCCGCAAAGAGATCGAAGCGTTTCTGCAACGGCCGGTGTTCCTGGAACTGTGGGTGGCAGTGCGGGAAAAGTGGCGGAAAAGAGACAGTCTGCTGCGGGAGATGGGGTATCAGCAGGGGTGAGGAAGTGGACTGAGCGACGGGCGGTCCGTTCCAATGGCGTCTGTCAACGTCTCAAAACGGCTGACCTTGAACGACTTAGCCTGTTGCGAATGAAATAAAGGAAGGATGGCTATGAAGAAAGGATTGCCCAATCTCTTATGGATCGTCCCTCTTTTTGCACTGGCGGCGTTCCTTTCCTGTGCCCGTGTTCGCTATGAACCACCGGTGAGCGATCCCATCATTCGGGTGGGGATTTTGGAAGGCCAGGAAAAGATTTATTTTGAACCCCAGGGCCCGTTCCGGGTTCAGGCATCGGTGGCAAAGGAAAATCTGCAACTCAATGAGCCCGGCTTATGGAGCGCAGCGGTCGCAGAGATCACTCCGGGGCAAAAGCATTACCGCATACTGCTGTTTGAATCAGCTTCCGAGGCGCGCGCCAAAGAAACCGCTCAGCGGATGAAGGCCCGTGAGGTGCCGGTGGAGATCAAGCCGTTCGGAGAAGTGCTGCGTATTGACAACAAAACCCTGGTGGATCGCCGCTATTACCGCGTGCTGCTGGATAAAACGTTTGATACGCAGATGAGCGCGGATCTCTATTTCAAGACCTCAACGACTCTGGCCAATGCGCGCGTCGTGGAGGAGTGGGAACGGCCGGGCGGCGGCGTGATCAAACTTCTCTCGCCCAGCGGCAAAGAGTATGGGGTCCATGACCGACTGCGTCTGTTGGGCAGCGGCGTGGCGTTGAAAAACGTACAGGTGGGAACCGGCTATCACTGGGAGCACCAGGAGAGCCGCAGCTACGCCGGCGAACTCGAGTTGGCGGTGGACAACGCCGGACTCTTGAATGTGATCAATGTGGTCAATTTGGAGGCCTATCTCCGCGGCGTGGTGGCCGGCGAGATGCCCTCGAATTTTCCCGCCGAAGCGCTCAAGGCGCAAGCGATAGTTTCGCGGACGCTCTTTTTGAACAATTTTTACCGTTTTCATCGCGGCGCGGATTATGATGTCTGCGATGAGGTGCATTGTCAAGTCTATGTCGGCCTGAGCCAACAGAACGAGAAGGCCTCCTCAGCGGTGGCCTCGACGCGCGGAATGGTTTTGACCTACGGCGATCAGCTTTGCACCGCCACCTATTCAGCGGTGTGCGGTGGACACACCGCCGATGCCGCTGAGGTGTGGGAAGGAGACGGCCAACCCTATCTGCGCGGTGAGTTTGATTCCATCGAATCGGGCATCGACCGTAACGCCCTGGATTTGACCAAGGAGGCGAATGCCCGTTTGTGGGTCCAATCCGACCCCAAGGTGAACTGCAACATCCAAACGGCCGGTCGTCCCTCTTTCGCCCAATATGCGGAAAAATATTTCCGCTGGCAGACCACGGCCACGCGCCAGGATCTGCAAAAGTGGATCGTGGAGAAAACCGGCGTTGAGATCGGCGATCTGCGCGAGATCGTTCCGGTGCGCCGCGGGGTTTCCGGCCGCCTTGCCGAGATCCTCATCGTCGGCAGCCGCGACTCGGTCACGGTAACCCGCGAGTTGAACATCCGCCGAACCCTGTCCTCCAGCGCCCTGTACAGCGCCTGCTTTGTGATTGACAAGGTGAATGAACGGAACGGCCTGGCCGAGGCGTTTCGGTTCACCGGCGCCGGCTGGGGGCATGGCGTCGGCATGTGTCAGGTCGGCGCCGCCATCCGCGCCCTGCGCGGACAAAACGCGGCAACCATTCTGTCCGCTTATTATCCAGGGACCCGGTTGAAAAAAGTATATTGAGTATGGCCGCTCCTCATCACATTCTTTTACTGTTTGTCGATGGGCTGGGAATCGGGGAGGCGGATGAAACGTGCAATCCGTGTTGTCAGCCGGGACTGAAATATTTCAACCATTTTCTCACGCAAACCTTTCCTCGTCCCCTGAAGGGCGGCGGCTTCGCATTAGGCCTGGACGCCGGCCTGGGCTTGCCGGGTCTGCCGCAATCCGCCACAGGCCAAACCGCGCTCCTGACCGGGGTGAACAGCGCACAGGCGATTGGCCGTCATTTAAATGGTTTTCCGAATCAAGCCCTGCGCGAGATTCTCGCCCGCTCCTCGATTCTATCCACTATTGTAAAACGCGGCTATGACGCCGCCTTTCTCAACACGTTTCGGCCTCCCTTTTTTGACTATGCTCCACAGGACATCCTGCGCTTTCTCTCGGCGACCACCGTGAGCAACCTCTATGCAGAACTGCCGTTTTTTGATCTGGACGACCTGGCGGCTGAACGATCAGTGTATCAGGATTTGACCGGTGAAGCGCTGGTGGCCGATGGTTTTAACGTTCCGGTTTTTTCTGTGGAAAAAGCGGGGGAGATCGTCGGTCGGCGCAGCCGTGATTTTCATTTCACCCTGTTTGAATATTTTCAAACCGACCGGGCCGGCCACAGCCGGGATCTGGCTAGAGCCAGTCAGGAACTGCTGAAATTGGAGCTTTTTCTCGAAACGGTTCTGGCCCACGTCGATCTGAGCGATACGCTGGTGCTGCTGACCAGCGATCACGGCAATATCGAGAATGTGTGCGTCAAAGGCCATACCGTGAACCCGGCCATGACTCTGCTGTTCGGCTGCTGCGCCCGGGAAACCGCGGCGCAGCTCTTTTCCATCCTCGACGTGACGCCGGCCATTCTGCACTGGCTGCCGGAGCGACCGCGCAAAAGCTCGATTTCGCCCGTGCTCGAACCCTGACGCGTTTGCAAGACGGCAATCTCTTCGGAGGTATAAAACATGAGGCGATCGTTTATGGGGCGTGAGTTTGCAGCCGTATTAGGGATTGTATTGCTTTGCTGCTGCGACCCACTGGTTACGCAGTTCGATGACCTAGAAAGCGCCGTACTCTACACCGCCCGTCACGCGCCCTATGTCAAGTCGGCTCCGGATAGTATAACCGTCATGACCTGGAATATCCGTTTCGCCGCCGGCCGTCAGACGCCTTGGTTTGGCGACAGCTGCGGTGATCGCGTGCTGTTGACCGAGGCGGAGGTCATGACCACGTTGCAGAAATTGGCGGTTAAAATCAATGAGATCGATCCGGACTTGCTCCTGCTGCAGGAGGTGGATGTCCGTTCCAAACGAACCGCCTATGTGGATGAGGTGCAATGGCTCCTGGATCATACCGCTCTGAACTATGCAGCGTACGCCTCCTCCTGGCAAGCGCAGTTCATCCCCAGCGACGGCCTCGGCCGTATGGATATGGGCAACGCCATCTTGTCGCGATGGCCCATCGCTGAACACGAACGCATCCAATTGCCCAAACGCGGCGATCAGGACGCCTTGACCAGATATTTCTATCTGCAGCGCTGCCTGCTGAAAATCAGGGTTGCCCTGCCCGGGCATGATGATTTTTATGTTTTAAATATTCACGTTGATGCTTTTTCCACCGATGACACCAAGCGTAAACACATTGAACGCTTCAAACAGGAACTGGACAAGCTGCAGGCCGAGCAGGCGTTGTTTATCGCCGGCGGGGATTTCAACATGCTGCCGCCAGGTTCGGATTCCACTGATTTTTGTCTGGAGGATCGCTGCCCCGATGAATCTTTTCATCATCCCGGCGATGTTCCTCTGCATAAGGAGGGCAGCCATTACACTCCGGAAAAGACCTGGCTGCAGCCGATGTATGATGCCTATGCGCCTGACATTCCGCTGCTGAGCTACCAGGCTGATCAAAAGCGCTGCTTTACCCATTGCACGGATCGTACCGCGTTCTGGGATCGCAAAATCGATTATCTTTTCACCAATACCGAATGGCTGCCCCATTCCACCGTCACGCATCAGGATTATCTGGACCTTTCCGATCATGTGCCGGTCAGTTCCCGGTGGAGAGTGCCCGAATGAAAAGAGCGGTTTGTTTAACGGCGCTTTTATGGCTGCTGCTCGCGTCCTCGACAGCCGGCCTTGCCGCCTTTGAGCCGGCGTACGAAAAACCGCTGCGCTGGGAGATCGGTTTCTGGGGTCCCCTGCGTTATGCTTGGTCTGAGAAAGTGGAGATCTCTACGCATCCACTATGGTTTCTGATCTTGCCGAACGCTTCCATAAAATGGTCTCATGGAACCGCCTGCGGCTGGCAGATTTTGTCCCAACACGGCTTTTTCTGTCCCACCTGGATGCTGCGCATTCTACGCAGAAAAGGGGTCGGCGGCATCCTCTCCTCAGAGTTTGAAATTCCTTTTTTATTGGGATTAAATCATCACCTGCGTTTCCGCAGGGCGATGAGCGAGAGACTGACGGCTACCTGGAGCCTGGGTTTCGGCGTGGGTTTGAAGACGGCGGCGCTGGATGAGCGGACGACCATTGATCTGCCTGTGGTTTATCCGCGGATGACGGTTTTTTACCACGGCTATCGCTGGACAGCGGCGCTGAATCTGCAGGGTCCCGCCTGGCGACGGTGGCAGTGGTCTTTGGACAACCAGGTGCTCGTCTGTCCGCCGGCCCGGGCGGGATTCGCCTATGAAATGAAAGGGTTGCTGTGCTGGGAACGAACGCCCTTTTTCCAGATCCGCTTCGGCTGCCTGTTGAGTTACGCCGAGTATCCTTTCGGCCGCCAATGGCATCTGTTGCCGTTGTTGGATCTGCAATGGAGACGCAAGTAGAAAGAATAAAGCATAGCGGTTAACTCAAACATCGAAGCCAATCCCGACGCGAGTTCTACAGATCGACGTCCCGAATCAAATTGCCCCGGCGTATAGTTTTGACATTGCTTTTTGGCAGCCTTGTTGGCAAGCTAACAACAAAAACGCACCGACCCATTGACGGTAGAAATTAAATTGCGGGCATCGCTCTATCATCGTTGGGGGGCCCGCAGCACTCTTTGTCGCCTGCTCAGGGTTGCTTGGTTCCGTGCTGCCTGACAAAATCCACGCACTGCTTGATCTCGACGATATTGTTTTCCCAATTGGATTCATACTCCATCGAGATGTTGCCGTTGAAGCCCTGCCGTTTTAATTCATCGAGCACGCCCTTGATGTCGGCCACACCGCGGCCAAAGGGCACATCCGTCGCTTTGGGGCTCATCATATTCAAATCCTTCAGATGGCAGCTGATGATCCGTCCCTGGAGTGTTTTCAGGGCATCCACCGGATTGATCCCGGAGCGCAGCCAGTGTCCGGTGTCAGCGCCGGAGCCGATGCGCGGGTCCCGGTCTTTTACCAGAGACAGGACAAATTGGGGGTCCCAGTATTTATAATCCGGATTCTTTTCGTTTTTAGGATGATTATGGATCGCCAGTTTGATGTCATACTGCTTGACCAGTGTTTCGATCTTGTCGATGGTTTCGGCAGTGGCCGGACTGGGCTCCATGGTGACGCAGGGGATGCTCATCAATTTGGCGAAATCAAAAATCTGCGCCAGTTCAGCATCGCTTTTAAAGCCCACAACGCCGTAGTTCACCAAACGCACGCCGGCGGCCTCCAGCTTGCGCTTGGCTTTGCTCCACACCGCCGGCGGGGCCGTGTGGCCAAAGGGCGTTTCGTCCTCCGGGCTCAGCTTTTGTCCGGGAAACGCTTCGATCACGCTGCAGCCCGCTTCCTTGGCCTTGTCCACAGCCTCAAAAAAGGTGTAAAGGCGGAAGCTGTAAGCCTGCGGGCCAAGGTAAAAGCCGCCGATGCGGCATTCGTTTGGAATGTTGCCGGCGCCTGCCGGTTGAAGCACAGCGAGCAGGGCAGGAACGACCACGAACAGCACGAGTTGGATTTTCATGAGGGTCTCCTTTTAAATGTTCTGTGAATGCGACTTGAGCGGCTGAAAACGCCGTTCCCGGACTTTTAGGTTGAGCATTTCGACCACTACCGAGAACGCCATGGCGAAATAGATATATCCTTTGGGGATGTGCAGATCAAGGCCCTCGCCCAGCAGCGCCACGCCGACGAGGATGAGAAAGCTCAAAGCGAGCATCTTCAGGGTTGGGTGCGTGTCGATAAAAAGGCCGATGGATTTGCTTGCCAGCATCATGACCATGACCGCGATGACGATGGCCAGAATCATCACCGGCAGATGGTTGGCCATGCCCACGGCGGTGATGACCGAATCCAGCGAAAAGATGATGTCGATGACAGCGATCATGACCAGTACGCCGCCAAAGCTGGTGACCTTGGGCGTTGTCTTTTTTTCCTCTGCGCCTTCCACCGCGGAATGAATCTCGTGCGTGCTTTTGCCGATGAGAAAAAGACCGCCGAGGATCAGAATTAGGTCTCTTCCAGAGATCTCTTGACTCCAGATCGTGAAAAGCGGCTGGGTCAGCCGCATCAGCCAGGTCAGCGACAGCAGCAGGCCGATTCGAGCGAACATGGCCAGGGCCAGGCCCAGGATCCGGCCGCGGTTGCGCTGCTCGATGGGCAGTTCGGCCACCAGGATGGATATGAAAATGATGTTGTCAATGCCCAGGACGATCTCCAGAGAGGTCAGCGTCGCTAAAGCGATCCAGGCTTGCGGGTCAAACAACCAGTTGAACATCGTTCTTTCCTTGTCTTCACTTTATCGAATTTCCGGTTCCGGCTGAATCCAGGGGCTTTCGTCGGCATCCGGCTTTAAGCCGAGCGCCGCCTTTTACGCGCGGCGAATTCCGGCGCCTCCTTTAAGCAGGTCATCAGCACTTTAAACGAGCGCAGGAATACTCTCCAGCCGGATCGTTCGAGCTTCGGCGCGCTTTGGCCCACATCCGCAAAGCCCTGCTCGTCCGCCCGGACCGTTTCCCAGTTATGAAACAGACGGCCCCACTCGCTGCTCAAGGCTTTGTTCATTTTATGCTTGGCGAACAGCGGGTACCAAAAGCTGTCGTGATAGACCACGCTGGCGATGTAGGACCATGGCGCCAGCACGGTTTTCAGCGTCCACTCCAACGGCTTTTTCAGCGGACCCCAATAGATGCGATGCTGCATTCGCGAGGCAAAGGTCATCTTTTTATACGGTCCGATGAATTTCCAGTTCTCCCGGGCTGCTTCCAGGTCGCCGACGATCTCGATCTCCTTCGGGTCTCCGCAACCCAAACCCTGTTCATGCGCCAGACGGATGTATTTGATAGAAAGCGGATCGAATCCCATGAGCTTGGCTGCGATCGCATCGATGGCTACCTGATCGCTGGAAGCCAGGAGAATGTTTTTGACATAGGGCGTCATGCAGCGCGGACCCGGTCCATCGCCGGCAAAGGTGCCATCCATCACCGCAAACAGACCGCGGTGGATGTGTTTTTGAATCATCAACAGATCCACCAGAGTTTCGTGGATGACCGAATGGGTCCAGTGCCGGCGTTCATTGAGCAAACCGCCAAAAGCGTTTTTCATGGCGCCGGTGGTGGTGGTAAAGATGTGGGTTTTGACCGTGGGCAGGTGGATGATGTTTTCGCCGATGAACCGCTTGGGGATAAAGAATCCCTTGGGAAAAACCTGATTCAGACAGAGAAATTTCGCGCTCAGGTCGCCCACCGCTTCGTGCACATTGATCCACTCTTCCCCTTCGTAGAGATGAACGTTGGCTAGCCCGTGCGCCTGCAATACATTGATCTGTTTGTTTTCCTGTTCGCCGAGATGGGCATCGACCACCACTGTACGGTTGTGGCAGCCGTGGATTCTCGCCGGCGCAAAGCCGTCTTGTTTCAGCGTGCGGATTACGCCCTCCAGCTGCCAGGGAGTCGTCGAACTGCCGGGGAAGAAAAAATGCCAGGATATGTTGATCTTCAGAGCGGTCTCGGCCTGTTTATCAAGTACCGTCTGGTATCCGGCCAGATTCATCAGTTTGTGATAATCGGCGAGCACGCTCTTGGGGCTGGTGCGCAACACGGCTACAGTGGATTTGGACATGAAGATTCCTTTTTTTTAAGTGCACCCTGGTTCATCGATGGCCTGCAGAGAAGCGATATTCGGCAGGGTTTTCATGGATGAGGGAGTAAATTTTTTCTGCCTGGATTCGGCCGATACCCTGGACCTGTTTGAGTTCATCGATGGATGCCGTGAAAACATGAGCCGGAGTCTGAAATCGTTCCAGCAAATTTCGGCTGCGCACATCGCCGACGCCGGGCAAGCCCTGCAAGATATACATTTGGCGACGCTGTTTGTTTTTTCCCAAGGCGGCCGGCCGTCGCAGCAGTACTTTTTTGCCGTCCGCGGTCTGTGCGGCGGCATAGAGCATGAGGGAAACGCATTCGCGACCGTCCCGGGCGCGCAATACTGGAATCCCGAATCTAAAGGCTAGGCTTACCAATGCCCCCTGGATCGCTTCGCGGCTCATCCCCTGAGCGTGAAATTCGGCTCCCGTGCCCTGCACGATCAGCGCCGGCATTCCTTTTGCAGCTGCGAGACGTCGCGCTTGAGCGAATAACCGACCGTCCCTGATAGATGCCGCTAGATCGCATATTGTTTTACGTTCAAAGAGAAGACGGCCGGCGACCAGATAGTCGCCCACCGGCAGTCTGTGAATGGTCAGTCGAACCTGAGGAAGCCTGAGCAGCTCGTTGACCGCATCACTTTTTCTCTCACGATCGTCCGCAATGACAGGTATGATGGCACCCTGCATAGGGCTTTCCTATTAACACGTTCAATTTGCAGCTTTTAATATAGATAAATCATTCTACAATGTCAATATCTACCAAACCCCGCGGTCGCTTTTTCGTCAAGTATTCAGCTCATTCCTGCGCCAACCGTTTTTTTTCGCTTGCAGGAGAGGATTATTTTTAATAAAATAAAAGTTTAGTCAATCTTCAGGTTGCTGATTTCACCCTGATCGGTTGATCCTAACGGAACCCCAAACTGCGCAAAGGACGATTTGATGAAAAAGAGCGTGATCTTTGTTTTACTATTGTTCTCGTTCACCGCGGCCCAGGACGCTTTTGATGGATCAGCCGCATTTTCTTATGTCGAGGAGCTGTGCCTGCCGAAATACAAAGGCCGCAAGACCGGCACTACGGAGGCGCGCAACGCCGCGCTGTGGATCAGCAACCAGCTGAAGAGCTGGGGATTGACGCCCATGGGCGATGAGAACGGCTATTTGCAGATATTTCCCATGCTGGTCACCGAGCAGAAGAAAAAGGCTAAATTGAAGCTGCTCAACAGCTCTTATGGCGCCATCGAATACCGGGAGAATGTTGATTTCATCCCGTATCAAAACTCGGGCTCCGCCGAGCTTTCCGCAGAGGTGGTTTTTATCGGCTACGGCATCTCTGAACCCTCCATGGGCTGGGACGATTATGCGGGCATGGACGTAAAGGGCAAGATCGTATTGATTCAACGCGGCGTGCCGCAGAATGGCCAGGATTGGGCGTTTGCCAACGAGCGGTTTTACAAGGTGCGCACCGCTGAACAAAAAGGGGCTTCCGGCCTGTTGATGCTGGACCGGGGCGATTGGCCTCTGCGCGGCGTTACGATCACCGCAGAAGGATATCGACCGCACATGCCCATTTTCAACATCTCTAAAAAAGTGGCGCGCGACCTCTTTACCGGATGCCACAAAAACATTGATCATCTCCTTCGCGACCTGGCTGACAAACCCCACTCTTTTTCCTTTCATCGGAGGATGGCGATGAGCAGCCGGTTTGATCTGGCGGCCGTCCAGGAAGGCGAAAACGTCCTGGTCGTGGTCCGCGGCACGGATCCGGTTCTTGCCGACGAATACCTGGTTGTCGGCGCCCACATGGATCACAACGGTCTTTCCCTGGATGGTCATCTTTACGCCGGCGCAGACGATAACGCCTCCGGAACAGCGGTGGTGATGGAGATGGCCCGAGTGATCAGGCAGAAAAAACTCAAGCGCTCGATCATCTTTGCTTGCTTTGGCGGCGAAGAGCAGGGCTTGCTCGGCTCCCGCTACTTCACCCTTCATCCCTCAGTCCCGGCGGAAAAGATCGTCGCCAACGTCAATCTAGATATGGTCGGCGCCGGCGACGGCGGAGTCAGCATCAGCGGCCGGAACTACTTTTTTGACCTGCTGGACCCCTGGGTGCGAAGCCACAATGATTCGGTGAGTAAAAAACTGAAACTCTACCGCGGCAGCGGCGTGTTCGGCTCAGATCATGCCTATTTTGTCGAACAGGGCATTCCGGCTTTTTATGTCTCCTCTACAGGAGACCATCCGTTTTATCATCAGTTCGAAGATGACCCGTCGACGCTCAATGTTCAGGCGCTGCAGGTCGTCGGAGAGCGCTGTGTGGAGCTGCTGACCGTTTTGGCCGATGCGCCCGGCACTCTGTTGTTCGGCGGAAATCGCAGCGGCTATTTCTTTCACTTGTTCGGCGATCAGATTGATTTTTCTTTTCAGCCGGCGACCACTCTGGCAAAAGCCGACTCTCTGCGAGATCGCGCCATCCCTGCGGCTGTGCGCTGCGTGGTTTACCCACTGCCCGCTACGGCGGAGGAAAAAGACCTGTTCGCCGCATACGATGACCTGGAGCGCCGCATTCGTGAAGGATCCAAGCTGCTCCGTTTCAAAAACAGCGTCAGTTTCGATGAGGCGGCGTCCGGCGCCAGGCTGTGCGCCGCCATCGCTCTCAACGGAACGGAATCGCTGCACCAGAATGCCGCTCATGCCCGCCTGCTGTACCGCGCCGGCGTCAATTGGCTGTGCCTTCGCTCGCCGCAGGATCCTGTGTTCGACGGCAAAGGACTCAGCAGCTGGGGGCACACGTTGGTGCAAACCTGGGCAGAGGAAAACGGCGTTGTCGAAACCACGCTTGCCGACAGCGCGCAGATCTCCGCCCTGCTGGCCGCCGGACGCGTAAAACTGCTGCTGCGGCTCACGCCGACACAGGCTTTGAATCTGCAGGGTTTTCTTGCCCAGCGTCTGGATAAAAAGCAGAGCCTGGTGATCCTTGAAACCACGCCCGATCAACCGGTCGACTCGGTGTGGCAGCTCTACGATCGCCTGCCGGCCGGCCTGCTGCACGTCGCCTTTGCGAAAACGCTGTCTCTGGCCCCTGAGGGCAAGTATCAGTGGGTGCAAAAGCTGTATGAAGCGCGCCGAAATCAGCACGGCGTCGCCAAGGCCTACGCCGCCATGACGCAGGTGATGACGGACAACATCAAGAAATTTATCGGCAGATAATACGCCGTCAACGCAGATAAAAGGACTCTCTATGACAACACGTGAACGCTTTCTCGCCGTTCTCAATCATGAAAAGCCGGATTCGATCCCTGATTTTGAGTTTGGCTATTGGGATGAAACCATCACCGAGTGGCATAAACAGGGATTGCCGCGCTCGGTCATCACCAACAGCGAGGTGGAGTGTTATCTCGGTCTCGAAGGGGTTTCCATTTTTCCCCTGCTCTCATTGCCAAACGGATTGCATCCGGCGTTTGAAAAAAGAGTGTTGGAAGACAGGGGCGATCATCTTATTTTGCAAGACACGGATGGCAACCTCTGCGAAGTGCCTTCCACCGGTTCGACCATTCCCCGCTACCTCAAATATGTCATCGAAAGCCGCGCGGATTGGGAAACGTTCAAGCGGGAGAGACTGGATCCGTCACATCCGGAACGTTGCGTAGATCTGGCTTTGTTCAGCCAACAGGCCAAGCGCACCGGCCTGCCGGTTATTTTTAACGCTGGATCGCTCTACGGCTGGTTGCGCAATTGGATGGGCGTGGAAAATTTTTCTTATGCGCTTATGTCTGAAAAAGACTGGGTGGGGGAGATGATGGATCACCTCGTTCTGCTGACCCTTCAGTTGATCGAGCGGATCCCCCGTGGACTGGTGGACGTGGCCTGGTGGTGGGAGGATATGTGCTACAATCACGGCCCCTTGATGTCTCCGCGACTGTTTCATGAGCTGATGGTGCCGCGCTACAAGGAGATCACCTCCAGCCTGAAGGCCAAAGGCATTGTGCATAATGTTCTGGATTGTGACGGTTGCATCTATGAGCTGGTTCCGGGTTGGCTGGAATCGGGCATTCGCGTCATGTTTCCCTTGGAGGCTGCCCACACCGATGCGATTCGCTTGCGCCAGGACTATGGCGATCAGCTGCTGTTGATCGGCGGCGTGGATAAGCGAGCTCTCATCGCCGGTCGTGGGGCCATCGACCGTGAATGGGATCGTCTGACCCCGCTGCTGCAACAAGGCGGTTTTATCCCCTGCGTGGATCACCGAGTGCCGCCTGAAGTCACTCTGGCCAATTACAGCTATTACCTGGAAAAAAAACGCTCGCTGCTCTAAAAGACCCATTTCGACTGGTATGAGAATTGCCTCTTTCCCTAGGTAAGATAACAGGGTCACTTATTCTACGTGCTGCCTCGTCTCCATGAGGCTTGCATGTCCCAGTCAGACGGGAGATGGGGCGTAGAATGGGCAGAAAAAAGGCAGAGGAGCGTGTGAATGAGCTGGGATCAAGCACATGCGGCAGCCCTGACCAGGGAGATTGAGACGGCGGCTGCTGCGGCAGATATCGAGGAGCAAAGCGGGCGGCTTTTGCAGCAGCAAAGCCTGCTCATGGCCGGCACTCTGGCCGCCAGCATCGGCCATGAGATGAATAACCAACTCACCATCGGTTATGGCAATCTGGAGGTGGCGCTGCAGTGCATGGCGCAGCAGGAGTATGGCTCGGCGACGGAGCGCCTGCACTGCGCCGCTCAGGCGCTGCGCGACGCTTTTGAGTTGACCCAGGCGCTTTTCTCAGGCGTCAAACCCGACTTTCATCCTGTCCCTCTCTCCCTTAACCTGGTCATCGCTGATTTTTTATTTGTCCTCAAGTCCTTTTTACGCAAACATAAAACCGCAGTCTCATTCTGCGCGGCTGAAAACCTGCCTTTGATCTGCGGCGTGGAATCGCAGATCCGCCAGGTGCTGTTTAATCTTCTATACAACGCTCTGCAGGCTTGTCCGGATGTCTCCCTGCGCATCAAAACCGGCTATCAGGAGAAGAGCCAGATGGTGGTGTGCAGCCTGTGCGACAACGGTCCGGGCATGGATCGCGCTACGTTGTCTACGTTATTTCAGCCTTTTCACAGCGGCCATGCCTGCGGTCATGGGCTTGGTCTGTATGTGTGCAAGGAGATCGTCTCCCGCCATCAGGGCACTCTTACGGTGCAGAGCCGCCTGGGAGAGGGGACGCACTTTACCATCAGCCTGCCGGCGCACCGGCCGTCCCAGTGTCCCCAACATTGATCGTCTCTGGCGGAGTGTGAGTTTTAACTCCGCATGGGCGTTTACGCCGTGTGTCTGTTGCTCAATCGCTGCTTTGGCAGTGTGTTTTTTTCGCCCGTTTCATTCGACCCGCCTGCATCGCCGCTTCCCGCACAAGAGACTTGATTTGACGGTTGAGGCTGCGCAGATCATCATCGGCCCATCGGTGCAAAAGATTCTAGAGACGGCGGTCGATGCGGGGCAGTAATTTTTTTCATCCCTCATGAATATATCAGGTGGGTGATCCTCCCCTCCAACACCTCCATGCCCGCTGTGCTTAGACGGGCCTGCAGTTCCTTTTTCAACGCCTCCGCCACTTCGGCCGGCGCGCCGCGCAAAGAGGTCTCCCGGTGATCCTCTGCATCATAGGCGTAATGGAAGGGAAAGAGTGACCTCAACACAGCGGTTGAGAAGAGGTGCAGGTCAGCGCCTGCTCAACTCCTGGTACATCTCCTGGTAGAAAAGGGCATTGTCCACCGGTGTGTTGGCGGGAATGTGATTGCCCACGGCCATGAAAAACCCTGGGTGGGCTTTGCCGATCTCCATGCACCGTTTGACCTCGTTGCGTATTTCATCTCTACCGCCGGACAGCAGCACGCGGGTGTCGGCATTGCCGATAAAGCTGATGCGGTCTCCATAACTTGTCGCGACTTTGGCCATGTCGGTGAAGGGTTCCATCACCAGCCCATTGACCCCGCAGGCGACCAGGTCGTCGATAAACAGCGTATAGTCGCCGTCAGAGGTGAACAGAATGATTTTTCCCGCTTGGCGCAGAGGCTCGAACAGAGCACGATAAGAGGGAAAGAGAAACCGGCGGTACCAGTCCGGATGCAGGAACGGGCCGCTGCTCCAGACAAAATCATCATGGATCATCACCACCGGCGCTTGGGCATCGGCCAGGGCATTAAAATAGGGCTGGATCCATCGGCGGTACCGCTCTGCCAATGCGCCGAACCGTTCGCCGCTGGTTCCTGCTGCGACCAGCAGCTCCTCCCAGCCGAAGAGATAGATCAGGCCGGAGATGAGGGTTATATAAATGCCGGTCATATTGACCGCCTCAGGAGTTTGGCGGCATTTTTCCGCGTAATGGCTGTTGAAGCGGCTGACCAGGGTGTGGTGATTCGGAATGCCGAATAGCTGCACCGGGTTCAGGTTCAGAATTTGTTCCGGATCGGTCCACCTTGCAGCGCCTGCGGGCAGGTAATCCTGGCCGCCGTGCGCATACACAGCATGGCCCATTTCAGTATACTGTTCGCCGAATTCTTCCCGGCTGACGGCGATGCTCCACACCAGATCGTAGTGCCAGGCCTTGCGGAAGGCGGCGGAGGCCTGCGCCTGCAGGTCCGGCGGGCTGTCTGCAGACACCTTGACGCCGGTGACCGCTTGAACCAGAGGCCAGTGTTGATCGGCAGAATATTCGGTACGCGGCACGCGCGATGTGAATTGCAGATGCAGCGCCGCCCAACCCTTCTGAAACGACATAAACTGTTCTTTCTTGTTTAGGTGGCATGAACCCGTAATGGGAAAACGACCGATGCTTACTGCGCCTTGATCAGCAAACGGTCATAGATATATAATCCCACCAGGGAAATCACGCCCATCGCTGCAACGATCAGCCACATCAGCGTGGTCTGAGGCGGCAGCCCCTGTGCCGCTGGATTTTTGACCAGGCTGGTGAACAGGATGCCGCCGATGGGCGCCCCTACAATGGTGCCGAGAGCGAGTGGGAGGTTTGAGTAGCCGAGATACAACCCTTCTTGCCCTTTGGGCGCAATAGAACCGATGTATTGGTAGATGCGGGGCGACGCGAGCATCTCGCCGATCGCCATGGAGGCCAGGGAGATCAGGATGAACAGGCCGGCTGTCGGCAGTGCAAACGCGCCTAGATCGATGGGCGTCTGGGCGTTCTGGTGCAACAGGGCTGGAACAATGTTGAGCACCATGCCGATCACCGTGACGATTACACCGGCCATAATGGATTTCACCGCAGTCCAGGATTTGGAAAGCCGGGTGATCACCAATTGAAAGCAGACGATCATGACCGGATTCATCAGCGTATACAGCTCCACCGGCGCGTCGGGATCTACAAAACGCAGGTAAAGTGGAATCAGATTATAGATCTGCACATAGATGAACCAGAAAAAGCCGATGACCACCAGAAAGAAAACGAAGCGCAGGTTTTTCAGCACGATGACCATGCCGATCAGCGCCTGGCGGACTGTTTTGGGCTTGGCGCCGGCGTCCGTCGCTGTCTGGTATTCCGGTTCTTTATAGATCAGCAGGGTGACGGCTAGTCCGATCAGTGCAGCGGAGGTGGCCACATAGGCAAAGATGGCAGGGATGCCGAAGGCGGTGCGGACAAAGAAAGAGGCGGTGCGTCCGGTCATGGAGCCGATGTTGATCACCATGTAGAAAATGCCGAACCCCAGCGTGGCCAATGCGCCAGAGGTCTTTTGCACCGTGCCTGAGATGACCGGTTTGACAAAAGAGCCGCCCACGCCGATGAGGATTATGCCGATGACCACCGGCAGGGTATAGTCGATGGCGATCCCGGTCTGGCCGGACAGCGCGGGCCAGAACCGGGTCAGGTTGCCCATGATCAAATAGCCCAGGGAGAGAAGAAAAAAAGCCAGTGTCAGGGCTTTCTTAAAGCCGAATTTATCGGCCAGCGTTCCGCTGAGGATAGGCAGAAAATAGATGAGGCCCCAGAGCAGAGTGCCGTTAAGAAAGGTGGATTTGGTCGGCGCCATTCCCAGCGTCTCATTCAGATAGATCACTACAAAGGAGGCCACGCTGTAATAGGCGGCGCGTTCAAAGAGTTCGATGGTGTTGGCGGTCCAGAAGGTTGCGGGGAATTTTGATCTCATAGCAGTCCTTTCCTTGGCTGACCGGCCGCCGCAGAAGCAGCCGGTTGAAATGGAAAAGTGTACGAACTATGGCGGTCAATTGCAATGGTTTTTTCATTGCACCATTCGCGATTATTCGGCTGCTGCGTTCGCCGGGAGTTCGATGCGTGAACATCTCGGCTGACTTCATTGTAAGTGCAGTTGTGACGTCCGTCGGACGAAGAAGGATTATGAGATGCGGGTGGGGGGGACAGGCGAGCCGTTCGGGCGCTGAAGTGCAGCCGGCTTGCCCTTGGACTGATATACGCCGCTAGGCTAGGAAGCCTCTTGAGGCACCGGCCGAGCGTATTTTTTCAGTTCAGATTTGACCACTTTGCCGTGTGCGTTCATCGGCAGGCTGTCTACCACGGTCACGTCGCGCGGGACCATATGGCGGGCCATGCGGCGCCGGCAATGGTTGATGATGTCCTCGGTCGTCAAGGGTGTGTGCGGATGCAGGACGACGAATGCTCGAATGGCTTCGCCGCGCACCAGGTCCGCTTCGCCGATCACCGCCGCAGAGACCACGTCTTCCAGTTCGAGAATGCAGGATTCGACATCCTGGCTGCTTACGCGGAATCCGAAGGATTTGATAAAATCCGCTTTGCGATCGACGATATAAATAAATCCCTCCTCATCCACTGTGGCCAGGTCGCCTGTTTTCAAAACGCCGTTGATAAATTTTTCTGCGCTCGCCAGGGGATCTTTCCAGTAGCCCGGGGAAATATTTTCACCGGTGGCATAGATCTCGCCCACTTCACCGGGCTTGACCGGATTGCCGGACTCATCCAGCACCCGCAGCTGAACCTGGGGGATGCCCTTTCCCATGGAGCCGAGTTTTTCCGGCAGCCGCTCAGGAGGCAAATAGGAGAGCCTCGCCGTCGCCTCGGTTTGCCCGTACATCACATACACCCGCGCCTGCGGTTGGCACGCGACCAGTTCTTTGATCAGCACGTTATGCAGTTTGCCGCCCGCCTGTTGAATTTTGCGCAACGGCTTTTTAACGCGCCGCGGGAATGAGCTGTTGCGCAGCAGGAGCTGGTACGTCGAGGGCACGCCGGCAAAGCCGGTGCATTCCAACTCTTCCAATGTATCCAGCACCGGTTCCGGATAAACAAAGGAATTGCACAGCACCAAAGACGCTCCGACGCGTAGATGGGTATGCAGGAGTGAGGTGCCAAAGCAATAGTAGAACGGCAGAATATCCATCATCCGTTCATTGTGGTTCAGTTCCAGATACTCGATGATGGAGTTGGTGTTCGCCTGGATGTTATGATGGGTGATGCGAACCGCTCTCGGCGCGGCGGTGGTTCCGGAGGTGAGCATCAATGCTGCATCTTGATCCCAATTAAAGTCTTTGGATTCCGCCGGCCAGGCCAACGGACCTTCCTGGTCTAGACACTCATCAAAAACCATGGCCACCGACGCCGGCAGGGCGGATGCATACTTTTTATACTGCCGGATCGAAAGGCAGATGGCTTTGCACTCTGTAAAGCGGGCGTTGCGGTTGAATTCTTCAGGGGTAAGGGTGGTGGAAAAGGGCACTGCCACGGCGCCGATTTTTAGGACGGCCAGGTAAGAGCAGACCCAGAAGAGTGAATTGTTGTCCAGAATGCCCACGCAATCCCTGGGGTGCACGTCCAGGCGGAGCAATTCGGCGGCCAGCCGCCGGCTTGCCTGGTGGAGGTCCGCATAGGTGAAACGTGCGTTTTCGCAGAACAGAACCTTATCCTGTTTTCTCCCGGAAGCCAACAAATACTCTGCACTATTCATCGTCACCCCTCCTTAGGGATGGATTGTATTTTCCAGTGGTGAATGATGGAATGGCACCGCCGGAATACAGTGGTCGCCGGACTTGAGGATTTTCTTATGATCGGTTCAACGGGTTGACGGCGCTGGTAAAAGCTTTCATATAATACGTCCAGATCCCGCGCGATGACTCGCCAGCTGTAGGTCTCCTCGATAAGGCGTCGTGCGTCGCGGCCGACCTGTTCAGCGATCTGCGGATGGCGAAGCAAGCGGATGACCAGATCGGCAAAATGGCGATCGTCCTGGGCGATGAAAAGATGTTTGCCATCCTGGGCCTCGATGCCCTCCGCCGCACAGGTGGTGGCGACGACGGCCTTGGCCTGGGCCATGGCGTTCAGCACTTTGAGTTTGGTGCCGCTGCCGCTGCGAATGGGGGCAATGAAAACGCCGGCCTGCTGGACCTGTCGCCGGATATCGGGCAGGAATCCCAGGACGTTGAGCCGGCGATCCTGGGCTGCGCATTTCAGCAAACGGTCGGTCGGCGCTGCGCCGATGAAATCGATGGAGGCCGACGGCACCGCGTCGCGGATGATCGGCCATATCTTTGCTAAAAAATAATCCACGGCATCGGCGTTGTACGGACTCTTCATTCCGCCCACCCAGACCATTCTGAGCGGCAGGCTGGGCGTTTCCATGGGGTAAAAGTAGTCGGTATCCACTCCGTTCGGGATCACGGAAAAATGACCTTTTTCGCAGAGGTTGCCGAGCAGAATGAGATCGTGATGAGAGACCACGGTGCAATGCGTGACGCTGCTGCAGATGCGTTTTTCGAAAAGACGCATTTTTTGATATTGACACCACAAATAGGCCTTGAACAGGGGATTCTCGTGCACTTTCATCCAGCGGTACAGGCGCAGCGATTCCACGTTATGATCGGTCAGCAGCACAGGCTTTTCGCTGAAACAACTCTGGTATAGGCCCAGCGCCAGCATGTCGATGTGCACCAGATCGATGGACTGGGTTTGCTGGATCTCGTTGATCTTTCGACAGGCGGATTTCAGAAAATAGCGCTGCGCGATGACCGGTGTGCGCGAAAAGAGATTGCGCAGCGCGAGCAGGATGAATGGGACGTTGAAGCCGGTCTTGGCCACTGGAAACAGGTGCACCTGTTTGCAGTATTTCTCCATTTCCGCTACGTACTCGAACTCTGAACGGTTCTGGGCAAAGGCGACAAAGTAGATTTTGTGCTTTTGCGCCAAAATTTTCAAAATATTCAGCGTTCGCAAATGGTGACCGCCGTCCGCTGGAAAAGGGATCTCCGGCGAAAGAAACAGTATGTTCATGCATTCACTCCATACGTTGCCAAACCGTCACTGCGCTTCTCCCGGCATCAGGCATGGATGTCTTCCTGTTGCGGTTCCATCTCCCAATGCTTCACCGGCTTCCCCTCTTGCTTGGCCTTCACAAAGGCGCTCATGCGGGCGATCGTATCCAGATTTTCCGGGATAATCTCCAGATCTTCGATGACGATGGAAAAATGGCTCTCCAGGAAACTGATCAACTCGAGCACTCCGGTGGAATCGATGATGCCTTTTTCCCGCAAGGGGTCGTCATCCTGCAATCCCGTGGCATCGCCGAAGAGAAAATTTTCCACGATATATTTTCGAATCGCCTCTTGAATCGGCATATGGTATTTCCTTTCCCCTGCTAATGCGTTCGTAAGCTGTTTCCTGCCGCCGTTTTGCTGGGCTCGCTTGTCTTTTTCGTCACCCGCTTTGTTCCTCATCGCGGCCCTCAGGCGCAGGCGGAGGAAACGTCAAAGGAGGCAGGCGCAGATACTGGGTGTTGGTATGTTTTTGCTTGATGTCGTTCATCACTCGTTGCGCCTGCTGCGGCGACAGCTGCAGGCGCTGGGCGATCGTCTCCGCATCCCGGCCGTTCTCCATTTCTTCCCAGATCGCATCCAGAGTCGAAAACGCGACGCGGAAAAAAAAGTCCTCCTGCGTCACCTCCGCCGGGTAAGTGTCCGTCGTCGGTTTTCTCGAGATGATTTCGCCTGGGATTCGCAGGAACTCGGCGAGTTGAAAGATCTGCGATTTGTACAGATGGCCGATGGGCGCCAGATCCGAGCCGCCGTCCCCATACTTGACGAAAAAGCCCAACTGGATTTCGTTTTTATTGCCTGTGCCCGCCACCGCATAATTGCGCTGTTCCGCGTGAAAGTACAGGGTGGTCATGCGCAACCGCTGTTTCATGTTCGAGGCGGCTACGATCTGCGCATAGTCGGCATAGTTCAGCCGAACGGATTCTTCGCCCCCCTGTTCATCCACTCGCGTGATCTGAAAGACATTCAGGGTGTTGGATTCCAGCGGCCTGGATTGCAGAGTGATCTTGAATCCCTGCCCCTCGCGGTAATCGGGAAAAATCCGTCTGACCGCCGCATCGCGCCGATGATACGCACCCAGCCCCTCCAGGGCAGGCGTCAAATCCTCGATGGCCAGCTCGATATTCAGCTGTTGCGCCAGCCTCCGGGCCAACGTCAGGCTCTCCGGGCTGGAGTCTTTTTCCGGCATGGCGATGCCCACCACGCGCTGAGGACCCAGAGCGCGGCAGCAGAGGCTGGCCACCACGCTGGAATCGATGCCTCCGCTGAGGCCGACCACGGCGCCGCGCTTTTTCAACCTTTGCTGAATCGAGGAGCGAATCCATCTCTCCAGCTCTGCGCTGGTCTGTTCGGCATTGAACACTTGATGCATTGAAGGTTTCCGCATTCAGCCCTTCCTGGACTACGATCCACTCGATTATCATTTTCCTGTGAAAGGCCACAGGTTCGAAAATTATTCGCCTTTTATCAACCGGTCATCAAACGGGATGCGATCGGAGAGCCTGAATCGGCATCCCGTGCGCGCGGTGCGGCGGTTCTTCGGTCGATGGTCGGATAAAGCCGTTCATCCGATTCCACATTTCGCTGGTGATTCGAGATAAAAGCGTCCTGCAGCATATGCAGAGTGATCACCGCCAGGACCGCCATCTCATCCCGTGCGGATACGCTGGCCTGGCGGTCCAGAACTTTGCGTTTCAGCCATTCGACTCGTTCCGTATTGAACAGCCCGCCCTGCCGAACTCTGTCTACATCGAGATGATGCCAGCCGTTCTGTTCGCCGGCCTGGACCAGACCGCGGATGGGCGCGCGATAGGGTTGTTTGGCGCGCGCCACGATCGCCCGCGGCAGCATGGCGCCAAAGGTCTTTTTCAAAATCCATTTTTCATTCAACGCCTTTAGTTTCAACGCCGGCGCCAGCAGCGTGGCCAAGTGGATCACGCGTTTGTCCAGGAAGGGATAGCGTCCTTCAATGCCGTGGGCCATCAACATACGATCCCCCTGAGAACTGATGAGATAGCCGGGCAGAAAGAGGCCGGTCTCCAGCACATGCGCTCTTGCCAACGGGCCGAGGCCCAGGAGCTGAGCATGCATGCGGCTGTCGAGATCCGCCTGCGGGTCATAGCCTTCCCAGGCGCGCTGCAGTTCAGGGTGGAGAAATTGGCGGATGAATGGCCCGTTCTGCCAGCGAAGACGATGAGAATAATAGAGGTCGTCCGTGGCAGAGACGTCTTTGAGAAAATAATCCTGCCAGAAAGTTGTTTGACGCGCTTTTCCCTGCTCCAGATAAGGATAGAGCTTTTGCAACAGTTTTTTGCGCATGGCTGAACCGGGCTGGCGGGCGATAAAGGCGCGGATTTTTGTCTCTTTGTAGATATTATAGCCGCTGAAATATTCGTCCGCCCCTTCGCCGGTCAGCACGACTTTAAAATCCTCCCGACGCACCAGGCTGGAAAGCAGCCACATAGGGGCCGGGGCTGAACGCAGCAGGGGTTTTTCCGCCTGAAGAACCGCCTGGGGCAACGCCCGGGCAATCTCCTCATCGCTGCAGCGAATCCGCGAATGCTCCGTGTTCAGATGGTGAATCATGGCGTCTTGATAGGGCGTTTCATCAAAAGACTCGTTCTCAAAGCCGATGGAGAATGTTTTTAATCGCCCGGCATGGACTTTATGCATCAGGGCGGTGGTGATCGAGGAATCTAGTCCGCCGCTCAGGTAGGCGCCTACCGGAACGTCCGCACGCAGACGGATCCGGACGGCATCGGTCAGGAGTTCGCGAAGCGCCTCGTCCGCTTCATCGGGTTGCGCGAGCATCTCTGTCGGCTCCGGGGCGAAGGTGCAGGACCACCATTTTTTTTCCGAACAAGAGTCCCTGGTCAAGACCTGAAGACAGCCGGGCTTGACCTCCTGAATGCCCCTGAAAGGCGTGTCCCCGGGCAGCGGCGACCAGAAGGTGAACGTTTGCAGCAACGCGGGAAAATTCCATTCACGCGGCAGGTCCGGCAGCTGCAGCAGCGCCTTGATCTCGGAAGCGAAGATGAAACGGTCTGCGTCCTGATAATAATAGAGAGGGCAGATGCCGATGTGATCCCGGGCCAGGACCAGTCGTTGTCGCCGTTGGTCCCACAGCGCCAGAGCGAACTGGCCGTTGAGATAGTTGACGAATTCATCGCCAAAGATCTCATACAGATGGACGACCACCTCCACGTCCGAGTCGCTGCAGAACTGATGGCCTTGCCGGCGCAGCAGCTGACGCAATTCAATATAATTAAAGATCTCTCCGTTGCACACCAGCCACAGAGTGCCCTCTTCGTTGCTGATGGGTTGAAAACCGCCCTTGAGATCGATCAGGCTCAGGCGTGTATGCCCCAGGCTGATCCAATCGTCCAAATACAGCCCTCTGCCGTCCGGACCGCGATGACCGAGACGGTGCACCATGTCCGCCAGCCGTCGGGGGTCTTCAGGCCGGGACCCGTTCCAGCGCAAAATGCCGCTAATGCCGCACATGCGAATGTCTCGAGTTAAAAGTGGATGGCTCTTTTAGTTGAGCCGTTTTTGTCTTTTTTGGCCATGGCCAAAGTGCGCGCGGAGAGCGCCATTTTTTTGATTTTGCCCGTCTGGCTGTTGTTCCGTGAGGAGCCTGTCCCCTTGCTTGTACCGGCCGTTTGCTGGAGGTCCGCCGGGATCGGCAATTCGGGCACCAGCAGTTTGATCAGGTTGAACAGTTCGGCGTTCCTTCCGCCGCGGGCCAACCGGGCCAACCGGTTTACCTGTTTCTGATATTCCGGATAATCGAGCAGCGGCTCGTTCTGTATGATTTTACTGATCATGCTGTGTGCCGTGGGAACCGTTGTCTCACGGTTGCTGACCAGCTCCTCATACAACTTTTCGCCCGGTCGCATCTGAGTGTATTCGATGTCTATGTCGACGCGCGGCATAAGGCCCGCCAGTTTGATCATGTTGAGCGCCAGGGTCTCGATCTTGACGGATTTGCCCATATTAAGGATAAAGATGTCGCCGCTGCGGCCCATGATCATGGCCTGAAGAACCAGATTGACCGCCTCCGGAATGCTCATGAAGAAGCGTTCCATTTTGGGGTCCGTGATCCGGATCGGACCGCCGTTCTCGATCTGCTTCATGAACAGCGGCACCACACTGCCATGGCTGTTGAGTACGTTGCCGAAGCGAACGATGATAAAACGCGTGTGGCTGTATTCGGAAAAGGATTTGAGGTACAGCTCGGCGATCCGTTTGGTGGCGCCCATGACGCTGCTCGGTTTCACCGCTTTATCGGTCGAGATGGCGATGAACGAATGACAGAGATGTTGATCGGCGATCATCGCGATGGTCTGGGTCCCGATGATATTGTTGATGACCGCCTCATCGGGATTCCGTTCGCTCAGCGGCACATGCTTTTGCGCGGCGGTGTGGAAAATCACCTCCGGTCTCTCCAGCCTGAAGATGCGTTCCATCTTTTCCGCATTGGTGATGTCGGCGATGATGTATTCGATCGGCATCGTCGGCAGAACGTCGCCCATTTTGAAATCTTCCTGCAGTTCGAACAAATAGTTCTCGCTGCGATCGAGGAGAATCAGTTTTTCCGGATGGTAGCCCGCCACCTGCCGCGTCAGCTCCGAACCGATGGAGCCCCCTGCGCCGGTGATCAGAATGCGTTTGTTTTTCACCGCCTTTTCGATGGCGCTAAAGTCGATTTTCAGCGGTGTGCGACCGAGCAGATCGGCCACCTCCACTTTGCGGAAATGCGAGAGCCGGATTTTTCCATTCACCAGGTCGCTCATCGCCGGCACCACCCGATGGCGGAGGTTCGCCCTCTGGCAGATATCGAGGATGGATTCCATGTTTTCGGGGCTGATGTTGTTGATCGCGATCAGCGCTTCGTCGGCTCGAAGGGTTTTAGCGATGATCGGTATGCTCTGGCGGTTGCCATGGACCCGAACGCCGTGAATGGTGGTGCCGATTTTCGCCGGATTGTCATCGATAAAGCCCACCACCTGATAGTTGGAGGCGTTCTTGAAAAAATCCCGCGCCAGGGTTTCCCCCAGATCGCCGGCGCCGATGATCAGTACGTTGGTTTTGGGCTTATAGCTGGTGGCCTCGGGTTTTTCCAGCCACAAGCGCAAAAGGATCCGCAGCCCGCCCATCAAGCCGACCAGCAGTACCCAATCGATGATGAAAATCGAACGGGAGTGCATGCGTTGGCCGGCGAAAAACACCACCAAGACGATGGCCAGAGAGCTGGCGCTGCAACTCAGCACCATGCGGATGAGATCATGCAGAGAGAGGTATTTATAATATGTTCGATACAGCTTGAAATAGATAAAGCCGACCAAGCGCAGCACAAAAACGATAGGCAGCGTACGCCAAAAAATGGCGAGCTCATAGGCCGGTATCCTGCCCTCAAAACGAAGCTGATAGGCGAGAAAATAAGCCGCCAGCGCCAGCAAGAGGTCGGCATAAAACAGATAGGGCCAACAGCTGGCATTCTTAAGCTGCGATGGATGCAGTGTGCCGGCGAGGGTGGCATAGACGCCGCGGAAGAGCAGTTTGATGTCGCTGGACAGCCGCGCCTTCTTGGAATATTCCAGATCGATTACCAACTTGTCCGGCAGAATATGTTGGACGTAATAGGCCACGGGATCTTTGACGTCTTTGGGGAACATGCTCGATTCGCTGCGGCCGATGATCTGCGCAGGACCCACCAGCCCGGGCCGCACGCTCAACACCTTGGCCTGCTCCGACGTGTACAGCTTGACGATCTCGGGCACCTCTGGACGAGGTCCCACCAGACTCATGTCCCCCTTGATCACATTGATCAGCTGCGGCAATTCATCCATTTTGCTGGCGCGCAAATAATGGCCCAACCGGGTGATTCTTGGATCGTTGCTGGTGCTGATGCACGGCCCCGGTTGAACGGAATTAGCGCGCATACTGCGGAATTTGTACAGGGTGAACGGTTTGCCGAAACGACCGACGCGTTGTTGTTTGAACAGAATCGGGCCGGCTGAGCTGAGCTTAACCCCCACAGCGATGAACAACCAGAGCGGAAGCGTCACAATGCTCGCAGCGATGGATAGGATGAGGTCGAACGCTCGTTTGATCATAGCTCTTCTTTGATAAATGTGTGAACGGATTTTTTATTTTTTTGAATCAGGTTTCTGACCGCGCTGGCGATCTCTTTTACTTTTTCCTCCTCCAATTGAGGGTAGAGCGGCAAAGAGATCGCGCCGTCATAGGCTGCTTCGGCGTTGGGAAAATCACCGCGCCGAAATCCATACCTGTCCCGGTAATACGGATGCAAGTGCAAGGGGATGAAATGGACGCTGGTGCCGATGCCGTGTTCATGCAGCGCTTCGATGAATCGATCTCGGTCTATTTTCAGCCGGCCCGGCCGCAGACGGATGACAAAAAGATGCCACGCGTGCTCCACGCCCACCGGATCCGGGGGCATCTGCAGCTCGTCGACCTCTTGCAGCAGGGAGCGATACAGGGCGGCCAGCCGACGACGTCGTTGCTGCATAGCGGGAAACTTGATCAACTGATGCAGCCCCAGGCTGGCCTGAAGATCGGTAAAGTTGTATTTAAAACCCGCTTCCTTGATCTCGTAATACCAGCTGCCGCCCCTGGCATATCGATTCCAGGCGTTGCGCGACAAACCATGCAGGCTTAATCTTTTTATCTTCGCCGCCAGCTCTGCATCCAGCGTACAGACCATTCCCCCTTCGCCGGTTGTCAGGTTTTTGGTGGCATAAAAACTGAAAACCGTCGTCTCTGAAAGCGTGCCGACCTTGTGTCCATGATAGGAGGCGCCGAGCGCATGGGCGGCGTCCTCGATAATCCTGAGAGAGTGGCGCTGCGCCGCTTCCTTGATCTCGTCCATCCGGCAGGGTTCGCCGGCGAAATGCACCGGCATAATCGCCCGGCTGCGCCGGGTCACCGCCCGCTCGATTTTAGCTGGATCCAAATTAAAGCCATTCGCTTCAACGTCGATAAAAACCGGACGTCCGCCGCAGGCGATGATCACCTCCGCCGTGGCCGCAAAGGTGTAGGGGCTGGTGATCACCTCGTCGCCGGGGCGCAGGTCTGCGGCCGCTAGCGCGAGATGCAGTCCCGCCGTGCACGAGTTGACCGCCACTGTGCAGGGGGCGCCCACGAAAGCGGCCATCTCTTTTTCAAAACGGGCGGTTTTAGGACCTGTGGTCAGCCAGCCCGATTTAAGGGTGTCCACGACTTCGGCGATCTCTTCCTCGCCGATGGACGGCACATGATAAGGAATATAGGTCTGCGCCGGGACCTGCGGCAGTATAGGCTTGGGCGACGGCATGATTATTGGACCTCTTCCTTGGCCTTCTGGTAGTGGCGGTCGTCGTAATATTTAGGCTGATAATAATAGGGCAGCACCTCGCCGGTGTCGTTGAGCACGACCCCCCAGAGCGGCAGATCAGCCTCTTTGAGAATGGCGACCGCGTGGGCCGCCACCTCGCGCGGCGTTTGCCCTGCTTTGACCACCAGAATGGTTCCGTCGGCCACCTGAGCCAATTTCAAAGAATCGCTGACCGGCAGCAGCGGCGGACCATCGATGACTATGATTTCATAATATCTTCGCATTTCAGAAAGAAGCTCACGCGTGCGCTCCACGGAAAAAAGCTGAAACGGATTGGGCACGGATTTGCCGGCGGTGATGACATGCAGACCGCGAAAAGAGGATTTATAGATGATGTCTCCGGGTTCGCCTTCCCCCAGCAGCAGTTCGCTCAATCCGTTCTCGCGCGTGCAGTTGAACCGTTCGTGAATCGTGGGCCGATGGACGTCGCCGTCGATGAGCAGATAAAAATTGTGCGAAGACAGGGAGGCGGTGATGGATAGAAAGGAGGCCACCGTGGTTTTGCCCTCCCCGGCGGTGGCGCTGGTCACATAAACCACTTTGCCGAACTGGCCGTTGTTGATCCGGGTGATGCGATGAAAAAGACGATAAAAGTCAGCGAAATAGGCGGAATGTTCTGTAAAGGTACTGGCAGCGATACTTTTTACATCATGTTTCATAGAGGGATCCTTCTCTCCGATTCCGGCCGTGCGAATGGCAGGCCCACCTTTTGAACGGATTTACTCTTTCAGCAGCCGTGCACGCATCTTTTCAGTTCTTTTGGTCGGCGGGGTGATCCTGGGAATAGTGGCCAGCACAGGCACCCCGAGAAATTTGGGCACATCCTCCACTCGGCGAATGGAGGCATCCAGAGTCTCCAGGCCGAACACCGCGGCTATGGACAACGCCAGCCCGAGAAAGCCGGCGATCAACATGATGCGGCTGCGGATGGGGCGGACGCGTTCCAGCGGCTGCATCGGTGGAGTGATCACCTTGTATTTCAGCTGGGCCTCGCTGATCTGCGCTGATTCGCGGATTTGAGTGCCGCGCAGTTGCTGGGCCATGAGGTCATAGATCTCCCGGTTGATCCGCACCTCGCGCTCCAATCGTTCTCTCATAACGTCTTTGGATGGCGCCTCCCGCAGCGTGGATTGATGCTCATGGATGATGGCCGACAGCATGGAACGATTTTCGCGGATCAACTGCAGTTCCAGTTCCAGATACTCTGCACGAACGGCATCCTCCAATTGCCGGCTCTCCCCACCGCTGAACACGCCGGCGAGCAGCGACCGGGTTTGCTCTTTGTACTTGTCCTTGAGCATGGCGATCTGTTCGTTCAACTGGATGATTTCCACGTCTCGCCAGGTGAATTTTTTTAAAAGCTGGTTCAGATCCTGGTTGCGGCTGAGCAATTGACGTTTGATGTCCGCTCGCACTCTGTCCATCTCACGACGACGCTCTGCAGGAATGCGCCGCAGGATGTCGCTCATTTCCTCCAACTGGGATTGTTTCGTTTGCAGCTCGATGTTGTTGGACAGCAGCACCGCTTCCAGCTCTTGAATTTTTTCCGGAGCGAGTTCGCTCTGCCCCAGTTGGGCGTCGACCACGCCCCGGTTGAACGCGAACAGGCGGTTTTCCGCTTCTGTCAATTTTTTCTTATAGAGTTCCATCTGCTGCGTGCTGAAGCTGCTGGCCGCGGAGATCGTTTTTTCCTGATTTTCCTTGGACTCCTCGATGGCCATTTTCGTCATCGCTCTTGCCAGAACATAGGCCTCATGGGCCGTGGGGCCGCTGGCTTTGATCTCGATCATGTTGTAGCTCACCAACCGTGCGCTGATCAGTCTGCGTAAATGTTCCACATACTTTTGTTCGGCGATGATCCGAGGGTCGATGCCGGGATGCTCGTACCGCGTCTGTTGGATCAGTGCGATCAGTTTCGGGTTGTTTTTAATGGAGAGACTGTCCACCAGCTTGATTAAAAATTCGTGACTCGAAATCCGCCGGCGCAGCATCTCCAGCTCTTCGCGTTGCGGATAATTGGGGACGAAACGCAGTTGCGATCCGGATAACAGATCGGTCTCCTGGATCATGACCGTGGCCATCGACTCGTATTTCTCCGGCGTCAACAGAGCGATGAGAAGACCGGTGATCAGGCAGGCGGTGATCACACAAAAGATGATCAGTTTGTGCCGCATCAGACTGCGCCAGATGTTCTGCCAGCTGAACGAGGCGGTTGGAACCACCATGGATCGATTCCTTTCTAGCATCATGGATGATGGGAGCGCAACACCTTATCTAATTAACGTGTACACAAAGGCGGTGAGCGCCGTGCCGGTGAAGATCATAAAGAAATCCCACACCACGCTCTCGCGAATGATCTTTTTTCTCGGCACAAAGATGGTGTCGCCGCCTTGCACGATGAAGAAGGACGGAGAGCCTTCTTCGGCATAGCGGGCGACGTTGACCTGGGTCACATGCGAAACCGCACCTTTTTTACGGATGACGCGCACTTCGTCCAATTTGGCCTGAGCGCTTGGACCGCCGGCAGTCACCAGCGCTTCCAGGATGTTGAGCTCCTTGTTGAACGAGATGACGCCGGGGTGAAGCACCTCCCCGTAAATGAATAGGACGTTCTGTTGGGCTTGGATGGATTCCATGCCTGAGTTGGGCACATTGCCTACGACGGCCGGCACATAGATGTTGTCGCCGGGTTCGATCACCGGCAGTTGGTCGAACGTTTGGTTGCGCAAAATGCTCGCCAGATCCACCTGCGTGGTCTGCGGTTCGCCCTGCCTTCCGCCGCGGATGATGATGACATTGCTCAAATTGGCGTTATCCAGCGGTCCACCGGCTTCAGAGATGATCTGCCATAGGTTGGGGATGCTTTCAAAGCTGAATTTGCCGGGATTGCGGATGCTGCCCATGAGGTAAACGGTGCGGCTGCCGTATTCGACGATTTTAACGGTCGCGTGCGTGATCCGTTGATTGTACAGCGAAATTCTCTCGACGATCGCAGCCGCCAATTGATCGACCGTCAGCCCAGCGGCGCGGATTGTTCCTCCCACCGGCAGCTGCAGCGTGCCGTCCTCTCCGATGGTCGCTTGAAGATTCAGCTCTGCATCCTGCCAGAACGAAACAGAAATGACATCTCCGCTGCCGATCATATAGTCCTGGGCGGCGGGAGTTGGGCTAAAGAGTCCGGAGCAGAGCAGCGTCGCCAGTCCGATGAGTATCCGATAAATCACAAA
The DNA here is from genome assembly GCA_029565685.1 of bacterium. Classification (GTDB taxonomy): domain Bacteria; phylum Zhuqueibacterota; class Zhuqueibacteria; order Residuimicrobiales; family Residuimicrobiaceae; genus Anaerohabitans. Next base: position 57,542 of record JAKQNR010000001.1, on the reverse strand, counting down.
ACCTCCTCGATGCATGAATCAGCCAGGGTTACGGTAGAGTCTTCCCGGTCACCGTATTACTTCCCGAACAATGTCCAAATACATCATAGACAAAGATGCGATAAAAATAGGTCGTATTGGCTTCCAAACCCATATCGTCATAAGAGGTGACCGAGGCGGCGTTCAGCACAGCCGTTGGCGTTACGGTCGAATCCACTCGCGAGGTTTTGGAACGAAACAGCCGATAAGATTGAAAGTGCGAATCCGTGCTGCTGGTCCAGGACAGGCGCAGCGCCCCGGAGATGTACGAGGCCGGCGCAGCCAGGATCACCGGTTTGGGCGGCGCCAGGGTAGAAGTGGTGATGGTCACGACGTTGCTGCGGCTCGATTGGCCGCTGACGTCAAAGGTGTAGACGACGTAGCGGTACGTGGTCTTGTCCGCCAACGTGCCGTCTTGAAAGGTGATCTGGTCACGGCTGGAGATCACGCTCAACAGAGGGGAGGAGAGGTTCACATCGCTGGCTTCAGAGCGGAAGATCCGGTAGTTGCCGAAATCCCTGTCTGTGTTCTTGGTCCAGTTGAGCAAAACGGATTGCTGGCTTTGCAGATACGAGACATCGCAATGGACGGGCGTGGGGGGCAGGTCGGGTGACGTCTTGCCGGCGACTATGTTGCTGCCGGAAGAAAAGCCCAGGGCGTCGGTGACGTATACGCGATAATAATAGGTGGTGTTGGATGTCAGGGTGCTGTCCAACAGACTTGTGGTGGAGGCGCTGGAAACGATGCCCACCAGGGTGCTGCTGGAATCCACCCGCTGGGAGGTATGACGATAGACCTTGTAATTGATAAAGCCGGCGCCTTTGTAAGAGGTCCAGGACAGAAAAAGACGGTCAAAGTCCGTGGCATAGGGAACCGGATCCAGCAGATAGACAGCCTGAGGCGCATTTTTGATGATCAAAAATGTTTCTGCGCTGATATCACGCGCAGCGTTTCCCATCGCATCAGTGAACCGGGCGGTCAGGCTGCCCTGGATGATCTCAAATTGCTGCGGAATGGGCCAGTCCAATGAGTAAAGCCCGTCGCCGGGCGATAGATCTCCGTGCGTGCCGTCATCGTACAGGGCCAGCGCGGAAAGACGATCCCCGAGGTCCACAGTCACTGCTCCCATGGGCTCCGACGTCCGCACTCGAATCCTCAGGGTGTCGCCGGCCTGCAGCGGCTGATCTTCAGAGTTGAACAACACCTCCTGAATCTGGGCTTGGGTGTCGAGGATGATTTGATCGGATAATACGCCGTCCAGGAGGCTGTCGTCTCCCCCGCGGAATCGAACGTAGACTTTTTTGACCCCATCCCCTGGAATCAACTCCCAGTTTTTTTCCGCCGAGTAGGATTCCCAATTGGCGTTCATAAAGGTCGAATCATGGCTGATCATGCTGTACAGCGTGCCGGTCGGAGCGACAAAGGAGAGCGTGACCGTCCGTGAGGCGGTGTGCGTGGCGCCAGAGTTGATGGTAAAGCTGTAAAAGCCCGCTTTGGCGGACAGGGCGTCTGACAGCGGCCCTTCATAGCCCGCCTGGCTGCGCGCAGAAACTTGATACTCGTAGGCGCGGCCGTTGTGCACCGTACGATCTAAATATTCCGTCGTCTGGGTGGAGTCCAACCTTCGCAAGGTCTGCGACACGGAATCCGACCGATAGATGTAGTATTGGCTGATTTCCGGGGTGGTGATTTTCTCCCACGTCAGTCGCAGACGGCGATCGCCGTTGGAGACGGAAAGATTGACCGGCGCCGGCGGATAAAGCGAATAGTCCAGCCGTTCAGGCGCTTCAGGCAGTTTTTCGCAACGGAACACGCCCAGGCCGGTTCCCATCGTCAGCAGGGCGACGAACATTTTTTTCACCATGAGCGCTCTCCTGCTATTTGGCCAAAGGCATGTTGACATTGATCCTTACTCCCATATCGGTTACTTTTGCCGCTGAGGTGACCGCGGGCATAAACTCGATCTGGCGAAAATTCTTGGGAAAGTGCGCGGCCGCATCAAAGAGGTTAAAGAGATAGATGCCCACCGCCGCGCCGACGCAGATCAATCTCACCTGTTCAGCGTCTTTAACGCTTTGGTGCGCGCTGGACAACGATTGCCAGGCTTTAGGCTCAAGAACGACGGATTTCTGCGCCAGCTCATACTCCGCTTTGCGGGAGTCGAAAGCGTGCGACTGATCACGATAATATTTTTCCGCAAAGCCCAGAGTAGCCAGGGAGCATAGCTGCAGCACCAGGATCAGCTTGCTCTGCATGAAGCGATCGCTGTAATGCTGCCCCCAGCCGGGCACGATGAAGGAGCGCCAGAAGGCCTTGCTCCGCGTTTTCGGCGCCAGGTAGAAATAGATGCTCTTGATGGACTTTTCGTTGAAATCAATGGTGTAGGACCAGTTTTGATAACCCTTTTTAAAAGCCCACATACGGTATTCGCCGGAGAGATCAAAACCGAATTGACATGGAGTTTTGCCTATGACTTCGCTTTCGATATAGACCGTGGCGCCCTGCGGATTGGAGTCTATCAAAAAGCCTTTCTGCGGTTGAGCCGGTGGAGCGACGGCCTGACTGAGGGATTGGTCGCAGAAGCTGATGAGGATGCCGAACAATAGGGTGCAAACGCACTTCATAGCAAAACCCTCCGCGGTCGCATTACTGCACTGCACCTGTCCTTCGCTGATCTGGCGAGAAAAGACAGGGGGCAGGTGATAGGGTGTGAGAGAAATTGCCTCTTTGATATAGTTTTTTATTGTGTTAAATTGAGGCGATCAAAAGCACTCATTTTTAAAAAAGTCGAAAAAAAGATTGACTTTTTCGTTATTATTTTTATATTATAATAAAGCAGCCACGGCCATTCTGATGAATAGCCTGGACTAGCCAAACTGCCAGTTCAGAGACTTTGCCGAGTCGACTGGCAGTTTTTTTTTATCAACAAAAAATACGTCGCCCACCGGCGAAAAGGCACACCTAGCCCTCGCCGCTTTTGGGGAGATGTAGAGAGGCCGTTTTTAGCGCGGCTTTAGCTGGTCGGAGCGGCTGCGCTCACTGGCCCACAAAAAATAATAAATAGATACAACAATGCATACCAAACACCCTTAGGCGTTCGGACCACCAAATTGAAACGATTGAGATTGAGCTGCGTCTGTCCTCACAGGTGCATAGCTTAGGCGTGGGGGTGGAACATTTACTGCATGTTTCGTGAATGCGCGTCGGCTTCAGGAAACCATTCCCCAAAACGACATAGGGCAATAAAAGTCACCGCTCATTAATATAAACAGTGCAAAGTAGAAAGTCAAGATATTTTTGAGAAATCTATTCATTTTTTAAACGGTTCCAGTTGCAGCATTTTTTTTCGCCCTTCGACGCCTTTACTTCGGCTTTTGCGACCCTGGGCTGGGAGCGCATGCCGCGCGCATCGATTCGGTCGTAGTCGGCGTTGGCTGCGTGGTGTGCGAGGATCGGGCATTTTTTTGTATCATTTTTGAATATTTTTTCGTAAATAGGGTCTGATAGCAGCGTCTGCTGTCCGCTTGTGAAGGTACTGCGGCCATCCTTAGGTATGGAATACGACAAGCGGATCCAGAATCGGGGCTGAAATGGAATTGGGATGAAAAAAATTTTTTTATTGTGTTTGCTGGCGCACGCTCTCTGGTCTGCCGAGTATCCGGAAAAACGGGGTGCGGTGAACGATTTTGCCGGCGTCATCAGCGCCGAGTCCGCTGCACAGATCGAGGCGTTGGCCATCGAGGTGTTTAACAAAACCGGTCTGGCGATCGTCGTCTGTACGATGCCGACCATCGGCGACGCCGATTACCGGGAGTATGCCAACGAGCTGTACAGGCGCTGGGGCATCGGCCGCAAGGGCGAAGACCGGGGTGTTCTCATTTTCAATGTGGTGGACATTCGCAAGCTGTGGCTGGAGATCGGCTACGGGGCAGAGGGATTCATTCCGGATGGTGTGGCCGGCGACATCTACCGTCATGACCTTGTCCCGCATCTGGCGCAAGGCGATTACAGTGCGGGTTTTTTGGCAGCCGTCCGCAGCATCGCCGGTTTGGCCGCCAAGGAGTACAACGTCGCCATCGACGGCAGCAGTGCGCCGCGACCCATGAAGCGCGAAGGCGAGGCTTCACCGCTGTGCACGTTGCTGGTGGTGCTTTTTATCATTCTGATGATTCTGTCCAGTCGCGGCGGGCTGTTGCCCTGGCTGGTGTTGAGCAACGCCGGCTCGCACACAAGCCGGCGCCGCAGGGATGATCATTGGAGCGGCTGGGGCGGCGGCGGCTGGGGCGGCGGCTTTGGCGGCGGCGGTTTCGGTGGCGGCGGTTTCGGTGGTTTCGGCGGCGGCGCCTCAGGCGGCGGCGGCGCCGGGGGAGGTTATTGACCCGGGCAGCGTCGGCTTGCACCTGCCTGGTGGTTCTTGTTTCCCTAGGGTGCCATAAACCAGGAGCTTGAAGTTATGTCTCGTTATCCCTCTTCACCGGATGAAATATTTGATGAGTTCGTCGCAGATTACCGAAACGTACTCGATGAAGCTTTGATCTCAGTGGTGTTGTTCGGCCGCGCGACCACCGGCATATGGAAGCCCAAGGAGTCGGAGATCAATTTTCTTCTTATCGTCAAGCCGGCGGCCCTCGAGTCGATCGGACGGATTCTGCCTTTGGTGAAAAAATGGCAAAAACGGGCGGTGGCGGTCCCCATGATCATGTCTGAAGAGTATCTGCTTTCTTCGTTGGACAGCTTTCCGCTCGAGTTCTTCAATCTCATCCATTCGCACAAATTGATCTACGGCAAGGATGTGCTCAAGCCCCTGCAGATTTCCATGGAGCTGCTCCGTCTGCAGTGCGAGAATCAGATCAAAGGCAAACTCGTGCACCTGCGCGCAGAATTTCTAGCCACTCAGGGGGATGTAAAAAAAATCCGCAAATTGATCCAGGCGACTATTCCGGCTTTTACTCACGTGTTCAGCGGATTGCTGACGTTCAAAGGACTGCAGGTCGCGGATCAACCGGAGGCTGTGTTCAAGGCCGCTGCTGAGACCTACTCCCTCGATCATACGGTGTTGGAGCGCGTGCTGCAGGTCGGCTGTTCCAGAGGCAAACTCGAGGAAAAAGAAGGGATCGCCTTGATGGAAAAGTATATCGCCGAAATCCGCAAATTGGCCTTCGCTATCGATCAAACCAAATAAAGGAGAAAAGAATGGGCAAAGGAGCAAAAATCGGCTGTGGTCTGTTGATCGTTCTCGCGGTCGTCGCCTTGATGGCGTTTTTTCTTCTGAAGAATACCTACAACAGCATGGTGGTCTTGGATGAGGACGTTAAAAACAGCTGGAGCCAGGTGCAAAACGTATTGCAGCGTAGAATGGACCTCATCCCCAATCTGGTGGAAACGGTGAAGGGATATGCCGCCCACGAACGCGAAACCCTGGAAGCGGTGATCAACGCCCGCGCCAACGCCACCAAGACTCAGGTGAATGCGAATGATATGACCCCGGCGCAGATGCAGAAGATGATGGAGGCGCAAAACGGCCTCTCGTCCGCGCTGTCCCGCCTGATGGTGGTGGTGGAGCAGTATCCCAATTTGAAAGCGAATGAAAATTTTCTCAAGCTGCAGGATGAGCTGGCGGGCACCGAGAACCGCATCGCTGTGGAGCGCAAACGGTTCAACGACGCCACGCGCAAATACAATGGCACGCTGCGCTCTTTTCCCACAGTGCTGATCGCCGGCATCTTTGGCTTTAATCAGCGTCCCTATTTTGAAGCGCCTACCGAAGCGCAACAAGCGCCCAAAGTGGATTTCGGCGTTCGCAAGTAACACCGGTGCAGCGGAGGTACGCGCCGTCAGCCGGGCAGGCGGGCGTGGCCGTTCTGATGAGGCTGCTCTTTCCGGCCGGAGCTTTCAGCCCCGGCCGGTAGAGGACCGGCGAATCTTTTCGTCTCATTCCACCCAGCCCAGGCTGCGGGTCACCGCTTTCTGCCATCCCCGGTATTTTTCCTCCCGGATAGCGGCCTCGAGGCGCGGCAGCCATTCGCGTTCCCTGCCCCAGTAAAGACGCAGGTCGTCCAGCTCGTGCCAGAAACCGGTCGCCAGTCCGGCGGCGTAAGCGGTGCCCAGTGCAGTGGTCTCCGTGATCGTGGGCCGAACCACCGGCACGCCGATGATGTCCGCTTGAAACTGCATCAGTAGATCGTTTAAAACCATGCCGCCGTCCACCCGCAGCTCCTTCAGCGCCACGCCTGAATCCTTATTCATCGCCTCTAGCACCTCACGGGTCTGATAAGCGGTCGCCTCCAGGGCGGCCCGGCACAGATGACCTTTGTGAATGTAACGAGTGAGCCCCACCATGACCCCGCGGGCGTCGCTTCGCCAATGCGGGGCGTACAGCCCTGAAAACGCCGGCACCAGGTACATACCGCCGCTGTCCTCCACCGTTCGCGCCAGCGCTTCGATGTCGGCCGAACGGCTGAACAGTCCCAGGTTGTCGCGCAGCCACTGGACCAGCGCACCGGCGATGGCGATAGAGCCTTCCAGGCAATAGACAGCCGGTTGCCCGTTGATTTGATAGCCCACGGTGGTCAATAAACCATGTTGGGAGGGCACCGGCTTGCTGCCGGTGTTCAGCAGCATGAAACAACCGGTGCCATAGGTGTTTTTGGCTTCGCCGGTGTTAAAGCAGGTCTGTCCGAACAGAGCGGCTTGTTGGTCGCCCAGATCGCCGGCGATGGGAATGCCGGCCCACTCGCCGGCCGCCTCTGCGTAGATCATGCTGGAGGCCATAATTCGCGGCAACATGGAGCGCGGAATAGCCAGCGTTTGCAGGATCTCTTCATCCCAATCCAAAGTTTCCAGATTCATCAGCAGGGTGCGCGATGCGTTGGTCACATCGGTCACATGAACGCCGTTGGTCAGATGCCAAATCAGCCAAGAGTCTATGGTGCCGAAGAGCAGGCGGCCCTGTTGCGCCGCGGCTCTGCAACCTGGAATATTTTCCAGAATCCATTTTATTTTCGGACCGGAAAAATAGGTGGCCAGGGGCAATCCGGTTTTTGCCCGCCAGCGATCCGGACCCTCTGTTTCCCCCAGGCGGCTGCACATCGCCGCAGTGCGCGTGTCCTGCCAGACGATGGCGTTGCACACCGGACGTCCGCTGGCTTTGTCCCACACCACGGTGGTCTCGCGCTGATTGGTCACTGCGATGGCCGCCAACTGCCGGCGGTCGACTGCGGCCTTGCGCAGCGCCCCGCGCATCACCTCTCGAGCGGCTGCTAAAATTTCCAGCGCGTCATGTTCGACCCAGCCGGGTTGGGGAAAGATCTGGCGGTGCTCCTTTTGTTCCACCGCCACCACGCGCCCTTGGTGATTGAAAAGGATGCAGCGCGTACTCGTGGTCCCCTGATCGATGGCTGCAATGAGTTCGGCCATGGCGTTCTCTCCCTTGTTGCGTGCAGATAAGGCGCCGGATGCGTTCCGGCGAAAAAACTTTTGTAAATTAAATCAATTATTCATAAATTTCATATTGATTTTAAGGATATTTTCATTAAATTTAAAGAAAATGTTTGCACAGATTCATTCGATCGAGGAGGTTTGCCAGTGAGGTTGACCGGAATTATCTCCTTAATCATGTTGTTGCTGCCGGCTCTCGGTGCGAGCCAGTATCGAACGCAACCAGCGGTTAATTTGAGATCGTTGTTGCAGGCGCCGGCGTCGGTGGAGCGGGCGGCCGGCAATCTGCTGGGCCTGGATCCGTCCCGACTGCACATTCAACAATCCTACAGCATGAGTTATCTGAGCATGGGCGGACAAGGGGCGACGCAGGGCGTTTATCTGAATACGGTCTCCTATCAATTCTCCCTGCCGCTGTCGCTTTCGCTGCAATGGGGCATCGCGCATCAGCCCTTTGCATCGCGTTTTAGCAACAGCTCGATGTGGACCAGCGGCCCCTTTTTGTCCGCTGCCCAACTGACCTATCAACCCAAACCTAACATGCTTTTGCAGTTTAATTTTCAACAGGCGCCGTACGCTGTGCCCTACCGGTACGGCGAAGGCCTGTGGGAGCGCTGGTGAGAAGGGCGGCACCCTGATCCCGCCGTCCTTTTTTGCCTGAGTGATATGGGTGGCGTTTAAATGGAAGGAAGACTGGTGTGAACAAGCGGACATCAACGTACCGACGAAATCTCTACTCGAATCGGTCCACCGGCTCTGCACGCAAGAGCCCTGCCAAAGGGACGACCAACTGGCAGAAAAAAGGCAAATTGATTTTTGTCTGGTTTCTGATAGTGGTCAATGTGGTGATCCTATACTCGTTTTTGCACAATCATCTATTTTCGGCAGGCACGCCCCTCACCCGCAACGAGGTGGCGCCTGATGCATTGAGCGTGCGGATTCAAAACGGCTGCGGCGTCAAAGGGGTGGGCAATACGTTTGCGGAAATCCTCCGCAAAGAGCATTATCGCATCGTTCAGGTCGAGAACGCCGATGACTTTAGCTATGAACGCTCGGTGGTGATCGATCACGACAAGGCAGACCGCAACAAAGTGGAAAAGATGACCTCGGTGCTCGGCGTCTCCAAGGACCAGTTGTATCACATCGAACAGCAGGGCGTGGAAGCGGACGTCACCTTTGTCATCGGGAAAGATTATCCCAATCTCAAGTCCTATAAGCGAATCCGCAATCAACAGTAACCGATCTGTCAAGGGGGAATGGAAGCCGTTCCCCCTTTTTAAATCGACAACCCATGCATTTTTTTCTTTTCTTTTTCTACAATTTAATCGTTGTTCCGGTGCTGTTCGCCGGCGCGCACATCGCTGCATTGTTCAAGCCCAAAATCGCCAAAGGATTGCGAGGCCGTCGCCGCGGTCTGTCCGGGATCCGTCAGGGTGTGAGCGATTGGCCTGCTGACGCCCCCCGAATATGGTTTCATGTCGCGTCCATGGGCGAGTTTGAGCAGGCCAAGCCGGTTCTTCGAGCGCTGAAGCAGAACCTTCCGGATTGCCGGATTCTGCTGACGTTTTTCTCCCCTTCCGGCTATGAGCAGGCGCATCATTTTCCTTCGGCCGATCTGATCTTCTATCTGCCGTTTGATTCCTACTGCCGCTCGCGTCGGTTTTTGCAGCTGGTGCACCCGGACGTCTTTGTCGTCATCCGCCACGATCTCTGGCCGAACTATCTATGGCGTTTGCGCCGCAAGAGAATTCCCGCGCTTCTGATGGACGCCAGCCTGAGCGAGCGGCGCGTGCGCCGGCTGCGTCCGGTCGCCTGGGCGGTACGGGATGTGTTGAAAACCTTCAATGAGATTCATGCCATCTCCGCGGGCAACGCTGAATCTTTCCGGCCGTTCTATCCGGATCCTGCTCGCATGCATGTCACCGGCGACACGCGCTATGACCAGGTGTACAACCGCACTCAGGAGCCGGAGAAAATCGCGGTTCTGACCGAGAGCGGATTGTTTCAACGCTCGCGCTGTTTCATCGCCGGCAGCGTGTGGCCTTCTGATGAAAAAGTCGTTCTGCCGGCCCTGTTCGATCTGCTGGCCGCCCATGCGGATTATAAGGCGATTTTGGTGCCGCATGAACTGAGCCCGGAACATCTGCAGGATTTGCAGGCCGCGTTGCAGGGCCGACGGTTCTCCTATTCTCTGTTGAGTCGGTTCGCGGATCGTCCCGACGACATGCAGGTGCTTGTGGTCGATCGCATGGGGATTCTGGCCAATCTGTATGCGTTTGCGGAGCTGGTGTATGTCGGCGGCAGTTTCGGTCCAGGAGTACACAGCGTGCTGGAACCTTCGGCGCACGGATGCATGGTTCTCTTTGGGCCGCGCCACCGGAATTCCCTGGAGGCGATTCAACTGAAGGAACGCAAAGCCGGACAATCGGTGCAGACCAGTGAAGAGGTCGCTGCCGTGCTGCAGCGGTGGCTGATCGAACCCGAGGCCATTCGCCGGGCCGGCAGCCGCGCCCTGCAGCTGGTGCACGAGAACCTGGGCGCGTCGGAGCGCATCGCCCGCCGCATTCAGACGTTTTTGCCCGGTCCTGCTCCGCAAGGCAGGCCGTCATCGTTTGATTCTAATCAGTGAGGTTTCACATGCAAGATCTTCCCACCATTGCCTGGCACGACGGCAAGGTACGCATCCTGGATCAAACTCTATTGCCGCACGAGCTGGTAATGCTGGAGATCTCGGATTACCTTGGCGTCATTCAAGCGATTAAATCTCTGGCTGTGCGCGGAGCGCCGGCCATCGGGGCGGCCGCCGCCTTTGCCGTTGTGTTGTCGGTCTGGCACGAATCGGATTCCGATCGGGCCGGCTTTATCGAAAAAGCGAACAAGGCCATCACCGAGATTAAAGCCGCACGTCCCACAGCGAAAAATCTCTTTTGGGCGGTGGAACGCATGCGCGAAACGCTGGCGAAAAATTTGAACCGGCCGTTGCACGAGATCCGCCAGGAGCTGCTGCGCACGGCCCAGTGGCTTTTGCAGGACGATCTGCAGCGGTGTCAGGCCATCGGCAAGTTCGGCGCCGCGCTGCTGCCGGACCGGTGCAACATTTTGACCCACTGCAACGCCGGCGCCCTGGCCACGGCTGGTCATGGCACTGCGCTGGGCGTCATTCGCAGCGCTGTGGCCCAGGGCAAACGAATCCATGTGTTTATCGATGAAACCCGGCCTCTGCTTCAGGGAAGCCGGCTGACTACCTTTGAACTGCAGGAGGAGAACATCCCGGCCACCCTGATATGCGACAACATGGCGGCGGCGCTGATGCGGCGGGGCATGGTGCAGCTGGTCCTCGTCGGCGCTGACCGCATCGCGGCCAACGGCGATACGGCCAATAAAATAGGCACCTACGGCCTGGCGGTTCTGGCTAAACATCATAACATCCCCTTTTACGTCGCCGCACCCTGGACCACCATCGACATGGAGTTGAACAGCGGTCAGCTCATTCCCATCGAAGAACGGGATGCAGATGAGGTGCGCCGAATGCAGGGACGCCTCATTGCGCCGGAGGACATTCCGGTGTGGAATCCGGCCTTTGACGTGACGCCCAACAACCTGATCGATCTCCTTATCACCGACCGCGGGGTAGTCCGGCCGCCTTTTGCCGGCACTCTGGCGCAGATGATGAAATCATAAAATAAATTCTTGATTGGTAAGCGCAAATCAAGTATATTTTCAGTCATTAATCACAAACCCATTATTCCTAGGAGTCTTACTATGAACACTCATCGCCTGATTTCCACTGCCTGTGCGCTGCTCCTGGCAGTGACGCTTTTTATGGGCTGTCAGACCAAAGAGGTTACCTCGGCCAAAGTTTATCAGCAGCAGGGAAACTGGGATAAAATGATAGAACAGTTGGAGCAGGCTGTAAAAAACTACCCCAAGGACGCGGAAGCGTACTATCTCCTGGGTTCTGCCTACGGCCAGAAATCCAATTGGGAGGCACTGAGCAGCAATTTCGACAAATCCCTCGCTATTGCGCCGACCTTTGAGACCCAGATCAAAAATGAACGCGACAAATACTGGGTGACCTGCTTTAACAACGGCGTCGCCAAGATCAACACCAAGGACGGCAAAGAGCCCGATCTACAGGGCGCCGCCGAGCAGTTCATCACCTGCACCGTCATTGATCCGAAGCGGGTCGACGCCTATCGCAATCTGGCGGTCACCTATATGCGTTCGGACAATCTTCAGGGCGCCAAAGAAAGTTACATGAAGCTGCTGGATGTGGATCCGAAAAACATTACGGCGATGACGGAAGCGGCGCGTCTTTGCATGCAGATGAAAGACTACGCCGCCGCCATCGAGATGTCCAAAAAAGCGCTGGAGCTGGCCCCGGATCAGACCGATGCCGTGGTCAATCTCGCCCTGGCCTATGATATGAACGGCGAACGCGAAAAAGCGCTGGAAGAGTACAAGCTGGCTCTGGCGAAAAATCCCAACGACGCAGACCTGATTTTCAATATGGCCCGCCTGTATTTCAACTCTGGCGAATATGACGACGCAGTGGAGCTGTTCAAGAAAGTGATCGCACAAAATCCTGAAGATTACGACGCCAACGTCAATGTCGGCAACTCGTTTTTGAATATGGCCGAAGAGGTGCGCAAGGCTTTGATCGAAAAAGAAAAGAACAAACAAACGGTCAGCGATGAAGAGATGGCCAAGCTCAAGGGTTTTTACAAAGACTCCATCCCCTATCTGGAGAAGGCGCTGAGCATCAAGGCGGACAACAGCACCGTTTGGTATAACCTGGGCGTCGCTTACATCAACATCGGCGATGCGGCAAAGGGAAAAGAGTGTTTCGATAAAGCCGAATCCCTGCGCAAACAATAATTGCGGTTGAATGCTATAGGCTGTGCGTCGGCCCTTTTGCAGGGCCGGTCACAGCCTCTTTTGTATCAGGCCGGAGGGCTGTGACCGGACTGACCGGCTGCCATGGTCGGGACGATAACCTGTGAGCGGATTGCAGAGGAAATGGAACCCATAAGAAATTGACGATGGATCTTCTTCGTATTGAAAAAATCAAAAAAGCCGGCAACCTTCCCCGCCATGTCGCGGTGATTATGGACGGCAACGGCCGCTGGGCTGCACGCCATGGCCTGCCGCGCATCGAGGGCCATAAACAGGGCGTGGAGGCGGTTCGCGCGGTGGTGGAGGCGGCCGGCGCCCTGGGCGTCCAGACCCTGACGCTGTACACGTTTTCCACCGAGAACTGGAAACGTCCGCAAAGCGAAATCACGGATCTTATGTCGTTGCTGCTTCGCACCATCACCAACGAGACCGCGGAGCTGATGAAGAAAAACGTGCGTTTGAGCGTGATCGGCGATCTGGCCGCCCTGCCCGTTGCGCCGCGCATGGGCGTGCGCGCCACCATCGCCAAGCTGCGCCATAACACCGGCCTGAACCTCAATCTGGCGCTCAGCTACAGCGGCCGACAGGAGATCGTTCAGGCTGTGCGCAAGATCGCGGTCAAAGTGAAAAAGGGCGAGTTGACCCCCCGCCAGATCGACGAAGCGCTGTTCGCCGACCACCTGCAAACGCGCCAGATGACCGACCCGGACCTGCTGATCCGCACCAGCGGCGAGCAACGATTGAGCAATTTTCTGCTTTGGCAGATCGCCTACACCGAATTGTACATCACCCCCACGCTGTGGCCGGATTTTAACGAAGATCAGTTTCTCGAAGCAGTGGAGGATTTTCAAAAACGGGAGCGCCGTTACGGCAAGACCCAGGAACAGCTGCAGTCAAAAGTTGAATGAGACGACAATGATCCGATCGCCGTCATGCCTTGCCTTCGCGGGTGAGGCTTTTTTTTTGGTTGCTTGAAGGAACTCGGTTGGATTGACGGCGTTTGATTAGCAGCCGCTCCACGGTTTTCAGCGGGCCGAAGGATATATTTTTCTTGGCAATAAGCTTTAATTTTCTTACATTATACGATCATAACTTGAAAGCCATCTATTGAATTCTATGCGTTTTGGAAAATGGGCAATCAGCGCTCTGCTGATCCTGTCGATCAGCATGCCTCAGGCGGTTTCGGCGCAAAAACGTTCGGTGAAGATCCTCGGCGTTTCGGTGGAGGGCAATCGGACCACGGATGCCAACATGGTGCGCCTAAGCTCGGGCATCACGCCGGGCATGGAGATCACCGGAGACGGCATCCAGGAGGCGATCCGTCAGCTGTGGCGGTTGGATCTGTTTTCCGACATTCGCATCGTGGTGGAGCGCGAGCTGGCCGAGGGCGTGTTTATTGTCATTCGCGTCAAGGAATATCCGCGGCTGGACAAATTCGAATATCAGGGCAATAAAAAACTCAAAAAGGAAGACATCGAAACCGCCACCAGCTTTTATCCGGGCCAGGTGGTCAATCCCGGCATGATCGCCCGCGCCAAATCCAAATTGTTGGACAAGTACAAGGAAAAGGGCCATCTGCTGGCCAAAATCAAAACGGCGCAAGAGTACACCAAGGAGGACAGCAGCCGCGTCAACGTTCGTTTTATTTTTGACGAAGGCCGCAAAGTGCAGATCGAGCGCATCGATTTTCACGGCAACGAAAAGTTCACCGATAAAAAGCTGCGAAAGCAGCTGAAAAAAACCAAGGAGAACACTTGGCTGCGCGGCGGCGATTTCGATCGAAAAAAATATGAAGAGGATCAGGGTCTGCTGCTCGATTTCTATGCCAACCATGGCTATCGCGACATCGAAATCCTGCGCGATTCGATCTCTTACAACCAACTGAACGACGAGATGTATATCGATATCTGGATCAACGAAGGACCGCAATATACCTTCGGCGATATCACCTTTGAGGGCAACAAGATCTTTACCACCGAGGAGCTGAACAGCCAACTGGGCTTTGCCAAGGGAGAAATCTACAGCAAGAAAAAGCTGGAAGAAGCGATCATGAAAAACATCGGCACGCTGTACTATGATCGCGGCTATATCTATGCGCAGACCGTGCCGCGCGAGACAGAGGATGAAAACCAGGAGCTGGACATCCATTTTATCGTTTCCGAGGGCAAACAGGCGCGCATCAACGAGATCAAAATCGTGGGCAACAGCAAGACGCGGGAAAAGGTGATCCGCCGCGAGCTGCGCATCCTGCCCGGCGATTTCTTTAACCGTTCCCTGTTGGAGCGCAGTCAACGTGAAGTGTGGATGCTGAATTATTTTGCCAATGTGGAGCCCAAGGTCACGCCCATCGACGAGGACAAGGTGGATCTGGAGTTCAAGGTGGAGGAAAAGTCCACGGACACGGCCAACATGTCGGCCGGCTGGAGCGAGTATGACCGCTTTGTCGGTTCGGTGGGTCTGTCTATGGCCAACCTGATGGGCACCGGGCAGCGCGCCAGCATCGATTGGAATTTCGGTCGTTACTACCGCTCGTTGAACCTGGGCTATGCCCAACCGTGGGTGATGGACACGCCCACCACGGCGGGATTCAACGTCTATAACACCATGCGCAGCGCCGTCTGGTATGGGTTCCGGCAGGAGAGCCAGGGCTTTACCCTGTCCCTGGGACGCCGGTTGAGCTGGCCGGATAATTTTTTCAGCACCAGCTTGATGTACAGTCTGGATCAGACCTCGTTGTCCGATTTCAATGAGACGTACAAGCAATACAATCCCAACGGCATTGTCACCGCCTCCTGGCCGCGCACCAGCAGCGCCATCACTCAGGTTTTTAGCCGCAACAGTTTGGACCGGCCGGAATTTCCCACCGCCGGATCGGATGTGACCTTTACTAACGAACTCTCCGGCACTTTTTTAGGCGGCACGGTGGATTATCACAAGCACACCATGCGCTTTGACTGGTTTATGCCGTCGGTCTGGAACCTGGTGCTCTATTCCAGTTTTCAGGGCGGCTATATGGAAGGCATCGGCAAGAATCCCTTCATCCCCTATTACGAATATTTTTTCATGGGCGGCTCGGGCATGTCGCGCTCGATCCCTCTGCGCGGATACAACGATCCGCTCAGTGAGGACTATTCGGCCGCCGAGGGCGGCAAGGCGATGTTGAAATACACCATGGAGCTGCGTGTGCCCATTGCACCCAATCCGACTATCTTTGCCCTGCTGTTCGCCGAAGCGGGCAACGTCTGGCCTGATTTCAAGCACGCCGATCCCTCGAGCATGAAGCGCTCGGCAGGCGTCGGCGCCCGGGTTTACATGCCCATGATCGGCATCATCGGTTTTGATTACGGCTATGGATTTGACCGGGTGGATGCGTACGGCAACGCGGCCCCCAAATGGAAGATGCATTTTGTATTCGGCAAGAGCTTTTAATTCAGCCAACCCTTTATGTGTTTACAGGAGGATACAGTGAAAACAAGAAACGCATGGCTCGTGGTCTTTATCGGCGTCATGATGGTCGGTTCATCTGCCTGGGCGCAGAAATTGGGCTACATCAATTCGCAAAAAATCGTAGCCAGCTACAAAGAGGCCCAGGACACTCAGGAACGGTTGAACAAAATCAACGCGACCTGGGAGGAAGAGGGCAAAGCGTTGCAGAAACAATTCCAGGAGATGGGCGAACAGCTCGAATCCCAGAGTCTGCTGCTGAGCGAGGAGCGCAAGCGCGAAAAACAGCAGGAACTGCAGACGCTTTACATGAAGATCCAACAGTTCCAGGCGGAAAAATGGGGCCAGGGCGGCGAGTTCTATAAAAAGCAGGAAGAACTGATGCAGCCGATTTTCGACAAAATCAACCAGGCCATCAAAAAGGTCGCCGAGCTGCAGAATTTCGACTATGTCTTTGACACCGTGGCCGGCAACATCGTTTACGCCAGCCCGCGTCAGGTGGATTTGACCGAAGATGTGATCAAGGACCTGGAAAAGGGTCTGGAGAGCAGCGGCACAACCCGCCGGACTACAGGGACCAGAAATTAGGCCCCACAAGCGGCTGTTGCCAACTTTTGTGCAGGGTTTTCACGCCACGCACCGACTCGAAACGGTGCGTGGCTGATGTTTTTAGGCGAGAGACAAGCGTATGCCTTATACGGTCAAGGAAATTGCCCAGTGGGTGGATGCGGTCGTCGAAGGCGACGACGGGTTGACGATCGACCGTCTGGCCAAGATTGAAGAGGCCGGTCCGGGCGCGTTGACCTTTATCAGCAATCCCCGCTATGAGAAACATCTGGCAACCACCGCCGCTTCCGCTGTGTTGGTGCCGAAGGATTTTCCCGCTGCGAATAAAACGTTGCTGCGCTGTGCAGATCCCTATTTCGCCTTCATGACCTTGATGCAAAAGCTGTACGGCGCTGCGCCGGCCTTGCCCGCCGGCGTGCATCCCAGCGCTGTTATCGCTCAAGACGCCGTGATCGCGGCGGACGCCGCCATCGGGCCATTGGTGGTCATCGGCCGGGGATGTCGCATCGGACGAGCGACGCAGCTCCATCCCGGCGTGGTGCTCGGCGACGGCGTACAGGTCGGCGAGCACTGCGTGCTCTATGCCAACGTATCGGTGCGGGAAAATTGCCGCATCGGCCATCGGGTCATCATCCACTGCGGCGCTGTGGTCGGCTCCGACGGCTTTGGCTTTGCCTTTCGCGACGGCCGTTATCACAAAATCCCGCAGCTGGGCGTGGTGGTGATCGAGGACGACGTCGAGATCGGCGCCAACACCACCATCGATCGCGCCACTCTGGGTGAAACCGTGATCCGCGCCGGCGCCAAACTGGACAATCTCATCCAGATCGCGCACAATGTGGAGATCGGCAGCCACACCGCTCTGGCCGCCCAGTCCGGCATCTCGGGCAGCACCCGCGTCGGCCGGCATGTGCGTATCGGCGGTCAGGCCGGCGCCGTGGGCCACATTGAAATAGGCGACCGCGCCGCTGTCGGCGCTCAGGCCGGCGTCACCAAATCGGTTCCGCAAGACGTTTTTGTCTCCGGTTATCCGGCTCGCGAACACATGAGCGCCAAAAGGGAGGAGGCCAGCCTCAGCAAGCTTCCGGAATTGCTCAAACGGGTGAAACGTCTGGAGGAAACGCTGGCCAAACTGCAGACGAAAAGCTGACCACCCCCCGGAATTTTCTTTATCCCCGCACTATGTTGACTCAGGAGGATGAATGCTTAAGCAACAGCAGACGATCCGACACGAGGTTTCCTATTCCGGCGTCGGACTGCATACGGGCAACAAAACCAGAATCACCTTTAAACCGGCTCCTGCCAACAATGGCATCACCTTCATTCGCACCGATATTCCCAATTCTCCCGTCATTCCGGCTGATATCGATCATGTGCTGGATATCTCCCGCGGAACCACCATCGGCATCGGCGAGGCGAAAATTCACACCGTGGAGCACGTCCTCGCTGCGGTCAGCGGACTGGAGATCGACAACATCATCTGCGAAGTCCACGGCAATGAACCGCCGGTAGGCGACGGCAGCGCCCTGCCCTTTGTCGAAATTCTCCTCAAAGCCGGCCTACAGGAACAGGACTCTCCACGCGATTATCTCATCATCGACAAGACCATCACCTATCATGAGCCGGCGCGCGGCATCGACATCGTCGTCTTTCCCTCGGACGAATTCCGCATCACCTTTATGGTGGATTATAAAAATCCCGCCCTCGGCACTCAGTACACCTCCATGTACTCGCTGCACGAAGAGTTTGCCACCGAATTCGCCGCTTCGCGCACATTCTGCTTTCTCAGCGAGGTGGAGCATCTGTGGAAAGCCGGCCTGATCAAGGGCGGTTCACTGGACAACGCGGTGGTGGTCATCGATCGCGACATGACCCAGGCGGAGCTGACCGATCTGCGCAAGCTCTTCGGCATCGACACCAGCGTGACCCTGTCCAACAACGGCATTCTCAACGGCAAGGAACTGCGCTATCCCAACGAACAGGTGCGACACAAAGCCCTCGATCTGATCGGCGATCTCTGTCTGCTGGGCATGCCGTTGAAAGCCCATGTGATGGCCGCCCGTTCCGGTCATGCGGCCAACGTGGAACTGGTGAAACTGATCCGCAAAGAGTATAAAAAGAAACTCATTCGCTCCAAATACGCGGTGTCCGACGATCAGTCCGCTTTTCTCGATGCCAATGCCATACTGAAAATTCTGCCGCACCGTTACCCATTCCTGCTGGTGGACAAGATCATCGATCTGGTCCCTCAGGAACATGTGGTGGGCATTAAAAACGTCTCCCTGAACGAACCGTTCTTTCAGGGTCATTTTCCCGGCCGACCGATTATGCCGGGCGTCCTGATCGTCGAAGCCATGGCGCAGGTGGGCGGCATTCTTATGCTCAACACCGAGACCGATCCGAATAAAAAGCTGGTGTATTTCACCGGCATCGACAACGTACGGTTCCGCAAAACCGTCACTCCCGGCGACACCATCCGCTTTGAGGTGGAGCTGGCGGCCAACCGGCGCACCATGTGCAAAATGATCGGACGGGCGCTGGTGGACAATGAACTGGTCTGCGAAGCCGAGTTGATGGCAGCCATCGTGGATCGAGTATAAATCGGAACGCGCTTACGACCGCGGCGCCGCGCTTTTCATTCGCAGAGAGGTTTTTGTGACGCAAATACATCCAACGGCTTTGGTAGATCCGCAGGCGCAGATCGGCTCGGACGTGGTCATCGGCCCCTACGCCATAGTGGAAGGGGATGTGGTCATCGGCGACAGCACCCGCATCGGACCCCAGGTTTATATCGCCGACGGCGCCCGCATCGGCAAACACTGCTCCATCCACAAGGGCGCCGTAGTGGCCACGATGCCGCAGGACCTGAAGTTCGGCGGCGAGAAAACGCTGTTTGAAATCGGCGACCGCACGGTGGTGCGCGAGTTCTGCACCCTCAACCGCGGCACCCTGGCTCACGGCAAGAGCTCCATCGGCTCAGACTGCCTGCTTATGGCCTATGCCCATGTGGCGCACGACTGCACCGTCGGCGATCATGTGATCATGGCCAACGGCGTTCAACTGGGCGGCCATGTGACGGTGGAGGACTGGGCCATCATCGGCGGCATGTCGCCGGTGCACCAGTTCTGCACCGTGGGCCGGCATTCCATGATCGGCGGCGGCTTTCGCGTCATTCAGGACGTACCGCCCTATATTCTCGCCTCTGAGGAGCCGCTGCGCTTTTGCGGCCTCAACTCCGTGGGCTTGAAACGGCGCGGCTATTCCGAAGAGACGACTCTTTTGCTGAAAAGAACTTATCGTTTGCTCTATCGCTCCGGCCTGAACGTCACCCAGGCGGTGGCGCGAATACGGGAACAGGTGCCGCTGATCCCCGAGGTGGTCCATGTACTCACTTTTATAGAACGTTCGCAGCGCGGCATTCTGCGCGGTCGGGAGCGCTGATCTTTGCACGCAGTCACGGAACGCTGGCGTTTCATTGACAGCGGCAGCGGCAGCGGATTCACCCATATGGCCGTGGATTTGGCGTTGGCGCAACAGGCGGCGCACCGACCCTTTGCGGCAACCCTGCGCGTTTATCGCTGGCAACCGGCGGCCGTCTCTCTGGGGCATCATCAATCGCTCGCGGAAATCGATCTGGACGCCTGCCGCCGTCAGGGAGTGGACGTAGTCTATCGCCCGACCGGCGGCCGTGCGGTTTTACACAGCAACGAATTGACCTACAGCGTAACGCTCAGTCCTGCCAGTCGTCTGTTCAACCTGGAGATCATGGCGGTTTACGAGCGCATCTCTTTGGCCATTCTGGCAGGACTGGCGCAACTGCGAATTGCGGCTGTTTTCGATCGGTCCGAACGCACAATAAAAGATTTTGCACGCGGCGAACTTTCCAGCCTATGCTATGCTTCCGCCATCCAACACGAGATCGGCGTGCAGGGGAGAAAACTAGTGGGCAGCGCCCAGCGCCGCTTTGCCGACGCGGTTTTACAGCACGGATCGATTTTAATTGGACCGGAACATTGCGATCTGGCTTTTTTTCTGGCCCAGGGCGATCAGGCGCGGCGTCAATCGATTCATCGCTATATGGCAGCCCATACCGTCTGCCTCAACGAACTGGCCGCTTCTCCGTTGCGTTATGAAGATTTGGCGGCGGCGTTGGCAAAGGGCTTTCAGCAGGCGCTGAACATTGAATGGATTATGGCGCCGCTCTACCCTGAAGAACTGGCAGCGGCTGAGCAAAACCGCAGTCAGGCGGACAGCGAAATGCAGCGCCGGCTGTCTGACTTGAAAGAACCTTCATCAAGAGAGCGTTGCTGAAGTGAAAAAGATAGCCCTGCTGGGTTCCACCGGTTCTATCGGCGTCAGCAGCCTTGAGGTCGTAGATCAACTGGCCGAAGAATTTATCGTCGCCGCTCTGAGCACGCACCGCCGAATCGACCAATTGTACGAACAGGCGAAACGCTTTCGACCGCAGATCGCCGCGGTTACCGGAGCCGCAGTGAGCGATGACCATCTCGCTGCGTTTGCCCGGCTGGGCGTGGAACTGATCACCGGCGCCGATGCGTTGCAGCAGCTGGCCGGTTTCGCCGACTATGATCTGCTGGTCAATGCCGTGGTGGGCAGCATTGGATTCCGTCCTACCTTGACCGCTTTGCAGCGCGGCAAACCAGTGGCGCTGGCCAACAAAGAGACCATGGTCATCGGAGGGGAGCTGGTTTCCGCCGCAGCGGCGCAGCATCGTGCGGCGATCCTGCCTATCGACAGCGAGCACAGCGCCGTGTTTCAGTGTTTGCTGGGCGAGTCGGAGAAGAGCGTCGAGGCCGTTCTGTTGACCGGATCCGGCGGACCGTTTCGCACTCTGGCGAAAGAGGCGTTCGCTTCCATTACTCCGGCTCAGGCGCTCAAGCATCCGAACTGGTCCATGGGCCCCAAGATCACCATCGATTCCGCCACCATGATGAACAAAGGGCTGGAGGTGATCGAAGCGCACTGGCTGTTTCACGTGGCGGTGGAAAAAATTCGTGTAGTGGTGCACCCGCAGTCCATCATCCATTCCATGGTGCTGTTCTGCGATGGATCCATCAAGGCGCAGATGGGATTGCCGGATATGCGCCTGCCGATCCAACTGGCCATGACCTGGCCGGAACGCAAGCCCTCCGTATTCCCGCGTCTCGAATTCGGCAGTCGTCTGTCGCTTACCTTTGATGAGCCGGATACAGCCAGGTTCCCGTGTCTGCGGCTGGCCTACGATGCGCTGCGGCAGGGCGGCACTGCGCCGGCTGTGCTCAACGCGGCCAACGAAGCGGCGGTGCAGCTGTTCCTGGAGGAGCGGATCTCTTTTCCACGCATCGCAGAGTTGGTCGATGCGAGCTTACAGGCGCACAAGCTGGAAATAAAGCCGGACGTCGAAGGGTTGTTATCAGCGGATCTATGGGCCAGAAAGTTTGTCAGCGCTGCGGGGAAATAGCCCGGCCAAGGCCGTCATATCGGCGCCAGGGACGGAGCGAATCGCGCGCTGCAACCGGCCGGCGCAGACAGCGCACAAGCCGCGTAACCTGGCGCGCGCTGAAGGAATCGTTCAACGAGCACAGCCATGGATGACGAGGCGCTTTATCAATCTGATGATTCCGCACGAGGGATCAAAAAAACGCAATCCGAGTTCTGTGCGAGATGAAATTTTAGTCGTTCTCTAGCAATCCATTTTAGTATCAGGAGCTCTCATGCTTATCATAGCCGCAAACCTTTTCACCAGCTACATCATTCCGTTCTTTTTCGTGCTCAGTCTGCTCATCTTTGTCCACGAGTTCGGCCATTTTCTTCTGGCTAAACTGACCGGCATTCGCGTAGAACGGTTTTCCATCGGTTATCCGCCGCGATTGTTCGGCAAACAGATCGGCGACACCGATTATTGCGTCTCCGCCACGCCGTTCGGCGGCTATGTAAAATTATCCGGCATGATCGATGAGAGCATGGACACGGACACCGTCAAGGGCGAGCCCTGGGAGTTTATGTCCAAACCGGTGTGGGCGCGCTCTCTGGTGATCGCCGCCGGACCGATCTTTAATGTGCTGCTCACGGTGTTGGTTTTTTCCATCGGCACTTTTATGGCCGGCATCCCAGAGACCATCGGACCGGTGGTGGGGCGCGTGGTCGACAACATGCCGGCCAAGGCCGCTGGACTGCAGGAGAACGACAGAATTTTGGCTGTCGATCAAAAGCCGATAAGCAGCTGGGACCAATTGGTCGAGATCATTCATGCAGCGCCGGACAGAGCGGTTCTGGTTGAATGGGAACGGGCAGGTGAGAAATTTTCCGCCAAGATCACGCCGCAGCTGGATAAAATCCAAAAGATCGGGCTCATCGGCGTTGAGCCGAAAACCCGGATCCGCCAAGCCGGTCTGATGGAATCGCTCACCAGCGGTTTTGTCTCAACCTGGCGGCTCACCGTGTTGGTGTTCAAATCGTTCGGCATGCTTTTTTCCGGCGAAGTGTCGCTCAAAGAGGGCTTGGGCGGCCCGGTGCGCATCGCTCAGCTGGCCGGCGATTCCGCCCGGTCCGGATTCGGCAGCCTGTTGATGTTCACCGCCTTCCTCAGCCTTAACCTGGCGATTTTGAACCTATTGCCCATCCCGGCGCTGGATGGCGGTCACCTGGTGTTGCTGTTGATCGAAGCGGTGATCCGCCGGCCGGTGTCGACCAAGATCAAGATCGTCACTCAGCAGATCGGCATGGCGTTGTTGTTGGCTTTGATGGTTTTCGTTATATTTAACGATGTGATCAATCTTTTTTGATCACCGGGCATTGCGGCCACGTGCTGCTGCAGCGCGTGGCCGCAGCTGAACTTGCCGTTCATCCCCACCTTGATTTCTTTCAATTTGATCTTGAAAATGGCCTTGACACTATGGGAAATACTTATTACTTTATAAGCTGCAGGCAGCTAGCTTCTAAACTTTAATGAAAAGATAGAGATAGATCATGGAAATCAAAAAAACAGGCTTTTACGACATACACCAGCAGCTGGGCGCCAAGCTGGTCGAGTTCGCCGGCTATTTTATGCCGATTCAATATCGCGGCATCATGGAGGAGCATCGTCGTGTGCGCTCCACGGTGGGATTATTCGATGTTTCCCACATGGGAGAGTTTTTTGTCTTCGGAGCACAGGCCCTGCCTTTTCTGCAAAAGATGACCACCAACGATGTCTCTAAACTGGCGATCAATCAGGTGCAGTACTCGACCATGTGTTATGAGAACGGCGGCATTGTCGACGATCTTTTGGTCTATCGTCTTGCGGATGACCGCTATATGCTGGTGGTCAACGCCTCCAACTTGAAGAAGGACTGGGAATGGTTGAACAGTCACAGGACGTCCGGCGTTTCACTGGAGGACCGCAGCGATGCCTGTTCGCTGCTGGCGTTGCAGGGCCCCAAGTCGTTCGCAACCCTGCAAAAGCTGACCGACCTGGATCTGCAGCAGATTCCTTTTTATTGGTTGCGTGAGGGCGAAGCGGCGGGCGTAAAGATGATGATATCCCGCACCGGTTATACCGGCGAACCGGGCTTTGAACTCTGTTTTCCGGTAGAGCATTCGGCCCGTGTCTGGGCGGCGCTGATGGAGGCGGGAAAAGAGTTCGACATCGAACCCATCGGTTTGGGCGCGCGCGATACGTTGCGATTGGAGATGAAGTACTGTCTCTATGGCAACGACATCGATGCCGACACCAATCCGTTGGAAGCCGGCCTCGGCTGGATCACCAAACTCGCCAAGGGCGATTTCATCGGCCGCGAAAGTCTGCTGCGGGTGCGCGAGCAGGGCGTCACGCGCAAGCTGATCGGTTTCTCTATGCAAGGCAAGGCGTTCCCGCGCCACGGCTACCGAATTTTTTCCGGTATGCAGCCGGTGGGCACGGTTACCAGCGGTTCTTTTTCACCCATCTTGGAAAAAGGCATCGGCGCCGGCTATGTGCCTGCGGCGCTGGCGGCGGTCGGCACGCCTTTGTCGATTGAAATACGCAATACCCAGGCGCCTGCCGTGGTGTGCGAGACGCCGTTCGTCAAACGTTCGCCTCAATAAGACAACCAAGGTCGCTTTATGAAAATCGATGTTGTCAGAGATCCCTCTTCCGCGTATCAGCCGCGCCTAGAGGACAGCATCGCTGTGGTCATCGATGTCCTGCGCGCGGCCAGCACCATTTGCACAGCGCTGGCCAATGGCTGCCGGGAAATCATTCCAGTGGCAGAGGTGGCCGATGCTTATGATGCAGCCGCCATTTACCCACGGCCGCTGGTATTGTTTGCCGGCGAGCGCCACGGCCGTCAGATCGACGGTTTTGATCTGGGCAATTCACCCAAAGAGTTTCAGCCCGATGTAGTGGCGGGCAAGATCATCATCCTGACCACGACCAACGGCACGCGGGCGCTGCTCTGGGCTCAGGGTGCACAGCGCACTTTGGTGTTGTCGTTTTTGAATTTGCACAGCGTGATCTCTTTTCTGCGCACCGTTGATCAGGATGTGGTGATCATCTGTGCCGGCCAGGACGGGGAAGAATCGTTGGAAGACACCGTCTGCGCCGGTCTGCTGGTGGAACGGCTGCAGGAACTTTTGAAAGACAAAGTGCAGTTGACGGAACAGGCCCGGGGAGCAGCGGCTGTCGCCCGCGATCATAAAATCGACCTGCTGGCGATGATGATCGCCAGCCCACACGGGGAACACTTGCAGAAGATCGGCTATGCGGATGATCTCGAAATCTGTTCACGGCTCAATTCGCTCGATGTGCTTCCGGTTTACGTCGACGGCGCCATCCGGCTGGCGCCGAGATGAATCGCCCTGTTCATCCTTTTGTTGAGGACCAGAACGCCGGCCCTCGATGATTCGGTACATTCCACCAACCCGTTCCGCTATTAACGAACCCATATGGCAAAGAAACCAGCGAAAACCAAAGCGGCCAGCAAGGATCAACTCAGTCAGCGCAAGCTGGATGAGCTCATGGGCGTTCTGCTGATTCTTCTCGGCGTCATGCTGACCATTGCGTTTGTCACCTATCATCCCGATGACCTGCCCAAAGAGGCGCGGCCCGGCATGGTGCACAACAGCCTCGGTCTGGTCGGCGTCTGGCTTTCCTGGTATCTGATTCATTTGACCATCGGCTATCCCATTGTGGTCATGCCGCTGCTGATCGTGGCCTGGGGCGTCTGCCGGCTTTTGGGTAAGGAGACCTCGGGGCTGCGACGCTGGACCATTTTCATCTTATTGATCGCCTTTTATGTGGCGCTCAGCGGCGCCATTTACAGTATGATCGTTTCTGAAAACGCGCCGCCGCCTTATCAATTCTCCGGCCTGTTGGGCGTCGTCTGCGCCGGTCTGTTGGCCAAGCTTCTGGGTAAAATCGGCGCCATTGTCCTGACCATCGGCCTGATCGTGGTCACGGTGATGGTTTTTACCTCCATCAGCTTTTCCGCCGTCGCCAACGCCGTGTCTGCATTGTTTTCCAGAATCTACATACGCACCCTTGCGGCCCTGCGCCATCTCTTCGGCCGACGCAAGCCGACCCCGCGCCTGATGCCCAACGCCAAATCCGCCGAGAGCGAGCGCAGACAGCTGGTTTTGACTGAAACAGGGGAAGACGACGAAGGAAGCGCAGAGGAGTGGCGGCCGCCGGTCATCGCCCGGCCCAGACCCATGGCGCCTACGGTCAAGCCCAAACCGCAATGGACGGTCCGCGAGGACAGGGAGGAAGAGGAGGCGGAGGAAAAAGAGGTCGAAAAACTGGCGCCGGTTCCTGTGTCTACGGACAAGAGCGAATATGTTTTTCCGCCGTTGGAGCTTTTACAGTGGCCGGAAGGCCCGCAGATCACCGTGAGCGAGCAGGAGCTGCACGCCAACGCTCACATGCTCGAGGACAAGCTCGCTGATTTCGACATTCAAGCCAAGGTGATCGAGATCCATCCAGGCCCGGTGATCACTCGGTATGAACTGGAGTTGGCGCCGGGCATCAAAGTTTCCAAGATCACCTCGCTGGCCGACGACCTGGCTATGGCCATGCGGGCCAAGCGCGTACGTATTTTGGCGCCTATTCCCGGCAAAGCGGCCGTGGGCATCGAACTGCCCAATCCGACGCCGAGCATGGTGTACCTGCGCGAGACCCTGGCCACCCCGCAGTTCCAGCAGGCCAAATCACCGCTGACCATCGGCCTGGGCAAGACCATTTCCGGCGCGCCGTTCGTGGCCGATCTGACCACGATGCCGCATCTGCTCATCGCCGGCTCCACCGGCTCGGGCAAGAGCGTGTGTCTCAACACCATCATCACCAGCTTTTTGTACAAAGCCCATCCCTCTGAACTGCAGATGATCCTGATCGACCCCAAACGACTTGAGCTGTCCACTTACTCACAGCTGTATCGTCATCATCTGGCCCATGTGGAAGGGTTGAAGGAAAAGGTGGCCACTACGCCCAAGTCCGCCATCGCCACGCTCAAGGCGGTGGAGCAGGAGATGGAACGGCGCTATGAGGTGCTGGCCGGCGCAGCGGTGCGCAACATCGAAGAATATAATCAGCGAGCGGCGGAAGGCCGCATCAAAGAGGACGATGGTCCGGCTGCTCCGTTGAGCTATCTGGTGCTGATCATCGATGAACTCGCGGACCTGATGATGACCAGCAGCGCGCACAACGACGTGGAAGAACCCATCGCCCGGCTTACGCAAATGTCCCGTGCTGTCGGTATTCATCTAATAGTAGCCACCCAACGGCCTTCAGTGGACGTGATCACCGGCGTGATCAAAGCCAATTTTCCGGCGCGCATGGCGTTCCAGGTGGCGACCAAGGTCGATTCGCGCACGATTCTGGATATGAACGGCGCGGAAAAGCTGCTGGGCCGCGGCGATATGCTGTTTCTGCCGCCCGGCAGTCCGGAGCCCATTCGCATTCACAACGGCTATATCAGTTTGACCGAAATCGAGCAGATCATCAGCCACATCAACAAGCAGCCCATGTATCCCAAATCCCCGCTGCCGGCGTTCCAGGAGGAAGAGGAGGAAGGCCTGGCGCGCGAGGGCCTGGGACCGGGCAAGCGGGATGCGCTGTTCGATGAGGCCATGAGCATCGTCGTGCGCACCGGACAGGGTTCGGTGTCCATTCTGCAGCGCCGGCTCAAGGTGGGGTATTCGCGCGCCGCGCGCTTGATCGATGAGCTGGAGCAGGCCGGCGTGGTGGGGCCCTTTGAAGGCAGCAAAGCCCGCGAGGTGCTGATGACGCCGGAAGATCTCGAAGCCCTGAACCATGGGGAAGAAGAGGAAGAGGGCTAGGCAGCCAAGGACACAAAACCATGTGGTGCGGCGTCTGTTCGCAGATATTGGGCGCCGAGGGATCCAGCGACGAACCGAAAATGCGAAAGAGTGGGATTTTGTGCGACGCTAGATTCCTCGCCCTGCGCTGACACAAAGCACACGTAAGGCTGACGCGTTGCGGGCTCGGAATGACAAACTGTAATGTTGTCATCCCGAGGCGCAAAACCATGTGGTGCGACGTCTATTCGCAGATATGGGGCGCCGAGGGATCCAGCGACGAACAGGACCCGTGAAAGGAATTAGATAGGTAGTAAAAATGAAAAAATGCTTTTTTATCTGTTTGACCCTGCTCCTCGCCGCAACGGCCATGCCGCTGCGAGCTCAGAACGCCGAGGCGATCCTCGCCAAGGTCAAACAAAAATATCAGAGCCTGAAACAGGTCTGCGCCGAATTTGAACAGACCTTTCACTGGAAAATGGCCGGTGAAACTCAGGTCACCAGGGGTTCCCTGTGCACGCAAAACGGCGTTCAGTTCCGCATCGAGCTGCAGGATCAGACCATCGTCACCGACGGCGTCACGCTGTGGACTCTGAGCCAGGCCAACCGCCAGGTGATGATCGATCACGCCGCCAACGGCAAGGAGAACAATCCGTTTCTCAGCACGTTCATCGAAAAATATTTCAAGAGCTATCGCGCCGTCTTGGCAGGTGAAGAGACCGTTCAGGGAACGCCGCATTATCATCTGTTGCTGACCGCGCTCTCCGAAGACGAATTCGAACGCACGCTCGACCTGTGGGTGAATAAAAGCACGCTGATCATGAGCCGAATCAAGCTGGTGGACGTGAACGGCAATGATTCCATCTATGAAGTGACGTCGCTGAATCTCAAACCCGCTCTGAACGATCAGGATTTTGTCCTGACCGTGCCGGAAGGCTTTGAGACCGTGGATTTACGCTGATCCTCCGCCCCGGTCCATGCTTCAAGAAGCGGGCGCCGGCTGCTGATCGTGATGAATGGTATTAAAGGCATCTTCCTGGAAAGGCATTCGATGACCAACACCTTCGCACTGAAACTGATCGGTCTGATCGCCGGACTTTTGCTCCCGGTGTGGGCGGCCGGACAAACCCCCAGCGGCGCCGCAGACCAGAATCGCGCTGCCCAGTATTTCCTCGGCAGCCAGGATCAGGTGCTGATGGCGGTAAACATTTGGGGCTTTGTCAACAAGCCCGGACAATATATGGTTCCCTACGATACCGATCTGATCTCTCTGCTCTCCTATGCCGGCGGCCCCAGGGAAGAAGCCAAAATCAAAAGCATCAAAGTCGTACGACCAGCGAAAAACGTCCATCAACAGCCGGACCAGGTTATCACCGTGGATGTGAAGAAATTTCTCGAATCCGGCAGGGCCGCCGAGATCCCAGTGCTCAAACCCGGCGACACGGTGGTGGTCTCCGGCACCCGCTACTACTTTGTCAGCAAATTCTTCGAGTTTGCCGTCCGGATCGCCGCTTTGATCCAGGTCTGGGCGCTGGTCGAGTATTATACAGAAAATCGTTAGTTCTTTAGCGCAATCGGAAACCGATATGATGATTCCTTCTCCCGGCTCTGGCAACAACGGCGGCAACGGTTCTCTGCACGGGCTGCATCTCCCTGTCCGCGACCGGCAACTGACTTTTCGCGACTATTTGCGTGTGCTCTACAAGGGTCGCTATCTTATTCTGCTCTCCTTTATCACCGTCCTTAGCGCCACCCTGTTGTACACTTTTACCACCGAACCGGTCTATGAGGCAGCGGCCAAAATCATGGTCGAGCAAAAAGGGGGTATGGGTGAATCCCTGTTCGATTTCACCAGTATGATTAAAAAAGAGACCATGATCAACAATCAGGTCGAGATTCTCAAGAGCCGCACCCTGGCCGAGATTGTCATCAATAATCTCAAGCGGTCAGATTATTCCACCCGGCTGCGCATCCTTGGCAACGAACCTCCTGGCAGTCACCGCCATCGCTCTTTTTGGCGTAAAATTTTTGGCGGCAACGGCGGAACTGCGGACGAAACCGAACAGTCCCGCAACGAAGCCTTTACCGAACATCTGCGTAAATCCATCAGCGTCACCCCTATTCGCAACACCGACATGATCGAAATCAAGGTGAGCGCGTTTTCGCCGTTCGAGGCGGCCTATCTGACCAACGAGGTGGCCGAGGCCTACAAATCCATGAATCAGGCGCAGAGCCAGGCTGAGGTGCGCCAGGTGAAAAATTTCCTCGAAGAACAGCTGGAAAAGCTGCGCGTCGAGCTGGCCCATTCGGAGGAATCGCTGAAGAACTATAAAGAGCGCGCCAAGGTGGTAGCCCTGGACAAGGAGACCGAAGAGCTGGTGCGCAAGGTGGCCGAGTTCGAAACCATGTACAACGAGGCGGTCACCGAGTGGGAGGCCAACAAACAGCGGCTCGCCTATGTGAACAAGCAGCTGACCGAGCGCAACGTCAACATCGATATGGAGACCATCTCCTCGCAGCCCTATCTGAGCGAATTGAAAAAACAGATGGCGGAAAAAGAGGCGGAGCTGGCCAAGTACCGCGCCCAGTTGGTGGATCTGGGCCTGGAGGAAGAGACCAACAGCAACGTTCAGCAACTGCGCGCTCAGGTGCAGGCGCTGAAAGACAAATTCCGCCTCGAAGCGGGCAAGGCCGCGGCTGCGGATTTCGTCGATCCTGCGCAGCTGTCCGGAACATTGTTTGCCAGCAAGATCGAGGCCGAGACCGAGATCCAGTCATTGCGTCCCAAGGTCGATGCGCTCAAGGCCATCGTCGACCGCTACAACCGTGAGCTGGAGTCGCTGCCGGAAAAAAGCCTGACCCTGGCGCGGCTGCTGCGCTCCGCTCAGGTGGATGAAAAGATCTACATCATGCTGCAGGAAAAATATCAGGAATCGCGCATCACCGAAGTAGGACAGCTGGGCAACGTGCGCATCATTGATTCCGCCAAACCGCCGAAATACCCTATCAAGCCGAAAAAGAAATTAAACGTGCTGTTGGGTTTGCTGGTAGGTCTGGGATTGGGCATCGGCATCGCCTTTGTGCTCGAGTATATGGACAGCTCGGTGCGCACCATGGAGGATGTGGAAAAGCTTTCGCTTTCCATCATGGCCACCATTCCGTTCATCAAGCCGGAGCAGATCAACAGCATGCTCCCCTGGCTGCGCAACGGCGGTTCTGATCCAGAGGTCAAGGCCATCAACGAACGGCTGGTGGTCCATCTCAAGCCCAAATCGCCCATCTCTGAAGCCTATCGCACGCTGCGCACTAACATTCTGTTTTCCACTCCCGAGCGGCCGAAAAAAGTGCTCATGGTCACCAGCAGCGGTCCCAAGGAGGGTAAATCCACTACTGTGGCCAACCTGGCCATCACCTTTGCTCAGATGGGCAACCGGACGCTGCTCATCGACGCGGATCTGCGCCGGCCGATTCTGCACAAATTATTCGGTCTGGACCGCAAGACCGGATTGACCAATATTCTAGTGGGCCGCAGCACTCTGGAAGAGTCGGTGAAAGTGATGGACGATCTGCCGCATCTGGAGTTGCTCAGCTGCGGCATTCTGCCGCCCAATCCGGCGGAGCTGTTGGCTGCGCAAAAAATGCGCGAGCTGCTGGAATACGTTAAAACCCGCTACAGCATCGTGCTGATCGATACGCCGCCCACCATCGCGGTGACCGATGCTTCTATTCTGGCTTCGCTGGTGGACGGCGTGCTGCTGGTGATCCGCTCCGGCGTAACCGAGAAAGAGGCGGTGGCGCGGGCTTTTGATCAATTGAAAAAAGTGAACGCGCCGGTCATGGGCGCAGTGCTGAACAGCATCAAGGCGGCCGACGTCTACGGCTCTTATTACTATTATTACTATCACCAGTACTATTACGGCGCGGAGGCGGAAAAGAAAAAGCCCAAGCGGGTTACCGCGCCGGGCAGAGTGACGACCAGGGAAAGCAGCAGAACGGAGCTATGAGCCTCGAACAGGAACCTCTGTGGTACGCGTTCGTCACGCGGCCGCGACATGAGAAAAAGGTTAAACAGTATCTCGATCTGACCGGCATCGAATCCTTTCTGCCTCTGCAGCGTTCGCTGCATCAGTGGAAGGACCGGCGCCGTTGGGTGGAAGCGCCGCTGTTCTCCTGCTATATTTTTTCCCGCATCCCCTATGCTCGACGCTTTGACGTGCTGCGGGCGCCGAGCGTGGCGCGCATCGTTTCCTTTAACAACAAACCCACGCCGGTGCACGAACAGGAGATCGATGCGGTGAAGCGGGTGCTGGCAGCGCCGCAGAAACTGCAGGTGGTGGACGGCATTCCGCCCGGCAGCCGCGTGCGCATCACCAGCGGTCCGCTCGCCGGACTGGAGGGCGTGCTGGCGGAACACCGCGGCAGCAGCTATTTCATGATTCACATCGAGGCCATCGGCAAATCGATCCTCATCGATGCGTCGGAGAACAGTTTGCTCGATCTGGATCACCCGAAATGACCAGACCCCGGGAGTTGCCGCGTTTTTTTGTGCCAGCCCCCGGTTGTTGCCGCGTTTTTTCGTTTGTCAGACCCCGGTTGTTGCCGCGTTTTTTGCGGCAACACCGGGTGTCGCTTTAGAAAACACATTCAACACCGGGGGCCGTAAAGCCCACGGCACCCGGGGTTGAATAACGCCCGGGGTCGCAAAGACCGCGACACCCGGGGTTGGAATTATCTCAGACCCCGGTTGTTGCCGCGCCCTTTGCGGCAACACCGGGTGTCGCTTTAGAAAACACATTCAACACCCGGGGCCGTAAAGCCCACGGCACCCGGGGTTGAATAACGCCCGGGGTCGCAAAGACCGCGACACCCAGGGTTGGAGTTATCTCAGACCCCGGTTGTTGCCGCGTTTTTTGCGGCAACACCGGGTGTCGCTTTAGAAAACACATTCAACACCGGGGGCCGTAAAGCCCACGGCACCCGGGGTTGAATAACACCCGGGGTCGCAAAAACCGCGACACACGGGGTTGGAGTTATCTCAGACCCCGGTTGTTGCCGCGCCCTTTGCGGCAACACCGGGTGTCGCTTTAGAAAACACATTCAACACCCGGGGCCGTAAAGCCCGCGACACCCGGGGTCGACAGACACCCGGGGTTGAAAAGCTCGGGATTGATCGGAGTGTATCGGCAGGGGCTGGTACAGCGTAGTGGGTTTGTGCGGGAGGGAATGAGTGAAAACGGATCTCAACCAGCCGTTAGAGTGCGCTGCAGGAGCGTTGGCTTCTGTAATTGACGGGACGATAGTGTAAAAAATTATACAATCTTTATTGATAGTTAGAGTATAGTCCCCCCTCTCGAGAGGGCGAACAGGGGAATGCAAAATCTATACATTTCAATTTGTGATCAGAGTGCAGTCCCCTCTCTTGAGAGGGTGAACAGGGGAATGCAAAATCTATACATTTCAATTTGTGATCAAAGTGCAGTCCCCCCTCTTGAGAGGGTGAACAGGGGGTGTGTAAGTATTCTGAAAATGTCATCCAACTTTTATACCAAGGAAAAAATTCAGGGAAAAGCAGGTATTCGTAGAAAAACGAGCTGCGAGACGCGTAAAAATGATATTTTGCTGTCTCGGACTTTACGAGAAATACAGCATACCAACCACATGGCGCGTAAAACATTGAATAGAGATATTGTAGTTTTGTTGATAAACATCCATCCGTTCGGCAGCCGTCTATTTAAGCGTTGAAACCTTAACCGGCAACCGCCAGAAAAATGAAAGGGATTGTATGGACTTACGGCAAAAGATTGAAAGCAAACAGGTCGTGATCGGCGTGGTGGGGTTGGGCTATGTGGGCTTGCCGCTGTTGATCGAGTTTGCACGCGAAGGCGTCAGCGTCATCGGATTGGACATCGATGAAAGCAAAATTCAAAAACTTGCCAAGGGGGAAAGTTACATCAAACATATCCCTTCGGAAAAGATCGCCAAGATCAACGCCATGGGCAAGACCCAGTACACTTCTGATTTCGTCCGCTCCGCAGAGGCGGACGTGCTGCTGCTGGCGCTGCCCACGCCGCTGGACGAACATCGTGAACCCGATCTCTCTTACATCACCAACACCGGCTACAGTCTCAAGCCTTTTTTACGCAAAGACCAAATGGTGGTGTTGGAGAGCAGCACCTGGCCCGGCACCACGGACGAGGCCCTGCGGCCCATTCTGGAAGAGTCGGGGTTGATATGCAACAAGGATTTCTATATCGCTTTTTCGCCCGAGCGCGAGGATCCCAATAATCCCAAATTCCATTTGCGCAACATTCCCAAGATCGTAGGCGCCGATGATCCCTATGCGTTGGACTGCGCGGTCAAACTTTACGGCTATGTCACCACGCCGGTGCCGGTGACCAGCACCCGTGTGGCCGAATCGGCCAAGCTGCTGGAAAACATTTTTCGCAGCGTCAACATCGCGCTGGTGAACGAGATGAAGATGATCCTCGACCGCATGGGCATCGACGTGTGGGAGGTGATTCAGGCGGCCTCCACCAAACCGTTCGGCTTTATGCCGTTTTATCCCGGCCCAGGGCTCGGCGGCCATTGCATTCCCATCGATCCGTTTTATCTGACCTGGAAGGCGCATGAATTCGACATGCCCACGCGGTTTATCGAGCTGGCCGGCGAGGTCAACACCAACATGCCCTATTATGTGGTGGAAAAGACCGTGGAGGCGCTCAACAATGTGGACAAAAGCATGCGCAAGTCCAAATGTCTGATTCTGGGCGTGGCCTATAAAAAGGACATCGACGACATGCGCGAGACGCCGGCGTTCAAGGTGATGGAGATTTTGCGGGAAAAAGGCGCCGAAGTGGAGTACTATGATCCGTTCATTCCCAAGTTGCCGGCCACGCGCAAATATCAGTATGATATGAGCAGCATCGAACTGACGCCGGAGAAAGTAAAGCAGTACGATGTGGTCATCGTCATCACCGATCACACGGATGTGGACTATCAGTTGGTGCGCCAGAACGCCAAACTGATCATTGACACCCGCAATGTGTTCAGACTGTACGGTCCGCTGAAGCAGGGGAACATCGTCAAGGCATAGCACTGTCATTGCGCGCCTAGGTTCCTTTTTGTCATTGCGAGCGCAGCCGCTAGACTATGCAACACAATGATTCTACGCTGGAGCGAAGCAATCCCCTTCGTCAATAAGAGGAGCCCTGATTGATTCTTCGCTGCAGCGAAGCAATCTCTATCGACGACGCACGACTGCGGCGATCCTCAGCGACAGAAAAAGAAACAACCTTTACCGCTCTGGAATCTCCATTGAAACAAGACGAGAAAATTTATGTCGCCGGCCATACCGGCATGGCCGGCGCAGCGCTGGTTCAGGCGCTGCGCCGTTCCGGTTATCAAAACCTGATTTACTTTACCGGCGACGAGCTGGACCTGCTGGACCAGCATGCCGTGCTCGATTTCTATTACCAGCAGCGTCCGGATTATGTCATCGACGCGACAGCGCGCGAAGGCGGCATACAGGCGCATGCATCCTATCCCGGACAGTTCATCTACGAAAATCTTCAGATAGAGATCAACCTGATGCACGGCGCGTATCTGGCTCGGGTGAAAAAGTTGCTCTTTCTGGCCGGCGCCTGCATCTATCCACAACAGGCGCGGCAGCCCATGCGCGAGGACAGTCTGTTGACCGGGCCGTTGGCGCCCATCGACGAGCCCTATGCCGTGGCCAAGATCGCCGGCATACGCATGGCCCAGGCGTATCGGGAGCAATACGGCTGCAACTTTATCTGTGCGGCAACAGCCGCTTTGTACGGCCCGGCGGATCATTTTGAGCCCACCGGCGCCCATGTGCTGCCGGCACTGCTGCGCCGATTTCATGAGGCCAAGTCAAATGATCTGCCGGCGGTGAGCGTTTGGGGCAGCGGACTGCCGCGCCGTGAATTTCTTCATGTGGATGATCTGGCGGACGCGTGTCTGTTTTTGATGGACCAGTACGATCAGCCGTCGCTCATCAACATCGGCGCCGGCGAGGATCTGACCATCAATGAATTGGCGCATTTGATCAAGGCGGTGGTCGGTTACCAAGGGGCCATCGAATTTGACATGAACAAGCCGGACGGTGCGCCGCGGCGACTGCTCGATGCAAGCCGGCTGCATAAATTGGGTTGGCGCAACCGTATTTCTCTGGCCGACGGCCTGCGGCGCACTTATGAATGGTACGTCAACAACGCGGCTTGAGAGGGTGAACAGGGGATGTGCAGAATCCCCACAAATAAAGATATATAGTTCCCCCACATGAGAGGGTGAACAGGGGTGCATAAAATCTACACATTCCAACAAGTAATCAGAGTATAGTCCCCCCTCTTGAGAGGGGGACAGGGGGTGTGTAGAATTCCCCCCCCAAACAATGATATATAATCCACCTCTTGAGAGGGTGAACAGGGGGTGTGTAGAATTCCCCCCAAACAATGATATATAGTCCCCCATCTCGAGAGGAAATGAGAACAGCTCTTCGATGCTTGCCATGCGCCGGAAAATAATCCCATACAATCCCAATCTTGTACAGATTGCCCGCCGTCTGAGAAATCAGGCCACTCGGGCGGAGAAAATTCTCTGGAAACGACTCTCCGGCCGTAAAGTGTTAGGCTATGATTTTCACCGGCAGAAACCAATTGACCGATACATCATCGATTTCTTTTGCAGCGAATTGAACCTGGCCGTTGAAATCGACGGCGACAGCCACTATCGTGAAAAAGGCATAGCCAAAGATCTGCAACGCACCCAGCGGCTCAATGAATTAGGCATCCACCTATTGCGTTTCAATAACCATGCGGTCTATGAAAACACCGACGGCTTCATCGATGCCATTATTTCTTGGATCACGACCGATCGCTTCATACAATCGCCGGCCAAAGCTGAAAACGCTCAGCAAGCGTCTGAACAGAATGCGGAATCACTGGAATAGCAACACACCCCCTGTCCCCCTCTCAAGAGGGAGAACTATACTCGCAAATAACTTGGAAGGCATGGAATTCCTGGTCTCCGGTTCGCTGCAATAGGCGACTTGTGCACCGTGGAACAAAGATTTGTCTGTTACTGGATTTCAGGCGATCCTTCGGGCAGGAGAGTGAAGTCTTGAGGCCGGGGCAGCAAAAGAGCCGAAAAATCCTTGACAATGACCTCAACTTGGCTTAAATTGCACTCAGACAATTATTCTCTTATAGTCAGGCATTCTTATAATTGCAGCAGGAGCCGTTATGAATTGTCCAAGGTGTGGATCAACGAGTCTGTACCGTTCGAGGAGCCGCAATCGGTGGGAGTCATGGCGTAAACGCCATACGAACAAGATGTTGTGCCGTTGTCACGTCTGTTTATGGCGCGGGTGGATCAGTGACGATTTCGAGCCCCGCGGCAAAAAGCTGCAAAATTTCATCGCCTACCTGTTCATGGTCTCCGTATCGATCGGGGTGACGGTGCTGCTGTTGCCGCTGTTAGAGTAGCAGCCGGTTAAAGCCGATTGATTCCCCTTCATGTCGTTTACCCGTTGATTAGACCACTCTCATGCTCAGGCATCAGAAAAGGGGATCTCATGATATGTCCCAAATGCTCTTCCGAGAATATCCACCGTTCCCGGCACCGCAGCCGCTGGGAATCTCTGCGTAAATCCCTCAGCACCAAACGAATCTACCGCTGCCATGACTGCAGCTGGCGCGGCTGGCTGGAATCCTCATCGGGAAAGAAAAACGTCAGCCCACAGCACCGGGTGATCACTTATGTGATGGTGATCATCATCGCACTGTTTGCTGTTTGGATGCTGACTATTTATCTGCAATAAACGCTCAGAATAGTTATAAACTATAATGATTCTTTTTCATTATTAGGTTTTAATTATTAATTTTCCTTTCCTTCTTATTTCAAGCTTTCAACTTCTTGCAATATTTGTTTCCTCTCACTTTTAAATTCTACCTTTTCAATCAAATTTATTTAAAATTGGGGCCATGATAAAAGATAAAATTGAAGTTTAAACTTCAAGCTTGAGCATGTTGGTAAGGTTGTAACTTGTATAAAGGCCCATATTAGGAATGGATACGCCGAACGAAGAAGAGAATTTACAGCATTGATTTGCAAGGTCGCACAAGGTATCACATCCTTACGTGGAAAGGAAACGTAAGAATCCTCGCATGAAAAAATGCTGGATCATGCCAGAGGCGTAATCTCGTGAATTTTCTTTCTAAATATTTGCGAATGTTTACTCTTTTATGCTTTAATAAAATATAATTTAAGTATTTTTATAGGGAAACGCTCTGAAATTGATTAAAACAATAAATGCTGTAGCTCCTATCAGAATCTGCGATTTAGGTGGTTGGACAGATACCTGGTTCGCTCAATATGGAACAGTTTTAAATATTGCAGTATATCCGTATACCGAAGTCCAGATGAAGATTTACAAGAATATTGGTAAGAACAACCGAAAAATTAAGATCCATGCTGAAAATTTTGGAGCTCCATATGAAATTGATCCCAATAATATTATTTACGATAAGCATCCCCTTATAGAAGCAGCAATAGATATAATGAAGGTTCCTAAAGAATTCAGTTTTGAAATTAATTTATTTTCGAATGCCCCTTCTGGAGCATCCACAGGAACTTCGGCTGCAATTACGGTAGCACTTATTGCTGCTCTTGATCTTGTGACGCCAGGAAAACTTACGCCATATGAGATTGCACTGTTATCCCATGATGTTGAAACTGTTAAATTAGGACAACAATGCGGCATTCAAGACCAAATAGCCTCGGCTTATGGCGGAATAAATTTTATTCAAATGACTCAATATCCACATTCATCAGTCTCTCAGTTAATAATCCCAAATCATACTTGGTGGGAATTAGAAAGACGATTAATATTAATATATCTTGGCAAGTCGCATTTTTCTTCTGAGGTACATAGAAGGGTAATTAAAAATTTAGAAGGATACGGGCCTACACATCCGATTCTTGAAAAGTTGCGGAATATTGCTTCACTGGGAAAAAATTCGCTTTACCAAGCAGATTTTTCTGCTTTCGGCAAAGCAATGATCATGAATAATGAATACCAACGTTTATTACATCCTGATCTAATTTCAAGTGATGCGGATTCTGTGATACAGGTTGCAAAAAAAAATGGAGCAATAGGATGGAAGGTAAATGGGGCTGGAGGTTCTGGGGGATCTCTCACAATTTTAAGCGGACCTGATGCTAGTTCAAAAAGAAAAATCATTCGCGAAGTTGAAGATTTGAATGCTGGTTTTAAAAATATCCCAATGTATATTTCACGGTTTGGTTTAAGAACATGGAAATGTTAACCATTTTTATTCTTTAGGCAGAAATTGCGATGAAAGTACTTTTTGATCATCAGGTATTTCAAGATCAAATTGTTGGTGGAATATCACGATATTATATCCAGCTTTTTAAACAATTTCAAAACCAGTACGATTTTAATTTTAAAGTCGCGCTTAAGTTATCAAATAATCAATATGTAGCAGAATTATCTTTTTTAAGGCACACAACGATAATAACAAGTAAACAATTTAAAGGTTTAAGGAAGATATTAAATTATTTCAATAAAAGAAATTCAATCAACGAATTAAAAGGCAAAGATTTTTCAATATTTCATCCGACTTATTATAACCCCTACTTTTTAAATTATTTAGGCAATAAACCGCTTGTTATTACAGTTTATGATTTAATTAATGAAATTTCTGAATTTTCAACGAAAAAGCATGTTAAATTATTACAATGGAAAAAGAATGCCATAAATCGAGCTGATAAAATAATAGCTATTTCAAATAATACAAAAAAAGATTTAATGGAATATTACAAGGTGCCTGGATCTAAAATTCATGTAATCTATTTAGCGAATTCTTTGGTTTTGAATCCCACATCTCTAATTATTGAAAAAAATACGCATAATCGCTATTTGCTATATGTAGGTAAAAGAAGTGGTTATAAAAATTTTGAATTTTTTATAAATAGTATCGCTAAGATTTTAAAAAAGGAGAATATATCCTTAATTTGCATTGGTGGCGGCAAATTTCAAAAAAATGAAAACCGCCTGTTTAAAAAATTGGGGTTATCTATGAATGTATATCATTATTTCGTTAATGATGCTAAATTAATATATTTCTATCACCATGCTATAGCCTTTGTTTTTCCTTCTCTCTATGAGGGCTTTGGAATTCCTATATTAGAGGCATTTGCATGTAAATGTCCTGTCATTGCCAGCGGAACAAGTTCATTGCCTGAGGTGGGAGGGGATGCATGTATTTATTTTAATCCGCGAGATCCTGAAGAACTAGTTTATCGTGTTGAACAAGTGATTAAAGATGAGCATTTGCGTCAGCAGCTTATCTCGGCAGGAAACATGCAATTGAAAAAATTTTCATGGAAAACTACTGCACTGCAAACGATTGAATTATATAAAACTCTTTCTATATAAATATCGTTTTACTTTAGTAGTAATTTAATGAAAGAGCCTAAACATCTTGATTTCAAAGCTTTTTAAAAATGCTACGTATAATTCTATTTCTTGGTTGATTACAGTAATGCTTTCTATAGCTAGCACTCCATTTTTTGTAAAACTATTAACTGTTGAATTGTATGGTATCTATATATTGTTGCTTAGTTTAATCGCCTATTATAATTTATTAGATTTAGGATTGGGGCAAGGTGTAACTAAATATGTATCTCAATATCTGGCTTTAAAAGATACTAAAAGAATAATTGATTTTATCAATTGTGCTATCATCATTCAAATCGTTTTTGGTCTAATTGGAACTTTTCTTTTATTTTTTTTTGCACCTAACATAATACATTTTTTTAAAGTTAGCCTGCAAAACCAAAATGCTGCTATTGCATCTCTTAGATGCTGCTCTTTTGGTTTTTTTTTTACAATGATTACCAGTACCTTTACCGCAATTCTTAATGGATTACAGCGATATGACCTCACAGCTAAGCTGAGTGTTTTATATAATTTATTTTTGACCGTGTTTTCCATACTAGTATTATTCATTTCGAAAAGTCTTTTTTTGCTTATTCAAATAAATGTTTTTCTCTCGATTATTATTTCCCTAGTGTATTTTTTTCATGTAAAAGCTAATATTCCATTCTGGCATTTTAGCCTGAATGTTCAGTCTGCAACATTGAGGCAACTATTTGGATTTAGCAAATATGTATTTTTTTCACGATTTTTAAATTTATTTAATAATTATATAATCAGATTTTTTATTGGAGGTTTTTTCGGACCTTCAGCGGTTACCTATTTCACAATCCCTTCAAAATTAATTTCTGCAATAGGTGGATTATTAAGTAACGCGTCTATAGTTCTTTTTCCATTTGCAAGCGAATTAAGCTCGAAAAATGACAATTTATCCGATCTTAAAAATATTTATGTTAAATCTAATAGACTATTTAATTTTATTCTAATTCCTATGCTATTATCTATTGCAATATTTTCTAAAACAATTTTAGCTCTTTGGATGGGGGTGAATATTGCAGAGAAAACTTGGCAAATTTTATCAATTTTATGTTTTAGTAATATTTTGGGTGCGATAACTACAATTCCGATTAACATCATATTAGGCATTGGCAAGGTAAAACCAATTATATATAACGCTCTCTGTGCGCTTTTAATATATGTTTTATTTTTGTATCCCTCGATGCATATTTTTAACCTAAACGGTGTGCCTATCACGATGATTCTAGCCGCCATCCCTGGCCTTGTTTTATTTTTTTATATAACAGAAAAAATATTTTTATTGTCATTCACATCCTTTGTTAAAGACGTGTTTGGAATTCATATTATTATGATGGTCGTTGCTATAATAATTATTTTAATTTCACAGACTTGTTTAAATTTATATTCAGCAAATTCACTCATGATGCTTTTGCTATTTTTAATTTTCTATTATATTGTACTTCTAATTAAGTATCCATTTTTTTTGCACTATAAATTTTTCAAACAAATAAAAGGCTTCAATCGATGAGAACCAAAGTGACTTATTCTGAATGGAAAAAAGCGCAAGAATGGGAGCGTAATTTTTGGATTAATGATCAAATTAAAAAATCCAAGCGTTTCAAAAATCAGATCTGGCACCTCTTATCCCTAGTAAACCTAGTGCCTGAATATCGTGGTGACGATTGGAATTTATGGTGGAAAGAAAAATTTGATAATTATTCATTTTTACCAACTGTTATTGAAAATGCAATCGAAATCGGTTGTGGTCCCTATACAAATATGCGATTAATTTTACAGCAATCACAAATTAAATATGTAGTTTTAAACGACCCACTAATAAATATTTATAATAGTTTTAAAAAAACTATTCATTCATCATCATCATTTAAGGGAAATATTATTTCTGATAGCCACCCATTTGAAGTTAATCCCTTTAAATACAATTATTTTGATTTAGTAGTAATGATAAATGTCTTAGATCATGTCCAGGATGCTACAATCTGTATGCAAGAAGCGATTGACATAACAAAATTAGGAGGAATTTTTATCTTTGGACAAGATCTCACAAATGACGAAGATGAAATATTGCTGCGAAATTTAGAAGGGGATACTGCTCATCCCATTAAATTAAATCACAATTGGGTTGATTCCTGGCTTAGTAACAATTTTAAAATTTTAATGAAATGGATTTTGCCAAAAAGCGAAGGCCGAAATCCTAAGGCCCATTACGGCACATATATATTTGCGGGAATAAAAATAAAAAGCAGATTAGGAAATGCTTAAATCAAATCTTAAAATTGTTAAAGCAATGCTTTTTAATCTGTACCGTAAAGCCGCTGGTTATCCTGTTTGTATTAATGCTAATAAAGCGGATTCCAATCAATTAAGGAAAAGAGCGCTATTAATATATCTCTCGCAACCATTTAAATTTAAACAATCTGATAGACGTTTTTACTTGCATCAAAACTATAAACAATCAATACAAATAGCAAATATTCTCGGTGATTTGGGCTTTATAGTTGATGTTGCAGATTTTCGTGATCTTAGGTTTAAACCTACGCACTATTATGATATACTAATATCTCATCGGTTAAATCTTAATACCCTTGAACAACATTTTCGTCGAACAAAATTAAAAATATATTTAGCTACTGGAATGAATCCAGTTTTTCAGAACAAATATATTAAGGATCGATATCGATTATTAGAACAAAGACGTCAGTGTTCATTAAAGCAGATTCGCTTATGTGATACTAATATGTCATTCTTAAAAAATGCGAATGCTATTGTGATGATTGGCAATAAGGTTATCGCAGATTCATGGAAAAATGGTTTTACTAAGGACATCTATTTAATTAATAATTATTGTTTTTCAGACATCGCTATAAGCCCCCATATTATTAGTACAACAACAAAGAATAATTTTCTTTATTTTGCGAGCTCGGGAAATGTGTTAAAAGGCTTAGATTGGCTATTAGAAATTTTTCCTCGGCATCCTGAATTACACTTAACTATCTGCGGCGATTTTTTAAAAGAAGATGATTTTTTAAAGTGTTATTCGAAAGAGTTATTTGCCACTAGAAATATTAACCCTATTGGATGGGTTAATCTATTTAGTAATAGTTATAAAAAAATTATTGCTAACAACACTTTTATTATTCATCCTTCTTGTGCTGAAGGTCAACCAGGGTCTGTTTTACAGTGCATGCAGGCAGGATTAATTCCTATTGTAACGAAAAATTGCGGCATTGATACAGAAGATTTTGGCTTTACGTTAAATGAAGACTCTTTAGAAGAATTAGAGAAATTGATAAAGAGAGTTACAAACCTTTCAATATTAGAATTGCAAGAATTACAGCAAAAAATGCTAATTGCCTTAAAAATAAAGTTTTCTGAATCCGCTTTTATTGTAAACTGGACAAATATATTGACTATTATTACAAAAGCTCTCCACGATTAATTCATTTCTTTTATTATTATAAATAAGTTATAGGTTTTATTGTCGTGAATTATATTTTCGAAATTTCCGATCATCTTTATTCTAATAATAATAAATTTTTAAAATTTTGGACAGCAATAATCATTCTTAATTCTGGTGTAATTAATTATTCTACCTTTTTTCTAGGTTTGCTCCCCTTTCATTATTCAGTGCACTTTGCATTAGTTATTCCGTTAATTATTTTATTTTCTAAGTCAAATATAGTCCGAAAAGGCACTGATAATACAAATTCTCTTGGATATAGTTTACTGGTAATCTCACTTTTTTTATTTTTTATCTTTATCAAAGACTTATCTATTGTTGGTTCGCAATATAATAATTACCCATTACCTACTTTATTTAATCAAGCTCTTTGTTATTTTTTTATTTTTAATTTAACTCGCTGCAATATTGACAGCATGTTGGATTTAGTGTATAAAATGCAAATAGTTTTATTTGTTATCAGTATATTTACAATTTTACAATACATATTTCCTGAGCTATTCATCTACAGCGAAAGCATTTTCGAAAATATTACTGTAGATTACACAAGTTCCTTTACTCGATATCAGCACGTTGCATATCATTTTGCAATGCTATCTATTTTCCTTTTTTTATTTTATCAAAATTATTCTCATTTATTTTCAGTCAAAAAAAAATTATTTTTTTATTTTAATTTCATTATTCAACTTGTTAATCTTTTTACAGCAAATTATCGTAGTAGCATAATCGCAGTAGCAATTTTAATAATGACAGCTTTTTTTATGAATTTTTTATTTTTAAAAAATTTTTTACAAAAGTTTTTTGCAGCCATTATAGTTATTATTGTCATTCTTATTTCTGTAAACTTTTATATTTATCAAATTTTAAATTTTCCAGTATTATCTCGTATTTTAAATACAAACTCCATATTTAATGACCCCAATATACTTTGGCGTATAGTAGAATCTGAGATCGCTTTACAAAATATGAATACTTTTTTATCATACATTTGGGGAGTTGGATATATTAATCCTTTTTCCTATTTTAATTTGCAGGTTGTCTTCTTACATAATGGTTTTATTTCAATTTTTTATAATTTTGGAATTATTGGATCAATTTTGTTTTCTATACTTATTTTTTTTATTTTAAAACAAATTTTCCAAAATTATTTTTATCATAATAAATACTTATTTTCAATTTTTAGCATATATTTTTTTACTTTATTACTTCAAAATTTTTCAAGCGGTATATTTAATCGAGAAGAATCTGCAATTCTTGCATTTGGTACATTTGTTTTTTTCCTTATTAATCCAATTCACC
The DNA here is from genome assembly GCA_029565685.1 of bacterium. Lineage (GTDB taxonomy): Bacteria > Zhuqueibacterota > Zhuqueibacteria > Residuimicrobiales > Residuimicrobiaceae > Anaerohabitans. Next base: position 12,630 of record JAKQNR010000001.1, on the reverse strand, counting down.
TATCTCAAGTAAACGATTAAATTCAATCATGATATCAATTATCACTCCTACCTTAAATTCTATTGATTATCTTAAAAAATGCATATTATCGGTTGCCGATCAATTACCTGCACAATTCGAACATATAATTATTGATGGCAAATCTAATGATGAAACAATTGATTTTTTAAGCTCGGTCAAATATGTCAAGTTTGTTTCACGAGTAGATAAAAGCATGTATGATGCGATTAATACCGGACTGAATATGGTTTCAGGCGATATAATCGGATTTTTAAATAGCGATGAGCAATATCTATTGGGTACGTTAGATTTTGTGGAGAAATTTTTTGCTGAAAATGAAAACATCGATTTACTTTTTGGTGATGCTTTGCTGGTAGATCCTAATGGATTGCTATTGGCTTTTAGAAAAGCGTATCGAGCCAGCCGACTATATATTATGTGCTCACATTTATATTTTCTAACCTGTACAATGTTTGTAAGAAGAAAAATTATTGATGCAGGATTCCGATTTAATTCCGAAATGAAAAGCATCGCAGACCGTGATTTTGTAGTATCGATTTTAAAAGCAAGTTACGCTGCAAAACATGTCAATCGCTATTTCAGCACATTTACAATTACGGGCAATAATCTTTCGAATAGCATCGCATCAAAAGTTGATATTAATAATTTTCCGAAACACCCAATTTATAAATTTATAAAGTATCCGGTAAATTTAGTACGATTAGTGGAAAAATTTTTTTCTGGCGCCTATTTTCAACACCTGCCTATAAGCTATGAAATTTACACCTCTAATAATTTAGAAAGAAAAAAGTTCATTTCATATAATGCTAGTTATCGTTGGATAAAATAGAATCTAATTATAATTTGTTGGAGAAAAGTTTTCATGAAAGCAATAATCTTAGCAGCTGGAAAAGGAACACGATTAAAACCATTGACCGATAATGTTCCTAAATGTCTAATTGAAATCAACGGTAGAACAATTTTGGAATATCAAGTACGATCATTTTTTAATGCTGGGATTAATGATGTTACAATCGTAGTTGGATATTTAGCTGAATCAGTTATCAAATTTTGTAATCAGAACAGGCTTTATGTAAATTTCATTTTAAATGAAGAATATAATGATACTAATAATATGTTTTCTCTTTTTTTAGCTAAAAATACTGTATACGATTCAGATTTAATCATTTGCAATGGCGATGTTATTTTCTCACCTAATATCCTCACCGGACTTTTACAGGATTGTAATAAAAATGCCATCGCTGTTGATGTAAATAAATATTTCGATGAGTCCATGAAGGTAATCGCTAATAATGGAATTATTTGTGAAATCAATAAAAATATTGACTCTGACAAGGCATTGGGTTGTTCAATTGATCTTTATAGGTTTTCAGCAGAGGCAGCAACATTATTATTCGAAATAATAGAAGATTATATTAATAATAAAAAATTACGAAACTTGTGGACTGAGTTTGCCATACAAGAACTGCTTTCAAGCAATAAAATGAACGTCTTCCCTTATGATATTGGAGGTCAAGACTGGATAGAAATTGATAACCACGACGATCTGCTGCAAGCTAAAAAACTTTTTAAAATTTTATGCTGAGCCATTTTAACAGTAATATTTTATTATTAATTGTTTTTGTAGAACTTCATCCTACCATTTTAAGAGGACAAGAAATTTTACTCTTTAATAATAATTTTTTATCAATTGAAAATCAAAGTGATTTTCAAAGCATTGAGTTGATTAAATCATTTAGCGATAGCGAAATTTGGCTGGGTTTTGATGATGGAGATACAGGTTCTGTCTATAAATATTTATTTCGCAATGAAAATGATTCCACTTATTTGATTTTAAAAGATAAAATCATTCTTCCTTCGGATCTAAATCATCCTAATGATCTTCAAATTTATAATGATAGCCTTTTTGTAACCGGCTGGAATAATACAAACAAAGCTATAATTGGATTATATCATAAAAATGAGTTGCATCACTATTATACAATGGTGTTAGATGATGGTTGGCATCTACAATTTTCATTTTTTTATAATTCTCAATTATTTTTAGGCATCGTAAATAATACTGAAGTTATACTCAAACCATTTAAAAATTTAAACAATTCATATTTTATTAAATTATTCCCATCTCCAATGATTTCTTCTAACAATTATATTAATGGTTCACTAGTGATCAGTAATTGGCTAATTTTATTAACTTCTTTTCCCAATCGATTATATTTTTATGACATAAATAACTTTTCTTTCCTCTTTTATATTGATTTATATAATATTGATTTTGAAAGTGAAGGCATTACTGGTTACAAAAAAGACAATAATCAACTTGTTCTTTATGTAGGTTTTAGAGTGCCTAATCGTATCGCTAAAATCATCATAAAATTATATACTGAAAATGTTGCTTCAAGTTTGATAAAAAATGATATGCAATTTCAGCTTGTTGCCTTTCCCAATCCCTTTACTGATTCCATCCGCATTCAAATTGTCTCTCCATTTGACCAAACGGTATCACTTGATCTTTTTAATATTCTTGGACAAAAAGTCAAATCTCCAATAAATTGCAATTTAAAAGGGGGATTAAATATTTTTAAAATGGATCTTTCAAATTTACTGGCGGGTTCATATTATCTACTTATTCGCAATGGTGCAACGATAAATAAATCTTATAAGATTATTAAAACAAACTGATCAACAGATAAACATATGAAATTCATTAACAATTTAATGCTAAAATCTGTTTTTCAAAAGTTACACAGTGGCGGTGGATTATTTTTTACGTATTATTTCTATCATTATCTTTCGCTACCATTTATTTTATTTTTTGTCAATTATGCGATACGACCTAATACAATCTCAATTCTAAGTTTTCTTGTTACTACGATTAGTGCTTTAATATTAATTACATTGTCAGACAATATACCAATTTTTATTGTTTTATCAGGATTGTTCATGATGCTTGGATACATTTTAGATTGTTGTGATGGGGTTGTTGCAAGATTAACAAACCAGTCTTCTTTATTTGGTAAATGGCTGGATCATTTTTTAGATGGAATTAAACTTCCGCTGGTAAACATTGCACTAGGATTAGCTGCATTTGAATTGTCTGGCAATTTAAAAATAATTTTATGGGCTTATTCTTTTAATCTATTCGGACAATTACTATATTTTTCTGCATATAATTTCAAATTGCTAATTTTTGGAAAAGATGTAATTAAATCAAATTCAAAATCTCGTGTTTCTCTTTTCTTAAAGTTTTTTTGTATTACAGATTATGGTATATTCATTTTATTAACTTTTTTCTTAATTGATATAAACTTATTTCTTCAACTTTATCTCTTTTATGGCGTTATTTGTTTCTTTTTATATTTATTTTATGTAATCTATTTTATTTTTTCTATTTTTTTAAAAAAATAAGTGTTCTAAAATGCCATATAACTATAGTCGCGCAAAAAAATATTTTACTTATATTTTTGAATATATTTTTTTTGGTTTATTCTATATATTAGGATATTTTCGTAAAGGCCATTTATTGGCACGGCATAATAATGAAAATAATATTTTATTAATAGAACCGTTTCAAATGGGTGATGTAATTTCCCTTTCCGTACTTTTCGATCCCATATTGGAAAAATTCCCTAATGCAAACATATATCTATTGCTTAAACCAGCCAACAAAGCCGTATATGAGCTTGATAAACGAATAAAAAAGGTTTTTCTTGTGGATTTCCCTTGGTCGGATTATGATAAAAAATTTTCTATAAAAAAAATTAGTAAACTTTTCCTTGAATTGCATCGTATTCGATCTTCATATTTTTTTGAAATCGGTATTGATTCGCGAGGTGATTTAAGATCGCAAATTATTTTAGTATTTTTAAAATGTAGAAAGAGGCTAGGTTATCTGACTTATTTAAATTCAAATATTAAAGTTAAAGGGTTATTGCTTACTCACAAATTAGTCACTTCAAAATTAAAACATAGATTTGACTCGAATTATGAATTACTTAGTCTTTTAGGGATTAATCGCCAATTGCCTATTTCTTTTCCAACATTACAGTATCCTTATGAAGATTTTATAGACTCTAATTTTAACAATAAATCTGGAAAGTGGTCTATAGTAATTCATACTGGTGGAGGTTCTAAATATAAAAAATGGCCTGAGCAAAATTGGGAAGAATTAATCCGTTTCTTAATTGGGGAAAATCGTTCAAATATCACATTGATTTACTCTGATGAAAATGGAGATCTAATAACTAGGTTACAAGTAATCTTTTATGAAAGTGCAAATTTTACTATAAAAAAGACTAGTTATCTTGAAATGGTAAAAATTATTGGCAACAGCAATCTTTTTATTTGCCTTGATAGCGGCCCAATGAATATTGCTGGGTGCTTAAAAAAAGATGTAATTGCGCTTTTTGGCCCAGGCGATTCAATGAATTGGTACCCATATGGTAATAGATCTTTTTATATTCATCATTTGAATCAATATAAATGCAGTCCATGTTTTCAAACTAAATGTGTCTGCCCTGAAAGTAACTGCATGATGAGTATAAAAGTCAATGACGTTTTAAAAGTTTATAGAGATTGGCAATTAGTTATCTCGACTAACAAACGCTAAAATCGATAAATTTAAAATGTTATAATATCATTTGGCTATATAAATGCGTAAATGATTTATAAATTAAATTCAATTCAATAGTGTTCCACCATCAAAGAAAAATATTGCCTCTAATGTATATATTCAACGTATTTTTTAAGGGTAGACAATTTCAGGAATAGATATAAAATTCAATCCAGCAGAATCTGTTGATGTTCATTAGGCTTACGAGCAACAGTGTTCAATTTGAGGTAAAACTGATTACAATTTAATTGAAAAATCTGTGCCATTTAATAAATTAATTTTATGTAATTAAAAAATTGAATGGATATTTTTCTTTTAGGCTCTCGCCTCGATTGCTTTAGCAACTATGATCAGGCTTATAATCGACTCATTGCTCATATTAAGAATCTGACTCCAAGTTGCTATGTTTCAATAAACAATGCCCATACGCTTGTTGAAGGTGTCTTGCATCTTAACTACCGTGCTATTATTAACCAATCGACTCTCTCTCTGGCAGATGGAGGATCTTTATCTCTTGTCGGCAGATTGAAGGGCGCCACCAATATGCGTCGTATTTTTGGTCCCTCTTGGATGGAATTCGTATTAGATAAAGGGCAAAACGTTGGCTTGCGCCACTTTTTCTTCGGCAGCACGCAAGAGATCCTCGATGAGATGGCTGCGGTCGTTCACCGGCGATATCCCCAAGCGGTGATCGCCGGCGTTCTTTCGCCGCCGTTCAGGCCGTTTACCGCGGAGGAGAACAAAGAGTTTATTCGCCAAATTCGCGATAGCCAAGCGGATATCATCTGGGTTTCTCTGGGTGCGCCCAAACAGGAACGATGGATATACGACGTGTATAAAGAGCTGGATCATGGCATTTTCATCGGCATCGGCGCCGGATTCAGCTATTTGACCGGCCGAATCAAACATGCGCCGCAGTGGATGAAACGCTGGGCGCTGGAATGGGTCTATCGCCTTGTGCAGGAGCCAAGACGTTTATACAAACGCTATTTAGTGGCTAATTCGCTCTTTATTGTTTTTCTCTTTCTCGAAACAGTGGGATTGCTCTCTTTTTCTAAAGACACCCGTCCGTGAGCAGACATCGCTATTACCTTTCCAATCTGATTCAGGCGGCCCTCGATTTCCTGGCTGTGGTGGCCGCTTTTCAGCTGTCCTTTGTTCTCTGGGAGCTGAGTCCCTTTCGAGCAAACCTGCAGATTGTCTTTCCGCCTATCTGGACCACGGCGTTTGTGGGCTTGGTCTTCCTCACCATTTTTTTCGCTCTGGACGCCTATGCCAAAAACGCCACGGTGGTCGATATTCGCGTGCAGCTCGGCCTTGTCAAAGGAATTCTAATCGGCTGTGCGGCGCTGATCCTAGCCTCTTTTTTCGTGCGCAGCTTTTTCCTCAGCCGTCTGCAGACCGTCTATTTTCTCATTTTGGCATTTATTTTGGTGTTGGCGGAACGGTTCGTATTCTACCGCATCAACCTCTATTATCTTAAATCCGGCGTGGGCGTGCGGCGCGTACTGATCTACGGCGCAGGCGCTGTGGGCATACGACTGGCCAGAGGACTGCTGAAATACCCCAAATGGGGATACCTGCCGGTGGGTTTTATCGACGATTTTCAAAACGGCGATGTCAAGATCGGCAATCCCATTTCGATCATCGGCCGTTCCTCGGATCTGGCTGACCTGGCCGGACAATACGGCATCGATGAGCTGCTCATCGCCATTCCATCAGCAGGCAACGATCGCATTCAACGAATCATGGATCAGTGTACGGCCATCGGATTGCGTTTCCGCTATGTGCCTAATCTGTACGATATCGCCATTCAAAAAGTGCGCACCGAAGTGATCGACGGCATTCCGGTGTTCAGCATCGGCCATTTGCACTATCGCCCGCTCAACGCATTTATCAAGCGACTCATGGACCTGGCGCTTTCCCTCCTGGTGCTGCTATTAACGTTGCCGCTGATCCTTCTAATCAGCCTGATCATCAAACTCGACTCGAAAGGTCCGGCGTTTTTCAAGCAAGAACGAGTGGGCAGGGGAGGCAGGCTGTTCCGCATGGTCAAATTCCGCACCATGTTCATAGACACGCCGGCCTATGAGGTGCATCCGCAGGACCGCCGCGACCCGCGCATCACCCGCATCGGTAGGCTCCTGCGCCGCACCAGCCTGGATGAACTGCCGCAGTTCTGGAACGTGCTCAAGGGAGATATGAGCATTGTGGGACCTCGGCCCGAGATGGCGTTCATTGTCCAAGAGTATGACGAGCTGCAGCGCGAACGGCTCAACGTCAAGCCGGGCATCACCGGCCTGTGGCAGATCTCGGCCGATCGAGCTTTGCCGATCCATGAAAATATCGATCACGATTTATTCTATATTCAAAATCAATCGCTGCTGCTGGATATCGTGATCATCTTTAAAACGGTCTGGGTGGCGATGTTCGGCATAGGGGGGAAATAAAAGTTGGAAGGTTGAAGGTGGAAGCTAGAAGGGGTAAAAAATCAATTGATTGTTTCATTAAAATCGGCAAATAAAAGGTATCCAGCCCACGGCGTACTGACAACGGAAAACGGGAAACGATGCACGATGCAAGATACACGGGGAACGGGACACGGGATACGTCACACGGGACACGAAAAAGATAAAGGAGGCCTGTCACGAGGATCATTTCGTTAAGTCGTTGGCGGCCCATGTATGAGCTGGCGAAGCAGCTCATAGACTTGGCGCCGTGGCAAGAGCTATATGAAAAAGAGTTTTTCGCGGTGCAGGATCCGGAATCGGGTCTGACCGGCTATGTCAGTATTATGGGCAATCTGGGCGAACATCGCGCCCTGGCCGTATACCAGGGCGAAGAGGGACTGAACGGCTTTTTAAGGCTGAAGATGCTCAAGAACGCTCCTGAGCATGTGGATGTGCTCACCGTGCCGCAGCTGCAACTCTCCTTTGAGAACAAGATGGATCTGGACGGCGAAGATCTACAGGTCATTCAAGGTCTGGAGCTCAAGATACGCGGCAGCGAGGCGTGGCCCAAGTTCCGCAGCTACAAGCCCTGCCTTGTCCCCTGGTTTCTCGAGCCGGCGGAGATCGATTTTCTGCGCGTGATGCTGGAGCAAAGCATCGCCCTGCTGCGGGACCGCGGCAAGATCGCTGAAATCCGCAAGGCGGCACACCAGGACAAGATTTTAACGCGCCGGGCGAAAAAAAGCGGCCATGATTGGGTGTGGTCAGATTGCATTGAATCCGTTCCGCCTCCGCGTCCGCTAAACATAGTCTATATGGTCTCGCATGATCTGGTGGAAGAGGTAAGCCGTCTGGAACGGCGGGATCAAGAGATTCTGCTGGACATAGAGATGCTGCTGAGGCCGGTCAAAGACAAAACCGATGACCGTCCCTTTTTTCCTTTTTTGCTGATGGTTGTGGACAAAAAAAGTGAGTTTATTTTGCACAGCGATCTGCTCAAAGCCGCCACAGGCTGGGAGCGATTTCTCGCCGAGATTCCCAACACCGTTTTACTCGCCTTGAGCCGCGCGGGCTTTATACCCTCTCAGGTGTATGTCCGCAAGCCGTTCCTCAAAGAGGCGTTGCTGCCGTTGGCGAAAGAGTTGAATTTCCGCTGCAGAAAAATTAAAAAAATGCCGATGGTGGATGAGTTTATTATGGAATCGATGAGCCATAGGGGACGGTAGGGGAACGGGGCACGGGAAACGAAGCACGTTACACGATACACGGGGCACGATACACGGGGAACGGGAAACGATAAACGATGCACGATACACGGGGCACGGGGCACGTTGCACGATGCACGTTACACGATACACGGGAAACGAAGCATGTAAAAGATATGAGATTTCTTTGTTTGGAATATGAATGTTTAGCAGGAGGCTGAGAGGATGAATAAATGTTCAGTTCTTGCGCTGCTGGTTTTCATGCTGGGCGCCACGCTGCAGGCCAGGCCGGTGGTGGTGAAATCGCCGGACGGCCGGATCGAGGCGACGATCAATACGGACAAACAGCTCACCTGGTCCGTGGTCAGCCAGGGCGTGACCGTGCTGGAAGCCTCCCCGTTGTCCATGACCTTTGACAACGGCGTGACGGCCGGCAAAAACATGCAGGGGGTCAAAAGCCAAATCCGCTCGGTGAACCAGGTGCTGACGCCGGTGATGGCGGTGAAAAACAACCGCATTGTCGACCACTACAACGAGGCGGAGATCAGCAGCCGCAACGGCTACAGCGTGGTGTTCCGCTGCTATAACGACGGCGTCGCCTATCGTTTCATCACCCGCTTTTCCAAACCGGTGCGGGTGATGGACGAAGAGGTGCGCCTGATTTTTTCCGGCAACCACGCAACCTGGTTTCCGGAAGAAGAGAGCATGTTCTCCCACAACGAACGGACCTATCTGGACGTCAGTCTGTCCGACATCGGCAGTGATCGAATGTGCAGCCTGCCGATGATGGTGCGCATTGCCGACGGTCCCAAAGTGCTGATCTCCGAGGCGGATCTGCAGGACTATCCCGGCCTGTGGCTGCGGGGAGGCACTGCCGCCTACACGCTGCAGGGATTGCTCAGTCAGGTGGCGCTGGAAACTAGGCAATCCGGAGACCGCAATGTGCGGATTCTGCGCCATGCAAATTACCTGGCTGAGACTCAAGGCACGCGCAGCTATCCCTGGCGCTATCTCATCATTGCGCATGCGGACAAACAACTGATCGAATCCGAGATGACCTTCAAACTGGCCAGCCCCTGTGCGCTCAAGGAGACCAGCTGGATCAAGCCGGGCAAGGTGGCCTGGGATTGGTGGAACGCCCTCAACCTGTACGGCGTGGATTTCAAAGCCGGCGTCAACACCGCCACCTACAAACACTATATCGATTTCGCCGCCCAATACGGAATCCCCTATATCATTCTCGATGAAGGTTGGTACGATCTCAAAGACCTGATGAAAGTCGTCCCGGAAGTGGATATGGAAGAGTTGGTGCGCTACAGCAAAGAGAAAAACGTGGGACTGGTGCTGTGGACCACCTGGAAGGCGCTGGACGACAAGATGGAAGAGGCCATGGCCCGATTCGAAAAATGGGGCATCAGAGGGATCAAGGTCGATTTCATGCAGCGCGACGATCAGTGGATGGTCAATTTTTACTATCGCACTGCGGCCATGGCCGCCAAACACAAGCTGCTGGTGGATTTTCACGGCGCCTATAAACCCACGGGGTTGATCCGCACCTGGCCCAATGTGCTGACCTCCGAGGGCGTCAAAGGGCTGGAGAATCTGAAATGGTCGCGGCTGCCGGATCCGGAACACAATCTCATGTTGCCGTTCACCCGCATGGTCGCCGGACCCATGGATTACACGCCTGGCGCCATGATCAACAAGGATTCGGCGTCGTTTCATATCGATTGGGATCAGCCCATGAGTCTGGGCACCCGCTGTCATCAGCTGGCGCTCTATGTGGTGTTCGAGAGTCCGCTGCAGATGCTGGCGGACAGCCCCTCGCAGTATGAGCGCGAACCTGAATGCATGGAGTTTCTGCGCCGCGTGCCCACTGTGTGGGACGAGACTCGAGTGCTGCAGGCGGCGGTGGGCGACTATGTGGTTATCGCCCGACGCAGCGGAACCACCTGGTTCCTCGCCGGCCTGACCGATTGGTCCAGCCGCAGTTTCGAAGTGCCGCTGGATTTCCTCGGCGACGACGATTATACGCTCGAGTCCTGGCAGGACGGCGTCAATGTGGATCGCCATGCGAGCGATTTCAAATTTCGCACCCAGTCGGTGAGCGATCAGTCGAGGATTAAAATGCAAATGGCCAAGGGAGGCGGATGGGTGGGAGTGATAACGAAAAGTTAAAAGTTGGAAGTCAGTAGGGAAAAAAGGCAAAGGGGAAAATAGTGAAACAGGGAATGGCGGGATGATCGGCCGGCTCGATGGTGTTTTTACCTGACCGCTCGATCGCCTGATGATAAAATAAACAGGAGCATGTGCATGTCTTGGCGATCCCGAGTGTTTTTGCTGATGATCGTTTTTTTCTGCTCTCAATCCAGGGCTTATACGCCGGTCGAAAAAAGCTTCAGCCGGGAAAAAATCCGCTTTACCCTGGTGGATGAAGTGCAGGAAATTTTCCCGGACACATTCCCGCATCCAGCCGTGTTGCGTCTAGAGCAAGAGGCGGCGCGCAACACCATCGCCGGCGTGCATGTGATGATCGCCGGCTTGCAGGGCACGGAAACCATCGCGTTCTCCGTGACCGCTCCGGATGGACGTTCGCCCTCCGGAAGCCGCTGGTATCGCCTGATCGACGTGCCGGTGGCGGAAAACACAGGACTGGATCGCAATACGGAAAAATACAGCGGCCGAATAAATCCTTACGTGATCCGACGCGCTCCTTTTCGCGTCTACGATCCCTTTCAGGAACAGAGCTCGCCGATTCCGGCCGGCGGCGCTACGGTGGCGCTCAGGTTGGAACTGCCGATCGCGGCCGATGCGGCGGTCGGGACCGCCCCTTATCGGATTCGATTAAACTGCGGCGGTACAAAAGCGGATCTGCGCTTTGTGGTAACCGTGCACGCCGCGACCGTGCCGAGCCTCGACCGCTCCACCATCAACTACATCAACTGGCATAGTCTTGATAATATTTGTTCGGCTCACCAGATCGAAAAGTGGAGCGAGCCGTTCTGGACTATGCTCGATAAATACGCCTCGTTGATGGCCAAAGGCCGGCAGAACACGTTTTGGTTTATCTGGGGAGAGTATTTCACCTTTGACAGCACCGGCCACGTAGTAGATTTCCGGCGCGATCGCCTGGAACGCCTCATTCGTTTGTTCCTGGATAAAGGATTTACCACGATTCATGGCGCGCCCACTGTCGGTCGACGCGATTGGCTTGGATCGCTCGATATGCTGCTCAGCGCGCACGCGGCGGACGGCGGCGAAGTCTATGCCCAGTCTGATAAAGGCAGGCGCATGCTCACGCAGATGGCGGAGCGGATCATCGCCATGATGAAGGAAAACCACTGGGAAGATAAATGGGTGCAGGGCCTGTTCGATGAACCGACGGAAGAATATGTCGACCGCTACAAGCAGCTGATCTCTTTGTTGCGCAGCCTCTATCCCGACATCCGTATTCTCGAAGCGACTCTGACCACCCAAGTAGCCGGCGACGTGAATATTTGGTGTCCGCAAGTGCAAGAGTATCAGGCCGACCGCGCATTTTTTGACAGCCGCAAAAAGGCCGGCGATCAGATCTGGGTGTATACCTGCCTATCGCCCGGCGGACCTTGGCTGAACCGATTGTTGGACCAGGAACGGCTGCGTCAGGTTTATATCGGCTGGGCCTGCGCGAAATACGAGTTGCAGGGTTTTCTGCATTGGGGGCTGAACCATCACACGGCCAAACCGTTCGAAGAGCTGGTCCGATTTCATATGGAAGGACAGTATTTGCCGGCCGGCGATTCGCACATTGTCTATCCAGCGCCGGCAGGACCGCTTTCCAGCCATCGCTTTGAGGCGCATCGCATCGGTTTTGAAGATTTTGAATTATTGAATCTGGTGCGGAATCATGATCCGGCGCAAGCGGAGCAACTGATTGCGCAGATCGTGACGGGGTTTGACCAATATGCCGCCGATGTGGCCGCGTACCGGCAGGCGAAAAAAAGGCTGTTGGCGGCAGCGGATCGGGCGGTGAAACATTGACAGGCGCCTGAAAAGCTTGTTGCTGCAGGGTCCTTTGCGCTCAGATCCAGGAACTGTTTAATCTCCTGGTTGGCAAATTTCATGGGAGAATTTTATCATTTGAATTGATGGCCATTTGATGAAATTATTCAGCCAAAAAGTTCGCGAATAACACGAAGAATATGCAATTTGACGATTTATCGGTATCCATCCTGTGAAGTACATCTGCTCGCCCAGCTAATTTCTTCGTATATTATCTCCGTACAAACCAGGAGATATTACGATGCCAACGAATCAAGCGCAAAAGCAAGGGCGGATGTTTGCCATAGTCGAGCAATATCTG
>JAKQNR010000002.1 GCA_029565685.1 bacterium | reverse complement strand
AACCGCCGCTTTTCGTTTTCGAAAATGCGCCCAAGGAAACAAAGATAAACAGAGACCAATGGTGGTTGAATCCAAGGCATAGATGGTTTCTTCCAGTTCCAGCATAAAAGCATCATTGGCATAAAGTGATCGTGCTTCATGAATTAATACTTGAGCAAAATCAGCATAGATATGCCAATCGCGTTTTTCATTGGCATCACTCAAGGTGCTCTTCGAGATCCGGCCGCGGATCCCCATGTGATACAGCCGAGGTTGCATGGCGCGAAGGCAGGCTTCAACGTCACGCAAACTTTCTCGATAGGTCAACTGAGCAAAAGCCATGCATAGGAATTGATCCCAGCATGAAAAAGATTTGACTTTATAATTACCGCGATATCGCTTGACGCATTTTCTGAATTCATGACTGGGGATATGTTCAACCAGTTGCGCAAAAACTGTTTTGCCAGAATTCATGGGCCGCTATCCTTTCGTCCGACAATCGGGATAGCGGAAATTTACAAAAATATTTCAAATCGATTACGTCAAAACTACCTATTTAAGAATATTATTAATTAGCAATTAGAACCTGCTATTTTTAATAACGTCCGGACACTAGTGTTATTTTATAATTAATTATAGAGTCAAATGAAATTGAAGGTCGGGACACCACCCAACGGGTCTGATCAAGGAGATCCCATGCACAGCATCCTCAGGAATTGGCAGCACTGTTTTACAGCGGTTCTCCTGCTCGCGTTGTTCGCCGGCGGAGCTGCGGAAGCCCAGTCGATCCGTTTTGTCAACGCAACCAGCACCTGGAAGGTCTGGGGTAACAATGACACCAACGGCGCCGCCTGCGTCAGCTGCTTCGGCCACGGCGTCGCCATGGCTGATGCCACCGGCGACGGCCGTCCTGACATCTATATCACCAACGCCGTCCGTTACGCCAACGAGATCGAGGATGGCGACGGTCTCGAGGACTCTTTCTACGCCAATGTCTCCGGCCGCTATTTCGAAGAGAGCGATTCCAAGCGCAAGATTTCCGACCAGCACGGCTGGACCGGATCGCACGGGGTGCTCTTTTATGATTTTGACAACGACGGGGATTATGATCTGGCCAATTCGACCACCGACGACCGGACCCGTCTCTACCGCAACAACAGTACCGGGTTTTTCGAGGATGCCACCGACGCCGCCCGGCTGCCGCTCATCCGCAACCGCATGCCCGATTTTGACCCGGACGAAAGCTATGGCAACGGCACCAGGGCGCTGGTCGCTTTTGACGCCAACAACGACGGCTGGATGGATCTCTACGCCACCAACTGGGGACCGGCGGAAAAGCGCTGGGCCGCGCCGGGAGAGATTGAGGGCGCACCCATCATCACCCCGGTTCAGCCCAACGAGTTCTACCTCAATCGGGGCGACGGCACCTACAAGCGGGTGACCTCCAGCGGCGCGACGCCGGACAATCCTGCCTGGCTCGGCACCCAGGGCTGCACCGTGATCGATGCCGACGAGGATGGCAATATGGACATTTTTGTCGCCCGCCGCAACTATGTCGCCATCGATCCTGTCTCCAAGGCCATCGTCGGCGGCCCGACCAGCCGGGAGGTCTATAACCTGCTCTTTTTAGGGGACGGCGCCGGCCACTTTGTCGAAAACGCCGGCGGCGCCGGACTCAACACCAATTCCGGCAACGACTGCAACGGCGCCACTTTCGCCGATTA
>JAKQNR010000031.1 GCA_029565685.1 bacterium | reverse complement strand
TCCACCCGCAACTATGATACGATTGACACGTTGTAACAAAACAATAAAATTGTCATGTTGGATATTTTTTGTTAATTATTGATACCCCCATTGAGCGGCGATACTCCTTGAAAGGGATTCTGCGGTTGTTTTCGTCACTGTTATGACAGGAACTGGTTTCGGCAACTTAAAGCCACAGGATTTGGGTTTCGTGCTCTCTTACAGAGATCCGGCTTACATCCGCGCCGTCACCCTGCAAGAGGGCTTTCGACGCAATGCCGGGCTGGCGGTTCACGACGCCAAAAACCGCTCACGCGGCCTGACCAAGTACATCCAGTCGCTCTCCCGGGTCAATCGCATCCAAAAGCAATCAAAACCCGGTCTTTGGATGATCAACTTCAGGGGTCATGAGGTCTACTGGCCGGTGAGATGGCGGGTCGGCCGCAAAGCCCGCATCATATTTGATGAGCTGGTCTCGCCTTACGACGCCTGGGTAAATGAGCGCAAGACCTTCAGCAGCGGTTCTCTTACCGCCAGGGTGATCTACGCCATCGAACGCTCCATACTCAGAAACGCCGACCTCATCATCACTGATTCATCGTTCCAGGCGGAATACTACGCGCACCTGTTCCAGGTGCCGGTCGAAAAGTTCAGGGTGGTGCGTGGAAGCGTTGACGAATCAGCTTTCAACCAGGCTGTTCAGCCCAGGAAATTCGATTTCACTGAACCCTTCGTCGTTTTCACCTACGGCACGTTCATCCCGCTGCAGGGCATGGATTTTATTCTGTCAGCGGCGGAGCTGTTAAAAGATGTTCCGGTGCGGTTCCTGATCGCCGGCGGTAAAGGGGAAAAGCTCGCCCACTTTCTCGAGGTGCAGCAGAGCCGCGCGCTCACGAACATCACCCACATCCCCTGGATCGATTTCACCGCCCTCCCCTCTTACATACGCGGCGCCAGCCTCTGCCTGGGCGGACCTTTCGGCAACACGGCCCAGGCGCAGCGCGTTATCACCGGAAAAGCGCTGCAGTTTCTCGCCTGCGGCTGCCCGACGGTGATCGGCTTGAGCCGCGAGACCGGCGAGATCTTCACGGATAGAAAGAACTGCCTTCTCGTCGAACAGGGAAACCCCGGCGCCATCGCCGCAGCGGTCGACTGGGCAGTCAGGAACCCCCAAGACCTCGCCGCCATCGGCGATGAAGGCCGGCGTGTTTACGACGCGTATTATTCAATGGACGTATTGACCTCCAGCCTGGCATCTCTGCTGCCCGTGGGGATGCAATAAAATGACACGCTCCCTACCTGCCCGATCCAGCTCAACTTCGGACCAAGCGCGATGGTAACCAAGGGCATCATCCAGGAAACGCTCAGCAAAGTGGTGCTGGCTGTTGCCGGCTTCATTTTGAATATCATCCTGGCGCGCGAGCTCGGCCCGGCTGATTACGGCGTGGTGGGCGTTGTGCTGAACATCATGTTCGTCATCGAACCGCTCCTGACCAACGGTCTGCGCCAGGCCGTGAGCATGATCGTCTCCTCGCAGGAGGTGAACACCCGCAAGCTGTGGCGCCAGTCCATCACCCTCCAGCTGATCTTTTCTGTCGTCCTGGTGGC
>JAKQNR010000019.1 GCA_029565685.1 bacterium | reverse complement strand
GGGGCCGATGCCGTCTGCGCCGAGGTCGTCGTTGAGCGGTTCGCCCAGATCCCACCGGCCGTTGTTGTTTTTGTCTTCATAGCCCTCCCAATCGCCGTCCTCGTCGCCGGACCAGTGCCAGTTGGAATAGAATTCGCCGGTTTGGGCTTTTTGTCTCCCTTCATCCAATTTGCCGTTAAAGTAATAGCCGGTGGGCCCGAACAGCCAGACGCCCGGGCCGCTGTCGCGACCTTCGTCGATCAAGCCGTCTTCGTCCGAATCGATGCCGTCATACCCTAAAGTAGGACTTTCCAAATATCCGATGCAGCAGACCGGCACGGGGCTGTAATTACCTGGCAGGCCTACATTATCGTAATCATAGCAATAGGCCACGTCCAAGCGGGTGTTGTAGCCGGCCACGTCCTGAGTGTCGCCGCCGATATGGAAATCCGTGTAGAGCGCAAAATAGACGGAATCGTAGGTTGTCGTGCCCTCATTGTCTACATCATAAAGCCAAAAATTGTGGGTTTCGGTCATGATGTTGCGCCATTGCAGACCGCGTATGTAGATCTGCGTGCCGAGTCCATGGCGCGTGGTGTCGTTGACATCCGGATAGTATTTAAATTCTTCGTCCGGATCGTCGTCGATGACGAAATAGGTTTCCAGATCCGCGTTCATAACTCCTTTGCCGAAATAGCCGTTCCAGGCTTTGGGCCAACCGGGATCGATGCTGTCGTCCATTTTATCCGGCCAGAGATCCGGCCAGGTGTAGGGATCGTCGCTCATGGCCGCTTCCAACTGGGAGGGATTGCAGTAACCAGCCAATGCATAATAGCACCAGCCGGTTGAGCCATCAGGCGACATGTCTGGATATCCCCAGCATGTTTCGCAGCACGCATGTTCAACGCCGTATGCGTCGACGATCTTGGAGATGACCACTGGAGCGATTCCTTCAATTTGGATATGTCCGCTGCCAATGGGGTATTCCAACACATAGCCCATGATGGTGGAGGGGCTTCCGATTCTCCCTTGATTCCAAAATGGAACCCGTGTCAGATTGCCGTCCATTACGCCATACTTCATATTCGTGATGTGGCCATCCTGGGGACGCTGGGCAAAAACATGGGCACTGAACCCTAGTACCACAATGGCGAAAAGGTTTTTAAAAAAGCGCTGTAACTTCATTGTCTGCACTCTTTTAATGATTACCATTTATTTTTAGCGGGTTCTTGTTATCTGTTTGCTCCAGTCTGATCTAGCGCCGATTCCCTGTTTCTTCTCTATGTCCGTTTGCTGAATCCTTTGCACCCTGCGGAGCGCCGGCGTGGTGGATTAAAATTCCAATTCCAGCCCGACGAGCACCTTGCGGGGCGTACTGCGATAATCCGGTCGATAGTAATAGTCGTTTATCGTATTGATGGATTTGACCATGTCATCGGTCATACGGCTCATGCTGCGCGTGTACTGGGCGTTGCCGCTGTCGGTGTAGATGGCGATCGAGTTTTCAATGTCAAAAATATTGTAGATATTGGTAAACAATGTGGTTTTCATTCCGCCGAATTTGAGCGTGTAGGCAAAGTTCAGGTCAAAATTGATGTAGAACGGTTTGCGTTCTCCGTTGGGCAGACCGTAATAGTATCCATAAGATTCAGGGGTGTAGGGAAATCCCGAGGCCAGTGTGCCGATAATGCCCAGGTTCCAGCGATCGGCGCTGTGGGCCGTGGCGGTGAGATTCAGCGTATGCGATCGGTCCCAATCCAGCAGAACCAGCTGTTTGGTGATTTCTGTCGGAGGGGAGGTCAGGCTTTTCAGCCAGACGTCCGCTGGATCCGAAGCATTGCCTTCCGCGATTTGGAAGGTGTAATCGATGCTGGTGGTTATAAAGCCGGTGCTGCGCTGTTCTAGCGATGCCGTGAAGCCTAATACCTGCCCATAATCCCGATTGACGTATCGAGCATATTGCGTAAACGTGGGCATCAGGATATAGGTCTCCATGCCGAGCAGATTGCGGATGTCCTTGTAATATACCGTGAGGTTCATCGCCACGTCCTTGGTCAGTCCATGCTGCAGACCGACCTCGTAGGTGGCGGTTTTTTCCGGCTCCAGATTGGCGTTGCCGATGGTGGCGCCGCCGGTCACGGGAATTCTGAAATCAGGATTCAGAAACAGAGCATTGAACGCCGGCATCTGGAAGAACAGCCCATAGGAGAGATGCAGCACGCTTTTCTCCGTAAGCGGCATGGCAATGCCAAAGCGCGGACTGAATTGGCTTTTAGTTTTAGCGTTGATTTTTTCACTGGTGGAGGGTCTGCTCAGATCAGCGGGATAAACGCCGCGCGGCTCAAAGCGGTCGTAGCGCAATCCGATGTTCATGATAAAATAGGACCACTCCAGCCGATCCTGAATATAGGCGCTGATCTCAAAAGGTTTCTTGACATAATCGACATAGGCGGGACTTTCCACTTCCACCGGTTGCGGCTTCCAATCGGTTTGACGATCGAGGCGGATGGTGTAACTGGTCACGTCCAGTTTGTGGTTGGTCGTTTGGAAGCCCAGTTTGATTTGATTGCTCTGGTTGAATTGATAGGTGAGATCGCCCTTGAGCAGTGTATTCGTCGTGGTGCGCTCGGAATGGTTCATATTCGTGCCCGCCATGTAGAAATGCGGGCCGCCGCCGATCTGCAGCCGTGTATCCGGGACGTAGCGCAAATCGTAGGGGCTTTCAAAGACGTAGCTCTTCCAGTTTTTAGAGAAATTGGCAAATTTAAGGTTGACAAAGCCGTTCTTATTGATGACATAGTCGTAATGAAGCATGTGGGTGTTGCCCAAGCTGAAATAGGTCGGCCGGCCATCCGGGTTGTACTTGTAACGATGCTCGTACCCCTGTGATTCGGCATCTTCCCTGATAAATTCATAGGTCAATTTGTGGTTGTTGAACGGCTTGGCGATCATTTTCGCATGCAGGTCCAGCCCTTCCGACCAGTTCATGGGCACTATCGCGCCGTCGCCGTTGGCATCGATCCGCCATCGGCTGCGATCTTCCGGCACAAAGGAGGAGTCCGAAGGCAGAAAGATCCTTTTGCCATAATAGGCGCCGTCGTCCTTGTGATATCGGAATGAGGAGAAAAACAGCAGGTTTTTCAGCCCCAGCGGTCCGGAGAGATTGCCTTGCAGATCATTGACATTGCCCGGCTTGGCCAGATCCAGATAGGATCGCTTTTCTTCTGTATAATCTTCCCGTTTCAATCCAGCGCCGGACTTGACCACAAAGGGCGTTTTGCGATTGCTGATATAGGCGCCGGTATAGCCGGAGAGTTGGCCGCTGAACTTGGACATGGGCTCTTTGGAGACAATGTTGACGACGCCGGACATCGCCTGCCCGTATTCCGCATTAAAGGTGCCGCTGATCACCTCGACCTCCTGAATCGAGTTGGGCTGGAGATCGATCATCTGGCTGCCGCTGTAGCCGTCGTTCACCGCAATGCCGTCGATCATGTACGACACCTCGCCCAGCCGGCCGCCGCGGAAATGGCCTTCGATGACGCCGGCCTGCAGATTGACGATCTGCCCGGTGCTCTCCACCGGCAGCAGGCCGATGTCATCGCTCGACACGCGGGCCGACGTCGAGGTGAGATCCTTTTGCACCAGAGGACGCTCGGCGCGGACGACCACTTCTTCGCCTTCGATCACCGTGGCGGTCAGATCGGTCGACAGAGAGGTGGTGGCGTCGATGCTGACGGTCGCCCCCTCGATCTTTTTGATCTTGTAGCCGATGCTGCGAAAGACGACAGTATACTTGCCCGGCGGGATGTTGATGATGAAATAGTTGCCGTTCACATCGGTGACGGCACCGAATGCAGTGCCTTCAAGATACACGTTGACGCCCGGCAACGGCTCCTTCTTTTCCGCATCCATGATCCGGCCGGAGACTTTTCCGGTCGTGCCGGCAAAGAGACCGGCTGCAGCCATCAATAGTATGATGAGGAAGATGAGATAACGTTTAGCCATCATGACGACTCCTCTGGTTGATGAGCATACATGTGTTTGAGACAGCTTTTTAAGAAACCGGCGGGCCTGAGAGGCGAGCACTCTTCCACATCGGCCTCGGCCGGAGAAAATCGATCCATCGTTTATAGGTTCATGCCTGGTCTTGAAGACCATCCCCCAAGAATTGATCCTCTGCTATCGCAAGGACAAGACAGACTCTCGTTCTACGAGATGGGAATTCAGAATGATCGTCTGTTTTACGCTGGTATCGCCCGCTATGCGTTGCAGTAAAAGGTTCATGCTCGTTGCACCCATTTCGTAGATGGGCTGGTGGATGGTGGTCAGCCGGATAGGGCTGTCATCGATAAAAGGGGCGTCGTCATAGCCGACAATGGAGAGATCGCGCGGAATGCGGATGCCGTTGTTTTCAGCGGTTGCGCAGATGATGTTGGCCATTTTGTCGTTCTCGGCAAAAATAGCCGTATAATTTCTCTTCTGGGACAAGACCATGCGGGCGATTTCCGAACAATTCTCTTCTGAATAATGCTCGTCGCTGGTAAAAATCAACTCGGGACGTACAGGGAGATGGGAATCCTTGATCGCTGCTTTATAGCCGGATAATCTTTCCCGGGCGCTGTTGAGCAAGGTGTTGATGACAATCGCGATCCGGGTATGCCCTCGGTCGATCAGATGGCGGGTGATCCGGTAAGCGCCGTCGAAATTATCCGTGATGACTTTATCTATATCCAAATCCGGGATCACTCGGTCGGCGATGACCACGGGGATCCCGTGGTTTAGAAACTTGTGCACAATGGTGCGGTTTTTTTCATCTGCAGCCGCCGTCGGCATGAACAGCACCCCCGTCACCGATTGTTCGATCAGACGATCGGCCTGATTATCAGCCTGCACGTGGAGATCGTACGAGTTACTTAACACCAGGTGACAATTGTGCTCGGCGGCCTGATCCGCGGCGCCGCGGATGAACTCGATGCCGAATCCGCTGCGATAAAAATTGATCAAAATGCCCAGACGATACCGGCTGCCGCTCTGGTGGGAGGTCGTATGGACAAAGGTGCCGAGCTTTTTTTTGCGCACCAGATAACCCTTGTCCACGAGATTCTGCACTGCATGCTTGATCGTCGCGCGGGAAAGCTGGAACTGCCTGGCTAATTCATCTTCCGTGGGGATTTTTTCATAGTTGGCAAAAACGCCCTGATCGATCTGTTCTTTCAACCACACCTGCAATTGAAAGTATTTGGGAATAGGGCTGTTTTCGTCGATCCGCACGTTTTTTCCCTTTTGGTTTATTGTCCGGTCAATAGTACAATATATATTTTTTAAAAGCAAGAAAATTTTGCTCAAATTTTCAGGATTCATACTAAGGTTACTTCTTTCTTGCATCTATCGGTATTTTTTGATATTATTGTAAAAGGCCGGGGGCCGCCGGTCACACGCAAATGGGCAGGAAGGCTGGTTCAAGACGCCGGCCGAAGAGGTTCTGAATGAATGGAATGATTTGCCTATGAAAAGCTGTTTGCTCAAAAAAGGCGCGTTGCTGCTTTGCGGGGCACTAGTCGCTTCACTGCTGCAGTGTTCCCGTCCTGTCGACGAGGAGGAGATGGTGGTGGGGCGCACGAAAAATCATGCGATCAGCATGGCCGCATTTATCAGAAGCTATATCAACGAATTTCTTTTTTCATCCATTCGAAACCAGGACTCTCCACAAGCGCGTTACGCTCATGTGCAGAACCTCGCAGTTCGGCGTCTGTTGGCGCAAAAGGCCGTCGCCGCACGGATGGATACCCTTGCGGGTTTCCTGCGTGCCATGCACGCCGAGTCCACCGCGGTGCTCATCCACGCTTTGTACGAACACGAGATCGCTGCAGAGCTGCCGGCGGTTTCGGACCAGGATGTGCGGACCGCCTTTGCTCAGATGAACCGGGAACTGCATGTCCGCCATCTGGTTTCGCCCACTCGATCCGGCATTGATTCGCTCTATGCGCAAATAAAAAAAGGCGTCGGTTTTCATCAATTGGCTGAGACCTGTTTTCGCGATTCGATCCTGGCCGCCACCGGCGGCGATTTGGGGCTGCTGAAATGGGGTGATCTGGATCTGCCTCTGGAGCAGGTGGCCTATCGTTTGCGCATCGGCGAGATCTCCCCGCCGGTGGAAGGACGGGTGGGTTGGCATATTTTAAAACTCGAGAATATCGTGGTCAATCCGATTCTGCGCGAGGATGAGTTTCAGGCTTACCAGGAGATCATTCGCGGCAGAATCCGCTATCGCCGACTGCTCGCGGCAGCCGAGCAACGCATCAAACGGCTGATGATGGAAAAGGACGTGCGCCTAAACGTGCCGTTGATCCAACAGCTGGAAAAAGAGAGACGTCGGACCGACGCGGCGCCTGTGCGCACGTCGGCGCCCATGGAGATGCTCGACGCGCCGTTTGCGCAGCTGTTGGATAAACATGCCCAGGAGGTGCTGGCCGAGTTCAACGGCGGTCGTTGGACGGTCGCTGATTTTAAAAGACAGGCGGCTACTCTGCCAAGAGGCGCCCTCGATGAGGGGATGTATCGGGCGGTCGCCCTCAGTCTGAGGAATTCTTTTCTGTTGCAGATCGCGGAAAAAAAACAAGTGGCGAAGAAGAAACCAGTGGCTAACGAGATTCGGGAAAAACGCGACCATCTGTTGTCCAACCTCTATGTCCATCAAATCGCCGATACCCTCCACTTCAGCGAAGCGGAGTATCGCCGCTATTACGAATCCGTCAAGCGACTGCTTTTCCAGGATCGCGTCATGGACGTTTATGAGATTCTGCTCAAAAGCGAGCCGCAGGCTAGGCGACTCATGCAGGAGCTGTTGCCGATGCCGGTGGATCCAGTGAAATTCCGAAAACTGGCGCAACAATACACTCAGCGTCCCGGTATGAAAAGCCGGCAGGGTCATCTCGGGCTTATCCACAAGGGCGATTACGGCGCCATCGGCCAGGCTTGCGCCGCGCTGTCCAAAGGAGGCATCACCGGTCCGGTCGCCGTCGCCGAGGGTTATGCCATTCTGCTGCTGGCGGACAGCGAGGATCGGTTTACCCCTTATGAGCAGGTTCGCGATCGTGTGGTTCGGGATGCGGAGGCGAGAAAGGTCAAGTTGGTCTATGAAGGGCTGCGCGACCGGGTTCTGGCGGAGAATCCGCTCACGGTGGATGCCAAGCTGCTGTCCGATTATATCTATATGAGCAGCGGCCGTAAACAGCCCTAGACCGATCGGCATAATAAAAAGGGCGCCAAAGGCGCCCTGCATCATTTACTTCTTCTTGATAAACTCTCCCGCGAGTTCCAGTTTAACCTCATCGCCCACTACCAATCCGCCGCTGTCGAGTTTTTTACTCCAGGCGACGCCGAAATCCTGGCGATTGATCTTTCCCCGCGCCTCTACGCCGATCCGTGCGTTGCCGTATGGATCCACAATCGGCTCACTGACGGTGAACGTCAATTCAACTTCCCGGGTCACGCCGCGTATGGTCAGATCGCCAACCGCCACCCATTCGTCGTTCCGCTTCAGGATCTTTTTGCTTTTGTAGCGGATTTCCGGATATTGGGCTGCATCGAAAAAGTCAGAAGTGCGCAAATGCTCGTCCCGTTGTTCATTGTCGGTGTAGATGCTCGCCGTCTTGATCACGCCTTCGATGCGGGAGCGGGTGATGTCTATTTCGTCATAAAATACCGTTCCGGAAAATTCCTTGAAATGCCCGCGCACGGTTGCGATCACCATATGTTTGACGCTGAATCCCACCTGGGTGTGCGCCGCATCGATGGAATACTCCTCTGCCGCCGCAGTATAGCCTGCCGCGGACAACAGGATCATCAAAGAAAGCAGTCCTTTCATGGATAGGCTCCTCGTGTAAGAGTGGATGATTTGCCGATTTAATGTACAGGGAATAACAGCAGCCGGCCTGATTATATTTCCTGGTTGCGCTTCTTTTCGGCGTCTGGTCCTTCCGGCTCCGGCAGGCCGCGTTGACTGCGCGCCTTGTCCAGCTTGAGCAGCGGCTGCTCGAGCTGACGCCGCCGGACGCCGAGCAGGACGTCGAACTCGCTCTGCGTTTCAGCGATTTTTTTACCCAGTCCATCCATTTTCTTGATAAATTCATCCCATTGTTTTTTAAACGCAGAAATCAGCGTAAGGATCTCGTTGGAGGTTTTTTCCAGACTAAAGTTCTCCACCGACTGACGCACTACCGCCAGCACAGCGAACAGCGTCATCGGCGAACAGATGATCACATGTTGTTGCAGCCCTTGGTCGATCAGACGGCTGTCGTGTTCTTGGATGAAGGCATAAATTTGCTCATTAGGGATGAAGAGGAGCGCATAGTCCACTGTGTCTGATTCGCTATCGATATAATCCCGCGAGGAGACCTCCTTTAACCGGTTGCGGACGTCGCGGAGAAAATCCGCACGGTATCTGGCCTGTTCGCTTTCCCCTGTGCTCTCCAGATAGCGGACATAGTTGTCCAGTGGAAATTTAACATCCATATTCAGCTTCAAATCGCGCGGCAGGAAAAAAGTGAAATCCGGCCGGCCGCGTCCTCCGCCGAGGCTCTTCTGCTTGACGTAGTTGATGTTTTCAATCAGCCCGGCCAGCCGCAACACATCTTCCGCCATGCGCTCTCCCCATTGGCCGCGGGATCGGCTGCTGGACAGCGCTTCGGCCAGAGAACGCGTCGTCTGGTTCAGCTGAGCGGTTTGCTCTTCAGCCATGCGCAACTGGTTCGCTAACTCACCGAATTTCTGCGCCCGGTCTTTTTCCAGCGCTTTTACCAGGTCAGCGAGATCCTGCACCCGATCGGACATGACCTCCAGCTGCCGGTCGATCAGGCTTTTCTTCTCATTCAGTTCAGCCCGGTTGCGTTCACGCTCTCCGGCCAGACTGGATTGGCTGAGTTTGAGCAGTTCGTGGGTCGAGCGGGACAGCGCCTCCAGCGATAGGGCGCCGAATTGCGCCTTCATCTGGCTGAGGACGGCCTCCATCTGCATCTGGCGCTGTGCCTCTGAGTGGCGAAAAAGTTCCTGTGCCAGATCCATACGACCGCGGGATTGCAGCCATTTGACCAGCAGAGTTACGATCAATCCCACGCAAAAGCCGAGAGAAAAAATTATCAACTGGATTCCGCTCATCAGCGGTCCTTTCCATTTTGTCCTTGCATTATAAAATAGCAATTGTAAATTTAGAATCAAAGAGTGTTTGTCAGCTGCCATGCGCCAAGAAGGGATTCCCTGGCTCTGCCTGTTCAACAGACTTGGGGCTCCCTTGAGCATCGGCGCGCTGACCGCATGGTGCTTTCTGCCGGTTGATAGAGATCCTCTGCGAATCCCTTGCACCATGAATCAACCCTTCATCAAAGGAGACCATCGTTATGTTGATCCGAAATTGCCTTGCCGCACTGATGCTGGCCATATTAGGTTCAGGCTGCGGCCAAGTGGAGATGTTCCGTGAGCAGGATAAAATCGACGTTAAAATCAATGGGAAATTTGTCACCTCCTATCTGTTCAAGTCGGATTTGACCAAACCGGTGCTTTACCCGCTCAATACCCTGAGCGGCGTGACGGTCAGCCGTCAGTTCCCTCTGCAGATCGTCGAAGGCGAAAGCAAGGATCATCCTCATCATTTCGGCCTCTTTTTTACCTATGACCGGGTGAATGGGGTGGGATTCTGGAACAACACCGCCATACCGCCGCAGATCAAACTGGTTGAGATCAAGAAAGTCGAGAACGGCAAGACCGGTACAATCTCCTCTGTGCACCATTGGGTGGCTCCAAACGGAAAAATTTTGCTGCAGGAAGATCGCAGCATGCAATTTATTCCCAGCCGGAAACATTATGCCATCGATTTCTCCATTCAATTGACGGCTAAGGACACGGCGGTGGTCTTTGAGGATACGAAAGAAGGCATGTTTTCCATTCGGGTGGCTGACTGGCTGGCGGAAAAATCAGGTCATGCCGAATACCTCAGCTCCAACGGCGATCGTAAAGAAAAGGAGGTCTGGGGAAAACGGGCGGTGTGGGTGCGTCTCGAGGGCGCCAAGAACGGTCAACCGCTGGGCATTGCCATGATCCATCATCCAAACAGCGTTAATTACCCCACCTTTTGGCATGCGCGCGGCTACGGCCTGTTCGCCGCCAATCCATTGGGCCAGGAGACGTTCGAACGGGATCATAACGTCGAGAACCCAAAGGCGTTTCGACTGACTCTGGCCAAAGGGGAAAGCGCTTGGTTCAAATTTCGCGTGGTGGTGTACGACGGCGCCATGGATAAAGCGGCGGTCGATGCTATCGCAGCAGACTATGCCAAGACCAACTGAGCGCCGGGCTTGACAGCCGCATTGGTCAGCCGATGCGCAACAGCAGCCCCTTGAGGTAGCGGCCTTCGGGGTGCGGCAACAGAACCGGGTGATCCGGCCCTGGGCCCAATACCTTGAGCACTTGCGCGGATCGACCGGCATCCTGAATGGCGGAGAGGACGATTTTCTGAAACAGGGGCTCGTCCACGTGATTGGAGCATGAAAAAGTCAACAGCAGACCGTCCGGTTTTAATCTTTTTACAGCCTGCAGGTTGATATCCTTGTACCCGCGGGCGGCCCGCATCACCTCTTTTTGCGATTTTGCAAAGGCCGGTGGATCTAAAACGATCACATCATACTGTCGGTCCGTCCGGCGCAGATACTCGAATACATCGGCGGTGATCAGAGGATGGCGCTCTGTGTCCAACTGATTGAGGCGCAGGTTGGCGGCTGCCAGCTCGTTGGCCGGCGCCGAGATTTCGACTGATGTCACAGAGAGCGCGTTTCCCAACGCTGCATAGACCGAGAATCCGCCGCTGTAGGAAAAGCAGTTCAGCACATCGAGCCCTTTGCACAGCGATCCCAGCAGCCGGCGATTGTCTCTTTGGTCCAAGAAAAAACCGGTCTTTTGGCCTCCGGCCGGATCCACCTGAAAGGATACATTGTTTTCATTGATGATGATCCTCTCCGCTCCATGTCCGCCCACCCATTCACAACGGTCTGGCAACCCTTCCCGCGTTCGCCCCTTGCTTTCGCTGCGCTCATAGATGGCCTGCGGCTTTAGTTGTTCCTGCAGCCACTGGAGCAGGAGGGGGCGAAGCTGCTCCATGCCGAGTACCGATATGGTCAGAACCAATATATCGCCATACTGATCCACGATCAGACCGGGCAGATGATCCCCTTCGGCATTGATCAAGCGGAAGGCATTTGTGGCTGGTGGAACAACCTGTTCGCGCAGGCGGACGGCCCTGTGCAGCGCCGCGCGCCAAAAAGCTTCATCCACTTTAACTCGCGGATTCCAGCATAGGACGCGAAAGGCGATATCTGAATTCGGATTATAAAAGCCCCTGGCCAGAGGATTATGCTGATGATCACAGAGCAGGACGACATCGCCTGGCCGGCAGGTCGGTCCGGCAGATTGGATGGCGCCGGAAAACACCCAGGGATGGCCGCGTTTGATAATCTCTTGCTTGCCGGGTTTGAGAACGAGCGTTGCTTCCATGCTGCCCTTTTAATCGAGTTTATAGGCGAGGAATAGTCGATTCATTTGCCGATGTTTAGCGGATATAATGTAGCCAGAGACGGATTAAAATGCAAGGGCCCTGGGATTTTTCTTGTTTCAGCGCTGCTATTTTTGTAAATTGTTTATATCGTTATGCTTGGACCGCGCGACGTCTGCCGGTCGCTTCAAGAGCGCCGGCGATAAAGCACAGCCGCGCGAGAACAATATATACTGATGAACGGAAAGGATTCGATATGACCAGAATGGGCTGGGTGACGGCAATAGCATTAATTCTGGGCAGCCAGGTCTTAGCCGAGGAAACTCCGTGGGCTGCCGGCGCCCATTTCGTGCTTTCGTTGCCCCAATCCGATTTTGCCAACTTGTCCAAAGACGGAGAAGGGCTTGGCGGCAAAGTGCTCTATCGACCGAATCTCTCTCGCCATTTTGCCCTGCGGGCGGATTTGGCGTATATTTCCTACGGCGAGAAACGGAAAAGCATGACCGATGCCTCCTACGGTTACTATCTGATGCAAATACGCAATGAGTCTTTTCAAATGACTCTGGGACCACAGTTGTCCATGCCGTTGGGAGCGATCACCGTCTATGCAGCCCCCATGGGTGGGCTGTATGTGTACCGAACCGTGGTGTCCATTCCCGCTCTTTATTATTACTACGGCTGGCCTGCGGCTGAGACCACTTCGAGCCTTAGCCGCTGGGGCTGGAACGTCAACGGCGGTTTATTGATCGATGTGGGCATCGGGCCGGTCTTTGATTTGCAATTCAAATATCAAAAGATCGCCAAAGCCGTCCAATCAAAGATCGAGAATGTCACCACGGAAAGCGACGCCACGGACTTTTATATCGGTGTGGGCGTGCTTTTCTACCTGAAGAAAAAATACTGATATGTCGAACGAGTGGCGCATCGGTTCCGAGGAATACGAACAGGCGTTGCAGCAGGAGGGGGAGTATTGGGGACATGAAAGTGAAAAGGCGTTCAGCCAGGGAATTCCTTTTTCCGCTGACATGCGCCGGGCGCAGCGACTGCAGGTAGACCGCGGAGCCGGGCTGCCGCAGCAGCAGGTCTATGACCCGGCGGCCGAGCGGATCATGAACGGCGACCTGTATCAGCTTCTGTTCGACCGTGTGGCTGCGGTTTCGCCGCACAGTCGTGTGTTGGTGCTCGCCTGTGGTCCGGGCGGCCTTGCGCTGGAGCTGGCGCGACAGGGCCATCACGTTCACGCCATCGACATCAGTCGAGGGGCCATCGCCCTTGCTGAGCGGATGGCTGAAGAAAATCCTTTTACGGAAAATTTCGGCAGTCTCCGTTACACGGTTGCTGATCTCAACCGCATCGAGCTGGAAAAGGAAAGGTATGAGGCGGTGGTCGCCTGGGACGGCCTGCACCATATTCTTGCCCTGGATCGTCTGATGCAGCAGATCCGCTCCGGCCTGGCGCCGACCGGCGTTTTTATTTTCAGCGACAATGTCGGCATGTCCTTTCTCTCCCGCCTGATCGGCGGCGCTCTTTACTTTATATTGCCGACCCATGTTCCCTATCGCGTCAAGCTCGGTTTTGCGCTGGGGGGAAAGAAAAAGATCAAAGAAGAGATGACCCGTCGTTCCCCTTTTGAGGAAGTCTCCAGCGGCAGCATTCTAGAGGCCGTCGGCCGCCATTTCACCCTGCAGTGGCGCAAGTCGCACACCGGCATCGGCTTTCGCGCGGCGCTGGCCGGCGATCTGCGTGGACCGGATCAGCGGCGGCACCTTTTTTTGCGCTGGTTGAAAAAGCTGGATGATTGGGCGGTGGATCACGGCCTGCTCAAGGGGGATCATGTTCTGGCCATCGCCGTTCCACGCAAAGATTGAACCGTTCGATGCACTCTTGTGCCCCTAACGTCTGCCGCGCAGGAAGCCTATGAAAGAAAAACTCTATCAGCCGACCGTGTCCGCCAAAGAGGTCGATCAGATCGCCCGCAACTTGTTGCATGATCCATTCATCGTTCTCGGTCCGCATCGATTGGAGGGAAAGAACGGTTGGGTGATCCGCGCCTGGATTCCCGACGCCCGCGCAGTCTCTGTGCTGCATCCCGAGGGCCGCAGCGAATATCCCATGCACCCGGTGCACAACGATCACTTTTTTGAAGTGCAGATTCCCGACTGGGATCAGTTGCCGAACTATCAGCTGCATATCATCGCGGAGAACGGCCACGAACGCTTTGTGCATGACCCTTATTTTTTTCTGCCGCAGCTGGGCGAGCTGGATCTCTATCTGTTCGGCAAGGGGGATCATCACACCATCTATGAAAAACTCGGCAGCCATCCCACGACCATCGACGGGACGAAGGGAGTGTATTTCGCTGTCTGGGCGCCCAACGCGCGCAACGTCAGCGTGGTCGGCGACTTTAACCAGTGGCACGGCGGCAAGCATCAGATGCGGGTGCTCGGCCATTCGGGCATTTGGGAGTTGTTCATCCCCGAGATCGGGGTTGGGGAAAAATATAAATTTGAGATCAAGGATCGAGCCGGCAACCTGATGATCAAAACCGATCCGTACGGATTTCAGTTCGAGGTCCGGCCGCAGACCGCGGCGGTGGTCTGCGACATCAATCGTCACTCATGGCAGGATCAGGCGTGGATGGAGCGGCGACGCCGCACCGATCCGCTCACCCAACCCATGGCGGTCTATGAGGTGCATCTCGGTTCCTGGCGACGCGTGCCGGAGGAGGGCGGCCGTTTTTTGACCTACCGGGAGCTGGCGCACCAACTCACCGAGTATGTGCTCGAGATGGGCTACACCCACGTGGAGCTTTTACCCATTTCGGAGCATCCTCTGGACGCTTCCTGGGGGTATCAGGTCACGGGCTATTATGCGCCCACGTCCCGCTTCGGCACACCGGAGGATTTTCAATATTTCATCGATTATCTGCACACCCACAACATCGGCGTGATCATCGATTGGGTGCCCGCTCATTTCCCGCGCGACGGCCACAGTTTGGCCTGGTTCGACGGCTCGCATCTGTACGAGCATGCGGACCCGCGCAAGGGCGAACACAAGGACTGGGGCACGCTGATCTTCAATTACGGTCGTAACGAAGTGCGTAATTTTCTCATCGCCAATCTGATTTTCTGGTTTGAAAAATATCATGTGGACGGCGTACGGGTGGACGCGGTGGCCAGCATGCTGTATCTGGATTATTCCCGCAAAGAGGGGGAGTGGATCCCCAACGCCTTCGGCGGCCGGGAAAATCTGGAGGCCATCGATTTCATTAAAAAATTCAACGAGGTGATTTTTCACTATTATCCAGGCGTGCTCTCCATCGCCGAAGAGTCCACCGCCTGGCCCGGCGTTTCCAAGCCCACATATCTAGGCGGCCTGGGATTCAACATGAAGTGGAATATGGGATGGATGAACGATTTCCTCACCTATTTCAGCAAGGATCCTTTGTACCGCAAATACCATCACAACATGATCACCTTCGCTCTGCTGTACGCCTTTCATGAGAATTTCGTTCTTGTGCTCAGTCATGACGAGGTGGTGCACGGCAAACGGTCGCTGTTGGATAAAATGCCGGGCGATTTTTGGCAAAAGTTCGCCAACCTGCGCACGCTGCTGACTTTCATGTATGGTCATCCGGGCAAGAAGCTGTTATTCATGGGGTCCGAGTTCGGCGTGTGGGAGGAGTGGTCTGAATCGAAAAGCCTGGATTGGCATCTGCTCGAGTATGAACCGCACCAAAAGCTGCGCCGCTTGCTGTGCGATCTCAATCAGTTGTATCGTCACGAACCGGCGATGTGGGCCATCGATTTCGATCCCGCCGGCTTTGAGTGGATCGATTTTCAAGATTCAGAAAACAGCATCATCGTCTTTATGCGCAAGACGATGAACCCGGCGGATACGCTGCTGTTCGTCTGCAACTTTACCCCGATGTATCATCAGACGTATCGGATTGGAGTGCCGTATCCGGGATTCTACCGAGAGATCCTCAATTCGGACAGCGAGATCTACGGCGGAACGAACAAGGGTAATCTAGGCGGCCTTACGGCTGAAGCGAGAGCCTGGCACTGCCATGGTTACTCCCTGTCGCTGCAGGTTCCGCCGCTGGCCACGCTGGTGCTCAAGCCGCAGATGGAATAGAGCGCTTCATCGTTCAAGTGGAAGTTGGTGTTTTTTTCTCGCCGGCTCCAGCCAGAAACAACTCCTTAATGCTGCCTAGTGAGCTCAGCACGCCGGTGGCTTCATAAGGCACATAGACAACTTTGTTGTCTTTGCCGGCGGTCATTTCTTTCAGCGTATCAAGATATTTGGTCAGGAGCAGATAATTTTCCGGATTCCCGCGAATCTCGGCGACGGCGTCGGATATTTTTTTGATGGCCTCGGCCTCGGCCTGTGCGACGCGGATACGCGCCACCGCGTCGCCCTCGGCGACAAGGATTTTAGCCCTTTTTTCCGCTTCCGCTCGGTTGACCTCCGCATCTCTTGCTCCCTGCGCATCCAACACCATGGCTCTTTGTCTTCCTTCCGCCTCCAGAATGGTCGCGCGTTTATCGCGTTCCGCCCGCATTTGTTTCTCCAAAGCCGCACGAATGTCCTCCGGCGGCGTGATGTTCTGGATTTCTACGCGGTTGATGCGAACGCCCCACGTATCTGTAGCGTGATCCAGGGCTAAACGGATTTTTTGATTGATTTTTTCTCTCGATGCAAAAGTTTCTTCCAACGCCATCTCGCCGATGATGCTGCGCAGCGTGGTTTGGGTGATGTATTTCAGGGCCTGGGTCAGGTTCTCAGCCACATAGACCGCGCGATAGGGTTCAATGATCTGGTACATCATTAGTGCGTCGATGGACATCTGCAAGTTGTCCTTTGTGATGACATCCTGTTTGCGCAGGTCGAGGATGAGCTGTTGCAGGCTGATGCGATCAACCCATTTAAGATGTTCGATGGCTGAGCCATCCGGCAGCACCTGAAGATCCACCCTCTGGATCTGGCGGGCCCGCTCGATAAAGGGAATCACCACCCGGATGCCTGGTCCGGCTGTGTGATGGTATTTACCCAATCGTTCGACAACAATATTTTCCTGCTGTCGAACGATCCTCAGCCCACGCAGGATTAGGCCGAGAAATAATCCGATGACGATAAGGAAGAGCAACATGGTGACGTAACCGGTCATGGCCGCCTCACGGATAGGTTTATTTCATTTTATAAATGCCAGCTAAAATTTCATCGTCGCTGGCTGGCTTGGCCAGATATTTGGCTTTCGGGTCGTGACGAATGGAAAATTCGATCTGTGCCCGGTCGCCGAAAATGGTATAGAGCAGGATAGGACCGCGGAAGAATTTACGAATTAGTTTGTAAAGGTGCAATCCTGTTGTACGTCCATCATTGGTTTCTTTCGGATCGAATAACGCGCCGGGCGGCATCATGATGTCCAGAATCACCGCCTCCATCTTGGCATGGTGCAGTTTGAGGAAATCATATCCTTCTTCATATTCGGTAAAAAAATGGATGACATGACCCTGAAATTGCAGCAGTTCGCGGATGGTTTTCGTTCGGTAAGAGTCATCATCGATCCAGACGATTTTCATTCCCTGCTCCTGTGTTTTTCGGCAGTTCGATGGCGAAGACGGTCGGTTCGTGGTTGTGCGCTAAATAAAGTCTTCCAGAATGGGCTTCGATGATTTTACGGGAAATGTAAAGCCCGATCCCCGATCCTGGAGTGGTGAGCCGACGAGCGTTGTCCGCCCGTTGATAAAGATTAAAGATTCGTTCATTCCAACCCTCCGGGACACCGATGCCCCGGTTCTCGATTTCGATCAATGACACTCCTTCTGTCACTTTAACGCCGCGGACGTAGATCATCGTGCCGCGATGCGAATACTTGATAGCGTTACGCAACAGGTTAAAAAAGACGTTGCGCATACGATGGACATCCAAAGAGATATATTTTTCCACGATCTGATAGCCGCTGTATTCAATCTGAACGCCTTGTTCCTTGGCGAATTCGCGTACGGTTTCGACCACCGGTATGATCACCTCTTTGAAAATCTGCGCCGGCGTCGGATTGAGGAAAATGGGCTCGGATCGTAAAAAATCGAGATTATCAAAGGTGTAGCGTAGAAACTGGCAATGGGTGATCCCTTCATCTGCAAGCTGTAAAAGCCGTCTGTCTTGTACGCCCAGTCGTTCAATCTTTCGTTTGAATAATTTAAAGGTGGCTGCAATGGGATCGATCGGCGCGAGCATTTCATGTTGCGCCGTTTGATAAAAACGTTCTTTTTCTTCAAAGGTGATTTCCGCTTCCCGCTTGCTTTTAATCGCCTCGTCGCGCTGCTGTTTTACCTCCTGGTCCGCTTGCACCCTTCGAACCGCCTCAGAAATCTGCAGGGCGATAACTTGGATGCGGTCAGTCAAATACTCATTGAAAACCTGGGTTGCAGCGCTCTCCAAGTACCAGGATCCCAGAAGCACACCCTGGTCATCGATCAAGGGGGTTACCAGGCAGCTTTTAACGCTTCGTTGGACCTGCAGGTCCTGGTCGCCGATGTCTTTATAACTGCTTTTTATCTCAGCGCTGAGAGGATCAAAGATGGATGGTTTTTCCTGATGTTCTGTATTATACTTTTCTATGATATGGCCGCAGATGGATTCGTGCCATGAAAGGATGCGAACCGATTTGGTCTCGCCATACTCCCGTCCAATGATTTCGACGGTTCCTCGCCCTGTGTCCAATGCGATATGGCTCTGCTCGAATCCCAAATAGGAACAGGTCGTCGTCAGGATCTGAAACAGGACTTGGTGCAATTCTGCCCCTTTACTGACCCAGACAATTTTATCAATTTCGCGCAACTCATCCACATCCAACAGCCGGACGTTCTCCCAGGTCTGTCCTATCGTTTTTGCCAGCAGGGCTAAGGATTCGATTTCATAATCAGCGATCAGCCAAGCCTCTTTATCAGTAAAACGCGGCGCCAAATCAACGCTTATTTTTCCGACGATCTTGCCTGAGGCCGAAATCGGCAGGTCCAGCCAAAGAGGATACTGCCGTTTCTGCAGCTGCTGGGTAGAGTGGCATTGTTCAAGCAATACCAAGTGCTTGAAACGGCTGGGCGGGATCTGATTGGCATCAAAGACATCGGAGATGATGAAGAGCTTGGGGGTGGCGTCATTCTTTTCCAGCAGGGCCCGATCGGCCTCAGAGTTTTCCCGGGTCAGGATCACATCATCGGTCACGATATCGATCAATTTCCGGGAGCCGTTTTTTTCATCCGTCTCCACGGCTTTTTTAAAACTTTTTAAAACCAGCTCTTTTCCATTGTTAGAGATGCGATAGAAGCGACACCGATCAAAATATAACCATTGTAGGAATCCGGTATGGATCAGCTCTTCAATTTGCTGGTAGGATTCTATTTTGGAGAGCAGGGAAGTCATCTCCGAGATCCGACGGCGCATGGTATTGTCGCGGCAAATCTCGATTACGTAATCCGTATTCGGTATCCGCCGGCTGGTGATGTTGACAATGCGAATCTGATTATTCCACGGATGAATGTAGGGCCAATCCCGGTGTATCTCCCGGCCTTCGCTTTCATAAGCTTCCAAAGAGGGACAACCGGAACAGTACCCGTCCTGGCGATCGTCACTCGTCCGCAGAGATTCAAAGACCTGATAGCACTTTTTCCCTATGGCCGCTTGCACCGGAATGGCAAAATGGTTGGCTTTGGTCTGATTGATATAGACGATAGTGAATCGGTCTTTGCCTGGCGCCATGTTTATGACGGAAATTTCAGCCGGGCTATTGTCCAGGATTTGTTGGTAAAATTTTGACATTGGCATCAGCGGTTCCCGGGAAACGGCCTCATCCTAAAGGATATTGCAGTATTTCATTGATTTCGTCATTGAGCTTTTCTCTATGGGCCGTCAGCGCAGTGATGTTGGTTTTAAAAGTATCGTACAACCACAGGAATACATACACGAAAAAAATGTAAAAATAAACCAGTACCGGTCGCGTGCCTGGATCGGCAAAAAGCGTGAAGAGGAAAGCGGCAAGCAGAAAAACCGTATTAAGGGTAAAGTATATTTTTTGGTAAAAGCGATTCATGAAAGTCATCAGGTTGGAACCGATGCGATCTACTTCGTCTACTCCCCATTTATGGAGAGTGATGCCGTAGAGAAATTGCTGTGTTTTTCTTAAAGCGACATCGCCGAACGCCACAAGCACAGTGGCGATGGCAAAAAAAGGAACCATCACCAGCCAGTCCGGCGACAAAGGGATTGAAGCGATCGTTTGCCAAATCAGATTTAAAAAAGAAAAATTGAGCAGGATAAAAGATAACAGTTTGACGTTTCTGCGCCTGGCGGACAGCAGGGTGATCTGCTGCTCCATTTCACTGAAAATGCGGGTGCGGTCCTGCAATCCTACATATTTTTTTTTCAACTGTTCCTTGATCCCTGGATTAAGATAGTCGTCGCGGAATTTTTCAAAACTGACCAGGAAAAGATTATAATCAAAAAAAGTGCCTCGTCGATAGATCTCTTCCAATTTATCAAATTGATCGTTGATTCGGTCGAAAAATTTTCGATGGATTCCAACCTGACTGATACGCACCTCATAATCGTGCAACGACCGCTCGATTTGCTTAATCCTTTCCCGTTCCTCTTCAAATTTAGCGAAAAGAACAGCTGCTTTGGATTCTGCTTCCTGATACAATTCAGTGAATAAGCGGCCAAGGATCGGATAAAAATCCTTGTCCGCGCCGGCTTTAAGCACATATTGCTCATCCATGGCAATGGCGGTACGAATCTTGATGAGCGCAGAGTCCGGTTCATGCATGGTGGCAATTTTCGCATAAAGATAATAGCTCTCCGAAATGGTCGAATCGAGCGTGATCGCTTTTTGCGCCAGTTGCATAGCTTCGTGATCTTTCGTTAGGAGATAGGCTGCGAAGGAGGCATGTAAAAAAGCCCTAGCCGCCAACCCCAGGTCGTCCCGGTTTTCAGCGAAATTGCCGCAGGTCTTAAAATAATAAAAAGCATTTCCTTCGTCTATAAACTCTTGACAATTCAGATAAATAAGCCCCATTGGAAATAGCAGCGGATAGAGCCCCGGTTCAATCATAAGCGCTTGTTTGAAATAGTGCAGCGCCTCTTTGCAGCGATTTTCCTTATAACTCATAAAGCCGAGATCAGTCGATGTGACCGCTGCTTGTGGAATACTATCTAGATTTACGGGATGCAAAATTTCACGCAAGCCTTTTTCTTTGAGGCAATACTGATCGACGTAAATGGAAATGCTGAAATCAAATTCTGGACCCATATCCCGAAGCGAGTTCACCGAGTTGCGCCGGCAAAAGGTATAGAGTTGCTGAAATCCAGCCGCCAGGCTGTTTTGCGTTGATAAATATTGTGGGCCGAATTTTTCCCGCAGGTAAGCAGGGCTGGCTATGGATATGTAAATTTCTGCGGAAATCGGCAGGTTGAGCCCGGTTTCCTGCGGCGCATATTCCGAGTGGAGCTGATGCAGAAATTCCACTTTGCGCAGGTAATCCACAGCTAGCAGTCGCTGAATCCAGGCGCCATCGCCTCGGTAAAAGGGAAGAAACATGGATGACTTTGATGAGATTTTGAGTTAATAAATGAACGTCGGCCGTATATCAACCGGCGCATCTTGTAGTTTGTCGATACAGTTCTGCATGACCGGCGACATCAAACGGTACTTGTTTACGAACTCTTTTGTTCCAGCATAATCGCCTGTCGCCTGCAGCATCAGCACATGGTGAGCGAGCTCGGCAAGCGCCGGCGCCATCTTTTGCTCGTCGAAATCCAAACGCCCCTGGCTGTCGCTGAAAAACGCCCCTTTTTCCATCAGGTAGTTGAATTGAATGGCCACGCCGCCGCCATGCGCTTCGTTGATGCCGAAGCGGATAGAGCGGAACATGCCGCCGAGATAGGTGGCGAACAGTCCGTATTCGTCCTTAGGGAAAACACCCCTGTCCATGAGAAAAAGCAGGTTATAGACGCCGAGGACATCGGCCTTGCACTCCTCGATGATCGAATAGTGCTCTTTGAGCAATTTGGCCACATCGACCCGCTCGCCGTTCGGCTGGGTGATCATGCCCGGTCCCAGGCCGTGGCTCATCTCATGCATGAGCACGTGGTTAAAGTACATGTCAAAACTGACTTGCTGCAGCGGTCTCTCCGCCAGCAGCTTGTGGGCTATGGGAATCCAGCATTTATCATACTTGGCCTGGGCTACGTTTTTCAGCATCACTTTTTTAGAGCCTTTGGCCTCACGCACCCGCTCGTCATTGGGCAGATTGAACGCCGTGGTCTGCACACCGGCTCTGGTATCGCCGGCGGACAGTACTTCCTGCACCACCTTGATCGGCGAAGCCAAGCCGCGGCTGGATTTGTACTCCTCGGCGATCGGCAGGTGCGCCTCCATCTCTTTCAGATACAGTGCGGCGGTCGAAAGCTTTTCACTCGCCGGTTTGTCCACTACGCAGAGAAACGCTTCGTAGGCCGCCTTGTAGTTGAACAGGTTGTCCTCATACACCTCATAGGGACCGATGACCACCTCTAGATCGCCGTTCAGGTCCATCCACGCCAGGTCGGATTCGTAATAGTTGTCAGTGAGAAACGCATGGCTGCGCAGCTGCAGGTATTTTTTCAGCGTTGCATCGTCGGTCAGCGCCGCCGCCTCTTCCAACAGTTCGCTGATCTGCTTGGTGTAGGGTTGATAGGCCAGATGGTACGAGACCGCACGCAGTTCGCCCTTGACGCGACGGATGACGGTGAAATTGCTTTCGAACCGCTTCCGCTGATCCGGATTTTTTGCCAAGGCCGCCTCGAACTCTTCCTTGGTCATATCCGGCGGATAGAATCCGGCGCCGGCCGGCTTGGCGCGGTCGTTGAGGAATGGTTTGTCGTGATCCAAACGATTCCAGGGGCCATACATGATTCTGAAAAAATCCAGATACGGCTGATCCTGATTTTTTTCCAGTGTTTTCAGCAGCTGCGGGTTTTGCGGATCAACCTGACGCAAAAACATTTGGTCGATGACTTCTGCTGCTTTGATTAATTTTTCTAGACATTTTTTGTCATTGACGGAAAGATGGGACAGATCGGCTTTCAGCTCCACCGGCGCGAATTTAGCCAGTTCTTTGGAGAGGTAATCAACCGGCGCTTTGCTGGTCAGTGGGGCAGTGCCACAGCCCGCCACAACCAGAACGGCTGTTAGGGTTGAAAAAACGCAGAGCATGTGCGACATGCGTACCTCGTGAGTTTGGCAGGAAAATACCAGTCAGGCTTGATTTTATAGTATAACTTATTTTAAAACAATAGTCAATAAAAATGTACGCCGGGAGCGCGACGCCGGGGTTTTCAATCCGTTCATTGCGGTTATGCCTGGTTCCGAAAAGATCAGACGGAGCCGCTAGGCGGCAACCTGGATGATCTCTGTAAAAAACGCCGCTTTCAATTCAGCCTCCAATGGAAAGAGCAGAACGTCTTTGCTCTGGCGGGGCGTCAGGCGGTGATCGAGCATGTCGCTGAGATCCTTCACTGTTTTAGCATACATGCGACAGATGAAGGTGGCATCCCGCAACCTCTGCGGTCCTCTGAGTTTAATCGAGATGGCCAAATCCAAGTTGGCGATGTCATTGTCGCGGCAGACAAAGGCCAGTATCGGCTTGACGTGCGGTTGCAGCTCACGTTCAAGGATGGTCCAGGTGGCAGAGAGGTGCATGTCGTTGATGATGGGCTCGTGGATTTTGCACGGACGGGATTCACTGGCTCTGCCTTGGCTCGATGCCTGCTCAATGTCAAAACCGGCCGGTGGTCTGTCTGTGACCATCAGGATCTCATCGTTCGCCGTGCGCATGGGATCCTGAAGGATGTGCGTGAACAGCATTCGGGCGAAACGGCCAAAGCCGAAGAGAATGAACACCGTGCCGTGTGGAGAGAAAAAATCTTCACCGCGCAGACGCTGATACAGTCTTTTTGTGGCGCTCTGATACCCGTTAAAGACGCGCACACAGCGGTAAGCCGGTTCGCGAAACAGCGTCTGCTGAAAATTGTCAAGCATTTCCAGATCGCCGAGATGGCAGAAAAGAGGGGCGTGCAGGACAGTGTTCCTGTGGCTCTGCAATTCCACCACCGCATTGAGGTTGTCCAGGTCCTGATTTGTGGAAAAGATGATCCGTGCGGCCTTATCCACTCGTGCGGACTGGAGCACTGCTGATCGGGTAAAGTCGTTTTGCACCCACCAAGTGGCAGGATCTTTCGACAACTGCTGGGCATAGGGATTGCTATCGCCTTTTTCAATGATGACGATTTTATGATTCTTGTCGGTCTCCCGGATTAACTCGTAGATCAACCGGCCGTTGCGGCCCATGCCGCAGAGGATCGTGTGACCTGCCAGTCGGCGCGGCACTCGGTTGAGCAGCTGTTTCTGAATGAATTCATAGACCACGCTGAGCGTCAGCATGGGCGCGAGGAAATAGCAGGCCCAGAGCAGGCACTCGAGCAGGGGGGAGGATTCTTGCGGCAGGCCGATGCCGGGGCCTCCCAGCACGAACAGGGAGAGACTGTAATAGATCGCGGAAGGGATCTTGGAGGTGGACACATGCGTCAGCATGTCGCTGTGGAGAAAGGCTGTGAACGAGACCGCCAGGATGAACGAGATGCAGACGGGTTTCCAGTATAAGAGAAGGCGACGCATGGACGGATCTCCCAAGTGAGGGCCGAGTGAAACGACTGGTTTGTACTTGATGCGCGAAGGAGGCGGTCATCCCGGCGACAGCGCCTTCAAGATCGCCTCATAATGGCCGGGTGGGATAGTGTACCCGGTCAATTCTTCCGGCCTGACCCAGGCGTATTCTTCAGACTCTTGGTTGACCGCCACCTCTCCTGCGGTGCGACAGCAAAAATAAAACGTGATGTAATGCAGGTCGTTTTCCCGGCCCGGCAGCGATTCATTGAAAAACAGATAATCGCTGTCCAGGCAGGTCAGCGCCGTCTCTTCCAGCACCTCGCGGACAACCGCCTCCTCAAGGGTCTGGCCGTATTCCACCTTGCCGCCGGGCAGGCACCACTGTCCATCATAATAGTGTGTGTTCTGCCTTCTCAGTAAAAGGATTCGTCCTTGGCTATCGCGGATCAAGGCGCGGACAGCGATACCTGGATATTCGGTCATTTCTTCTCCATCGGATCATAGATCTCAAACCCCGCCTGGTTCAATATCTCTTGAAAATGGGAAACCGCTTCCACATCGTAGGCCTGGATCTCCTTCGACAATTTGTCCCAGGGGACCAGCGAAGGGTTTATTTTATGGTCCACGTCTTTAACCGGACCGTACCGCCAACCGTCCAGGCTGCGCTCCACGCACCACCGCGCATGCTCCAATTCAGCCATGGCGTCTTTTTGTTTTTTTGTAAACGGATATACTTTCGCTGCGGTGTTGGGTCTGATGCTCAGTCCCAGCTTGGCGATCGTTTTTTCGATGAATCGGATTTGTTCTTTGTTGGACTCGATCAGCGAGTCCGGCAGCTTATCCCAGGGCAACATGGCTTTGTCGCTGGTGTTCTTTTGTTCGACGCGTTTAGAGCGATAGTATTCGTGCGCTTGCGGCGCCAATGCGTCGATCTGGGATGGCGTCATCTGCACGGGTTGATGTTGATGCGTGAATGCCCAGATGATTTTGGCATCCTCCGCCAGCACCACGATGCGCGGGTGGTCTTTCCAATCCGGATCTGCCAACAAACCGGCCGCAGCGCGGCCGCTGTTCTGCACCAGTCCGACGAACGCGCCAAAGGCCAGGGCCAGGCGGTATTCCAGGTCCGCGATGCGGCCGCCGTTGATCCCCAGTACCAGCACCTTGGACGGATTGATCCCAGCCAGCAAGAGATCGCTCCAGTAAGCGATCAGTTCTTTAGGTGAGAAAGTGTTCGCGCTGGTGCGCACCAGCCTGTCATAGTCGCGGCTGATTGTTGCGTCTGCCGGCAGCTTCTTAGGAAGGTAGCCGATCAGTTCGAATTTTTTGGATTTGAGGTGGGCCAGATCGCGCGCCACCATGCCGACTTGACCAGGGATGCCGGAGGTGGTGCCGCCGCTGATCACAGTGCCCTTGAAATAATCCAACGCTTCACGAATCAGATCGTGATAATGGTGGGCGGTTTGCAGGTTCATCAACTCGGCCCCTCCGGCGATGATCAGAACCGGCTGCTTCAGGGCATCGGCATCAAGGCGCTTTTTTTCAATGATTTTTTTAGAATCCTCAGCGGCGCATTTGCTCCAGCGGGCGAGATGCATGAGTTGAAAACACTGCTCGTAAAGATCCGGATTGACGTCCTGCAGGTTTTCGAGCGCCTGCAGTTCCTCCTCCAACCGTTCCGGCAGGATGCACGACTCTTTGCACAGCAATAAATCAATGAATCTGGCGTAGGCGTTGATGCACTCGTCCGGCATAGATAAAATAAAATACGCTCTGGCCATGGCCGGATAGGCCTGGACCAGCTCCAGACCGATTTCAATATGGTTGCGGCAGGAACGAACGGCCTCCAGAATGCCGGGCTTGAGCATGACCAGAAAGGCCATGTCCCTGCGCCCTTTGATTTCATATTCGAGAAATTTTAAAAAATAGTAAGGGTTGGTGGGTGTAAGCTCATAAGCGCGGTGAAAAGCCTCTTTGGCTTTTTTTTCTTTTCCTTTGACCCAACTCCAAGTGCATCCCAACAAATGCCAGGCGCGCGCCTGTCTGTGGATGGCTTCCTGCACTTTTTCATAAGCCGTGGTCGGCTGGATGAATTCTGCGGATTTCTGCAGCTGTCTCTGTCCTTTGATGAAATCCGGATGGTTCGTCTCTGTTCTCAGACAATGACACAGGGCAAAGGCGTAATCGATGGGTATGTCCGGTTGGTCGAGGGCCGACAAATGATCCTTCAGGAGATGGGCCGATGAAGCCCATTCGCCCTTGGCGGCCAGCGCCCTGGCCAATTTGAGCGCATGCACCGGCTTGTTCTGCGGATCAGGTTCCACTTTGATCAGGGTCTCCAGAATCTGAATTTCCGCATCCAGCTTGTCCTTGCAGAGCAGCACGCTGTAATTGTTCGAATAGGCGTCCAAAGTCTCCGACATGCCGGCAAAGGCGTTGTCGGCCTTTTCCAACACCGCCGCCAATCGGGCGCTCTCCCGCACCCATCGTCTGGGAATGGCATATTGGGCTTTATAAATGCGATCATGGCTGATGTCGGCCCAGGCGTGCTGCAGCAGAGTTCGTACTTGAATTTCCGCCTTCAGGTCGATAAAATCTTTGGCAATGGATACGCCGAGGATGCTGCCTTCCCGGGGGGTGACAATGTAATGGATCGAGAGATAGCCGAATTCGCCGTCTCTAAGCTTCGAGCTCACATCGATGCTGTTGGCTTCGTCGATGATAAAGTTGTCTTTGATGAACCGGCAGATTTTCAACGCCTGGCTTTGAAAATGAACGATGATGCGTCCACCGCACAGATCGGTCATGTCGACCAGCGGATCCGCATATTTATCCTTGCGGACGATTTTTTCTGCAAAGCTGGAAACCGTTTTAGCGCGAACCTGAACGATGCACAGGGGTGCATAAAGCGCGCCTGCCTTTTTCAGGATTTCTTCAAGCGTATTAGCGAATTTTTCGTAGCGATGTCGCTGTTTGGCATATCTTTCAACATCGCGAAGGTGCTGATCGATGGAAATATTCGGGCCGTTCATTTAAGACCTCCCATCGTTGTTCGGGCTTGGCTTTCGTACCGGAC
This sequence comes from bacterium, assembly GCA_029565685.1. Lineage (GTDB taxonomy): Bacteria > Zhuqueibacterota > Zhuqueibacteria > Residuimicrobiales > Residuimicrobiaceae > Anaerohabitans. Next base: position 82,518 of record JAKQNR010000019.1, on the reverse strand, counting down.
CATCTGCAGATCGATCCGGGCCAAATACCTGGGAATCGAGGCCACGGTGTTGCGGTCGATTTCTTTGATCTTTTCTTCCAACTCGTCCCAGGGTTTTATATGCGGATTGGTTCGCTGCGCCGGATCGTCCGGACCTAGCTTCCATCCGGCTTGCCGCCGTTCTTCCAGCCAACGGTCATGTTCCATCCTGGCCAGGTCTTCGAGATCTTGAGCGGGGAACTTTTGCCGGTCTGCCTGCCAGTCATATAACGGTTCTAGCCGGTAGCCCACCTTTGCCAATTTACAGGGCAGATGGTGTGCCTGAGCCCGGTTGGCATTCCGATAGTCCTCAGACAGCCTGGCCCAGGGCTGAAGGGCAGGCCTATCTTTGTTGCCGGTCCCATCCGCCAGACACCGTTCGACGTAAGCCTCGTGCATGGCTTTGGCCAACACATCGATATAGTCCTCCATGGCTTCCGTCCGGCAGGCCTCATCCAGCAAATGAAAAATTTCGATGGAATCTGCATGAACGGATTGGCGCATCGAAAGCAGCGCGGCCAGGCCGGATCTGACCGCCATGCGAACCACGATAGGAGTCTTACGATCAGGCAGAACATTTTGCAGTACGCCGGCCGCATGCAGGGCCAGTGCATCGTTGTCGACGCAGACATAGGCGCGGTGAACGAGAAATGCGCTTTTGGCGATTCTCCGCTTTCCAGCCTTAGCCTTGCACAGCCAGCGGATATCCTCTTCGATCGGAAAGAGCCGGCAGGCTTGCTCCAGTTGCGGGTAGCGATGCACCAGCTGGCGGATTTTTGCCGTCGCGGCTTTGTCGATGATCGTGATGGACAGCTTACCCGCTTTTTTGACATCGCGGGTTTTCCAGAACCAGGCGCGGGCGATCTGCACCAGCAGGCTGCCGCCCAGTTTTCCTAAACCGACGATGAGCAGACGGGGCGGGCTTTGTGTCGACGTGGCGGCAGCGGACAGGGGATATTTTTCCAGCATCCGTTTGGCGCCCCAATCATAGATATTGAAAAAATCCATGCGCACGGAGCGGGTATCGAAAGTAAATTTAAATCCATTGAGCAGATCCCACACGGCCGGTTCCACGATATGGACAAAGCAGTGTAGGGGGGGGCGAGGCTGGTTGCCCAGCACGCTCTGAGCGGCAAGCGCTATTTCGGCATTGATGCCGTCCTCCCCACAGACGCAGATAAGCCGTTCGGCGCGCGATAGACGCGCCTGGTTAAGCAGCTTGGCATCGGCCGCATTGCCCACCAAAACCGGAATGCCCGCGGCTCTGGCCGGCAGGACGAATGGCGTGTTCGGATCCTGCTCCAGGACGACGACGCGCTCTCCTCTGCTCCAGTACTCCCGGGCAAGCCGGTACCCCTTGCGTCCCAGGCCGCAGAGGATGGTGTGATTTTGCGTGAACGCCAGCCGGATAAGCATGATCTGCCGGCTGAAAAGGAGCCCTAAAGCTTTCAGAGCGGTATAGACGGCCAAAAGCGGCGCTGAAAACCGGGCGATCTCCAGCATCCAGCTCTTGTCTCCCGGGAGTGATCCGGATTCCAGGGTGAACAGCTGCAGGGTCAGATACAGACAGTCAAGAAAAGAGCGGGGTTGCTGCCGGCTGTGGAAATGGGCTGCAAAGCCGATTACTCCGAACAAAATCGTGAGCACAGCCAGCAGGATCAACAACGGCCATTCCACAAGATCCCACACCGGTTTCCACCGATCCCGCCAATAACTCAGGATCTTTTTACTCAAAGAGCGGTTCATTCTGATTCCCCAAGAGAACAGCCTCGCAGAAGGCTGTGGGTGGAAAATAAAAAGGCGCAAAACGTGCTTGCGCCTTTTTCCATACGCTTAGAAACCTGTGACAATCCCCAGGACGATTCGATTCTGATCCTTGATCAGATCGCGCGTCAGCTCCAGCGAGCCGCGCAGATTTCTGGCCATGAGATAAGTGCCGGCCAGAGTGAACGTTTGATAGATCTCTTTTTCCTGTTTGATATCGTTGTAAAGCGCGGAAAAGTAGAACCGGGAACGATCTAACTGCGGGGCGAAAATCGCCTCTACGACCGCCGCTTTGGTTTTCAGCTTTTTCTCCTGTTCCAGCATAAAGGGATTGCTGTCGGTGCGTTCGAGATATTGCGCGGTCAATTCCAGTTTGCCCAGCACCAGGTTGAAATCAGGGCCTACATACCGGACTGTATTGTCCGTGGAGGCCAGGCGCTCCTTGCCGGTATAATAAAAGCCGCCGATGGAGAGGTTTTCACCGATCCCCTGCGCAACCCGGAAACCGATATTTTTATAATTGTCGGTGTCGAATTTTTTAGTCGCAGGATCGGCCGGCGCTTTGCCGTTGCCGTTGGTCACGCTCATGATCAGATCAGTGCCGGTTTTGGCGATGCCATAGACGAACATAACGCCGCGGTCATAGGTCAAATCGATGTTGGAAAGACCGGGCGCGTACTTGTACGCCTGATAGTCCTCAAAGGTCAAGCGGAGTTCACGTTTCATCAACGGATCGCTGGTCTGGAACTGGCCCACCATAACATCAAATTCGGATCCGCCGATGTTGTTAAAATGCACATAGGCGTCTTCGATGCCGGCCACTTCGCCGCGTTCACTCATGTAAAAATAAAAATAGTAACCGATGTTTTTATAGAGTGCGCCGCCGGAGAGCAGTTTCAAGCCCCAAGGCGACTGCAGATCGGTCTTGGCTTCGGTGGCATAGGACACGGCATAGGCGTCAAAGCGCACGCCGATCGGAATGGTTTTGTTGAGCCAGAGCAGCGGATCGCCGGCGGTCACGTAATCCCGCTCTTTCTCGTTCTCCTTCATGATAAAGCCGTCTCCGGCAAATTCATCGCCATAGGGCTTGAGCTTGGGAATGGGGGCATGACAGGTGCTGCACGAGATGTTGTAGCGGCGGGCAAAAGCCGGAATCGCCTGCGTCTGATCCGTCAGGGCCGCCAGCATGATCAGAGCCAGGGTGAGACCTAGGAGATTCTTTTTCATGCAGAGCTCCGAAATTTTATTCCGTTCGTGATGGGAAGGCGTCTATTCGTACACTTCCACCCAGGTGGAGGCGGTGTTGACCAGAACGATTTCGCTCTCGTCCGCCGGTACGTTCAAAAAGTCAGCGACCGGTTTGACCAGCTTTTGATAATTGAGCACTGCTTTGAACGTCACCATGCCCAAAGGAATATCGTCCGGCAGTTTCCAGGTAAAGGTCTCGATCTTGGTCTCGCGCGGCCCGATGCGATAGTCCACACCCAGGGATTTGGTGTTCCACTGCATGACGGTCATGCGGCCTTCGGGATCGAAATAAGGCATGCGGAATATGCGGTCGCCGATGGGTACACCGTCTCTCTGCACTCCTGGGAACGAAGCCAGCCCCTTGGGAAACCCCATATCCTGGTACGCGAGGACGTCGCTGGCGATGGTGTACTCTTCACCTGCAAAGCCCTTTTTGTCCACCGGCAGATGGTATTGTTTGCCGTTGACGTCAGTGGCCGTGACGTGCAGCCAGACGATGCGATCCTCCACTGAGCCGGAGGGAAACTTGTGCCCGGGCTTGGCGCTGAACAGCTGGACTTTCAAAGTGACCGTCCCATCATAGCGGACTTCGCGTTCTTCAGGGTGCATGCGCAACTCGATGGCGCTGGCGACTTTGCCGTTGTCATGCGCACCGTGGAACAGGTGCTGGGCCACCATGTCCTCCTGCGCCATGGTCGCGTTCCTGCCCAGAGCTTTGGGCATATGGCACTGCATGCACGGCACGCCCTCTTTGGCATAGGGCCCCTCTTTCCACTCCAACTGGGTCGATTTCACCCAGACGCCATAGGGGCTTTTTTCATTATGGCAGCTGCCGCAGTACTCGGCTTTCTGATAGATATCCAGCGCCTCGGTGTCGTGATGCGGCGATTGCAGCCCCGGCTTGGCGCCGTACTTGACCCGGCCCGGCGACGATTGAAAACTGAAATTGAACGGCGGATCGCTGCCGATGCCCTTGATGCTGTGGCAGACCTCGCAGCTCACGCTTTCGTTGGCGCGCGATTTGGCTTCCGGCCGCGGCGGCGTGACGTCGCCGGCCATAAAGGCCATGGGCGTGTGGCAGCCGTTGCAGCCGTCCACCGCATCTTTCAGCTCAGGCGCCTTTTCCATGTGCGGAACCGCCAGTTCGAAATACTCGATCTCATCCCAATGATGCGTGTACGCCTGCGCCATCATCGATTGGGTCCATTGCTGATAGATATCCACGTGGCAGCTTTTACAGACTTCGGATTTCTCGAAATCGCTGTATTTTCTCGTCCCCTTGAGCGCATCGCCAGACGGCAAGGGCTGGCCGAATGAGGGAAATGCACACACCCAGATGAGCAGAAGCAAGTACAGGCTTCTCATAGGATCTCCCACGCGGCGGCGCCGCCGCTGTTTAATTATTTTTTAGCCCACAATCCATGCAGATTGCAGTACTCGCGAACGTTGACGATCGGTTCGCCGACGTCGAATTCGGCCACCGGCTCTTCGCCGGGTTTGAGATACTTGCGATACACCTTGGTAGCGGTGATCACCTCGATGAACTGGATATAATGGCTCTCCACCATGGGGTGAATGACGCTGCCGACGGTCACTTTAACCCGGCCGTCTTGCAGTTCGACGACCGGAACGTGTTTTTCAACCGCCGCGTCGGTGGTGTTCTCCGTCTGCAAAGTCATGGGCTGGCCGCAGCAGGTCAGGGTGCCGCCGCCGACCGAAACGACCTCCACCATATTGCCGCATACCTGGCATCTATAAACGTCATTTTTCTGCATAGGCGCTCTCCTTTTTAAATGATATTCCTATGATAGGAAGATTGGAGTTGAAAGTCAAGAAATAATCTGCTCTTTGGACGATTCCTGCGACAACAATCTGAAAAGATCCCCGATGTTTTAGGCTGCGGTGAAGCAGGTCGAGGCATTGCTCCAAGCGCACCGCTGCGAAGAACCTTGCCTGTGGGAGGAGAAACCATTTGCATTTTATCTCGTTTAATGGTAAAATAAAGATTCATCTTTTTGGAGCATCTATGTACCATAAAATAATAGTGTCTTTGCTGCTCAGCCTGCGTGCGGCCCAGGCGGCGCTTACAGTTTCCGGCAGCCCGGTGCGGCTGCTGGAAAATTCTGATCAGATATTCATTCAGCCGCTCTGGTCCCACGATGGACGCTATATCGCCTGCACGGGTGAAAATTACCAGGGCATCTGGGTCATTCGTCTGGAGGATCGGGAACTGCGCCGGCTCTCGGATGCTCCGGCTGCCGGCTTTGGCATGGCCTGGTCCAGTGACAGCCGTTCGCTGGTGAGCCGAGTGGCAAAATACGAAGCCCTGCGCCGCTACAACGCCCTGCAGATGTTCGATGTGGAATCTCGAGCGTCGCGCCTGCTTTGCGCATATCAAATCGAGCCCATGGGGCTGCCGGTTTGGTCCGTGGACGACCGCCATGTGCATGTTGCTAGTAAGAACGCGTTGCAGACGTTTTCGACCGGCAAACCGGCAACCGCTCTGAATAAACAGGCGCCATCCCCTGTAGCCTATCTTCAGGGAGATCGACTTTATTTTTACCATCCCACCACTCTCGCCGCTTCGCCCGTGCTGGAGGGGGAGAGGATCATTAATTTGACCCGTTCTCCAGACGGCGCTAAAATCGCCTTTGAAATTATGGGCGGACCACTGTGCGTCATGAACAGCGACGGCGGCGGATATCTGCAGTTGGGTGAAGGCCATCGGCCGCGCTGGTCGCCGGACAGCCGCTACCTGGTGTACATGGTCACCCAGGATGATGGAGCCAGGCTTCTTGCCTCCGATCTTTATATCATCAAAGCGGACGGATCGGAGAAACAGGCGTTGACCGCCACTCCTGCACGGCTGGAAATGAATCCTTGCTGGTCGCCTAACGGCGATCGAATCGCCTATGACGATGCAGCGGACGGCGGCCTTTATCTGCTTTCTATCTCGGGATTGAATGATCGGAAAGAATGACGCGATGAAACAAATGGGTTTTCTTATCGGGCTGCTGGCCGCCTGCGCCAACGCTCAGGTGAGGGGATTATCAGGTTGGAACATTGTTCTCGATCCCGGCCATAGCCAGAGGGAGAACATGGGTATCTATAATTATTCCGAAGCGGAAAAGAACGTGCGGGTGGCACTGGCGCTGCGCGATATCTTGATGCGAACCACCGACATCGATACCGTTTATCTGACGCGAACGGACGACCGGCAAGTCGTCGGCCTGACCCAACGTTCGGATTACGCCAACAGCCTCGGCGCCGCCTGGTTTCATTCCATTCATAGCAATTCGCCCGGTGCGAACGGCTCAGCGGAAACCAATAACACCCTGTTGCTGTGGGGACAATACCGGTCGGGTCAGGAAAAAGTGCCCAACGGCGGCAAAAAGATGAGCAGCTATATGGTGGATCTGTTGACCCGAGGCATGCGCATTCCTACAGCCGGTTCTTTCGGCGATTGCTCCTATTATGGCTGCACCAGCTCTGGACCTTATTTGAGCGTCAACCGGAATACCGCCATGCCTTCCGAATTGAGCGAAGCGGGCTTTCACACCAATCCGGTTCAGAACACGCGCAACATGAACGCCGAATGGAAAAGAATGGAGGCCATGACCTTCTACTGGGCCATTCTCGCTTTTCATAAAATCGCACGCCCGCCTGTGCAGATTTTGGCCGGATTCGTCGCTGATCAGGAGAACGGCGATCTGGTCAACGGCGCCACGATCACGGTAGACGGTCGGACCTATGTCACGGATTCATATGCCTCGTTGTTTCATCGTTACAGCTCGGATCCGGAATTGCTGCGCAACGGCTTTTACTATTTCGAAAATCTGCAGTCCTCCCTCTTGACCGTGCAGGTCCAAGCCGAGGATTTCTACAGCGACACGCTGCAGGTCGCATTGACAGACACTTTTATTACCTTCAAAGACATTCAGCTGATCTCTAAAAGACCTCCGTTTGTTCAAGCTTCCACGCCGGTCCCCAATGCACAACGGTTTCCTGCATGGGAGTCGATCACGCTGCTGTTCAGCCGGCCGATGGATCCGGCTTGCGTGGAAAAAGCCTTTTCCCTGTCGCCGGCAGCTCACGGCAAGTTCACCTGGTTCAACAACCATCGCTCTTTGGCCTTCAAGCCGGATACCCTGCAGTTCGAAACCGAATACACACTCACCGTATCGCCAGAGGCGCTGGACCGCTATGGCCATCATCTGGACGGAGATCAGAACCGCGTGGCCGGGGATCCCTTTGTGATGAAATTCACCACCGGGCCGGCTGATCTCACTCCGCCGCGCATCACCGGCGCGACGCCCAAACCCAACACACAGAATGTGTCGCCGGAGGCGGTGCTCAATTTCCACTACAGCGAAGCCATCGACAGCGCCTCTGTTCATCAAGACAGAATCCTGCTCACCGCGTCCGGCCAGCCGACGCCGGTCTTTGGAAAAGTTGTGAACTATATAGTGGACAACCGGTCGGTTCTTTCCTTTTTCCCTGCAGACAATTTGCAAGAGAATGCAACTTACAAAGTGCAGCTGCTTCCAGGATTCTCGGACCTCCTCGGCAACATCAGCACTCAGCAGACAACTTTTTATTTCAAGACCGGCTCGATCCTGTTTACTCCGATCATGCTGGATGATTTTGAACAGGAGGCAAACCGATGGTGGGCGCCGCAGGGGAGCGGACACACGACGGGCATTATAAGCGAATACACCAGTCTGCGGGCAGACAGCCTTCATGTCAATCTGAAGAGCGGAAGCTCGAGATCCCTGCGCCTGAATTATGCCTGGGATACGGGCGGATCGGCCTGGTTCATACGCGAATACCTGGAGGGCGGGCCGGCCAAAGAGCTATTGTTTGATTCTTCCTATGTTCTGCAATTGTGGGTGTTCGGGGACGCGAGCAAAAGCCAATTTCGTTTTTGTGTGGATGACCGTGTTCCACAGGCTGCGGCCGCGAACCATGAGGTAAGCCCTTGGTTTGTAATCGATTGGATGGGATGGAAGCTGGTGCAGTGGGATATGGCCGTGATGCCGACCGGTCAATGGCTTGGCGACGGCCGATTGGATGGCAGTCTGGCCTTTGACAGCATCCACCTCACCTACACGCCGGGCGGCAAAGCAAGCGGTACCCTTTATTTCGATGACCTGCAGATCGGCAAAAAAATCACCGCCGCTGTGAACCGCCCCGTTGCCGTTCATAGGCCGGAGTTTTTTTCTCTGCAACAGAACTATCCCAATCCCTTTAACGCAGAGACTGTGATCCGTTACCATTCTTCGGAATCGGATGGGTCGATGGTTCTGAAAATATATGATCTGAACGGGCGAACGGTGCGAACGTTTGCCGACCTTTTGCCGGGCGTACAATTCATCACCTGGGATGGCCGGGATGAAAGCGGCCGGCCCGTTGCCACCGGCGTGTATCTGTATCAGCTGCGAACCGCCAAAACACAACAGACGCGCAAGATGGTGCTGAGCAGGTAAGACGAATTCTTCAAAATCCAATCAGCACCATGCATCAGCTCACCGCAGTTCTTCCAGCCAGATATTCCGATATTCCAATTTCGAGCTATGATTTTGCAGGCCGATGTACCCTTCCCGCCGTCGAATGCCCGGATGTTCGCTGCTCTGCTGCATGTGGTCGATTAAATCCGTATCGATGGTTTTCTGTCCGTTCAGTTCAACGCGAATCCGTGGACCTTGGCAGGTGATGACCATCTTTTGCCACTCACCGGCGCGTTTGCTGACGCGCTGCGAGGGCGCCTGAATGCCGTAGACGCTGCCGGTGTATTGCCAGGGTTTAAGCCGTGCATATTGTTCGGCGTAATCATCCAGAACCTGTATCTCCATGCCGGTGTAGGCCGGATCGCCGTGATGCGGGCTGCGCAAAAACACGCCGCTGTTGCCATCCGCCGGCACGCGGAATTCCAGGGATAGTTTGAAATCAGCAAATTCTCGAGTCGTAGACAGCCAACCGCCGCCCTGGCCGGTGGTGAATAGAATACCGTCCGCTGCTTGCCAGCTTTCGGGCCGACCATTTATCACTTGCCATCCTTGCAGATCCTTGCCGTTAAAAAGAGGGCCGTTGAACGGCGGTTCCAGGGTGGGCAATTCCTTGATAAAAATATTGCGGAAATAGAGCGGTGTGTTGTGCGCCTGCAGTTCGATCTGGCCGCTGCGGTATATGGGTTTGTCCCGCTCCCAGTAATTTTCCATGATCACATGGTCCACCACCAGCACTTCGTTGAGATAGACGGTCACGCGTTCGTCGCGCATGATGATGTGAAACGTGTTCCATTCTCCCACCGGCCGGTCCGCCTGAACCAGCGGTTTGCTGGGATTTTTTTGATTGTTGTACAAACCGCCGGAGCCTTCCGGCCATTGTGCGGTGTCCCATATCTGCACCTGCGGCGCTCCGCGCAGATAAATGCCGCTGTCGCCCCATTTTTCGATTTTCCAATCCACATACATTTCAAAATCAGCATAATCGCGGCTGGTGCACAGGCTGTGGCCTTTGCCGTCGAAATAGAGCACGCCGTCGATCGCCTGCCAGTGTTTGCGCATCTCCTCATCGGCTTTGGTCTGCGCCTGGTTGAGCTCATCCGGACTCATTCGGCTGCGTTTGACCGGGTCTTCCACCAACCCCTTCCATCCGCAAAGGTCTTTGCCGTTGAACAGGGCGGTAAAGCCCTCCGGAGGCTGATTTTCTGTGGCAGCGAGCAGTGGCGTCTCGGCGATTTTTTGCTGCAAACGCTTTGAGGCTTGCGCCTGCACTACAGCTGCGGCAACCTGTTCAGGCGACAAGACTGCAGCGGCCCCCTTGATGGGAATGGTGGTTTGCACCGTGGCTACTGCCGCTTCGTAACCGATGTTTTCATCCGCGCAGAAGCCGGCGGCGTATTTGAGTGCAGAGATGGATTTGATCTGGCCGACCTGGCTGAGAACCATGGTTTTCTCTTCGCTGCGTTCGCAGCTCTTCATCAGCCGCTGCAAAAAGCCCAACTGCCGCAGGTCGCCCATGGGATTTTCGCGGAGGAGTCTCAGAGCGGCCCGAACAGCCAGGATTCGATAAGTCTGCTGCTCTTTGCTTTCAGCCAGCTGCAGAAGCGGCTCCAGACCGTTCAACGACGGCCAGTCGCACAGCGTGCGCAGCGTTTCATCTTTCAGCGCCTGATCGCGGCTGCCAGCGAGAACCTGGTTGAGCGCTGCATCGCTGCCGATGCCACGCCATATGCGCAGCGCCTTTATTTTCTCCTCTCTGTTTGCGGACTGGAAATACTCTTCCAGTTTCTGCACGCATGGTTTTTGGTTTTTCTCCCGTTTGACGATTTCGATGATGCAGTCCTGGATTGCTTTAATCTCCTGCGGCACAGACGTCGTTGTCAGCAGGGAGAGGCAGGCGGGCATAACGTCGGCTTTGCCTAAAAGCCTCACGCCTTCCAGGCCTGTTCGTCGCAGGGTCTGGTCTTCGGATTGCATGGCCTCGATCAAGGCGGCGAGGCGCAGCGTGTCCTGCCGAATCACCGCCACATCGAGCAAGAGATTTTTGCCTGCTGCGTCGAGGGTTGGGTAAAAACGATCCCATTCCTGTTTCAACGGTTCGTGCGGCAAAGTGAGCAGACTTTGCTTGATCTGCCGCCGCATGGCCTCATCGACATTGGTTTTAAGCAGGCTGAGCAGATCCTTGACGCCGGCGTCGCCCAGGGTGCTGGTCAGAGCCTCAAGCGCGGAAGCCCGCACCCCTGCATCCTCGGACTGCAAATACAGGCGCATGGCGGTTGTTGCGCTTGTCGCTTTTTGCCGGCCGAGCAGAGCGAGGAGGTCCGCCTGCGCATCCGGCGTCAATCCGGGCAGCATTTCCAACCACGCTTGCGTTGCTGCCTCTGAGGCCAAGGGTTCAGCCAGTCGCAAGGCTGCGGCGCGGATCGATGCCGGTCCGTTCGCTGCCGCCTTCCGCAGGTCTGCGAGCGCGGCGGCGCCTGTTTTTTTAACCAGAAGAGCCATCGCGGCGGTGCGCAGATGATCGGGCCAGGCTTTTTCTCGGTTGTGTGCGATCGTTTGCGCGATTTCAATGGCACGCTGGGTCTCTGAGGAGGCATCGGCAAAGGTGAGCCAGGCGATGGCGAATTTATCGTCTTGAAGCGCATTTTGCTGCAGCACAGCTTCCGCCTGGTTCCAGTCCATTTCAGCCAGTGCGAACAGCGCCGCCTCTTTCAATGCGGCATTCTTGCCTTGAGCGATTTTGAGCAGTTCGGGCGCCGCCTTGCCGTATTTTATTTGTCCAAGAGCCTGAATCACTGTTTTTTTATTTTTTTCGCTGTTCTGCGCCAACGCCTCCAGCAGCGCTCTTCCAGCCCCTGCATTTGCAGTGGACTGAAGCGCCATCGCCGCGGATTCGCACAATACCTCGTCATGTAAAAACTTGCATAGAGACGGAATACTCTCAGCCGAAGGGCAGGATCTAAAAAGGGAGATGAGAAAAGCCTGATCCACTGCCGGCCGTGCGGCCGTCAGCGAGCTTGCCAATGCGGCTGTGAAGGTTTGTCGGCGTGCGTCCGCATTTGGCAATGTGCCGCAGAATCGGGCAAGGCCGTCCAGCGCATACTGAGCGGCGGTCTTTTCATCCCCTTTGCCGGAATCCAGCAACCGGATCAGGTTTTGCAGACCATCGACGCCATGATTCAGCATCGCGTCAAACACCAGCGAGGCGGTCAACTGGGTGTCGGCCGGCAGGGCTTGGAGCAGTTCTTGCATTGAATGCGTGGGGCTGTTGGTCGTCAGCCGGCTGGAAGAGCACCCGGCCAAAGCCAGCGCCAGGACAAGCCATAATTTTTTCAGGTGCATAGTCTCTTTCCAAATTAAGCGTGCCAGGGGGCGCGCATGGGTTCATGAATGAGGGCGTTGGCCTGTTCGTCGTTGATAAAGCGTTGACGCACCGGATCGAAATGAAGCGGACGTCCCAGCCGTACGGCTATCTTGCCAAGGTTTACCAGAGTCGCTGAGCGATGGCCGTTCTCTTCGTTAAGAGCGAATTTGCGCCGGTCGCGCACCGCTTGATAGAAATCCGTAACCTGCGCTGGAGGGTCTGGAAAGGCCGCCAGTTTTCTCTCCAGATCAGGGATGTCTGATTTAAAACCGCGAAACAGTTTGCCGTTCGGGCCCTGAAGAAAAGCTGCTTCCGTATCCTTGCCTTCGCCGTCCAAAATGATCTCGCAGCCGTCCTCATAGACCATGCGTATGGTGCGCCAGGTGCCCACAGCGTCCGGGTGCGACTGTGGAGCATCCGCCTCGATATAAACCGGACTGGTATGGTCTTTATCCAGCAGGTATTGCACCGGATCCAGATAGTGTTGCCCCATATCGCCCAATCCGCCGCCGTCGTAATCCCAATAGCCGCGAAAGGTGACATGCACGCGATGGGGATGATAGGGTTTGTACGGCGCCGGACCCAGCCAGAGATCGTAATCCAGTTCCTGGGGGATCCACTGGGGAGTCAGATCTGTCCTACCGATCCAGTAAAATTTCCATTCAAAGCCGGTTGCCTGACTGATGGTGACCTTGAGCGGCCAGCCCAACAGGCCGCTGGCTGCCAGCTTTTTCACCGGTGCGATGGGAGTGCCAAAGCCGTAAAAACGATCGGTGAAGCGAAACCAGGTGTTGATGCGAAAGATGCGGTCATAAGCCTGCACCGCCCGGACGACCTGCTCTCCTTCACCGATGGTGCGAGTCATGGGCTTTTCGCACCAGATGTCTTTGCCCGCTTGGGCGGCGGCAATGGACATGAGCGCGTGCCAGTGCGGAGGGGTGGCGATATGCACGACGTCGATATCCGGGCGATCCAGCACTTGACGAAAATCGTGATAGCCTTTGACCCCCTGATCGGTTTTGGCCAAAGTCCTCTGCAGATGATTTTCATCCACGTCGCACACGGCGAGCAGACGGGCTCCGGTATAGCGCAGATGGCTTTGGCCCATGCCGCCGACTCCAATGATCGCCCGGGTCAGCTCATCAGAGGGCGCGGTATAGCCAGGTCCACCCAGAACCTGGCGCGGTACGATGCTGAACGCAGCAGCGGCGACGCCTGCGCTGCGAAAGAAATGCCTGCGGCTGATGGTAGACTTCACTCTTTTACTCTCCTTGTCTGTAAAGAGAAAACCGAATGCCAATATACTTAAACCAATTTTAAAAATCAACGTTGGAGTCTGTTGAGAAAAAAGTTGGATTTTTCTGTTAAAAAACATAGATTGCTGTCGGTCGGACCAGTCCGGTCGTGAGTGAATCACTGCAACGGATCAAAACGAGGAGGCGCTGGTTGAGCCATTTTTCCATACTAGACGGATCGATTGTAGGGCTGTATCTGCTCGCCACCATGCTGGCCGGCATCATGGTGCGCAAGTATGTGGGCAAGGTGGAACATTTTCTCGTCGCCGGCCGGGAGATGAACGTTTTTCTCGGCATCGCCTCTCTGGCCGCCACCGAATTCGGCATCGTCACCTGCATGTACACAGCGCAGAACGGTTATGAGATGGGTTTTTCAGGCGCGGTCCCTGGGATTTTGATGGCCGCAGCCATGGCGTTTGTGGGCTTTACCGGATTCGGCGTTAAACCCCTGCGCGACAGCGGGGTGATGACGCTGCCGGAACTTTATCAGAAAAAATTCGGACCGAGGGTGCGTTGGGCGGCCGGCGTGGTCATCGTGCTGGGCGGATTGCTGAATATGGGGGTTTTCCTGCGCACCGGCGGCGAGTTTTTAGTTGTAGTCACCGGCCTGGACGTGCATTATCTGGAGATCACCATGACCCTGCTGTTGATCCTGGTGGCGGTGTATACGATTCTCGGCGGCATGCTGTCGGTGCTGATCACCGATTTTCTGCAATTCATCGTCATGAGTTTGGGGCTCATCCTGGTCACGGTGCTGATCCTATATCATATCGGCTGGGCTGCTTTGGTACAAGCGGTGCAGACGCACCATGGCGCCGGCGGATTCAACCCTTTGGTCCATCCTAAAATGGGCTGGCCTTATGTAGTGTTCAATGCGCTGTTGAATCTGGCGGTGGTGTTGACCTGGCAAACCACCATCATTCGTTTGCTCTCGGCAAAAGACACTAAAACCGGTCTTAAAATCTACAAGGGGACAGCGTTCTTTTTTGTCTGTCGTTTTTTGATTCCCGGCATCTGGGGCATAGCCGCACTGACTACCTTGACTCCGGAGGTGGTAGGCGCCAACACCCTTTACGCCATGCCCAAGTTTCTCTCTACGTTTGTGCCCATGGGACTCATGGGTCTGCTGGTTGCCGCTATGCTGGCCGCGGACATGTCCACTGATTCTTCCTACATGCTCACCTGGGGCAGTGTGATCTACAACGACATCATGGCGCCGTTCCGTAAAAAGGCGTGGCCGGAGAAAAAAGGCATTTTGTGGAATCGATTTATCGTGGCTTTTATCGGCATATTCCTTCTGTTTTATGGTCTCTGGTATCCGCTCAAGGGCGATCTGTGGACCTATCTCGGCGTCACCGGGACCATCTATCTGTCGAGCATGTCCGTTTTACTGATCGCTTGCTGTTACTGGAAACGGGCCAACAGCTGGGGCGCCGGAGCGGCGATCCTATTCGGCGCGTTGATTCCGGTTGGTTTTTTAGTGATGCAGCAGGTCCCGGCCACTCAACCGCTGGCTGAAAAAATCGGCCCTTATTATTCCGGTATCGCCGCGTATATAATCACCGCTTTGGCCATGGTGATCGGATCCCTGCTCAAACCGCAAAGAAAAGGAGCCTGACATGACAGTTGAGCATTGGTTCTGGGCCCTGGTCACCGCTGCGGTTGTCATCTGGTATTCCACGATCACCATCTTTGTGGCGATCAAGGGGATCGGTGACATCAGAGATATGTTGAAGAAACTGACTCGCCTGGAAACTGAAAAATAATCGGCGCTGTTCTTGGAGAAGCGGCGGAATGGATCTGTTGAACGATATCCATTTATGAAACAATAACAGCTAACACGATGAGGTGGCGCATGCAATCCAATCCTTCTGAATTAAATCGTCGTTCATTTTTCAAGACCAGCCTTGGGGTGGCTGCAAGTCTGGGGGTGTTGGCCGCCGAAGAGCAGGCCTGCGGTCAGGAGAAAAGCGGTCTGGCGCCGGATCGATTTTTCAGCACGGCTCCCATGGACAAGGTGCGCATGGCTTTTGTCGGCGTGGGCGGCATGGGATCGGCCCATGTACGCAATTTTCTCAGGATTCCCGGGGTTGAGATCAAAGCCGTGTGCGATATCGTTCCGGAAAAGGTGGAGCGGATCCAAAAATGGTGCACGGACGCAGGGCGTTCCAAGCCCACGGGCTATGCACGCGGCAACTATGATTTCATTCGCCTGTGCGAAAGCGAAGATCTGGATCTGGTTTTCACCGCCACGCCATGGGAGTGGCACGTGCCGGTGTGCGTGGCGGCGATGAAAAACGGCAAACATGCTGCCACGGAAGTGCCGGCGGCGGTGACGCTGGACGAATGCTGGCAGTTGGTGGAGACCGCAGAAAAACTGCAAAAACATTGCGTGATGATGGAAAACTGCTGTTACGACTATGAAGAGATGATGATCTTCAACATGGTGCGCAAAGGCGTGCTGGGTGAAATTTTGCACGGCGAGGCCGGCTATCTGCACGATCTGCGCCAGTTGAAAATGACGCCGGAAGGAGAGGGCCTGTGGCGCACCGCTCACTCTATCAAGCGCAACGGCAATCTCTATCCCACGCATGGCTTGGGTCCCATCGCCCAATGCATGGACATCAACCGCGGCGATCAGTTCGACTATCTCGTTTCCATGAGCACGGTCTCGCGCGGATTAAAGCTGTATGCATCCGAGCATTTCGGCGCTGACGATCCTCGCGCCCGGCAGAATTATCGGCAGGGCGATGTGAATGTCAGTTTGATCCGTACGCATAACGGCCGCGTCATCACCTTGTATCACGATTGCGACACGCCCCGGCCCTATTCTCGCATCAACATCGTGCAGGGGACCCGCGGCATCGCCCAGAAATGGCCGGAACGGATCCATATCGAGGGCAAGAGTCCCCAACATGAATGGGAGCCGTTGCACAACTATGCCGCGGAGTATGAACATCCGCTCTGGCGCAAACTGCGCGCGGAATCGGCCGGCGCCGGGCATGGCGGCATGGACTTTATCGAGGATTTTCGATTGATCGAGTGCCTGCGCCAAGGCCTGCCCACAGACCAGAATGTGTATGACGCGGCGGCCTGGAGTGCGGTTTCGGAGTTGAGTGAACGCTCAGTGGCTAAAAAGAGCCGGCCTGTGGATTTCCCGGATTTCACCCGCGGAAGATGGAAAACATTGCCGCCGTTGGGGATCGTCGGAGCCTAAAAGGATGGGACCTGCACCGCCCCTGTGTGCGGTGAGGTCTGAAAAGGTGAACTCGATTGTAAGGCGAGGTGCATGATGAAACAGCTACTTTCCCGGCGTCGTTTTCTAGCCGCCGGCGCCGCTGTCTCAGCGGCTGCGTTATCGCCGGTTCCAGCCGCCGGCCTTCCCCGTTCAGGACGCAGAGCCGGCAAACTGGCGCTGCTGGGCGGTCAGCCGGTGCGCACTAAAAAGTGGAGCCCCTGGCCCATCTGGGACCGAAGCGCGGAACCGGATATTCTCGCTGTCCTGCGCAGCGGCGTCTGGTTCCGCGGCCAGGGCGTACGCGTGCCCGAGTTTGAAAAGCGTTATGCGGAGCTTCTGGGCGCCAAAAAGTGCCTGGCCACTTCGAGCGGCACAGCCGCGTTGATCACCGCTCTGCATGTGCTGGGCGTGGAGGCAGGAGACGAAGTGATCGTTTCTCCCTATACCTTTATCGCCACCTACAATGTCGTTTTGATGCTCAAGGCCTTGCCGGTTTTCGCCGATACGGATCAAGAGACTTTTACTATCAATCCGCAAAAGATTGAAGAGCGTATTACTGAGCGGACACGCGCGCTGCTGCCGGTGCACATCCTCGGATTGCCGGTGGAGATGGATCCGGTCATGGAAATCGCCCGCAAACACCGTCTTCTGGTGGTGGAAGACGCCTGTCAGGCCTGGCTGGCTGAATATAAAAATAAAAAGTGCGGCCTGATCGGTGATTTGGGCTGCTTCAGTTTTCAAAATTCCAAACATCTGCCAGCCGGCGAAGGCGGCGCGGTGGTGGGAAACGATTCTCTGGTCGTGGACCGATGCCACAGCTTTCACAACTGCGGCCGGGCTTTCGGTTCCTTTCAACCGGCAGGCCCCAACGCAGTGCGCGGCGTCAACTTTCGCATGCAAGAGTTCCAGGCGGTGATTCTGATGTCGCAGATGCAGCGGCTGGAGAACGATACCCGACAGCGCGAGGACAACGCCCGCTATCTTTCCTCGCGGCTGCAGCAGATCCCCGGCATTATTCCGTATAAACTCAATCCGGGCGCCACACGCGCGATCTTTCATCTGTATCCGTTTCGCTACAAAAAGGAGCTGTTCGACGGCGTGCCACGCGCCAAGTTTCTCTCCGCTTTGGAAGCAGAGGGAATCCCCTGTTCCTCCGGCTATGCTTCCCAGCATCGCGACGGCTTGATCCAAGAAGCCTTGAACTCGGAAAGCTATAAACGGCTTTTCTCCGCAGAACGGCTTAAACGCTACTGGGAAGAGAACGTGTTGCCGGAAACAGATCAACTGTGCAGCGAAGCAGTGTGGTTTACTCAGAATATGTTGCTGGGGTCGCGGCGCGATATGGACGATATTGCGGATGCGGTGCAAAAGATCTACGAAAACCGGGACAAACTGATCTAAGGTTTGATTGCGGTTAACAGAATTATCATTGGTTTTGAGCCGGACCGGACAGGACCGGCTGCAAAGGGCTGTCGGGTATTGAATAGTGCCGCAGCCTGCGGTTGCGGCCGGTCCTTTCCACATGGACCTTGGTCGGGGTGGCGCCCGATCGAGCAGACAAAACGGTTGTAAAAGTGAAAGCGGCTATCTCAACTTTTTTGACGTAGCCAGGGCGATGACCCGCCCCTGATCCCCCACCGCACAGTAGAAATGATACACGATTCCTTCATGCGTCACCAGCCAGGGTTTGTGCGCATAGGTGGCGTCCCACGGTTCCGAGGGTTCGATTAAATGGGGCCCATTCCAATCCGTCCAATGCACCAGATCATAGGAACAGGCAAAGGTGTCAAAGGCGTTGGGCTGCCAGAACGCGCCGAAATAAAACATGACCCAGAGATCATCGATTCTGACGACCTGCGGATCGCCGCAAATGCCCGGCTTTGGGCCGTGGTCGATGACCGGATCGACGCCGTAGCGCTGCCAATGCCGTAAATCCTGGGATACCGCCATGCCGATGCGTTCCACCTGAGGCCCCAGCTGACGGGCGTTGTAGAACATTACAAAGGGAAATCCCAGCGTTTGTTGCGGATCGTATAGAATGTGACTTTTGAACAGGGTGTCGCGCTCCCAGTCGCGGCTATCCGGTTGAGAAGGGGTGAGGACCGGATGGTCCGGAGTGCGCTTCCACTGCGTCGCTTTTGTAGGAGTCTGGCTGGCGGCCATGCCGATGGACAGGGGCGGAGTCTCATAGCCCGGCAGTGCGCCGCCCAGATAAGAGAGCCAATAGCGGTCCGCATGCTTTTGCAGCCGCCATTCGCCCTGCCAACGATAGTCGATCAACGCCAATCCTGCGGCCGCTTGTTCCGCATCCCAGCCGGAGCCGCTCCGCTGCAAAATAGGCCCCTTGGGCGTCCAGTTCAGTAGATCTTCACTCTCAGCCAGCCTGGTCTCATAACCACGGCCGTCAAAAGCGATATAGATCATATACCAGCGGTCGTGATGGCGAAAGACATTGGGGCAATCGATCATCTCTTCAGCGCTGCCAGCCAGGACGATGCCGTATTTATACGGCGTCTTGACTCTCTCATAGATATCCGCCATGCGGCGCTCGTCTATGGTCGCGCCGTTTCCAGCGGCTGGAATGACTTGACGCATAGGAGTCTCCTTTTGTCTGCATGCGGAAAACAGCAGCAGCACAGCGAGTATGAGCAGCCGGCCGGTCATCACTCTGGCCAATCATCTGAGCGAAAAGAGGAGGCGGGAAGACCCTCTTTGTTGAACAGCGAAGCCTCAGCGGTGTTGCTCCAAGCGTAACGCACGGCAACCGGGTGCTTGACCTCCTTGGCTGTTACAATGACTTGATTCTTGGCGAGGCTCGCTTGAGCCGGATAAAAACGACGGTCGACGCCGGCGATTTCGAAATGATGCAGCCCGGATGGGCCTGCCGCCAGTCCTGTGCCGCAATGATCGAAATAGACTTTGATCTGATCCCCCTGTATGTGAATGCGTTGAAAGAGAGGACCCGAAAAGACCATTTTTTTCTTATAGGTTTTAGCCAAGGCCCATAAGGCCAGCCGCCGGCCGACATCCAGCTTGTTGGCGGGATGGATATTTTGCGGATTGCCGATATCCAGGGTGACTGCCATGCCGCTGTTCGGCACATCCAGGCATTGCCTCTGCACGTCCCGCAGTTCCTGTGACCGGGTTTCTTTGCCATACTCCCAGGGAGCGATCTGGACATAGTAAAACGGAAAATCGCCCAGGCCCCAGTTCTGGCGCCAATTTTGGATCATCAATGGAAATAGGGTGCGATACTGGCGTGGATTGCCGGTGTTGGATTCGCCCTGATACCAGATGGCGCCTCTGATGGCATAGGGGATCAACGGGGCGATCATGGCATTGTATAAAAAGGTCGGCGTATAGGCCGAAATCTGCACCGGTACTTGAGGATGGGTTTGAAAAATATTGCCGGTCAGCGGAAACAAATAAAAAATTCCACTGCGGAATTCTGCCACCGGCAGATACTTCCATGCGCCGGCCAGACTGAGCGTTTTTTCCGGCGCGGATGGGAGGTACAGCCTCATCTGCTCAGGTTTGCCGAAAAGGCCGCCGCCTCCTAAATTATCCACGCAACGGACCGCTATGACGTTTCTGCCCTCTCGCAACAGAGACGCGGGAATGGTATAAGTGCGTGGGGTCTGCCAGAACCCCACCTTTTCGTGACTGCCCACCAGCTCGCCGTTGAAAAAAGTGCGATCCATGTCGTCTATGGGACCGAGTTCCAATACGGCTTCCTTACCGGCCCATTCGGCGGGAAGCTCGATGGTTTTGCGGAACCAGACAGCGCCGTCGAATTCGCCCAACTCGGTCTGTTCCCAGTAAACCGGAAGGTTCATGGTTTGCCACTCGCTGTCGGCCAAGTCCGTCCTGCAGCACGCGGCATCGTTGAAATCCAGCTTCGTCCAGCGGGTCTCCTCAGGGCGATCCGCCACACTCAGGGTGGAGAATTGCGTCAACCATTTCTGATATTGTTCGGTCATGCCCCTGCCCTGTTCGATTTTTTCGATCATTGGTTTGAAATCAGGCATGGTCTGGAGAAATTCGGCGCTGGTCCAGGACTGTGCCGGTGTGCCGCCCCAACTGGAATGAATCAGGCCGATGGGAATATTCAGTTTTTCGTTCAACGTACGGCCGAAGAAGAAGGCGGTGGCACTGAAACCTGCGGCCGTCTGCGGACTGCATCGCGACCAGGCGCCGGAGCAGTCGGTGAGCGGCACATCAGAGACCGCGTGGGCTACGGTGAATAACCGGATCATGGGCAGATGAGCGTTTCGAATCGCCTGCTCAGAGCCTTCGATCAAGTCATGGGGCGGCCATCCCATCAGCGGCATCTCCATGTTAGATTGGCCTGAACAGAGCCAGACCTCGCCGATCAGCACGTCGGAAAACATTTTTTCTTCCCGGCCGGCGCGAACCGTGATGCGATAGGGTCCTCCGGCCTTGGGGGTCGGCAGACGCAACTGCCATCGGCCTTGTGGGTCAGCCTGCGTCTGAGCGGATTTCCCCCAGTCAGCCGAAACCGTCACCTGTTCTCCGGCTGCTGCCAGCCCCCAAAAAGGTGCTGCGCATTTTTGTTGAAGAACCATGTGATCTGAAAAAATAGCAGGCAGGGTCAGAGCGTTGCTCTGTGTAATCATCATCAATATGCCTATCAGTGCGATTTGAATAATAGTTGCACGCATAATGCCTCCTGTATCAAGACAGCGGCGTATTTACCGACCGTCATTTTTTGATATTCGGCAGTTCAAGACCATACCCTTTTTTCTTGTCCTCCTGTTTCAGCAAAAGGGCGAAGACCAGCGAGGTGATGCCGATGAGCATGAACAGGATCATCGGCAGCGCATAGTTATAAGTGGTCACCTGACTGCCATCCACTAGAACGCTGCCAGTGACGCAGTATCGGTCGAGCACCCACCCCATCAGGGCAGGGACCAGCATCAGGGCGATGGCGTTTTGCAGCCAAAAGATGAGCGCAAAGGCGGTGCCCAACTGTTTTTCCGGAATGATCTTTGCGACCGAGGGCCACATGGCCGAGGGCACCAGGCTGAAGCCGATGCCCAGCACGATCATCAGCAGGATGGCGATAAACCAGTGGTTCAACAGCGGCACAGCGAAAAGCAAATGCACCAGGATGATCAGCAGCGAGCCGATGATCATGATGCTGGCGCCTTTGCCTTTGCGGTCATAGAGGTTGCCGAAAAACGGCGTCAGCAGGATCGTGCCAAACGGCAGCAGGCCTGGAATAGCGCCCGCCCAGTTTTCCGCCACGCCGAATTTATTGATCATGAAATAGGTTGCATATTTGAGAAAAGGAAATACCGCGGAGTAGAAAAGCGCACACAGAATGCTGATGTACCACCAGCCGCGGTTGCGCAGAATGCTGAGGATGTCCCGCAGATGGAACTCATCCTCGCTGGAATGGCTCTCTTTTCTGTTCAACTGGGCGAGGGATGCATCCAGTTTCTTATCTTTGAACGTATAAAAGATAAAGGCCAGCAGACCGAGGAAGAGCATGACCAGACAGATGAACACCGGCGTAGCCGGGCTTTTGCTGGCAATGGCAATGGGCAGGGCGGTGGAAAGCGCCAGTGCCGTGCCCAGACGCGCTAAAGCCAACTGCAGTCCCATGGCCAGCGCCAACTCATGGCCTTTGAACCATTTGACGATGATTTTGGACACCGTGATGCCGGCGATTTCAACGCCGACGCCGAAAACGGCGTATCCCAGAGCCGCCACCCACACCTGCGCTGGAAAGGTCCAGAGAAGTATGCGCCAGGTGGACTCATCGAGACTGCGTGTGGTGATCGCCCAATAGTTCACCGCGGTGCCGGACAACATGATGCAGGCGGCGATCAGGCCGGAAAAACGAACGCCCATCTTGTCCAGAATGATCCCACCCAGGATCAGGAAAAACAAAAAGACGTTGAACCAGCCGTAAGCGCCGGTATACCAGCCGTACTCAGTGCCGCTCCACCCCAGATGTTTTTCCAAAACCCCCTGAAGCGGGGCCATCGCATCGGCAAACAGATAGCCGGCAAACATGGTAAAGGACACAATCAGGAGAGCGATCCATCTGGCGGTTTTTGAATCGCTCAATAGTTTTGCCTTGTTTTCGCTCATGGAATTTTCTTTCTTTTCGCGGTCGAGAGAGAAAACGGCTTTTGCTGTTTCCCTCAACCAGATGAATGGTGTGATTGACCGTAACCAATAAAACGGCTATGGGACGACGGCGCCATCGCTGTCCAGACAGATGATCTCGTAACCCAGTTCTTTCAATGGGCTTTCAATTTGTTTGCGGTCGCCCACCACCACCCAGATCAGGTTCTGCGGGGTGAGCACTTTATTCGCTGCAGTGGCGATGTCCTTCAGGGTGACCGCTCTCACCTGGTCGCCATAGGTTTCATAGTAGGAATCCGGCAATCCATAGGTCACCAGTTCGCCGATGGAATTGGCCACCGCGGTCATCGTTTCCCAGCGGCCGGACAATCCCTGGACGCGATTCACCTGCACGCTGTTCAATTCCTCTTCGGTCGCCGGTCTGGCGCCCAGAAGGTCTTTAAACTCTTTCAAGATCTCCTGCACCGTCTCCCTGGTCTTGTCCAACTGCACCGACGTATAGGCCAGAAAAGGCCTCTGTCCTTTGGCGTTCATGATCAGCGAACGGGCGCCGTAGGACCAGTGTTTGTCCTCACGGATGTTCATGTTGATGCGCGAGGTGAAAGTGCCCCCGAGAATCAGGTTCATGGTCTCCATGGCGATGTCATCGGGATCGGATTTCGGCGGCGCCAGCTTGGCGCCGAGCACCAAAGATTGCCGGCTGCCGGGCTTGTCCAGGAGGCAGACAATGGAACGGTCCGCCGGTTGTACGCGATCAAGATTCTTTTTCGGTACGGCTGCGGATTTCCAGCCTTTGAAACAGCTTTCCAGCAAAGGCTTCACCTCGGCCATTCGAACATCGCCCACAACAATCAAGGTGGCGTTGTTGGGTCTCACCCAAGTCTGGTGATAGCGGATCAGGTCCTGTCGTGTGATGCTGTTCACCGAGGCTTCGCTGCCCGAACCGGTCAAAGGATGGCCATAGGCGTGCGACTGGCCGTAGAGCAGGCCGGGCAACACGCGGTAGGCCATGGAAAGAGGGGAGGCTTTCTCCTGCTTGATCTCTGCCAGCTGCTGCTTTTGCAATCGGGAAAATTCTATTTCAGGAAAAGTCGGATTTAGAATCACATCGCTAAAGATCTCCAACGATTTTTCCATATTGGCTTTCAAAGTGTTTAAAGAGATGGAAGACATGTCCAATCCGGAGCCGGTTCTGAGGTGCGCGGCCAGACCATCCAGTTCTTCGCTGATCTGCAGCGCATCGCGTTTGGCCGTACCCTCATCGATCACGCTCATCGCCAGCTTGCTGGTCCCGGGTTTGGCGAATTGGTCTGCTGCATAGCCGGCGTCAACGAGGAGATTGAACTGAACCACAGGGATCGTGGCGCGTTCCGCCAAGAGCACGGCCAATCCGTTGCTCAGGGTGGTGCGCTGCAGGGCCGGAAATTTCGCCTTTGGCGGTTCCAGGGCCGCGGGGACTCGGCTGCGATCTGCACCTTCGGCGGCGGTCTCAAACTTTTCGAACGGTTCCACCTCCAAAACATAGACGCCATCGCTGAGCCAGGTCTTGGCCGCCTGCCAGACCTGTTCCACGGTGGCTTGCTGCACGGTCTGGAGTATGGTTTTATAGAATGCGGGATCGCCGGCATACACCTCGTTGCTGGCCAGGATATCGGATTTGCCGCCAAAGCCGCCGATGCGTTCGCTGCCGCGGACAAAGCCGGCTAGGTACTGGGTTTTAATCCGTTCCAGTTCTTCGGCCCGCGGGCCTTTTTGCAGAAAAAGAGCCAGCTCTTCATCCAAGGCGTGTTCGACTCGGGCCAGTTCCACACCGGGTTTGGCTGAGGCATCGAGATAAAACTGTCCGGCGATCTCTCGCTTGTCGATGGCTGCGTGAACCTGTGTGGCGATCTGATCCTGATACACCAGGCGGCGGTACAGCCGGCTGGTCTTGCCTGAGGCCAAAATATCGCTGGCGAGATCGAGAAAGACCAGGTCCTTGGAGGTCCACTCGGGCACATTCCACACTTTAAAGATTCGCGCTTGGGGCACGCGGTCGTGCATGAATTGTCTCTGAACGCCTGTTCGTTTCGCCGGCCAGGCGGTGAATTTAGCCACAGGAGGGCCTGAAGGGATGTCGCTGAAATATTTTTCCACTTTGGCTTTGGCGGTCTGCGGGTCGATGTCGCCGGCCACAACCAGCACGGCGTTGGCAGCGCCGTAATAGGACTTGAACCATTCGTGAACATCCTCCAGGGAAGCGGCGGAAAGATCCTCCATGGAACCGATGACGGTCCATGAGTACGGATGGCCCTGCGGATAGGTGGCTTTGGCGATGAACTCGTCGACCATACCGTAGGGTTCGTTTTCGCCCTGGCGTTTTTCGTTCTGCACCACGCCGCGCTGTTCGTCCAGCTTGGCTTGATCAATAGCGCCCAACAGCCAGCCCATTCGGTCTGATTCCATCCACAGGGCGATGTCCAGGGCTGAGGTCGGCACGTTTTGAAAATAGTTGGTGCGGTCGTTGTTGGTGGTACCGTTCAGGTC
Organism: bacterium; assembly: GCA_029565685.1. Taxonomy (GTDB): domain Bacteria; phylum Zhuqueibacterota; class Zhuqueibacteria; order Residuimicrobiales; family Residuimicrobiaceae; genus Anaerohabitans. The sequence goes on along the minus strand of JAKQNR010000019.1, from coordinate 57,444 downwards.
TGTGGCGCCGATTTTTTCCAGCACTTTGAAATAATCCGAATTAAAGTGCTCGCTGCCGTTGAACATGAGGTGTTCAAAGAGATGGGCAAAACCGGTTCGGCCGGGCTTTTCATTTTTTGAACCCACATGGTACCAGACGTTCACCGCAACGATGGGGGCCTTGTGATCCTCGTGGACGATCAGGGTCAATCCGTTTTTAAGAACGAATTTGCTGAAAGGGATTTCAATGTCGCTTTGCGCCCAGAGAGAAAGAACCAGACAGAAAAGGCTGAAATAGGTGATAAAAAAAGGGAGCTTGGTGCGCAGCATGAAGCCTCCTTGCTAGTGATTTCTGAGACAGCGGTTTACCGGCTGAGCGTTTCCCAGCCTTTGACGGACAGGTTTCGGTAGATCCAGATAAAGGCCAAAGCCGCCAATGCCAAAAAGAGCCCCCCTAGGGTCCATCGTGCGAAAATAAGATGGCCGACGCCGAACAGCGCCAGGTAGATCAACGCGCAGCCGAGGATCCAGTTCAACAGATTGAAAAGGCCGTCCTTCTGCGGTTTGATATCTCGGGCTTTTTCGGCAACCGGTTTCCACAGCCGGGCGGATGGTCTTACTCGACGATAAAAGGCTAAAAGAACCGACTCTGGTTCCGGACGGGTGAGCCAGGTTGTGACCAGCCAGATCACAGTGGTGACCCCGGTGGTGATCAGCACGCCATAGGCGAACGGTTCGGCCTCGTCGCCGTTGAGCTTGAAGACGAACTGCAGCACCAGAGAGGTGACGAAAGCACCAAGCAGGGCCGATACCTCGCTCCAGGCGTTGATGCGCCACCAGAACCAGCGTAGAATATAAACCAAGCCAGTGCCGGCGCCAAGCATGATGAGGAACTTCCATGCGTTAGCGATAGAGTCCATGTAAAAAGAAACGACAGCGGACAACAGCATCAGGATGACTGTGGTGATTTGGGAGATGACGACATAGTGCTCTTCCGTCTGTTTCTGCATCAGAAAACGGCGGTAAACGTCGTTCACCAGATAGGAGGCGCCCCAATTCAGTTGCGTGCCGATGGTGGACATATAGGCCGCTGCAAAGGCAGCCACCATCAGTCCGCGCAGAGAAACCGGCAGATCCAAGAGCATGATGCGGATATAGCCGGATTCCGGGTCGTGCATAAAGGCCGGGTCGTTGTGAAAGCGCACCATGGCCACCAGCGCCACAAGAATCCACGGCCAGGGACGGATGGCAAAATGAGCGATATTAAACCAGAAGGTGGCGAGGAGGGAATGTTTTTCGTCTTTCGCGGAAAAGATGCGCTGGGCGACATACCCGCCGCCGCCCGGCTCTGCGCCGGGATACCAGGTGGCCCACCAGTTGACGGCGATGTACACTAAAAAGGTGATCATCGGCATCCAGGCGGAGTTGAGATCCGGAGTGAAGGACATCACCGATCCTGTGGCTCCGCCGGTTGCATTTCGCGCAATATCGATCTGCGCCAAATGGGCCTTGAGGCCGCTCATGCCGCCCACTGCCTGCACGGCGAAAACCGCCAGAGCGATGACCATGCCCATCTTGAGGACAAATTGGAACAGATCCATCACCAGTACGCCCCACAGACCGGAAAGGGTGGAGATGGAAGCGGTCAGCGCCATAATGGCGAGGCAGATGACAATCGCATGAATCTTGTCCACGTCCAGAATCAGGGTGAGAATTTTGATCATGGCCAGGTTCACCCAGCCAAGGATTATGAGGTTGACGGGCAGGCCGAGGTAGAGGGCGCGGAATCCGCGCAAAAAGGCCGCTGGTTTGCCGGCATAACGGATCTCGGCGAATTCCACATCGGTCATCACGCCGGCGCGGCGCCAGAGCTTGGCGTAAAAGAATACCGTGAGCATGCCGCTGAAAACCATGCACCACCAAATCCAGTTGCCGGCGATGCCGTTGCGGGCGACCAGCCCGGTTACCGCCAACGGCGTGTCTGCGGCAAAGGTGGTGGCCACCATGGAAGTGCCGGCGAGCCACCAGGAAACCCGGCGGCCGGAGATGAAATAATCGTTCACGCTTCCGGTCGCTTTCTTACGGTAAAAGAGGCCGATGGCCAGGTTGAAAAGAAAATAGGCGGCGATGATCGTCCAGTCGATCGCGGTCAACTGCATGGCTCATTTTTCCTTTGCCCAGAGAGACTGCCAAACCTGCACTTGATTTAATCGTAAAATGTATTAACTTCTATTTGAAAAACCAAAGCAATTTCATTTCATGACTATGGAGCCTCGTCGAGAATGAGATTGAAATGTCTGCGTGTTTTGCTATGGATCGTCTTTTTTCTGCCGCCGCTGCAGAACGGCGTATCCGCCCCTGAGAACCCTTACTCACAAGGAGCTGAAAGAATGACCCAAAAACGAAAAATCATCTTTACCTGTCCCACCAATACATTGGAAGAGTTTCGTGCCTTTGCGCAGCAAGCCGCCCGCCTGGGCGCCACCCATGTGTCCATAAGCGATCTGCCCAAGAGCATGTGGCAATGGGATTTGGACCGGAATGATCCTTATCCGAACTGGGGAATGCTGCTTTCAACGATTTTTAAGGTAGTGGTCCCGCCGGAACTGAAAGAGTACCTGCCGGCCGAGTATGCACGCAAAAACCTGCAAATGGTGACCCAGCGCTGCGCCATCCTCAAAGAACTCGGCCTGAAAGCAGCCTACACCGGCAAAGAGCCGGCCTGGCTGCCGGAGGCGGTTTTTCAGGCACATCCCGAGTGGCGTGGACCGCGCTGCGAACATCCGCGCCGGGCGCGCCACACTTACTATGCCCCCTGCATCGATAATCCCCAGGTGCTTGAGATGTACCGCAAAGCGGTGGCCGAGTTGTGCCGTCACGCGCCTATTGAATGGTTCAATCTGCTGACGAATGATTCCGGCGGCGGCATCTGCTGGAGCGTCAGCCTCTATCCCGGACAGAACGGACCCGCCTGGTGTGAACAGCGCTCCTATGCGGACCGCGTGACCGGTTTTATGTCGACGATTCAAGCGGGCGCCAAAGAGGCCGGATTGACCGCTGAGGTGTCCATGTACTATGGCTCAGGATACATCTCTCAGGCGGAGATCGCTTCGGTGATCCCGGCGCTGCAGGAGGGTCAATCGCTCAACAACAAAACGCGCAACAGCGTGGTGCCGAACCGTTTAATCGGCTACCCGTATTATGACAACGGGGTGGGCCCCATTCCCGGTATTCCGCAGGTTTTTCGCATCGCCGAACAGCTGCAGGAGGCGGGCAAGGATCCTTCGGCGAACCTGACGGTTACTTTCGATTATTTGGATTATCCGGAATTTGTCGGCCTGTTGGAGCAGTTCCGTAAAAATCCGAGAACCGATGTCGCCGGCAGGATGGAGAACATCCATCAGGTCGCGCTGGCGCAAGGCGGGGTCGAATATGCGGATGTGCTTATGAGCGTGTGGGAAAAAATATCCCGCGCTGTGCACAATATCCGCGCTATGAGCGGCGATCCGCTGATGCTCGTGGCTACGGTGAACCAGCGCTGGATCACCCGGCCGTTGGTGCCGTTCCCGATGGAGTTGACGGCGGAGGAAAAAGATTATTATCGTAAATTTCAGTTCCAGGCCAACTCGGAAGAAGAGGCGGCGGATCTGATGAACATTCAAGGATTCGAGATCATCAACGGTTTTTCCGGTTCTATGATCGCGGGCAATTTTTTCTCCCAGGCCGCCGGTCATCTGCAAGCCGCCATCGATGAGCTTGAGACGCTGCGCAAAAACGGCCTGCCCAAAGAGTTGGCTCTGCTGCAGACGCGGCTCAAAGTGCTGGCCTGCTTTTATCGCAATGCGCTCTATACCATCCAGTACCAGGACATACTCGATCGTGCGGATTACGCCACTCCTCCCAAAGAGGACAATTATTATCCCATGGACGGCGACCAGCTGCTCATGGAGATCCAAAACATCACCCGTCATGATGTGGACAACACCTTGGAACTCATCCGCCTGCTCGAGTCGACCAAAGAAACGTTGGTGTGGACCGCGCCGACGCCGGCGGAAGAGGACATCTTTTTGCTTGGGCCGAACCTGGTCGAGCAGCTGTACAAGAAAAACGAAATTACTCTGAAACATCAATTGGAACTGTATCGCCTGTTCAAGCGGCGTCAACGCTAGTCCGCCGGCTTTGCGGATTCTTTTCAAACAACCCGTCCGGCGGCCGTTTTACCTTCTTCGGGCGCCTTATTTAATCGCGGAGAAAACACAAAGCAACGCCGAGGGAATGAAAAAAATTTTGGATTAGTGCTACTCGGCGTTTTGGGCGATTCCTGCGGTTGATCAGCGGCCCATTTGCGGATGAACCATATAAACGATCGATGCGGCACTAAATCATGTTTATGCCGTTTTGTGAGGGGAGGTTTTATGCTGCAGGGCAAAAGTGCATTCGGCTTGGATTTTTGGAAGGAGATCATCGCCAAACTGACTCCCAAATTGTTGGGTGGGGTGATCGCGCTGGCCATGGTCTTGCTGGCCGCGGTTTTGCTGCTCGCGGTCGCCCGCGGCTCGGACGTTTCGTTCTGGGGCGTGCAGATCTCCCAGCCTTCAGTCGCGCTCAAGAAGGAAATCGAATCCCTGCAGACTCGATTGCAGAATGCCGTCCCCCTGGTGGAGCTGAACGGCGTCATCGATAGTACGCAGAGCAAAACCGCAGCACTGGCTGAGATCAGGCGTTTGGCAGCGCAATCCGACGAAATGGAGGAGTGGGAGAACAAATTCAGCTATAAACTGCTTAAACTCGAGTTTCTCATCAGCCGCTACGGCAGCTTTATCTCCACCACTCTTCCTGGTGCTGACCGCAAGCAGGCCTATGCGCTGATTCAGTCGGTATTGGCGGAGGTGAATTTCTATCAGGGCGAGATCGACGGCGATATGAAAAAGACCCACGAAAGCCTGGTGGCGTTTCAGAACGATTACAACAGCCACATGCCGGAAGGCTCCACCATTCAGGCGCTGGGCAATTTCGGCTACCAGACTCTAGAGGCGATTCGCAGCCGTTACCGATTGATCTCCGCCGGCTGACCAGTGGTTGCTTTCATCGCGCCTCTTGGTCTGTGCGCCGCCTGCGCATTTTTTATCCACGGCTGGAAATTTTTTGCGAACGGCTTTCATGACCGTCCTGATGAGAAAATATTTCTCCTATACGCCGCTGTTGCTTTTTGGACTGCTCCTGGCTGCAGGATGGTTTCTGCCATCGGCCACACTTTCCCATTTTTTCTCCGATGATTCTTTTTTTTATCTCAAGATCGCCCAAAATCTGAGCCTGGGAAAAGGCTCCACCTTTGACGGCCTGAATCCCACCAACGGCTATCATCCTTTATATCTAGCTTGGCTTTTGCTTCTTGCCGGCCTGACGACGCTGCAGCCGGTGCAGGGTATGTATTTGGTTTGGCTGAGCGATGGCCTGCTATTTCTGGTTTTTCTCCTGCTGCTGCACCGTTTTTGCAAAGAAAACCGGCTCAGCGCGGCCGGCCGCTGGGCGGTGCTGATGCTCTGCCTCATCTTTTTAGGTCTATATGATTTCGGCAACGAGGGGCGTTTGCTGCTGCCCCTGGCCTGGTGGCTGGTGGTACGCGTCCAACAACAGTGGCGTACCCCCACCAGTCCGCTCTGGCCGTTGGGCGTGCTGAGTGCGCTGGTTTTCCTCTGCCGCCTGGATGCCGTTCTGCTGCCGCTCTGTCTTCTGCTGCCGATATTCTTTCGCCGAAGCCGCTTGGCTGGCGCCTCGTCCGCTCGGCTTGCCGACGGCTTGCGGTTGTTCGGCCCGCTGCTCGCTGCGGCTCTGGCGTTCACCTGCACTAATCAGTGGCTCTATTCTTCCCCGTTCACCGTTTCCAGCTATATTAAATTCGGCTGGCCTGGTGTGTTCGCCACCCGCTGGCTGTTGACCGCAGGGATCAGCCTAAAGGCGCGGTTCTTTTTCTGTCTGATCAGCGCGGCTGCGGCGGCCATTTGGCTCAAACGGAGAGGGGGCCGGGCTGTAAACGATTCCTTCCGACTTGTGCTCTCATCTCTGGCGGTTTATATATTGCTCTATCTGCTGATTCTTGTTTTTTGGGGTCTGGGCGAGATTCGCTTCTGGTATTTTTTGCTGCCGTTGGTCTTTTCGTTTGTGCTCTGGAGCGTCTGGCTTGATCGATGGTCGCAGCGACGGCCTGTTCTCCATCAGCCGCTGTTCACTGCGCTGATGATCGTGCTGCTGACAGTGCTTGCCGTCGCCATCGTGCATAAAAAGATCACCTGGAGCGGCCGCCGGGATGGCTGGGCCCTGGCTCAGTGGATCAAGACCAACACTCCGCCTGAGACAAGGATCTTTCAGGTGGATGGGTCCGGCGTGATCGGCTATTTTTCCGAAAGAACCGTAATAAACGGCGACGGATTGGTCAACAGCTGGGACTATCAACGGGCGCTGCAGCAAGGGCGGCTGCACGACTTTTTGCACAGCTGCAAGGTGGATTATCTAGTCTGGAACCGTTATCGGGAAGGAGAAAAAATCGAGATCAACATTCCGCTCAAGAACCACAACGGCTATGTATTACGCTTTACCGCGGCGCCGCAACTGCGGGCCCGCTTCGGCGCCTGCGTGTTGCTCTGCTGGGACGAGACCATAGCGGCTGTCACTCCAGCTCCAATTTGATCTCGATGAATTCTCCGCGCACAGTGTACCGACCCTGCTGTACCACCGGCAGCGCTGCCACGGCCTCTACATAGGCATGCATCTGCCCCTCGTCATACTGCTCGCCTGTTTTAAAATCAACGATGAGGATCTGTTGGTCCTCATCATCCACGAGCAGGCGGTCGATGCGCAGCTCTTTGCCCTCCGGACTGAAGATCGTACGTTCCGTAAAAACCTTCCAACGATCGAAAAACAGATAGGCATGTTGTTCGGACAGCTGGCGATCGACCTGATCCAGCAAGCGCAACACTTCGGCCGGCGGAAGCAAAGATCCGTACCGGCTGACGGTCCCGCTGCGGGCTCGGCTTTTTTCCTCCTGCGTGCCTCGGACCAATTGCGACAGGTAGTAATGAACGACCGTGCCGCGATCGAGGTTGCGTTTTTTGATATACATGCTTTTAAAGTCGATGTAGGCTTCGCGCTCGGATTTCAAGGGATCCCGCTGCAGCAGGCCCCTTCGTTCCGGGTCCCAGATTTCGGCCGAGAAGGGGGGATCGTCCTTGCGGGTTTCGGAAAGATCGATTTTCGGCGCTGCGACAACGCCGATTTGAACTTGATGGGTCCGGTCATCGAGGACCTTCCAACCCTGCTCCTGCTTCATTTTGTTCATCATGGTTTTGAACAGCAGCTTTGAAGCCGTCGCTTCGCTGGCATCGTCCATGCTGTGGAGATAGGCTTCCAGTCCATCCTTTTTTTCATAGCTGCAGTAAATGAACAGGTTCTGTTTGGCCCGGGTCATGGCTACATAGAGCGTATTGAGCTCCTCGATGTTTTTTTTATTGCGATCGCTGGCCGCCAGCTCTCCATGGCTGGTATACGGCAGGAGATGATCCAGGTTGTAGGTCAGGGCAAAATCACGGGCGGTGCTGTAATCATCCGTATACGCCAGATAATCGTGCAGCGCGTTCGTTTCCTGGTGTGCACGGGGTTGCACCTCCCAATATAGCAACACGGAATCGAACTCCAACCCCTTTGATTTGTGAATGGTCAGCAGATTGATCGCGTCGATCTCCTCCAATCCGGCCTGCTGATAATTTTCATCTTCACGGTGCTCTTCGGCGAAGCGGATCAACCCCTGCAGCGTGGCCGGATAGGTGCGATGGCGCTGGGAAAAGCCTGCGACCAGCTCCAAGAAGAAATTGATATTGACCAAGTCCGCTTCCAGAGGAAAGACAGCGGGCACTTTACAAGCGGTCACAGCAGCCAGGCAATAGTCGAAAAGATCAAAGGCTGCGCCGGACTCCGCTAAATCCACGACACCGGCCACGCCGGGAAGATGGCTGCACTCTTGGCGCAGAGCCTGAATAAAGGAACCAGCCGTCCCCGGCGTCTGTACATGGCGTTGATAGCATTGCAACACCTGTTTGAGCGCCGGTCCGTCTATTCGAACCAGGTCTGACCGTAAAAATTTCGCCAGTTCCACCACATCTTGCCGCACTAAAAATGCAAAGAGATAGAACAAGGGCTTGATGGCTCGGTGTTCAAAGATAGAACGGGAGCTGTTCAGCACATAATCGATGCCCTGGTCGTCCAGGCAGCGGGCTAATTTATCGAGATCGCGGTTAAACCGGGCCAGGACCGCGGTGCGGCCGGGATGAATGCAGCGCTGCTCCAGAAGCGGGTTGAGCAGCCGGTGGATAAAATCTTCGGCAGCGGAAAGCGATGAGGCGGGTTCGTCGCCGTCCGCCTCGTTGTGCAGCAGAATGGTGACGGATCCCTCTCGGGTCTGTTCCGTACGGCATTCTTGATAGGGCCAGCGCATTTTTTGTTTTTCGAGCTCCTCTGTCAGCGCGGGGTCGGAAAAAACCGAATTGATGAAACGCATGACCGTCGGGCTGTGGCGATAGGAGGTGGTCAACTGAAGTTGTTGCAGGTCCGGGATCAACTGCGGCATGCGCAGAATGAAATCCCGTTCTCCACCACGCCAGCTGTAGATGGACTGCTTTTCGTCGCCGACGACGATGATGCCGCCATACGGCTTGACCCCCTCGCCGCTGGTGATCTCTTTGATGATCGGCAGCAGCAGCTTGAATTGCAGAATGCTGGTGTCCTGAAACTCGTCAATGAGCAGAAAACGGATGCGCGTCGTCAAGATCTCATAAAAGGTGTTGCTGACTTCATCGCCGTGCATCAGCGATAAACCAGGATCGTGAAGATGCTGATAGGTGTGGTAGAGCACGTCGGAGTAGTTGAATCGTTTTTCCCGAAAGAGGATTTCGTCGTATTTAGTCAGCAGCAGGCGGCTGATCTCCTGCAGATCCTCCTGCTCTTGGAGGAATTCTGTGTGATAGAGATATTCGGCCAGATGCAAACCGGCTGTTTGCAGGGCCTGGACCAGCTCCGTTTTCAATTCTGCATAGCGGGCGCCGTTTAGAATGCGCACGCCGTTCCAGAAAGCGTCCCCGGCGAGAAAAAGTCCGGACTGCTTGCTGAGAAAAGTCCTATCCGCAATCCGTTCTCTGAGCTGCCGGTCCCAGGCCTGCAGATCCCGCGCGCCGGTCTCGGCGATGGCTTCGTAGAACGCTTTTTTCAACAAAGAATGCGGCGGTCCCGTAGGACATTTTTCCCGCAGCAGGGGAGTCAGCCGTTCATGCACTTGTAAAAAAAGAGCCTGAAATCGCTGCAGTGATTTCTCGGCTAGGCCCGAATCCACCGGCAAATGACGCCCCGCGATGAACGGAAAGATCCATCGTTTGTCGAGAATCTGTTTGATCAACTTTTCATAGCTCTTGATGTTGCGATGGGCTGAACGTTCCAGCAACCTGCGGATTTTCGGCAGATGATCCGGACCCAGAATGTAGGCATAGAGCTCGTCTAAATACTCCTGATACGCTTGAGGATCGATGGTGTAGTCTGTCAATCCCACCGAGGGAGCGATCACGGTTTTAAAGATTTGATTGGTAAAGGCATCGATAGTGCTGATCTGCACCCGGCTTTTTTCCGTCAGCATCTCCTGGTGAATCTGCTTCAGATAGTGGAGGTGCGCTTTGGTCAACGGGAAACCCGCGATTTCAGCCAGATTGCGGCGCAGCGAGGCCGCGTCGGCCGAATTCTCGTCCACGGTCTGCAGATGGTGAAAAATTCGATCGCGGATTTCGGCCGTGGCTTTTTTGGTAAAGGTAATGACCAGGATCTCGCTGAAATGAATCCCCGCTTCTCGATTCTGCAACAACAGGGAGATGTATTCCAGGGAGAGCCGGTAGGTTTTTCCGGTGCCGGCGCTGGCGCGTATGACTTTGTTGATCATGCTTTCGTCTTTTGATAGAGGTCTGTGCGGATGACGGGATGCCACTCCGGCTGACTGCGGTGAATGGAGCCGACCTTGAAACCTTCGGCGAGAATGACGGACAGATGAGTCTGCAGCCAGGCGATGAACTCCAGCCGAACTTGACGGCGGTTGACGGCCGATCCTCGTCGCTGATAGAGCTGGACGAACTCTTGCGCCGTTTGATGTACCAGATGGTATCCGTACGAGGTTATCTGATCTTCGAGCTCCGGATGCTGGAGCAGGTAGTAGAGCAGTTCATAAAACAGCAGCTGTTCCCGGTGGATGCTTCCGGTTTTGTAATCAAAGATATAGCGGCGCGGTGGATCGTCAGTCTCCAGGCGCAGATCGGCGCGGCCTTTAATCTTGATCCGCCATTCTCCGTCCCTTTCCTGCCAGGTAGTCAGCGTCACCCCTTCTTTTTCTGCAGAGCTGGAAAACTCACCTTCGGGAAAAATTTTAGTTTGATTCATCGGTAGATGCAGCCTGGCGTCCAGAAAGTTGAAAAAGGAACGGATTCCGCTGATCAGGATGGGCCGGTAGATCTCGTTGAAATAGATCAGACTGTGATTCTGTGGAATCTTGTAACGGTTTTCCGGCTTTTCACGCATCCAGTGATGAAAGGCGCGCTCCAGATAGGCGTCGGCAAGCCCCATCCACTTGTCCGGGTCGGCGGTCGCGAACGTCTCCTCGAGGTAGAACCGCCAGATCAAGTTCATAACCGCATGCGCGATTTTGCCGATAAAGGGGGGTGAAAAGTCATTGTCAAACTCCTTGGGACGCGGTTCGATGTGCAGCAGATGCCGGATGCAGAAAAGAAAAGGTTGTTCCCTGCAGGTGAAATAGTCATAAAAGGAGAGATCGATCGTTCGGTCGGCAAAGTCCTGCCGGCGATCGACGGGTAAGGTGAAGAAAGACGGAGGCAGCGCGGTGGACGGAGGCGCCGCCTGCATGGCTTGCTCGGGCAGCAGACCGGCGTAGACCCGGCGATGCCACGCTTCTTCAACCCGGGTCATGTGCATTTCCCGGCTGTGGAAATGAAGCGCCAACTCCTCCATAAAGGAACTGACCTCCACGTTGTTTTCCGTGTTTTTCCGCGCAAGGAGGTGTACCTCCGGTGTGGTGAAGATCAGCGCGGCAAAGGCCTTTTTTTCACGCATCCGCACTTGCTCATGAGTGGTCAGTCCCAGCTCTTTGCGTTGATGGTCGTTGAACAGAAACGGTGTGACCGGAGCGGACGGCAGCACACCCTCGACCAGATTGAGCAGAATCACCCGTTCATAAGTCTGATTGCGTGTGTCAGCCAGGCTGAGTACCTGAACCTGCGGAACTGCCGGAACAGCGGTGGAGAAATGGATCCGTTTTCCGTTGAGATACTCCAGCAAGAGCCGAAGCCAGCCCCGGCTCACGGCCGTCCGGTCAGAACGATGTTCCGGGGCAAAAACCTCCTGCCAATCCGCCAGGAAGTCCAGGGAGCTCAAGGTGTAAAAATCGGCCAGGCTTGAATAAAAAACATCTAAAATATCGGAATGATTCTTTTCATCTTCGCTGATGATCTCGCGGATGCGAACGCCGTCCTCTGCGTCGATCCATTCGATCAGGCCCTGCATAGTCTGCAGGCCAAGTGCACGCTGCACCAGAAACAACAGGGGCTGGAGAAAAGGCCTTGCACGCTGCACAAGGCTGTCTTGCAGCGAAAAGAAATCGCCGTGAAGATCGACGTATCGATAATCCTGTTCGAGCAAGTCATACACCACTCGTACAGCCTGTTCAGCGAACTGCTCGGGGTCTGGGTAATCGCTAGGACGGACGTAGCGGCAAAAATCAGCGTCCATCAATGCATCCAGCAAGACCGGCAGAGGCGCCAGCAGGCGATGGGCATCAGTTTGGTCGGGTTTGACGCTTTGCAGTATCTCCAGCAGACGCGCCAGGAATCGATAAATGGTGGTTTGCGGGAACGGCTGCAATAAACGCAGGCCGAGCTTTTTCAGCGAAAAAAACCGATAATAAGGATTGCGTGAAGGACGACTTTCCACGATGATGCAGCCGGGATGCCGGCTTGCCAGCTGCGAAGCGGCCGCCATCATGGAAAAATCGCTCTTGCATTCATAAAAATACAGCCTTTCCACAGCGGCTTCTTGAACATCTTGAAAAGAAAGCGGTTTTTCCGCCGTTTCAGGGGATAGACGACCGGCACGCTCGGAAAGGTGGTATAGGACAACGGCTTTATCCGCTTCAGCCAACCTGGAAAAAATGCATTTTTCCAAGCGCGTGCAATCGGGGAGATTGATAAAAACGAACCGGTCATACGCGGCCAGGCCCTTGAGGTCGATGCACTCCGGCTGTCGGCAAAACAATCGATCCTGAAAATTATTTTTCTCGATGAATCGACGGTAGGCCTCTTTGAGCTCGACTAGATTCCGGTAAAGCTCCCTCTGCCAGTCCTGTACTTCCAGGCCACTGGCCTGGAGGCGGTCAAAGTCCAGCGGTTCGGCCAGCATCGCTTCCTGACACTCTTCCCAGAATGAAAAGAAATGGTCAGCCAGTTCGGCGCTGTGAAAAAAATTGCGGATTCTGAATGTCTCCCTCATTTCGTCGGACAGGGAGGCGTAAAAGGCCAGCGTTCGCTTCTCCTCTCGCAGCAGGGGGTGGGTCGTTGGAAAACAACGTTCCTTGAATTCCTCCCTCTCGAGCCAGAGCGTTGCGCTCCATCGCCAGTGAGGTTGAAACCGGCGGCAGGCGGTCTTGCTCGCCGGTTGCGTCGGCGAAATAAATACCGTTGCTTCGGGCGGCTGCTCGTTGAGCACGCGGCCGATCAAATCCTCGCGATACGAGCAAAAGATGTGTTCGATGTTTTTCATGTCACTGCCGTACGGTTTCTTTGGTATGGAGAACGAACAACGACAGGGCTGTTCGGTGGTCGCGGTTATTCCGCCATATGATTTTCGAATAGCTGCCCCTCCAGCGGCCATCCGCAACAGCCGATGGGTTGATGATTGCATGCTCGCTGGAATATAGCTTTTTACGGATTTGAGATCAAGTCATTTGTAAACGCACCGGCTGCGCCTTTTAATTCGCTGCGACCGCCGTTTGCTTTAAAGGGGAATCGATTGGCGTATGAAATGATATGGGATGGGTTGCACCAGGCTTTCTGGGCAGGAGAGGGAGAACCCGGTTGCGCGGCGGGAATTCACACTTTGCTCAGCCTATCGATGATCAACCCTCAGCCGCTTTATGCGGATTGATAATTTCCATGCAGCGAATCATTCGTCCGCTGGTTAAATTCTCAGTCAAAATGGAATCGCATTGGGCTTGCGCCGCAGCGCCGATTATCAGGCATTGAACTTCAATTTACCCATTTCATAACTAGAGCCGCTGTCGGCAGATCGATCCCTGAGAGCATGAGCGTCCCGAGGATGCCTGTTGGTGCCGATCTGTGCGCATGATTTCGGCAATTGATGTTCCCCTTCATTCTTTCACCACACGAACCACCGTCCGGCTCTCCGGCGGGGCATCCGCGCGGATGGTCAGAACGGCATATCGTTTGCAGTCGCTGGCAACGGCGGATTCTATGCTCCCACCCGTGCAACGGTAGGCGCCGGCCGGCATCACCAGCGTGATGCGGCAGTTGGGAAACGGATCGCCGAGATCGTTGATCAGGCTGACCGCGACTCGTGGCTGCGTGCCGTCCGCCTGGGGATCGATTTCCGCCCGCAGCGGCGGCACCTCGCCGCGCCTGAAAGGCACCGGCGCCGTCGCATGCCCCATGTAGGTGCATGACGCCACGCGACCGTCCCTGAACCGGATCATCCGGAAGCTTTCGGAATTGGACTTGCCCACGCGTTTTGTCGGCGTGGCGCCCATGTCCATTACGCGGTCGCCCGGCCCGTGGGCGTCATGGATCAGCGCCACCCGGCGGCGGTCCAATAGTTCCACCGGCGCGTTGTGCTCGAACGCATTGATGATTTTGATCCGCGCGTCCGGGCGAGCTGCGAACAGCGCGTCGGTCTGCGCCGTGCTCTCGTGCCACGGGAGCGACCGGTTGACTATCCGGATGTCCGGACCATAGTCGATGGCTTCCTCCTGCGGTCCGTACCATTGCTCAAAGCCGGGAAACTGGTGGTTGCCGAAGTTAACCAGGTAGGGAATTTCCAGCGTGGCGAGCGCGCCGGCGACATAGGCGGGATTGCAGGCATCTGCTTCCAGCGCCATGTCCGCGCCGCTCAGGTTGGCAATCTCCGCCAGCGCGAGCGCATATTCGGCCTGGTACTGGCCCTGAGTGTCCAGATGCCCCCAGGTGATGAACACCGGATCGACTGGATACTCGCTCACCACCATCACGGCACGCTGCGAGCGCAATTCGCGCGCACCGTCCCGTCCACGACGGCGGGTCTGCACGATGAGGTCGTACAGTCCCGGCGGCGTGCCGTCCGGAATTTCAGCGATTACTTCCCGGTCATAGTAAAATGCCGCACTCGAATCTTCTGCGAAAACCATCGGCCGGGAAATCACCGCCGGACCGATGCGGCGTTCGAGGCGCGCGCCGGCCAACCTGGCGTCCGGCGCTTGGAACCGAGCGTGAAAGTTCTCGCCGGGCCGGCGAACTGTCTGCCGTCCAAGGCGGGGAAACAGCCATCCCCTGGCCGTGCCGGGATCCGCCGCCAGGTGCACAGGCGCCAGCTCTGTTTCGCGGCCCGCGGTGATGGAAATATTTTCAACAACACACAAGGCCCAGCCAATGGCCTGTACTTCCAGCCGGTAGCCTGTTCCCGGAGGCAATCCTGCCAGCCGGCAGCCCCCGGTCAGCCAATTGCGCACCAGACGGTTCGCGATAACAGCGCCGTCTCGAGTCAGCACCGCCCGCGCATCAACCAAATAGGCGTGATTCTCACCCGTGAGGGTGAACGCCAGTTCACCGGTGGGCGCAGCGCTGACGCCCAGCGCCTCGATTCGAGCGCCGGCGCCGCAGCCTGTGGACCGGTGCTCGATCCTGATGTTGTGCGGACCGGGCGGCAGGCCGCGCGCCAGCACTATTTCGCGCGGCTCATGGAGAGGATACACCAGGCGTTCCGCACCGCCGTCGATGCACACCGCCAACAATCCGAGTCCGGGCCGGCCATACGAGGGCACCGCATGCTGTCCCAGGCGTAACAGCACGTCGCCGCCTTCACATGAGAACATGAGGGTTGCACCATCCTTCTCAGTCGCCAGGTGGCCGTGGGCGGCAAAACGGAAGGATGTCTCCAGCCAGTCCCCTTCGCGCTGCACACGCACCTGATCCGTTGCGCTGATCCATTCGGTCTGCGCCTGCGCGATGATGCCGCCGGTATACAGGTCACCGGAAATCAGCACGATGGACAGGATCCATAGGACAGAACCGGGTCTATAGGGAATTTTTTGCATACACGCTTTCACGAAATCCTCCTCATCCGTCAAGGCAGACGGCGTATTACTTGGCTCACGATGCAGCGCCCGTATAGGATGCCCAATAGACTGCTGAATATCAAAGCGATTCCTGCGGTAATAGCCACACTTTCATCGGCCGGATCAGGAGCAGCTTTTAAAGAGGGAATTTTAACCTGTCCCGAAAAAGCTGCCTGCTGCATTCGCAGGTTCGTTGTGCCGCAGACCAGGGTTTAGTGGCGACGGGTTCCTGATCCGTCCGATGGTTGAAAGATCATGGCTTTTGCAATCGCTTCGATCTCCTTAGCACTGTTATCGTACATTGCTTTAAATATAGCTTATTATTGATTGGTGCTCAAGTTTTTTTGTTAAGTATCGGTTATTGGTTCATCTATTGAGAGATTTCTCCAGCGCAGGGACCTGTGGGAGGAATTTGCGTAGGGGGCGCTGTCCGGGATGCGGCGGCTTGTAGTATATGTCTCATGTTGTCCCTTTTCGCTGGCGCAGATGATTAAGGTTAAGGAACAAGGGCAGGCGATTCACCGGGCCGGGAAGAGAGGTGGGTACGGTTTCCCAAACCCGGAGATGATCGGCTCAGGGGTATCATATAATCCTCGGGTATTTGATGCATTGGAATTGCCGGCGAGGTGACGCCGCACATAGCGGACAAGCTTGTCCTGAGCGTGCCGAAAGGGGGCAGAATCTGATCCATTCCTTTAGCTGTTATTTCAATCTCTCGTTCCCAAGCTCCAGCTTGGGAACGTAATTGTTTAAAAGCTCCAGCTTTGGCTTGATATTTGGCGACAAGAGATGCAGGAGTTTCCCCCACCCGTGGCATCAAGTCGCAGGTTGGCAACGAAAATTAAAACGTATGCTTGACAGAACGCATCCGAAGCGATTTTGTCCCTTGATTATATTTGCAGGCCTATTTAACCTAAGACATGAGATCTCGTTATAAAATAGTTCTTGAAGGTGGGCTTTATTTTATCGCCAGCACAATCGTTCAATGGATTCCAGTATTCAACTCTGAACCCTACTTTCAGCTCATCATCGAAGCGTTCAAGCATGCGCAGAAAAATAAAGCCTTGCGCCTCTACGCGTATGTCATCATGGAAAACCATTTTCACGCTCTGCTGATGGGCCCCTCTCTAGCCAATACTTTGCAGTCCATAAAGAGCTATACTTCAAAGGGAATTATCGAAAAACTGCGCATAGACGGAAAAGACCGGGTGTTGAACCAAATGCAATTCTATAAAAAAAAAATTATAAACAGGAGAGCACTTTCCAGGTATGGCAGGAAGGTTTTCATCCGCAATTATTATCGACTGAACAAGCTTGGATGCAAAAAATGGAATATATCCATTTCAATCCGGTTCGCCGGGGATATGTAGAGCGCCCGGAATACTGGAAATACTCTTCAGCGAGAAATTATAACCTGGATGATGATTCAATCATTGAATTGGATTCGATTTGGGGGGATCCACCCGTTGAGGATTGATTGCAGATCAGAGTTTCAAAACTGGAGCTTCGAAGACAAGGGCGTTCCCAAGCTGGAGCTTGGGAACGAGGAAAAAAAACTTTGTTCTCAGTTCAGCTGATGGTTTGGCTCAGGCTATTTTTCTGAATTATCATTTTCACACAGGCTGTGGAGCTTGGTAACGAGAACAAAACGATGAAGAATAAAATCTTCTCTATCCCACCCACGCCACTGTTGGCGACAGACCGCGGCAATATCCAGTTTGCCCCCCAGAAAAATCAAATAGCCTCCTGGTTACCGGTTTATCGATCACTGGAATAGTTGAAATAGCTCAGTCCGTACAGCGCGAGCAGCATGTCCAATCTCAGCAGCTCTTTTGTCAGCCCTTTTTCCAGTTTTTTTTCAGCCTCTTTGACCAGCCACATGGACAAACCCAGCTGTTGATTGTGATAAATGGCAAAGGCGATCAGGGATTCATCATCGCCGCCGGCATGCGGGAATAGAATCCGTGCGATATAGGAGTATAAATGCGAAAGCAGGAGCAGCGCTGATTCATACCGTTCGTTTTCCGCCTCTTTGCGGATGCGGGGGAGGAGCGATTCGCCGTCGACTTGTTCCGCTGCAGAAAGAGTCGCTGGTTTAGCCTGCGGCAGCGTACGCAGGATCTCTTGAACACGGTCCAACAGCTGATCCTGAGAATCGACCTGGTTGATGCGTTCGCCGGTCACATAGCGGTAAAATTCTCCAGGCTTTCCCAGCAGGTTGCCGATGGCGATGGCCAGCTGGCGCTGCAGGACCGGGTTGGCGGTCTCGTGCATACGGGGGAATATTTCCAGCACCGCTTCGATGATTCCATGTTTGGAGATGGCTTCTGCGCCTGAACCCAGCATGCGTTCGCTGCGGTTGTCCGCCAGCATTTTGAGCACTCGAGCGATGGATTCTTTTTCTCCGATTTCGCCGATGGCCTGGACAGAGGCCTCCTGCAGCTCTTCTGAACTGCTGTCCAGATTCGCAACCAGATAGGGCAGCGCACGCCGGTCGCCTATGTTGCCCAGGGCGCGAGCGGCCGCCACGCGAATAGTGGAAGCGGGGTTTATCATAACCTGAATGAGGCGGTCGACGGCTTCCACCGCTTTGATGCGGCCCAGGGCGCGCGCCGCCTCTTCGCGCACCTCTGCGTCTGGATCTTCCAACCGAGACAGGATGTCCGGCACCGCCAAGGTGCTTGAGCCGCCCTCCAGATTGCGCAGAGCCCGGGCCACTCGGCGAGAGTCCTCCGGTTTGCCGATCAGGCCGATGGTGCCCAATGTACGAAACAGCGACGGTGAGGCGATCTGCTGCAACATAGTGCCGATGGATATGTCGCTGCCCTCTTTGATCCTGCGGATCAATAACACGCTGATCAGGGCCAGGCTCATATACACCAGAGCGATGACGTGAAAACTGCGCAGGGTGATGAACGTGCCCAGGGAATACTGAAAAGAGGACAGCGCGTCCGAAAGAAAGCCGCCCACCAGAGCGCCGCAGGCGTTGGCCAGGCCCAGCAGAGCGAAATACCAGGAGATGTAGGTGGTGCGATTGGTCGCAGGGGTCAGAGTCATCATCAGTTGGGTGGCGCCTTCAAAAATAGCCGGGCCGAGCAAACCCATCACCAGGGCAATCAAAGGAATGAGAAAAACGTAATTCGCCGGCGACAGGAAAAACCAGCCGATGCCGGAAAGGAAATAGAGGCTGCCCAGAAGCACCACAGGTTTACGGCCTAGGCGGTCCATGATCATGCCCCAATATGAAACGCTGGTCATATAGGCAAGTTGAGCGTTCAGGGTGAGAATGCCGAGCCAGATGTTGGGTGCGCCGATGCCGTCCTTGGCTGTCAGATAAGGGCCGGTGAAAGGAACCATCACATTGACCGCGAACATGAACAATCCCACGGCGGCGAGGAATTGGCGAAAATTCCGGTTGGAAAAAGGCTCCACGACCATACGCCAGCTCAGGGGTATGTTGGTCAGCGCAGACTTGGGCTCAGGAATGAAAAGGTAACAGGTGACTTCGATAGCCCCGCCGATGCCTGCCAGGGTGAAGAATACCGCAAAAACGACGAACGCGTGTTGCTGAAACAGATCCAGCGCCAACGTCATGAGAAAAAAGGCGATCATGCCGACGCCGTAAAGAATGGCGGCGCGGCGGCCGAAATACGAGGCGCGGATATTCTCCGGGATCAAGGCGGTCATCCAGGTGAACCAGCCGGAGGTGGCGAGGTTGTAAAAGATCCAGGCGATGCCGCCGCAGATCAGAATAAGGGTGACGCCGTGATGCTTTTGGCCGCCCAGAAGGATATAGATCGCCACCACCGCGGGCGTAGCGCCCAGCAGGCGGGCGAGGAGGTGGTTGATCCACCAATAGCCCTTGATGGACGGGAGCTGGTTATAGATGAGGATGGAGACCAGATAGAGCACAGCGGTAAGATTGACAAAGGCCACCAGCAGGCCGAGATCCGAGGCGGAGCCGCCGAGGTGGTTTTTAAAGAACACATTGATCATGTTGCCGGTGACGCCGTTGCCTGTCGGGCTGAGCATGAAAAACCAGGAGATGCCGATGGTGCCGGCAATGGTGTTCAATTTCAGCGACCGCTGCAGCTGCGCCGGGGAAATGAGCTCTTCCGTTGGACGCAGTATTCTGCGGAATTTTGCGATAAAACGGGACATGAAGGTGGGGAATCCATTCAAGTCGACGGATAAAAAACATTTTGGTAAAATTAATGATTTATTCAACGCAAATCAATCGCTATTTATGCCCGGCTCTGGATAAAATCTGTTTTATAATTGACAAAAAAGTGCTATTTTCCCGACATGGTTTGAACATAAATGGTCCCTTTATCGTTGGAGTCATTATGTCGGCGAATAAATTAGTGTTACATCCACAGCGCTATTTTTCATCGAATTCCGAAGAGAGAAAAATAGCCGACCATCTATATCATTCTGTCAAGGATCTGCCGTTGCTCTGCCCCCATGGCCATGTCGATCCCCGGCTGTTCGCGGAGAATGCGCCCTTTCCGGATCCGACTGAACTGCTGATCATTCCGGATCATTACTTGTTCCGCATGCTCTATTCTCAGGGCGTTCCCATGGAGTCCATGGGCGTGCCCCGCCGGGATGGCGGCGCCACCGAGGCCGATCATCGCCGGATATGGCAGATCGTTGCCGACCATATGCATCTTTTTCGCGGAACGCCAACGGGCATGTGGCTAAAGCACGAGCTCTACGAGGTGCTGGGCGTGCGTAAAAGGCTGTGCAGAGAAACGGCCATGGAGATCTATGATCAGATCTCCGCTGCGCTGGCGCAGCCGGAGAATCTGCCGCGCGCCATGTTCGAACGGTTCAATATCCAGGTGCTCAGCACCACGGATTCCCCCATCGACACTCTGGCGCCTCATCAGGCTATTCGTCAGAGCGGGTGGGCTGGGCGCATCATTCCGGCGTTTCGTCCGGACAACGTCACCGATCTAATGGCTGCAGACTGGCGCCAGAATATCGATCGCCTTTCAGAGCTGTCGGGCGAAGAATGTACCAGCTATCGGGGCTATATCCGTGCGCTGGAGAAACGGCGCGCCTTTTTCAAAACCATGGGCGCCACTTCTACGGATCACGGCGTTCTCACTCCCTTTACCGTCGAGCTGAGCGAAGCAAAAGCCGCGGCGCTGTTCACGAAAGCGCTCCAGGGACAGGCGGACGCCGAAGACAGCCGGTTGTTCACCGGTCACATGCTGATGGAGATGGCGCGCATGAGCGTGGAGGACGGGTTGACCATGCAGATTCATCCTGGAGTTCTGCGCAACCACAACGAGGCGATATTTGCGAAATTCGGACCGGATAAAGGCTGCGATATACCGATCGCAGTGGATTTTACTCATGATCTCAAGCCGCTGTTGAACCGGTTCGGCAATGAGCCCGGTTTGACTCTGGTCATCTTTACCATCGACGAGACCACCTACTCGCGTGAACTGGCGCCCTTGGCCGGCCATTATCCGGCGATGAAGCTGGGGCCCGCCTGGTGGTTCTTGGACAGTCGCGAGGCCATGCTGCGCTTTCGGCGGACTACCACAGAGACCGCGGGCTTTTACAACACCGTCGGCTTTATCGATGACACCCGCGCCTTTCCCTCCATCCCTGCGCGTCATGATCTGGCCCGGCGCCTCGATTGCCGTTATCTGGCCGAGTTGACCGCCGAGCACGTGATCGATCTGGACGAGGCGGAGGAGCTGGCGGTTGATCTGGCTTACAATCTGGCTAAGAAAAATTATAAATTCTGAGGGCGCTTTGATGAAAAAATGTCGTTGGCTGGTGATCGTCCTGTTGCCGTTTGCGAGCGGTTGCTCTCTTTTTCCTGCGAAAAAGATCAATGTGGAAATCCGTTTTGTCGCTCAGACCACGTTGGAAGATGTGGAGCAAAAACCGTACATCGATCCGGTGACCCACGACACCCTGTTCGTGTTCAACCGTGTTGAAATCAGCAACTATGACATCAAATCGGCGCAAGCCATCATCTATCGCAAATATCCGGCGCTGGTCCTCGAGCTCACGGAGCAGGGCGCGCTCAAGTGGAGCCAGTTGACGCGGGTGAATCGACGACAGCGCTTGGTGATTCTGTTCAACAAGAAATTCATCGGCGCGCCGATTATCACCCGGCAGGTGTTGACCGGCAAGATCCTCATCGAGGGAAATTTCACCCAAACGCAGACGAAAAAATGGGCCAAAGGCATTAACCGGGCATTGGCTGCTGATTGAG
This sequence comes from bacterium, assembly GCA_029565685.1. Lineage (GTDB taxonomy): Bacteria > Zhuqueibacterota > Zhuqueibacteria > Residuimicrobiales > Residuimicrobiaceae > Anaerohabitans. The sequence goes on along the minus strand of JAKQNR010000019.1, from coordinate 35,809 downwards.
CTGCCCCGCATTCCAGCCTCAAGGAGAATCCGTGCCGTCCGAGTCCCCTGTTGCTGAAGAACTGTTCTCAGAGAAAACCGAGTTGGAGCGAAAACTCGGACTCATAGAATCCTTTTCCATCCTGATCGGCCGGATCATCGGCTCCGGCATTTTCCGCACCCCTGGTCCCATAATGCTGCTGGTGGGATCGGTCAGTACTTTTTACGGCGTTTGGATTCTCGGCGGTGCGGCGACCCTGCTCGGCGCCTTTTGCTACGCAGAGATGGCGGCCATGCTGCCCAGGTCCGGCGGCCCTTACGCATTTTTACGAGTGGCGTATGGGCCCTTGTGGGCGTTCCTGCGCGGCTGGGCGATGTTTTTTGTCTCCGAGACCGCGGCCATCGCAGCGGTCTCCATGGTGTTCGCCGAGTACGCCAGTTCATTGATCAAGATCGCCTTTGGCACGGCCTTTCCCCGTTCCGTCGAAGTGCTGGTTGCGCTGGTGGTGATCTGGCTGTTGACGCTGGTCAACTGTTTTGGCGTGGGCCTGGGCGGTAAAGTGCAAAACGTTCTCAGCCTCGCCAAACTGATCGCCCTGGGAGGCGTCATCGGCGTCAGCTTCAGCTATAGCGGAAATTGGCAGCATTTCGCTCAACCGTTCTGGCCGGAGCAGTTCAACTGGACCACGTTTCTGGCTATGGGTGCTGCCATGCGCTACGCTTTCTTTGCCTTCAGCGGATGGGAGGGCGCCACCTATGTGGCCGAAGAGGTGCGCAATCCGCGAAAGAATTTACCGCTTTCTCTGATCTTGGGCATCAGCGGCGTGCTGCTGATCTATCTGGCGGTCAATACCGCCTATCTCTATCAGATCCCGGTTGCGCTCATGCAAAATTCCAAATGGGTGGCGGTGGAGGCCATGGAGACGGCCATCGGCGGGTTGGGCGGCGCCCTGGTGTCTGTGGCGGTTATGCTCAACACCTTCGGCAGCGTCAGCTCGCAGGTGCTGGTCAAGGCGCGCGGCGTTTTTGCTATGGCGCGCGATGGGCTTTTTTTCCCCCAACTGGGCCGCATACATCCTCGTTACAAATCTCCCAACAATGCGCTGCTGGTTCAGGCGTTCTGGGCTTCGCTGCTGCTGCTGGCAGCCTCCTTTGCCGGCCGTGTCTATGAAACCATCATCGATTTCTTTTCGTTTACCTCCGCCATTTTCAACATCTCTACGTTTGTCGCGGTTTGGATTTTCCGCCGGAAATTTAAAACCGTGACGCGCCCCTATCGCGCTTGGGGCTATCCGTTTTCTCTGTTGATCGTTTTATCCATTCAACTCTGGCTGCTGGTGACTACGCTGATCACGGCGTTTATCCCATCCCTGTGTGGGTTGGCGTTGACTCTCACCGGGTTGCTGTATTATCACCGCGATCGCCTGTTTCACAGGCGAAAAATTAAGGAGTAAACCCATGAAAAGAACCACTGGCCTTTTGCAGAGCGTACTGCTGCTGTCGCTGCTCCTCTGCTCCTGGAGCCTAGGACAAAGCCGCGGGGATTACGTCAGAATTTTGATGGCGCCGCAACACAGCGATTGGCTCTATCGCATCGGCGAGAAAGCGCTGTTCCAGGTGTCTGTCTATCAGTTCGGCCGGCTGCTGGAAGGCGCTTCCATCCGCTATGAGTGCGGCCCCGAGATGCTCAAACCGGTTAAAACCGGCGCCCTGGTGTTGAAGAGCGGTCAGACGACCATAGACGGCGGAACCCTGCAGCAACCGGGCTTTTTAAACTGCAAGGTGGTCTGCACCCATAATCAGGTCGAGTACATCGGCATGGCCGCCGCTGCCTTTGAGCCGGAAAAAATCCAGCCGACCACCACGCTGCCGCCGGATTTCAAGGAATTCTGGGATAAGGCCAAGGCCGCAGCGGCGGAGATTCCCATGGATGCTCGCATGACCCTGGTTCCATCCCGCTGTACCGAGACGGTGGATGTCTATCACATCAGCGTGCAGAATTATTCCCGCGGCGCCCGAGTATACGGCATGCTCTGCGTTCCGAAAAAGCCGGGCAAATACCCGGCATTGCTGCGAGTGCCCGGTGCAGGCATCCGTCCTTACCAAGGGGATGTCAACACAGCGGCTAAAGGAGTCATCACCCTGGAGATCGGCATTCACGGCATTCCGGTCAACCTGGATCCCTCGGTCTATGATGAATTGCGCGCCGGCCCTCTGAACAATTATCAGTTCTTCAATTTGGATGACCGCGACCGTTATTATTACAAGCGGGTCTACCTCGGCTGCGTGCGTGCGGTTGATTTCATCTTTTCACTGCCGCAGTTCGACGGCGAAAGACTGGCGGTCACCGGCGGCAGTCAGGGCGGCGCCCTCTCCATCATCACCGCCGGCTTGGATCCGCGGATCAAGTGGCTGGTCGCCTATTATCCGGCTCTGTGCGACGTCACCGGGTATCTGCACGGACGCGCCGGCGGCTGGCCGCATATGTTCAATGACGCCAACAAAGCGTTCAACGGCAAAGCGGATAAAATCGAAACCAGCAAATACTATGATGTGGTCAATTTCGCCCGTTTTGTCCAAGCGCCCGGCTATTACGCCTGGGGCTTTAACGACAACGTCTGTCCCCCGACTTCCATGTACGCCGCCTATAACGTCATCACTGCACCGAAAACGCTGCTCATCGCGCCGGACACGGGTCACTGGGCCTATGCGGAAGAATACAGCGTCACGGATCCATGGTTGCTGGAAAAATTGACAGGTACGGCTGCGGTGAAATGAGCAGGTGGATTACAAAAATGGTATGTTTTTTGCAATTTCTTGAGCGGTGCTGGTCGTTTTCCGCCAAGGATCTGTTTTTATTCGCCGCGCTCGTTGCCCAAGGAGCAGATAGTTGATCCAGGTGAAACAAGAGAGCGACACTTGAGGCAATTTGTCATTTTTTCGCACAGATGACCAGCCCCGGATTGCAGCACCACTGCGGTTCCTTCGAACCATAGCCTATTTTAGGAGTTCGGATACTGGAAATCCGCTGTCGGTGTGCTCGATGTTCTCCTCTGCCTCATCGCAAACGGAACGGTACTCGCAGAATGGCTTGAACGCAGTGGGGGAGACAGGGGGAAGCGGATGGTCGCCTGATCATCCGCTTTTTTTATGCGCTTTGGTTGCACCATACACTTTTGATTGCAAGTCTCACTCGAGTTTGGCGGAAAAATTCTTCTTCTGCAAGATTGTGGACTAGACAGGAGGATCGTCGTGAGAATCATTTGTTTAATGTTAGCAGTGACTGCACTGTTGTTCGTACTGGCCTCCGCGTTCACAGATTCAGCACGCGTGCCGGATTCCGGCAGCTCGGCACAAGCGAACTATGCGCGTCCCTTTGAGCCGCGTACGCGGCCGGCGTTTCTACCATTGCCGCCCGGAGCAGTGGAACCAGCTGGCTGGCTGGCCGACTGGTGCTCGGCGGCGCGGGATGGCTATACCGGACACATGGACCAGTATGACGACGAATTCAAACGGGCATGGGCTGCTGATCACAAAATGACCGGCGAAAAGCTCCTCTGGTACAAAGGCGCCTGGCCCTATGAAGGAGGCGGGTACTGGTTCGACGGCCTTGCACGGCTTGGGTACGCTCTTCACGACGAAGCTCTGATCCAACAGGCGAAACAACGCCTGCATGCAGTGACGGACCACATGCACCCGGACGGCCTGCTCTTTCTCTGGTGGCTCGACAGGAATAATCCGGATGACCGCAAAGCGGTCGACGCCGCGCTAGGTGGCTGGCCGCTGTGGGCCTGCGGTCTGTTGGCACGCGCCATGACAGGCTACTATGCGGGCTCGAACGACCCGCGAATTCTCCAAGCGCTCGAGACCGCCTATGGCAGCGACGCGGATTGCCTGCATTCGATCAGCGGCAGCATGTCGAACGTTTGGCCCGCCTACGATACCTACACGTGGACGGGCAATCAGACCATTGCGGATGCGCTGGATGCCATGTTCGATCAGGAGCGACCCGGACTGCAGCCGAATCTCAACCGGTACCGCACGGCGCCTGACCTGCGGCCGGGCTCCACCGTGGAAAACCAGCACGTCGTCGAGTTTTTGGAAAACACCACGCCCTGGGCTGTGGCTTATCTGTGGACCGGTGAGATCAGCTATCTGCAAGCGGCCCTGGGCTGGCACGAGCTGATCGATCGTATCGCCATGCAGCCCCACGGTGTGCCGGTGTCCGACGAATGGTATGTTCCAACAGGTGCGTTCCGCGGGAGTGAAACCTGCGATGTCGCTGGCTATGTGTGGAGCCAGGTGAATCTGCTGGCGGTGAGCGGTGAAGGACGTATGGCAGATCGCGCTGAGCGCGCTTTCTTTAATGCAGGGCCTGCCGCCGTGTCGCGCGATTTCAAGACCCACGTCTACTTTCAGAGCCCCAACCGGTTTGCCGACGGGTCGCCCGATTTTCCCCACGGACCGCGGGCCGGCGGTGGTTCGTACCTGGCCAAGCACAGTCCGTTGTGCTGCACCGCTGCCCTGAACCGCATCGTGCCTTGGTATGTGACGCACATGTGGATGGCAACCTATGACAACGGTCTGGTTGCAACGTGCTATGGCCCGTGCAAAGTCACGGCGCTGGCGGCGGATCGTGTGCCGGTCGAGATGGTCTGCGATACCGATTACCCCTTCAATGAAACGATCGAAATATCCGTCAAGCCGGCTCGCACGGCGGAATTCCCTATCTACTTGCGTATTCCCGGCTGGTGCACGAATCCAGAATTGAGCGTCAACGGCGTCGCCGTCAAGGTCATAGCCAATGCAAAGGGATTCGTCTGTGTCCGCCGCAGCTGGAAACCGGGGGATTGGGTTCGCGTGCATCTGCCTATGCAAGCGCTTGTGCGGACCGGACACGACAATGCGCCGGGTGGACCCTACACCGGTGAACACAAACCGACGATGGTGACAATACCCGAAGAGAGCAGTACGCAGGGCGCGCCATATGCCACGGTCTCTTACGGGCCGCTGTTGTTCGCGCTGGCTATTCCAGATACGCGCGATGCCAATACGCCGGATCCCGCTGCCCGCTGGCGGTTCGCCCTGGATGTACACAATCCAGCTATCCGCGTCGAGCGCCGGCCCATGCCGGCCCGCTGGAACTGGCCGCTCGAGTCGCCGTTGAGGCTAAAGATTGACGCCGTCGCGATCGACTGGGCGCCTGCCCTCAAAGCGCCTGCGTTACCGGCTCAGCCCGTGGTTGCGCAGCAGCCGGCGGAGCGGGTGACGCTCGTGCCCTATGGCTGTACCAAGTTCCGCATCTCGATGTTCCCGGTCGTGGCTGAGCGAAAGAACTAGCCGCTGGTGAGGATTGTTTCAGCCGATTGCTCTACAAAGAACTTGACCACAAGTCTATAATAAGCTATATTCAATAAAATATTAAATGTGGCAATTTATTATTTAAATGCCTTATTGCATCTCTGCAATCTGGTTCTGAAAAAACGGAACAACATGTTGACAGCAGGAGGCGAGACCATGCGGTCAAAATCAATCAATCGTCGAGATTTTATCAAAACAGGAGCGACCGGAGCGGCATGGGCGAGCGTTCTCTCCTCCACGCCGGCCGGCAGCGCGGACAGTAAAGCGCTGCGGTTGGGCTTTATCGGAACCGGCTCTCGCGGTCGTTCGCTCATGCACACATTGTTGGCTATCCCCGGAGTGCGCTTTCCGGCATTGTGCGACATCAATCTGGAAAATCTGCAGCTGGCGCAGGCCATGGTGGAAAAGAGCGGACAGCCCAAACCAGAGGTCTATTATCGTGACGAGGAGGCGTTTCAACAGCTTCTCTATCGCGAGGATCTGGATGCGGTGCTGATCGCCACGCCGTGGGACTGGCATGCGCGCATGGCGGTGCAGTCGATGCGTTGCGGCAAATATACCGCTGTGGAGGTGCCGGCCGCTCTGTCGCTTCAGGAGTGCTGGGACCTGGTCGACACCTTTGAAGAGACACAGGTGCCGTGCATGATGCTGGAGAACTGGAGTTTTCGCCGCGACAACCTGGCGGTGCTGAACATGATCCGCAAAGGACTGTTGGGCGAAATCGTTTATTGTCATGCCGCCCATTCACACGACTGCGTCGATCACTGGTTCTTTACCCCCGACGGGCAAATGCGTTGGGGCGGCCGTTTCCTTCTCGATTATAATCGCGATCAATATCCCACCCACAGCATGGGTCCGGTCTTCGGCTGGATGGATCTGGGCTACGGCGATTATTTCGACACCATCTCCTCTGTGGCCACCCGTTCTCTGGGCGTCAACGCTTATTTCAAACGCAAATTCGGGCCCGATCATCCCAACGCCCGTCTGACCTATCGACAGGGCGATATCGTCACCTCCACGGTGAAGACCAAAAAGGGCAACACCCTGATCATCAATTACGATATGCAACTGCCGCGGCCGTACGACAACCGCTGGACCATTCAGGGAACCGAGGGGATTTACAACGAACAGCGGGATTCAGTCTATCTCACTCGGGTCAGTCCCAAATATCACGAATGGGAGCCGTTTCCGCCTTATCAGGACCGCTATGACCATATCTGGTGGCGCACCCATGGTGCAAAGGCGCTGCAGGCCGGACACGGCGGCACGGATTATCTGGAACTGCTGCTGTTCCTCGAGGCGGTGCGCGAAAAGAGCGCACCGCCCATCAGCATTTATGACTCTGTGTTGATGAGCATGGTGATTCCGCTTTCCGGATTGTCCATTGAAAAGGGAGGTGTGCCGGTCGAGTGTCCGGATTTCACCCGCGGAAAATGGAAAACCAACAAGCCGGCCTTTGCGCTGGAGGGTTGATATCTTTTTCAAAACGATGAGGGAGCAGAGAGTTTATGACGTCACGTGAACGCTGGCTGGAGGTGCTGCATCGACGCAAACCGGACCGGTTGCCGACCTTTCTCACCGCCACCCCTGAGGCTTTGTCCAATCTCTACCGTTATTTGAACGTGGCGGATTATGAGGCCGCATGCCGGAAACTGGACATCGATCTGTGCCTCTGGGTGGAGCCGCGCTATGTGGGACCCAAGCTCGCGCCCAATACCACGGTGTTCGGCGCGCATTATCAGGACATCGCCTATGCCGGCGGCGTGTACACCGGGTTGGACGGCGCGGTGGATTACCATCCTCTGGCCCGCTATACCACAGTGGAGGAGATAGAAGCCAATTACACCTGGCCTTCCGCGGACTGGTGGGATTTCAGTCACCTGGCGGAAGAGATCCGCGGCAAGGAGGATTGGGTGATCATCGGCGGCGGATCGGAACCGTTCATGGATTACAAGGAGCAGCTGCGCGGCACTGAACAGGCCTTCATCGATCTGTATGAGAACCCCGAGATCGTCCATTACGCGCTAGGAAAATTGTACGACCTGTGCTATGAAAAGACCCGCCGGCTGTACGAGGCGATACCAGGCCGCGTGCTGGTCTCCTGGGTGGCGGAGGATATGGGCACACAGGAGAGCCTGCTCTATTCGCCGCAGCACATTCGGCAATACTTCTTGCCGCGAATGAAGCGCATGATCGATCTGGTGCACGAAGCCGGGGCTTTTGTTTTTCACCACAGCGACGGAGCGGTCCGGCCGATCATTCCGGATATGATCCAGCTGGGCATCGATGCGCTCAATCCCATTCAGTGGCGCTGCAAGGGCATGGATCGGCAGGGACTGGCCGATGATTTCGGCGAACAGGTGATCTTTCACGGCGGCATCGACAACCAGTACACTTTGCCGTTCGGCTCTGAAGAGGAGATCCGTCAGGAGGTGTTCGAGAACATTCGCGTGCTCGGCGCCTACAACGGCTATATCCCCGGCCCGTGTCATAACATTCAGGTCACCAGCTCTCCGCAAAGCATGGTGGCCATGTACCGTGCCATCGCCGAGGCGAGCTAAAGGCCGGGGGCAAGGCAGATTCGGCAGCCGGTTCGCTGAGATCGGCAGTGTCCGGCCGAAGGTGAAATAGCTCTTGATAATCTTTTAATTTCAAATTATCTTGAACCGCATGAAAAGGGTAGACCTTTCCCGGTATTATTCCGGCCGATGAGCAAGGCCGGTGAAAAACAGAGGAAAAGATATGGCCGAAGCGATGACGAACGTCTTTATTGGCTGTTGGTTGTGGATCGGGGTGGCGGCTTGTTCCGCGCAGGAACCCGCCGCTGTGGTCAAGGTCACGGTGGACGGTTTGGCTTATATGGGCGATACCGACACCATTCAGGCGGCCAAAGAAAGAGCTATGAAGGATGCGGAACGCAAAGCAGTAGAACAGGGCACCGGTCTGTATATCGAGTCCTACAGCAAAGTGCATAATTACATGACTGTGGAGGACGAGATCAAGAGCCTGGCCGCAGGCTACATTGTCAGCAAAAAGGTGCTGATCGATGCGCTGGAGTCTGATCCGCCGCGCTATCATGTGCAGATCGAAGCGGATGTCAAGTGCGGCGACCTGTCTCAATTGTCCGCTGCGGCGCAGGAGGAGCAAAAGACCAAGGCTCTGCCAGCCAGCTATGTCTATCAGATGGCCTTTGAAACGAAAACCGCGGATGGCTCCTGGCAGGCGAAACAGGTCAGGAACGGAGAGGTCGTACGCGTCGGCGACCGGCTGCAACTAGAGATGCAACCGGCCAATCCCTGCCATCTGATCATTGTGCTGGAAAACGGCCGGGGACGCATCGAGCGTTTATTTCCAGCGCCCGGCCAGATGGAGAATCGAGTGCAAGCCGGCCAAAGCGTGCGCGCACCGGTTGATCCACCATGGCGGGTGTTCGATGAACAGGATATCGGCAACACGACGGTTTATCTTTTCGCTGCTCAACACAATCCGATGCAGCTGAACTGGCTGCTGGAAAAAGCAGAGCAGGGTGGTTCCGAAACGGACATTCAGGCTTTTAAAAAGTTTGTTCAGGGATTGCAGAAACGGCAGACTGCTCTTCGCCGCACCACTCCACTTCATCGCGGGGAGCGCAGGAATCTCCGCAGCGGAGAGAAGGTGACCGGCGCCGGCATTCTGGTTAAAGCCTTCCGCGTTGAGGTGCAACCCTGATGAATCGAAGACGTTTCATCGCCAAGGCCTTGACCGCGGCGGCCGCCGGCTCTGTGGCCGTGGGATGCGAACGCAAGGAATTCGATCTTCTCATCGTCCACGGGCTGGTGTATGATGGGCTGGGGAATGAACCGGCTGTCACGGACATCGGCGTTCGCGGTAACCGCATCGCGGCCGTGGGTGATCTGAGCCGTCGTTCCTGTCATCAACGGATCGATGCTGCAGGCATGGCGGTCACGCCCGGTTTTATCGATGTGCACACGCACAGCGATGTGGCGCTGTTGGCAAATCCCAATGCTGAGAGCAAAATCCGCCAGGGCGTCACCACAGAGATCTGCGGCAATTGCGGCGACTCCCCCTATCCCTTGGATGAGGTGCGATCCAGGGAAACCATCGAGGCGCTGCAAAGACAATACGAATTGGAGGTGAACTGGCGCGATCTGTCCGGCTATTTCGACCGGGTGGAGAAAAACGGAGTCTGCCTCAATGTGGCTGTGCTGGTGGGCCACAGCAGTTTGCGCGAAGCGGTGATGGGGCCGGATGACCGTCCGCCGAGCGAAAAAGAAATGGGCGCCATGCGCGCCATTTTGCGCGAGTATTTGGGTATGGGCGCTCTGGGCCTTTCTACTGGTCTGGAGTACAAGCCGGGCATGTATGCCGAGACCGGGGAACTGATCGAACTTTGCAATGAGGTCGCGCATCAGGGCGCTGTCTATGCCACACACATGCGTAATGAGGATCTGCGGGTGGAAGAGGCGCTGGACGAAGCCCTGGCCATCGGCGCTGCGGCCGGGTGCCGGGTGCAGATCTCCCATTTCAAAGCCTGTCAAAAACGCAATTGGCACAAGACGCCTCGATTGCTGCGCGCGGTGGACCAGGCGAGGCGCAACGGCTTGGAAGTTTGCTGCGACCGTTATCCTTACACTGCCTACAGCACCTCGTTAAAACTGTTGTTTCCAATATGGAGCCGTGCCGGCGGCGACGAGGATCTGGCAGCCCGTCTTTCGCGTGAACAAGATTGGTTGAAAATCAGAGCATTCGTGCAGGACAAGATTGAGGCCTTGGGTTCCTGGGAAAGTGTGTTGATCACCAGGGTGTCCAACCCGGAGCGCAAGGAGTGTGAAGGTCAAACCGTGGCGCGGCTGGCCGGCGATGGCGATCCCTACGAATATGTCCGCCGTTTGATGATCGATGCAAAGGGCAATGTGAGCATGTGCGGCTTTGCCATGAGCGAAGAGGATACGGCCGCGGTGCTGGCCTATAACCACACCATGGTCGGATCCGACGGCGACAGTCTGGCGCCTTACGGCGTGCTCTCCCGCGGCATGCCTCATCCGCGCAGCTACGGCTCGTTCCCGCGCTACCTCGGCTACTATGTGCGCGAGAAAAAAATATTGCCCCTGACGGAGGCGATCCGCCGGATCACCTCGTTGCCGTGCAGCCATTTCTCCATCGCCGACCGCGGTGTGGTGCAGGAGGGCATGTTCGCCGACCTGGTGATTTTCGATCCGCAGACAGTGATCGACCAGGCCGCCTTTACGGCGCCGCATCAATATCCCAAGGGCATCAGCCATGTTGTGGTGAATGGACGCACGGTCATCCATAACGCACGGCACAGCGGGGAAAAAGCCGGCAGAATCCTGCGACGGGCGTGACGCTTCCGCCCCACCCGGCGGTCGGAGCCGATCGTCGTTGCAAGGCCTTGGCCGGCGCGCATGCTTTTCCGCTCAAAGCGAAAGAACGGCTCAGCTCGGAAAAACCGGGTTCTACAGAAAGCGAGGTAACCTATGTCCTGGATCATCATCGCCGTCGTGCTGATCGTGCTGTTCAGCTTGGTGTTATTGTATAACCGATTGGTGCGCAGACGCGCCATGGTCAGAGAAGCATGGAGCGGCATTCAGGTGCAGCTGAAACGGCGTTATGAACTGGTTCCCAATTTGGTCAACATCGTTGCCGGTTATCGCAGTCATGAGAAGCAAGTGCTCAACGAGGTCACCGAGGCTCGCAGCCGCTGCATGACCGCGCAGGATATCCCATCGCGGGCAAAGGCGGAGAGCGGCCTGGCCCGGTCGCTGAAAAATTTGCTCGCTGTAGCCGAGGCGTATCCAGACCTCAAGGCGAACCAGAATTTTCTCGAATTGCAAAAAGAGCTGAGCGACATTGAAGATCAATTGCAGATGGCGCGGCGTTATTATAACGCGACGGTCAGAGATTATCACATCGCGGTGCACACGTTTCCCGGCAATCTGATCAGTCCGATGTTCGGATTCAGCGATGAGCCGTTTTTTCAAGGCCGGGAGGAAGAAACGCAGCCGCCGCAGGTCGGTTTCTGAGCATGAGCAATATCATCAAGCGGCGGCGTCATGTCCGCCTGGTTTTCATTCTGCTGCTGACGTCCGGCTCTTTGCTGCGCGCAGAGGAACAGGAACGGATCCTCAACTATTCCAGCACAGTTCAGGTACGCAGCGACGGCAGCATGCAGGTGATGGAAACCATTCGAGTGTTTTCCACCGGTGACCGAATCCGCCATGGCATCTATCGCTCCTTGCCGACGCGCTATCGCGACCGATACGGGCATCGCTTCTCTGTGCCGCTGTCTGTAAAGGCCGCCTTTCGCGATGGGGAGGAGGAAAAACATCACTGCCGTTCGGAGAACAACGGCGTTCATATCTATCTGGGGGACGAAAACAGCCTGATAGATCCCGGCGTTCATACCTACACGCTCACCTATGAGACGCGTCGGCAGATCGGTTTTTTTTCCAGCCACGATGAGCTCTATTGGAATGTGACCGGCAACGGCTGGGCGTTTGCGATCGACACCGCGGCAGCCACGGTCTATCTGCCGGCGGAGGCGGCTGCTTCCGCCATCGGTTGGGACGGATTCACCGGCGTTCAGGGCAGCAGGGAAAAGAGCCTTGCTTTTATCCGCCAGGAGGACGGCGGCTACTATTTTACCGCCACACGGCCTCTCGAGCCTCAGGAAGGGCTCACCATCGTCCTGACCTGGCCGAAAGGGATGGTCCGGCAGCCTGAACGCAAGGAAAGATGGAACGCTTTTTTTCAGGACAACCTGGGCTTTGTCGTCGGGCTTGTGGGACTGGTTTTGGTTCTGGCCTATTACATCTTTCAATGGCGCCGGGTCGGCCGGGATCCTGCCAAAGGGGCGATTGTTCCGCAGTTCCGGCCTCCGCATGGAATGCGGCCGGATGCAGTCCGTTACCTCATGCGGATGAAATTTGACGATAAAACCTTCGCCTCTTTTATCGTCCACATGGCTGTTCGAGGCCATCTTCTGATCCGCAAAGACAAAGAGGTATATTCTCTGACGCGCAAACAGGCGGAGGACACTCTTTCCCAGGACGAAAAAAAAGTGTTGGATGCTCTGTTCGTTTCAACCGGTCGAATCGATCTGAAGCAGCACAACCATCAGACCATTCGGTCCGCCATGGGGCAATTGAAAAAGCAGTTGGCCGCCGCTTACTATAACACCTATTTCAGGACCAACCGCATTTATTTTTGGCCCGGAGTGCTGCTCTCGGCCTTGGTGCTCACAGCCTCCCTATTTGCTTTGCGTTCTCCAGAGGCCGCCTTGATGGCCGCCTGGGTGCTGTTCTGGAGCATGGGGGTCATCGCTCTGGTCTATGTGGTGTTTCATGTTTGGCGCACGGTCGTACTGGCTTCGAGTGTGCGCTATGCCTCCATAGCGACCGCGGTCTTTGTCACGCTTTTTGCTCTTCCATTCATCGCCGGAGAGCTGTTCGGCCTGGTCACTTTCAGCCAGACCACCAGCCCGTGGACGGTTCTGGTATTTTGTGCAACCGTGTTCCTAAACTATTTTTTCTATCACCTGCTCAAAGCGCCATCGGTGACCGGTCGAAGGGTGATGGATCAGCTGGAGGGCTTCAAGATGTATCTGACGGCGACGGAACAGTCCCGTTGGGATACGTTCTATCCTCCGGACAAGACTCCTGCTCTGTTTGAAAAATATCTGCCCTATGCTTTGGCCCTGGATGTGGAACATGAATGGTCCGAGCAGTTCGCCCGGCTGTTCAATGATGAGCAGCAGTTCAAAAACGGTTTGGGCTGGTATCAGTCGGGCTCCTGGACTGGACAGGGGCTCACTTCTTTCACCTCCTCCTTCAGCAGCTCCTTTTCTTCTTCCATCTCTTCCGCCTCCGCAGCGCCGGGCTCCAGCTCGGGCAGTGGAGGCGGCGGATCTTCAGGAGGGGGAGGCGGAGGGGGAGGCGGAGGGGGATGGTAAGAATCCACTGCGGATGCTGCAGACATGCCGGTCGAATCGATGTCCTGCAGCCTCAGCGGCGCCTTGCGATGCTCCGCCGCTGTTTCAGATAAAAACCACGTTTCCTGGTTGGTCATCAATCCATTCAACTATGATCGTTTATCATCTGACGCATAAAGAGAACGTCTCTCGTTATCTCAACACCGGTCTTTCACGCACCGAAAAGCGATTCTACGTCTTTAACCGCTGGGATCTGACCGAGATCATCCTGGATGCGCTGATCCTGGACGCGATCAACCCGGAATCCTCGTATGAGGATTATCGCGTTCTGGTGTTGCGGGTGGAGGAGGATATTCTGGTGCCGGCGCCGATCCCGCATTCCCAGCTGCCCTCGCGCATCACGGAATCTGGACAGTCGCTGTTGCAAGATCATTCATTTTATCTTGAAACGGATCTGCTGCCAAACCGTATCCTGGCGGTCAAGGACGTGGTAGGCAACCCTCTCGATATCTCTGAAGCCAGAGCCAAGAAATATCATTCGATCGCGCGTTTTCTCTCTTATGCCAAGCCCCATGCGCATCACTATCTGATCGCCACCCTGGCCGGCATCGGCAAGTTTCTCAGTCCGCTGGTCTTTCCCTATATCTTGCGCCTGGTGTTGGATGAGGTGATTCCGGCTCGCGTGATGGGGTTTGACAATCAGATCAGCGAGATCAACCGATTGATCCTGATCCTCGTTTGCGTGAATCTGTTCTGGATGGCGGCCTGCTATTTGCGCAGTCTGTTCACCGCCAAGGCCGGTCATCGCATGATCCGCGATCTGCGCGTGGCCCTGTTCAATCACGTCCAGCGTCTTTCGCATCAGTTCTTCGCCAAACGGCAGACCGGAGCGATTGTCTCGCGCATGGTCAACGACATCGCCCAGGCGCAGAATTTCGTCGGCTCGGCCTTGACCAATGTGTGGATGGACAGCATTCTTCTGTTGGTGCTCCTCATTGTTCTGTTCAATCTGCATGCGACGTTGACGCTGATCGCTCTGGCGTTGATGCCGATATTTCTTCTTTCCATCAAGACGCTCGGCAGCCGCATTCGCCGGGCCAGCCGGGAAGTTCAGCAGCGGGTGGAGGTGATCTCGGGCGGTCTGCAGGAAAAGATCGCCGGAGTGACCATTGTCAAGGGGTTCACCCGCGAGCCGGAAGAATCCGAACGATTCGCCTCCCAGTCGGACAAGCTGTACAACCGCGTGCTTCGTTCAGTGCAGTATTCGGCGCTTAACGAGATGCTGGTTGGATTTGTAGTATTGACAGCGCCGGGGCTGGTGCTTTGGTACGGCAGCCGGCAGATTCTGCAGGGACAGTTGACGGTTGGCGAGCTCACGCAGTTTCTGCTCTATCTGACCATGTTCTATGGACCGATTCAGCGGCTCTCTGACTTGAACGTGTTGCTGTCCAATTCTCTGGCTGCCATCGAACGGATCTTTGAGTATTTCGACATGCAGCCTCAGGTGATTGAAAAGCCGAACGCCAAAAAGCTTCGCCAGGTCGTCGGGACTATTGAATTTGATAGGGTCACTTTTGGCTACGAGCGCGGCGTTCCGGTGTTGCAGAATATCGACCTGACCATCGAGGCCGGCGAAACCGTGGCGTTTGTCGGCGCCAGCGGCTCGGGAAAATCAACTCTGGCCAACCTGGTGCCGCGGTTCTATGATCCGGATGAAGGGGCGGTCCGTCTGGACGGCCACGATCTGCGCGACATACGATTGGCGGACCTGCGAGCCGTGATCGGCATCGTCAACCAGGAGACCATTCTGTTCTCCGGCACCATTCAGGAAAATCTGCTCCTGGCCAAGCCGAATGCCACTCCCTCGGAGCTGAAGGAGGCGCTCATAGCCGCGAATGCGTGGGAGTTTGTCAGCGCTCTGCCGGAAGGGCTCTGGACAGAGATCAGCGAACGCGGCGGTAATCTGTCCGGCGGTCAGAAACAGCGACTGGCCATCGCCCGGGCCTTTCTCAAGGACCCGCGCATTTTGATTCTGGACGAAGCCACCTCCGCCCTGGACAGCAAATCCGAACATCAGATTCAGGATGCACTGTCACGCTTGCTGCAGGAGCGCTCTTCGATCGTCATTGCCCACCGTCTCAGCACGGTGATGAATGCGGATAAAATCGTTGTTTTGGAGCGGGGCAAAATAATCGAAATAGGCGCTCACCAGGCGTTGTTGCAAAAGGGCGGGGTGTATGCCCAGTTGTATCAGGAGCAGTTTTTTCATCTCACCCCTTGACCTTGCCATCCAACGCCTTTCACTCTCAAGATGGAGCAGGAATGGAAACGGAAAAAAATTATCACATGACGGCGGATGATTTTCGCAAGCAGGGTCATGCCCTGATCGACTGGATCGCGCGCTATTACGAGACGGTGGAGGCTCTGCCGGTGCTGTCGCAAAACCGGCCCGGGGATGTCCGCCGGCAGCTCCCCGAACACGCGCCGCAAACCGGCGAGCCCTTTTCCGTCATGATGCAGGATGTGGAACGGATCATTCTTCCAGGTGTGACCCATTGGCAGTCGCCTAATTTTTTCGCCTTTTTCCCCTCCAACAGTTCTTATCCAGCGGTTCTCGGTGAACTGCTCTCTGCCGGCCTGGGCGTTCAGGGCATGCTGTGGGCCTCCAGTCCGGCCTGCACAGAGCTGGAAACCCATGTCATGGATTGGTTGGTGGACATGATGGATTTGCCGCCGGGATTCAAATCCGATTCAGCGGGCGGCGGTGTGATCCAGGAATCCGCCTCCAGTGGAGCGCTTTGTGCGATCGTGGCGGCGCGCGAACGAGCCACGGAGTTGGCCAGCAACCGCCGCGGCTGCAACGGTCGACTCACCGCCTACGCCTCGACCCAGGCCCATTCGTCCATCGAGAAAGCCATCAAGCTGGCCGGCATCGGCGGTGAAAACCTTCGGTTGATACCGACCGATGCGCGGTATGCCATGCGGCCGGACGCTCTTGCCGCAGCGATTGGGCAGGATCGCGAGAAAGGGCTGAAGCCGTTTTTCGTCGCCGCCACGGTGGGAACCACCTCTGTCAACGGCATGGATCCGCTGCCTGAGATCGGCCGCATCTGTCAGGCGGAAAAACTGTGGCTGCACGTCGACGGCGCCATGGCCGGCAGCGCGGCAGTGTGCCCAGAATTCCGCCGTTTCTTTATCGGACTGGATTCAGCCGACAGCTATTGCTTTAATCCGCACAAATGGCTGTTCACCAACTTTGACTGCGACTGCTTTTTCGTCCGCAACCGCGCTGCCCTGATCCAGGCATTGACCATCCTGCCTGAATATCTGCGCAATCAGGCCACCGAGTCCGGCGCGGTCATCGATTATCGCGATTGGCAGGTGTCATTGGGTCGCAGATTTCGCGCGCTGAAACTTTGGTTCGTCATCCGTCATTATGGCGTCGAGGGGCTGCAGCATCACATCCGCCGGCATGTCCGCTGGGCGCAAACGTTCGCCGGCTGGGTAAGCGAAAATGAGGCTTTTGAATTGACCGCGCCGCCGCCGTTGAACCTGGTCTGCTTCCGGTTACGAGGTTCGGACGCGCTCAATCAAACGCTGATGGACCGGCTGAACCAGTCCGGTCGGCTCTATCTCACCCATACCAAGCTCAACGACCGATTGGTGCTGCGATTCTGCGTCGGACAGACGCATACGGAATTTCATCATGTACAACAGGCATGGAACTTGATCACGACTTTTGCCCAGGACCTGCAGAAAAAGCAGTAAGAAAAGGGAGGTCCGCTCAGAACCAGGCTGGCACAGGAGGAGCTTTCGCGCGAACCGCCGAACCAGCGATCAGCGGTAAAGGGAGAGTCTAATTCTTTGAAAGGATTCAGCGATGCGTTGCAGAATAAAAGCCTTTCTGATTTTGCTTTTGTATCTCGCCAGCAGCGGCCCGGCGTTCGCCGAACAGCCGGTTTACACTTTGCGGGTAGATTATCACTATGGCAGTTTGAATCCTTGGTTGTTCTATGAAATACCCGTCAGCAGGACAGTCGGCTGGCTCTCTGTGTTTCAAATGTCCTCTCAGGGATTTGCGCAAATCGATTTCGGGCCTGACTTTCATTTGGGCCAGTGGCAGCTGATTCCGCAGATCGGATTTGAATTCAGTGAATCCCAGGACAAAGGTGCAAGAATGTCTCATCTGGTCTATGAGGCGTATGCGATTTACTGCTCCGGCAAACTCTCGTTTGAGAGCTGGAATCTTTATTTCAGCAAAACCGCGGAGGAGCAGACCTCGTTCTTTTATTATCGCGATTTTTTTCAGTTC
The DNA here is from genome assembly GCA_029565685.1 of bacterium. Lineage (GTDB taxonomy): Bacteria > Zhuqueibacterota > Zhuqueibacteria > Residuimicrobiales > Residuimicrobiaceae > Anaerohabitans. The sequence continues at coordinate 18,210 of JAKQNR010000019.1, read as the reverse complement.
CCTGTTCTGCCCAAGTTATCCATCGGACCCCAGGTAGAGGGCTACGCCGGCTCCGGTCTGACGACGTCGACCTATCTGGGCGGCCAGGTCAGCCTCGACATCGGCATCGGTTCCATGAGTTTTTTTGGGGGGCGGGAACGAAAAATAAAGCATTCTGTTTTCCGTATGACGTTTCTCAAGACTTTTTGACCGGGCAAACCCTGTCAACAGCCGCTCACTGTAAAGAAAGGATTCTTTATGCAGCTGAAAGAAGCCATTGAAGCACGTGCCAGCGTGCGCAAATTCGCGCCGGAAGCCGTAGCGGTCGCTGATCTGCAGGAGATGGTGCGTTGTGCCGGCTTGGCGCCCAGCGTCAACAACGAGCAGCCGTGGAAATTCATCGCCGTCCTTAACAAGTCCTTGATGGCCTCCATGGCTCAAGCGGTGCACCGGCATCTCGACCAGTTGTTTCCGGACACCCCGACTGCGCGCGATCAGAGCGTCAAAAACACGGTGGATTATTATTCTACTTTTTTCAAGGACGCACCGGCCCTGATCGCTGTGGCGAGTAAAAATTATGAGGCCATGGTGGACAAGCTTCTGCCGTTGACCAATATGGGGCACCAAGACGTCAATGCGCTGCGCAACTATCCGGACGTCCAGAGCATCGGCGCAGCGATTGAAAACCTATTGCTGTGCGCTGTTGATCTGGGTTATGGCGCTTGCTGGCTGAGCGGCATGATGATGGCCCGGCAAGAGCTCGAAGGTCTGCTCCAAATCGCTGAACCCTGGCATTTGACGGCTTTTATCGCTGTCGGCCGACCGGCCGGACCAGTGCGCCAGCGCGATAAAAAACCCATCGAAGAGATTTTTCAAGTGGTCGAGTAAAAATCGGATCACCGAGCGCAATGCTGAGCGTCCACGCTCGCCGATTTTTCTTGCGGTCAGCTGCGCCGGCGGTTTGCCCTGAGCTCAGGCAACAGTCGGTCGAGGTCTGAGCGGATTGTAACACATAGGAGTAAGAATGAAAATACACGAATACCAGGCCAAAGAGCTGCTGAAAGCGCATGGTGTTCCGGTGCAGCAGGGCCGGGTGGCCTTTTCCCTGAACCAGGTGCCAGAGATCGTGGCTGCGCTGCCCGGGCCTGAATGGGTGCTCAAGGCCCAGGTGCACGCCGGCGGCCGCGGCAAGGCCGGAGGCATCAAACTGGTGCGCTCGGAGAGCGAAGCGGTGGATGCAGCGAGAAAAATGTTCGGCATGCGGCTGGTGACGCCGCAGACCGGCGCAGAGGGAAAGATCGTCCGGCGCATTCTGTTCACCGAAGCGGCCAAGATCAAAAAGGAGCTGTATGCCGGCCTCATTGCGGATCGCGGTAAAAATCGCCTGGTGTTCATGATCAGCCGCGAAGGCGGTGTGGAGATTGAAAAAGTAGCGGAAGAACATCCGGAAAAAATCATAACCGAACCCATCGATCCCGGCGTCGGATTGCAGGCGTTCCAGTGTCGACGCATGGCGTTTGCTCTTGGGCTTGCGCACGGCCTGGCGAAAGAAGGGGCGGCTCTGTTCAGGGCCATGTACGACGCCTTTTGTGCGAATGACTGCTCGCTGGTGGAGATCAATCCGTTAATCATTGACGCAGAGGATCACCTCCTGGCTCTGGACGTCAAGGTGAACCTGGATGACAATGCGCTTTATCGGCATCCGGATCTGGCTGCACTGCGCGATCTGGATGAGGAGGACCCCCTGGAAGTGCAGGCTTCAAAATACAATTTGAATTATATCAGGCTCGACGGCAATGTGGGGTGCATGGTCAACGGCGCGGGATTGGCCATGGCGACCATGGACCTGATCAAACTGGCGGGCGCAGAGCCGGCCAATTTTCTGGATGTGGGCGGCGGCGCTTCAGTGGAGACGGTGGCCAATGGATTTCGGATTATTCTGTCCGACCCCAAAGTACAAGCGATTTTGATCAATATTTTCGGCGGCATCGTGCGCTGCGACCGCGTGGCCAAAGGGGTGATAGAAGCGGCGCAAAGCCTGAACGTGCAAGTGCCCATTGTCGTGCGCCTGGCCGGCACCAACGCGGCGGAGGCCGGCGCGCTGCTGCAAGAATCGGGTTTGAAATTCCACGTCGCAGAGGATTTGGCGGGTGCGGCGCAATGCGTGGTTCAAGTCATGGCCCATTGATCAGGAGCCTTTATGAGCATTCTCGTCGATAAAACCACTCGTGTTCTGGTGCAGGGCATCACCGGCAGCGAAGGATCCTTTCACAGCCGCCAGATGCTGGACTATGGCACCCAGCTGGTGGCCGGTGTGACGCCGGGCAAAGCCGGTCAAAAGTTCGAAGATAAAGTGCCGATCTTTAATACGGTCGCCGAGGCTGTTCAAGCGACCGGCGCCCAGGCGTCGGTCATCTTTGTGCCGGCGCCGTTTGCAGCGGATGCGGTGATGGAAGCGGCGGATGCCGGCCTGGCTTTGGTGGTTTGCATCAGCGAAGGCATTCCTGTGCTCGATATGCTCAAAGTGAAGGAGTATCTGCGTTCGCGCCGAACGAGAATGATCGGGCCCAATTGCCCGGGTATTATCACTCCCGGCCAGTGCAAGATCGGCATCATGCCTGGATTCATCCATGCCCCTGGGCCGGTGGGCGTGGTCTCCCGCAGCGGCACTTTGACCTACGAAGCAGTCGCTCAGCTGCAGCGGCAGGGGCTTGGCCAGAGTACCTGCCTTGGCATCGGCGGCGATCCCATCGTCGGCACTTCCTTTGTTGACGTGCTTGAATGGTTCAACCACGACGCGGAGACGCAGGCGGTCGTCATGATCGGTGAAATCGGCGGCGCCGCTGAAGAGGAGGCCGCGGATTATATCCGCCGGCATATGCGAAAACCGGTGATCGGCTTTATCGCCGGACAGACTGCGCCGCCGGGGAGACGGATGGGACACGCGGGCGCTATCATCTCTGGAGGCAAGGGCACGGCAGCGGAAAAAATCGCCGCTCTGCAGCAAGCCGGGGTGCAGGTTTGTCCCTCTCCGGCGGAGATCGGTGCGACCGTCAAACAGGCGCTGACCTAGCATGCACCATCCGTGCGCTACGGATGGTTTTGAATTGCATTTGATTTTGGCACGCCGACTAGTGTATTTTAAAACAGCGCACCTAAAGTGCGTGTAGGATTCGTGCGAGCGGTAACGCTGTGGTCGGGTGATCGCAAATGAAATATTTAATTTGCTTTTGACGTAAAAGAACACTATATTAGTGTACACAAGTAATGTGAAAATGAGGTACATTATGTTGAAAAATATTACTTTGAGTGCTGAAGATGAGCTTATCCAAAAGGCACGACAGAAGGCCCAAAAAGAGCGAACGACTTTAAACGCGACATTCCGCCATTGGCTAAAACAATACGTTAATGCTGGCATAAATAGTTCTGAATATGAGTCCTTGATGAAATCATTAAATTATGCGCAACCCGGAGGAACATTTTCAAGGGATGAATTAAATGAAAGGTAGATATTTTCTAGACACAAATATATTTATTTACTCCTTCGATCTTTCCAATTCAGCGAAACAGCAAAAAGCCAACCAGCTAATAAAAGCGGCACTGGTAGAAAACAAGGGATGCATTAGTTATCAAGTCATCCAGGAATTTATTAACGTCGCTACGAGAAAGTTTGTCGCTCCGCTCTCAATCCTCGATTGCCACCGTTATGTGGACTCGGTACTTTATCCGCTTTGTCAAATATTTACCAGCATCGACCTCTACCATCAAGCGCTGGATCTAATGCAAAGGTGGCAATATTCTTTCTATGATGCATTGATTCTTGCGGCTGCACTACAAGCTGACTGTACGGTACTTTATTCAGAAGATCTGCGTCATAATCAGTCAATAAAATCCCTTACCATTTTGAATCCATTCCTTTAGGGCTAGGGCGCTAATCTATGATGGAACCGCTCTCTTTTGAACGGGCCAAGGGGCTGGCACTGCATGCGCCATTTTGGCGGCAGGAGGAGGTGGAGGCGCTTATGGCCGACCGGCCCCAGCTCGCGCTCTACCAAACCGAGCTGCTGGTTTCTCAGCGTCGGGCCCTGGAATGGCATAACGCGCTGTATCGCGACCAATCTCGGCGCGGGGAGGTGGTTCTTTGCCTGCAGAACAGCGCCGGTCAATATCTCATGCACAGTAAATCGTTCTACCCTTCGAACGTCTATCGCCTGCTGACCGGCGGCATCCATTACAACGAACCCTTGATGGCCGCGTTGGAGCGGGAGACGCTCGAGGAGACTGGCTGGCAGGCGCCCTGTTATCAACCGCTGGCGGTTGTGTTCTACACCTTTTGTTATCAGCAGGAGCGGATTCCGTTTTTCTCTTATCTGTTTCATAGCGCTGTGGCCGGTCTGAGCCCCGCTGTCCAGGACGAAGGAGAGAGCATCTCCGCTTTTTCCTGGATGGATGCGGATGAACTGAAAAAAGCAACGCAGGTGCTGCTGCAGTTGCCTCCGCCATGGGAGGACTGGGGCCGGATGCGTGCGGTCGCGCACACGGTTCTGCTGCAATTCATGGCGAAGGGGTAGCGTGTTTTTCTCTTGATATTTTGCTGATTATTTTTTAAAATAAAGTTTAATAATTTTTTCTAGTATGAACAAGCGACTGACGGGTCGCTTTTTATTTTCCACTTTTAATAGGAGTCTGACGTCATGACTGTCAAAGTGCAAAAAGTCGTGCTCGCCTATTCCGGCGGGCTGGACACTTCAATCATCATCCCCTGGTTGCGGGAGAACTATGGCTGCGAGGTGATCGCTTTCGCGGCGGATTTGGGCCAGGGGGAGGAACTGGATGGGCTGGAGGAAAAGGCCATCGCCACCGGCGCGAGCAAATGCTACGTAGAGGACCTGCGTCAGAGTTTTATCGAAGAGTTCATCTGGCCGACGCTCAAAGCCGGAGCTGTTTATGAAGGCCGCTATCTGCTCGGTACTTCTTTCGCCCGGCCTCTGATCGCCAGACGTCAGGTCGAGATCGCCATGGCCGAGGGCGCGGATGCAGTGGCGCACGGATGCACCGGCAAAGGAAACGATCAGGTCCGCTTTGAACTGACCTATAAAGCGTTTAATCCTAAATTACACATCATCGCCCCCTGGCGGGAGTGGAATATCCGTTCACGCGAGGATGCGATCGCGTATGCCGAGGAACGCAGAATACCCATCAAGGCCAGCAAGGAAAAGATCTACAGCAACGACCGCAACATCTGGCACATCAGCCATGAGGGCGGCGATCTCGAAGACCCCTGGAATGAGCCCAAAGAGGAGATGTTCGTTCTTACCCAAAGTCCGGAAAAGGCGCCGGATCGCCCCACCTATGTGGAGGTGAACTTTGAGGCCGGCGTTCCGGTCGGCCTCAACGGCCGACGTATGGGGGCGGTGCCGCTGGTGCAAGAGCTGAACAAACTGGCCGGCGCCAACGGCATCGGCCGGGCTGACATCGTGGAAAACAGGCTGGTGGGCATGAAATCCCGCGGCGTGTATGAAACGCCTGCCGGAACCGTGCTCTATTTCGCCCACAAGGAGCTCGAATCCCTGGTGCTGGATCGTGAAACCCTGTACCAAAAAGAAATGCTGGCGCCGCGTTACGCCCAACTGGTGTACAACGGCGCTTGGTATACGCCGGTGCGAGAAGCGCTGGACGCGTTCGTCACTGTAACTCAAAAGCTGGTCACCGGCACCGTCCGGCTCAAATTGTACAAAGGCAACATCATCAGTGCAGGCCGAAAATCGCCCTATTCGCTGTACCGCGAAGATTTCGCCACCTTCAGCGAGGAAGATGTCTATGACCAAAAGGACGCCAAAGGGTTCATCAACCTGTTTGGGCTTCCGCTCACAGTGCGCGCACTGGTGCAGCAGGAATGGGACAAACAGACCAGCCATGAAATGCCGGATTTGAAATACAAACGGGACTGACCATGCGCGAAAAAATATGGGCCGGCCGCTTCAGCAAACCCACCGAAGAGGCCATGGAGCGTTTCAGCCATTCCCTCCATTTTGATCAAAAGCTGTTCGAGTACGACATCTCGGTCAATCAGGCCTGGGCCCAGGCGCTGACCGAGGTCGGCGTCTATACGCCGGAGGAGGCGGAGCGGGTTGTGGCCGCGTTGGCGGACATACGCAGCGACTTTATCGCCGGCGCCTTGAGCCCTTCGCCCTCTGATGAAGACATCCATTCGGCCAACGAACGGTGGCTCACTGAGCGATTGGGAGATCTGGGGGCGCGGATTCATACCGGGCGCAGCCGTAACGACCAGGTGGCCACAGATGTGCGGCTGTACCTGCTCGATCATCTCGAACAGCTGCTCGCCGCACTGCGCGCAAGCCTCGCGTCCATCGTCGAACTGGCGAAAAACCATGTCGACACTGTGATGCCCGGCTACACCCATCTCCGCCAAGCCCAGCCGATCTCCTTTGCCCATTATATGATGTCGTTGTTTTTTCAGCTGCAACGGGATCGGGAACGGCTGGCGCAGACGAGAACACGCTGCTCTGTGATGCCGCTGGGCGCTGGTGCGCTGGCCGGCGCCGCTTTCGCCGTCGACCGCCATGCTCTGGCGCAGCGGCTGGGGTTTTCGGCGCCGGCGGAAAACAGTCTGGACGCCACCTCGGATCGTGATTTGATCTGTGAAACCGTCTATGACTGCAGCCAGATCATGCTGCACCTGAGCCGGGCCGCCGAGGATTGGATCATCTGGTCCTCTGAAGGATATCGGTTCATCGCTCTGGATGAGGCTTATACCACCGGCAGCAGCATGATGCCGCAGAAAAAGAATCCGGATTCATTGGAGCTGATCCGCGGCAAAACCGGCCGGGTGATCGGCGATCTAGTCGCCCTGTTGACGATGATGAAGGGGATTCCCACCGCCTATGTGCGCGACTTGCAGGAGGACAAAGAACCGCTGTTCGATAGCGTGGAGCAGACTCGAGGATCCCTGTTGATTTTTTCCGGAGTCGTCGCCACGTTGCAGGTGGATCCGCAGGCCATGCGGCAAGCCCTGGATCCCATGCTCTATGCTACGGATATGGCCGACTATCTCGTGCAGCGGGGAATGCCCTTCCGTCAGGCGCACGCCGTGGTCGGCGAAGCGGTGCGATTGGCCGAAACGCGCCGCCTGTCGCTGTCGCAGCTTGCGCTGCAGGACCTGCAGCAGCTGTCGCCGCTGTTCGCCTCTGATGTAGCCACGCTGTTCGACCCTCTGGGCTCTCTGAATAAAAGAAACATTTACGGCGGCACGGGGGTGGAATCGGTGCGCCGGCAGATCGAAACCGCTCTGGCTTTCCTCTCCAAGGCGAAATGAATTATTGTACCTGCCACCATAGCCGCGTCGGAGCTATCCTCGCCGGCAGGACGCATCGATGCGGCGTAGGCAAGCGCACGCATAGCGCCTGGCCTCGGCCGGCCGTCTGGGCGTTGCTTTGGTGCGCGCTGTTGCAGCCTCTGTCTGCTCAAAGGACGGAACCGAAGGAACTCCATCTGTTTTTCACCGGCGATCTGCAGGGTTTTTTACAGCAGGACGATCGTCTGCAGCACGGCGGCGCCCTGTCTATCCAACATACCTTGCACCGCCTGACGCAGACCTTGGATACAGACGACTATTTGATTTTTGACACCGGCGATCTTTTATCCTATTATTATCTCAGCCACGTAGACAGCGGCAGGACCGCTTTTTCCATACTGCAACAGGGGGGATGTCAAGCCGTGGCGCCGGGGAATTTCGATTTGACGTTCGGGTGGAAAAACCTGCTTTTGTTGAACCGCCATGCGTCGATGCAGTTCCTCTCTGCCAACCTGCTGGCAGAAAACAGAGATCCCCTTCTGCCCGCCTGTCTTTTTTTTCAAAAACAGGGCTTACGCATCGCCGTGGTCGGTCTTTGTGATCCGAATATGGGGCAGACCGTCGCAGAACGCAATCTGGCTGGTGTGCAGATCAGCGATCCGGTGCAGGCCTATACTCGGTTGACCGCCCAATTGGCCGGTCGCTATGACCTGATGATCGTGCTCTCTCATCTGGAATTTGAACGCAACCTGGCCCTGTGCCGGGTGGAGGCCAATCCGGATCTGATCATCAGTCCGGCCCAGGCCGAAAGTCCGGAGGAGTTCAGCCGCGTCCGTTACGGAAACGGGCGTCGTACGACGGTATTAGTGCAGGCGCCCAAGCGCGCCTGGTCGGTGGGTCACCTGGTATGCCAGTGGCAGCGGAGCGATGATCGCTGTAGGTTGACCCAACTGCAGGTGCAGCATGAATCTTTGCAGCCGGACAGCAGCGAGGACGCTGCACTCGCCGATCTGCAGCGGAGATACAATCAGCAGTGCCTGGAGCGCTATGGCCGTGGAGCGGATGAGCAAGTGGCCAGGGTGGATTCCGTACATCAGGAAGAGGATTTTCTCCATTACACACTGTACACCCTGATGCGTGCCACTCATTCTGAAGTGGCGCTCATCAACCAGGGCTATTTCCGCTGGTATCCCGTTGGCGAACGGATGACGATCCGCGATGTGGAACGGATTGCGTGGAGCAATGATCAAGTGCGCATTTTACGGCTGCGTGGAAAAACACTCAAGCAACTGGCGCAGCGCAGCCGATCTCTTCCCGCGGGCAGCAATCGCAAGCTGCACTTTCTTTCCATACAGCCGCAGGAATCCAAAGATCCGGAGAGCTGGACCGTGCATGGCAAGCCGCTTCAGGATGAGGAAGAGTATGCGGTTGTCACCACCCAATTCCTCAGCTCCTGCGGTGACGGGTATCTTGAGTTTGCGGACAAACGTTATTTAAAAAGCCGTTTTCTGGGATTTTTACGGATCATCAGCGATGCACAGGGCCGGGAGGTCACGGTCAACGAGCTGCTGATCCGCCATCTGTGCGCCGATGTGATCCCTGATTTGCATGCGGTGTACGAGCGCAGGGCCTCGGATCCTTTTCTTACCCAGCCGCTCTGGCAGCTGTGTCTGCAACAGATCGATCTGAGCTGGCGCGACGTTCGGGTTGCGAACACGCTAGCTTATCAAACCCATTCTGAGCCGCGCATCAACCGTTCTGCGCAGGACAGCCGGGATCTGGGACTGATGACGGATATCCGTTTAAAGCGGGAGAGCCCTTCGGTACAATGGCAGAGTGGATTATGGGTCAAATACCACCGGACCACGGTGTTGCCGGAATCCTCCAGTCCGCTCACCACCCGAGAGTCCAACCTGGAGTTGTCTCATATCGGCGATTTTATTCGAGTCTCGGGCAAAGCGCGCACTCTTATGCCGTTCGTCGGCCTGCGTTTGGATTCAGATCTGAGTTTTCACCAGCGGGACTTGATCCCTTCTCTAGGTTTTCGCATCGGCCGTTCTGCAAGCCGATCGCTGCGCCTTGCTGTGGTGGCCAAATGGAATGCGCGCAACCGCATCGGCCACGGCGGCCTGGAGATGAACGGCGCCGTAAACCAGAAATTTTTCGGCCTGGCGCTGGACAGCTGGCTGCGGATGCGTTATCTGGCGCGCGGCGTTTATGTGGAACAATCCCACGAGCGCTGGTCGTTCGAGTGGCGCAACAGCTTGAAAGTGGCAATCTCGGAACATCTTTTGCTGCGGCCGGGTTTGGAAGCGTTTTATTATATGGATTACCGCAGCTCGAGGGTCGCCCGCAATGTGCAATATTTCCTCAACCTCTCTTACAGCCGCGCCTGGAAGTTCCAGTATCAGAGATTTTACCGGCGGGAGGAGTAGGCTGTAAAAAAACGGCGAGCCTTGATCAAGCCCGCCGCACTGTTTCATCCCTGCCGTTGCTACGCCATCCAGGTCCTTTTCCGTTCTACAAACCTATTCAGCGCCTCCACCGTGATATTGGCGTCCTCTACGACCTGAAAATCGAACATGCCGACGCAGGCGAAATCCGCGCCGTTTTCGAACACATAGGGCAAACCCTCTCTCGGATGGATTGCGCCCGCCCCTAACACTTTGTACGCGATCCAGGGTTTTTTCACACTCTTCATGAACTCGATGGTTTGCCGCGGAGTCACCTCCCAGATATTGTCCTGATCAGGATCCAGCAGTTCAGGCTCAATGACGCGGTGGGGCTCAGGCACCCAGTGATCCGGTTTCGGCAGTTTGGGTCCTGCGGTCCAGTAATTGCCGCTGTTCAGGGTTTTCATATAAAAATCAGGGTTCAATCCGACCCGCTCCGCGGCAACGATCACCTGCAGTTGATGCGCGGCCATACCCGCCAGCACTCCGCGTGTTTTGATGTGATCCAGGGCTCGCGCCAAAAGCTCCAATTTCCCGGCAGCCACCATCTCATCGCAAACGCCGCCGTGCAGGTAAGCGCCCACGGCGCCGTGATCGACCGCGGCGTTCACATCGGAGGTATAATCTTCCTCCGTGATCTTGCACTGAGCGATCCAATGCATTCGGCCTCCGCGATGGCGGTACTTTTTGATAAGCCGCAAAGTGTTGTTGTCCACGCGGATGATGGCGGTGTTGATGCCGCAGGCTTCGCACAAGTTCAGGGTTTCGATCACTTTGTCATCGGTAAAATAACCCTTGACCAGGGGCGAGACGTAGAGCAGATCACGGGAGTGCGAATAGCCGCTGATCAGATTGCCGCCGCAGATCAACCGGCTGACCTTCAGGTTGCCGAGTTTGCCGCACGGCACTTTGCTTTTCAGCTCCTGCAAGGAGGCGAAGTACAGACCGCGCGTACTGGCGCCGGTCGCTGCGTTAAGCCGGCTTTTTTCGCTGACCAGGTGTTCTTCTTCAAAGCTCTCCCACTTGCGTTTCTGCAGCACAGCCAAGCCCAGAGCGCCCAGCACCGGCACACCGACAAGATTCTTCAGCGTTTCCCGCTTGCTGTAATCCGGGGCGGCCGCAGCCTGAGATTTTGACCGGCGCTGCTGGAGCAGCCGGTCGATGCCGTACCCCGCTGCACTGGGCAGAACGGCGAAAAAGATCAGCAGCGCCCATTCGATCAGGTTTTTGTTGATGATCAGGTAGTGACCCTCTCCGGTCGCTTCGCCGAGAAATCCCGCCAGCGGCGGATTAGCAATGTAATAGAGGACGATCAATCCGGCGCCGAGGATCGCCGCCGGACGGATGAGGACACCGAGGATCAACAGCAGGCCGATGAGAATCAAGCCATAAATGTTGATGACATTGACCGCCTTGAGGATACTCGGATGCGCGGCGATCCAGTGAAAAAAGTCTGCCAGCAGCCAATGGGACGACATCAGGTAGCCCGCAGCAGACCAATTCGGCATCAAGGCTTTGGCCAGACCTTCGTAAAGAAAATGCCAACCCACCAGCAGGCGAAGCGCGGTGGTCAAGAGGTGCAACAAACCAGACCGATCTAGGGAAGGGAATTGCGTTTTCAAAAGGCCCATGCTTGCTCCTGTTCTTGAGAAGGTGAAGGGCCGGCTGTGAAACGAAAATCGATCTTTTGCAACGCCGGCCTCTGTTGTCTTACCGGCCATTCAGTGATTGTACTCGATGCATGGCTCTGTTTTTTTCGAATTATTTTGCCGAGCCGCACTAGAGCCTTAAAATAATGAATGGCCGCATGAACCATTTTGCCATCCTGAGGCGCAAGGCAATGTATTGCGGCATCTGTCTGCGGATTTTGAGCGCCGAAGGATCTATCGACGAACTGAACCTGTGAAAGGAATAAGTGCTATTCGTCGGCAGGTTCATCCTCCAGCGCAACGGCCTTTCACATTTTAGAATACGGGATTACTTGCCGCAAAACCGCTGCGTACATGGCGAGGATGTTTTCCGGCGGCACGTCCGCCTGTATGTTATGGATGGTGTTGAAAACATATCCGCCGTCTTTTCCTAGAATCTCGATATTCCGCATGACCTCCTCCGCCACCTGTTCCGCAGTGCCTTTGGGCAGGGTGGTCTGTGTGTCAACGCCGCCGCCCCAGAACACCAGATCACGGCCGAATTCCTGTTTTAAGGAGAGGGGGTCCATTCCGGCAGCGGTGATATGGACCGGATTGATGATGTCGATGCCCATGTCGATGAATTCAGGCAGAAATTCTCTGATGTTGCCGCAGGAGTGGAAAAAGATTTTCGCCTGCGGCGCCAGGGAGCGGATGGATTGAATCAACAGCGCCTGGCGGGGTTTGATGAGTTCCCGCCAGGTTGCAAGTGAGATCAGTTGCGAACTCTGAGTGCCAAAGTCATCTCCTTCCGCCACCACATCCACGGTGTCGCCCAACTCCGTCAACGCCATCTTCCAATAGGCCAATTTATGCTGCAGAATTCTGTCCAGGAGCCGGCCGCTGTTCTTCGGATCCAGCAGCAGATCGGTCAACGCGTTTTCCATGCCGCGCACCCGGATCATCATCTCGAGAAGGCCGGCGCAAGCGCTTTTAAGCACCACTGCGAACTGCTGCTCCCGCCATTTAAGCGCCTGCTGCCGCAGTCCTTGAATGCGTCTGGGTTCATCGCCACGGGGCACGTGATAGTTGTCGATGAGCTCTCGGCTCAACGGATTTTGCGCCAGGGGATGGCGATAGAGATCATACCACAGGCCGTCCTGCAGCGGACGCCGGTAGCCAAAGCCCCACTCATCCTCGTGCACCAGACAATCGTTTTCAATATGATCTTGAAAATCGGTGTGATGGGTGACCGGAAACAAGCCGCGGGTGTCAACGCCGAACCGCTGCAGGATGTCGTCGTGGGGGATGCAGATTTGCTGTACGGCGTCGCTCACTTTGAGCGGCAAATCGGGCCACCCCAGATGCCGGCGCAAACGCTGATAGGCGAGGATGGAGATGCCGGTGACCTGCGTGGAGGCCAGGTCAATGGCCGGGCGATCGGGTGTGCGATGATTCACGGCAGCGAGCAGCCGTTCTCGGCTGGTCATGGGCATTCCTTTTCGATCCGCAAAGAATCAATCGAATTGAGGGATTTTCAGCAGTTTGCCGCCCTGGAGCGCGGACTGATGGGCGATGATCCCCGGAACCGTATAGGCCAAGGCCTCGTAAATGTCCACCGCCGGCTTGCGTTCATTGATCACTGCATCGATAAACTCGTGGGTGAGAAAGGTGTGCGAACCTTCATGCCCGCTTTTATGGCGCAGCGGCTGCGGCAACATATCCGTCGCCCACCAGTCCGGCTGTTCGTACGGCTCCAACGTGGCTTTGCTCTGGACAAATCCCGCATCATCGGCGCCCAACTGTGTGCTTTTTTTCACCACAGCGGGCCCGCTTCGGCCGTTCTGCGCGTAAAAGCTCATTTTTGTACCGATCCAACTGGCTCGTTCGCCGCCCAGGTGAGCGCCCTTCCACCAGACGTTGACGCGGAAAGAATGGCCGCGGTTGGTTTTAAAAAACGCGCTTTCATTGTGAAACGGATTGTGGTCCGTGTTGTCCTTGAGAAAGGGGCTGTCGTCGCCCCAGCCTATGCAACTGACCTGGGTGAGGCGTTCTCCGGTCACGCCGATCAGGTGCGCGGTGCAGTGGGTCGGGTAATGCATGGGCGCCAAACCATAGCGCCAGGTTCGTTTGCCGTTTTCGAAATAGAGATTTTCCAGACCGTCATGCTGGTATTCGGATTCGCAATAGAACAGGTCGCCGAACAGCCCCTGTTGGTAGAAATTCCGCACCGATATGGTGAATTGTTGATAATAGCTGGTCTCAGCCATCATGTAGATCAAACCGGTTTTTTTGACCAGGTGGAGCAGTTCTTCCGCTTCATCGACCGATCCCCAGCAGGCCGGAACCGCGCAGAGCGCGTGTTTGCCGTGTTCCATCACCAACTTGACGTGACGGAGGTGATTGGGTCCCTCGGTGAATACCCCGATGGCGTCGATGGCAGGATCTTTGACCATCTCCTCGAGGGAAGGGTAGGAGGCGCCGCAACGATAGGTCTCCATCAGCGCTTTCCGGCGTTCGGGACGAAGATCGCTGACCGCGGCGACGATGCATTGCGGGTGTTCATGGAATTGAAAGCCCCGGCCAAAGCCGCCGCCGACTATGCCGATCCTGATTTTTTTATCCTGGTTCGGCCGTGGTTGAGCAGAGGTGCCTTCGGGAACGCTGGTCAGTAGCCCCACTGCAGTCGCATATTTAATGAAATCTCGGCGTGCAATGGGAAACTGGTTGCCCTTGAAGGCCATGTGATTCATAGTGGATGCCATATTCATTCCTTGAAAAGTAGACGTTTTTTTATTGGCTAATATAAAAGTAATTTTTAATAAAACAAGCAACAATATTTGAGTTACAAACGTCGGTTTTTCTTGAACCGTTAAAAGAACGAAGGAATGGCCTAGCCATTTTATTTTCCAATATGTTATAAGAAATGCCTTTCAGCTGCGATCCCGCCTCGACTCTAATCTAATCTAAGCTAATCTATAAATATTTTCTTCATTTTTCTTGATTTTCATTGCCGGGCTGCCTACATTTCTGCTGAAAAATAGCTGCATCGGAGTTTAGACCTCGGATCAGTGTGGGATTAAAAATATTTAATCCAGAGGTTTGTAAGCTCTCTCGCTGAATGAGATTATATCTTTCCTCCAAGGTGCTCTACGGGGCTTCTGTTTGTGGGCCAGTAAGTGCTTGACAATTCAACACTGTTTTCACACAACCCTTTATTGGGTCAGCCTGATTAAACTTCTATCAAGAGTCGTTCGGTGTATCAATTCGATTTTGAGTAAACCACGAATGATGCAACTTTGTTTGCCATGAGTGGTATTCATAAAGGGCTGCAATATCAGGAAATAATTTAACTTAAAAGCAAACCAAGAGAGGATTTTATGCGCAAGGCTAGCTTTGGACTAATGATTCTTCTGATCGGTATCGCACTGCCTTTGGCAGCTGCTTATAGCGGCCAAATTGAAGGCAAGGTGATAGATGCCGCTACAGGGGATTTTTTGCCGGGCGCCAACGTGATGTTAAGAGGTACGGCGATAGGCATCACTTCCGATTTAAACGGCGTTTATCGCATATTAAACGTGCCGGAGGGGGAATACACTCTGGTGGTTTCTTATGTCGGTTATCAGACCGCGCGAATTCCAATTGTTGTCAATGAGGGAGAGACAACTAAAAAAGACATTGCCCTGAGATTAAGCGTGGTTCAATTCAAAGATGCCGTCACCATTACGGCGCAGCGCGAAGGACAAGTGGCAGCGATCAACCAGCAAATAAATTCTGACCAAATTGTTAATGTTGTCGCCGAAGAAAAGATTCAAGAGTTGCCCGATGCCAACGCAGCCGAATCCGTCGCTCGCCTTCCTGGGGTGGCGTTGAGACGTGATGGGGGGGAAGCGCAAAAGGTTTTTATCCGCGGTTTGGATGCGAAATTCGCCGTCATTACGCTTAACGGCATCGAGATTCCGGCAACCAACAGTGAGAATCGTGAAATTGACCTGAGTGTGATCTCTCAAGATGGATTGGCTGGGATCGAATTATATAAAGCGCTGACTTCCGATTTGGATGCCGACGCAATCGCCGGCACGGTCAACCTTGTCACCGGCAAAGCGCGTGAGGAACGTAGAGTTCGTATGGATTTTACCGGTTCTTATAACGGTTTGACCAAATCTTATGACCAGCACAATATTGTGGGCAGATACAGCAGCCGTTTTTTCGGCAAAAAGCTGGGACTGCAGGCATCCGCCTACTCCGAAAAGCGTGATCGCAGTTCCGAGTCGTTCGTGGACAGTTGGTCTATTCCAGCCAACAAAGATTATCGCATCGCCGGTCTTAGGCTCGGCTATACTTCTGAGAAACGAACCAGATACGGCGGCGAACTCACCTTTGACCTGGACACGCCCGATAAGGGCAATATCAAATTTGTCAACATATACAATCAAACCTCCCGTAACCTGTTTACTACCAACAAATCATTCGCCGCTTCCGGAAGCATGGTCGAATACGATCCTCAAGCTGTAGACAATGAAATTTATACATTCAATAATTCTCTCATTGGGCAAAACTATTTCAAGGGATATAAGATAGGGTGGGCTGTGGCGCATGCTTATACAAAAAACGATGTGCCATTTAATCACGTCATTCACTTTGATGAAACCGGTTCTTCCAAGTCGGGCATGAAGATTATCGGCAGTATCGACACCTTGAAGATGCCGGGCAAGTACCTTATACCCTATGCTTGGAATAATTTTTCGATGGCCGGATTATACGATGCCTATTTTTTCGACAATGAGAGCGATGAACGCAACCTGGTCGCTAAATTGGATATTGAACGGCCTTTCAGTCTTGGTCGGTTTCTCGCCGGTCATCTTAAGGCAGGCTATAAATATCGCGACAAAACTCGTCATCGCAACAGCGACTATTGGCGCGCCCCTTACTGGATTCGGTATACCCAGCAAAACACTTTGAATGAAAACGGCGAAGTGGTTCCCAAAGACTGGGCGAATTCGCTCTGGCCTAATGGATGGAACGGCACCTTGATGGATTACTTGAAGGGTCCGCCGTATCCTTCCATGACCATCAATAAGGATTACCTGCTCTATCCGGTCATCGATGAGCAATTGGTGCGCGAATGGTACAACATGAATAAAAACGGCATCAGCGCCAACAAGGTCAACTATGAATATGTATACGAGCTCGCTTGCAATCGTGACAAGTATAGGGTCGACGAACGGGTGAATGCAGGCTACTTGATGACCAAGCTCAATTTCGGGCAACTTGTTACGGTGATCGCCGGCGCCCGCTATGAAGAGGAAAATAACGAATACAAAGCCAAGTTTGCTCCCAACATCAACGGTTTCTTGGAGAGCCAATTCTGCGACATCATCGACACCACCGCGACGTTCATCGACCGTCAATGGCTGCCCAATTTTCACTTACGTTTTAAACCTTTGCGCTGGTGGGATATGCGTCTGGCAGCCACTAAAACCCTTTCTCGTCCCGATTATCAAATGCGTTTGCCGGCATTGGTGGTCAGCTATCACGATCAGGAGATCGAGCAACGCAATCCGAATCTTCATACAGCACAGGCCTGGAACTATGATGCCAATATGTCTTTTTATTCCACGAAATACGGTCTGTTGACTGTTGCCGGATTTTACAAGGAAATCGACGATATCTTTTATTGGTTGAATGATATCACGATTCTGAATGCGCAACAGGCCGATAGTTTGGGGCTGCCGCGGGAATACGGACCTTATCGAGGATTTGTGATGGATATGCCGGTGAATACCGACGGTACCAAGGTATGGGGTTTTGAAATCGACCTGCAAACCAACCTCAGCTTTCTACCCGGTCTGTTCCGTAATATTGTACTGAATGCCAATTATGCTAGAATTCGCTCTGAAACAAATTACCCGCGTTTTAAATTGGTTACGGTCCCAGGCAAATTTCCCCCTGTCTCTCTGCCGAAGTATTACTTTACCAAAAGAGAGCTTTATGGTCAAGTAAATTACGTCGGCAATGTCGCCATCGGCTATGATCTCGGAGGATTTTCCGGCCGCTTGTCTGTTTATTTCCAAGGGCCTTTCCTGGAAGGCATCAGCACATTCGATTATCTTGATGTCTATCGCAAGAGCTACAGCCGCTGGGATCTGGTGCTGAAGCAGCAGGTTACGGATAATGTTTCGGTCTTTCTGAACGTCAATAACCTCACCAATATTATTGAAGGCAATTTTTATGATTTCAAGCACTTGGATCAAGGTGGAGTGAGAACCGGAATTCTGGGGGATCTCGGCGTTCGCTTAACCTTTTAGAATAAATGGCTGGAAGGAGGTGAATGGCCTGATGATCCTTTGATAATTAAGGCTAGTGAGGAAGAGAATGATGTGTTCTTAAAAACATAGACCGCACAGAGCGGCTGGTTCACGACCAATAATCCTTTATATAAAAGGAGGTAGTCATGAAATATTTACTCGTTTCTACAATGTTCGTCCTGTTGCTTCTGGCAACCGTAGCTTTTGCGGATAGAGTCATCGAACCGACCGAAGGCTTTGTCAATGAAATAATCGCCGCCGACACATCAGCCGGCAAAGTAAGGAACAATACGACCTACATCTTTAGACGCGGCGCTACTTATTTTGCCAATTATCGAATCGAGAATGTCGGCTGGGTGATGACTCTGAAAGCGGAAGATGGCACAGGGCCCAAGCCCATCATCCGCGTCTGGCCGGATGGCACGGGCGCTGTCCAGCAGGTTATCTATGGGCGCGATGACGTTTATGTCTATAACCTGGTTTTGGACGGCATGGGGCCTGATTTGAACACCTCAGAGCCGGATCCA
>JAKQNR010000018.1 GCA_029565685.1 bacterium | reverse complement strand
GGATGGGAGCGATATCGGCAATATAGGCATTGGAGGCCGTGGTATAGGCGCAAAGCCCGAAGCCGTGTATAAATCGTCCGACCAGGAGCAAGGGAATCGTGTGCGTCAGGAAGTAAACCACGCTGGCAAATCCATAGCAGGATGTGCCGATCAGAATCAAAGGGCGGCGCCGCCACGTGTCTGTCAGCCAGCCCATGAGAGGACGGAAGAGCAATGCCGTAAACGCAAGCGCGCCGCTGACAATGCCGGCATCGGTCTGGCTTCCTCCCAGACTGATGACGTAGACGGGCATCGTGGCGATCAACATCTGCATGCCGAAGGAATTGGCAAAGTTGGCCAGCGCTGTCAGAACAAAATCTTTTGTAAAAAGGGGCTCGCTCTGGGCCTTGATGGCAGCCGCTTCCAGCGGATCTCCCGCTAGCACTTTCCCCTGGTTGCCGTTTCCTGATTCTGTCATTTCGCCCGTGGTGCTCGTTTCCCTGCTCCGGCGTCCCAGTCCAGCCGCCTCCCGGAGACGCATCCAACTATATCACCGGCGGTCCTGACTGGCCACCTTTGGCCCGCCGTGCATATTTAGATTGGAAACTACCCATTGGAACAGTTCTAATGTAAAACAGTGAATCAGAGGCTGTAGAAAACCGTGGAACGATATTCCATATTTAATAAGGAGCATTTGTTTCACCCATCCATATTGCCGTTTAACCCGGGCGAAGAGACAAAGTGAATGCCAGGGAAAACCAAAAATGAACAGCTTCCCCGCCTATACCGCGACCTTGCCGGCTGGTTCCATCTGCTGACCGCACCGGAAGACTATGCCGAAGAAGCAAAATTTTACGAGAGCGTCCTCCGCAATAGCAGCCGCATTCCTGTTACTGAAGTGCTGGAACTGGGCAGCGGCTGCGGCAACAATGCCTCTCACATGAAAAACAGTTACCGGCTTACCTTGATCGACCTGTCTGAAGACATGCTGGCTGTCAGCCGCCGCCTTAATCCTGAATGCGAGCATATCCAGGGCGACATGAGAGACTTGCGGTTGGGCCGGCAGTTCGATTGCGTTTTTGTACAGGACGCCATCAGCCACATCACGAATCCGGCGGATCTATCTTCAGTCATGAAATCGACTTTTATTCACTGCAGGCCCGGCGGCGTGGTCGCGTTCGCGCCGGATTTTGTGCGTGAAACATTTCAGCCTTTGACGCAGCACGGCGGGCATGACGGCAAGGGCCGATCCATGCGTTATCTGGAGTGGACATGGGACCCGGACCCCAACGATACGAATTACCTCGTGGACTTTGCCTATCTGATGAAGGACGGCAACGACATTCGTTGTGCACACGACCGGTTCATTCTGGGACTATTCGGCAAAGAAGAGTGGAAGCGCTTACTGGCGGATGCGGGATTTGTCGATATCAGGCTACTGCCTTACCCGGCCGAGATAAACTGGCCGACGCCCGTGATTGTTGGAATAAAGCCCGAGTAAGTGGATTCGAGCAAGTTTCCTCGAACCGGACATCGCGGG
>JAKQNR010000050.1 GCA_029565685.1 bacterium | reverse complement strand
TCTTTGAAGAAGGCTACCGGGAACGGTTTGCGTGAAGGAGGAGCTGCCTGTGCTTTATGAATTTGCCATGACGCCTGACCTATTCGACGCATCCGTAGCCAACTCAGACGGCAGAGCAAGCATTATTCTGGTCGAACTTTTAAGGGGGATAGCCGAAAACGGCCTATTGGCAAACCTCCATAAGGATCGATGGTTACGTCATGTAACAGGGGAGCGGGTAACGACGCTTTCGCCCGCGTTGAAAGATAAAGTCTTTACGTGCCTTAAGGTACTGAACGACCGGCATCGGCTGGTCCGGCACCCAAAGTGCATGGCTGGCGATCCCGGCAATGATAAAGAATGGTTGAACCTGGCTTTCGACTCGCACGACCGGATTCCCTTTCACGCCATTGTCCTGAGCCAACCGTTGATAGACGGTTGCGGCCGCGAATGCGACGCCTTGGTTGAGTTCTTTGGCTCTTTGGATTCAGCGCAGTGGAACGGCAGACGGAAGAGGACATTGTCTCTGACCAAATCGGATGCCGACTACCGCGCCGCTCTTGCTCCGATATTGCGTCATGCGAAATCCCTGGCGCTTATCGACCCCTGGCTGAACTCGCATGAATCACGCTACCTCGACACGGTTACCATCTGCTCGAACGTTTTGGGACAAAGAGGACATGCGAGGCTTCAAGGGCGTATTGATATCCATGCGGAGGCTGCGAAACAGAAGCCGGATGGCCGAACTGTTGCAGACCACCTCGCCGGCTGGGAACAAAAACTTCGGCCGCTGATAGCGGTGGATGGCCATCGTTTCAGGGTGTTCCTCTGGGAATCTTTACCTGGTTCTGAGTCGATGCATGACCGTTTTATCCTGACGGATCAATGTGGCATTTCTGCTCCCGGCGGACTGGATTGCCGAAGTCACTCCCATGCCAATACAACGGACTGGAGCCTGCTTGACGAGGATGTAAGACAACGCCACTGGAACGAATACGACCCCCCTGTGAGTCCCTTCAAGTTGCTGGGGAATAGGGAGATTTCATGACGAGAGTTAGGTGCAGATCAGCCGGAAGGTTCACAAAGAGATGACTAACGAAGAAATTGCCAGATTCTTCAATAACGCGAGGCCGCATATTCAGGGCAATCCGAACCTGCGCGATCCCCAGGTTGAGGGATGGTTCCGCACGCGCCAGCACTTCCGGAACAGCAGAGATCACGCCATTCTACAAATTCCTGTGGGCTGCGGAAAGACGGGCCTCATGGCCCTGCTGCCTTTCTCCTCGTTCCCAACCTCCCAGCCTGTGTGAAAACAAAAAATTTGCTTGCTAAATATTACGGTTCCGCTTGTGACTCAAACAAACGGCATCTGGAGTTGCCGCAAATCCGCGGCAACATGCAAGGATCAGATGGTTTTCACACACTCTCCAAGCTTGGTAACGAGAGGGAAAACCAAACCGGCATTGCAAATGACACAGAAAATCAATATGTTACATCAATCGGGGTTTGTTGCAAACGGCGGTTGCAGAAACCACGACGAGCATTTGGTTTTGAACGTTTTTCTGATTCAGGTGTATGCTGTATTAAACAGCCGTCCTATCTGGAGGAATTTTTATGAAAAACGCGGCAGTCATCATGGCCCTTTCCCTGTTGCTCTTTATAAGCTGTCGTTCGGGAAATTCACAGAGCATCAAGCCGGAAAAGGTGTACCGGATCGTTTATGAAATCAAATCCAATGAATGGTATAAGGAACAGGCGCGTTTGTGGAAGCAAGAGCTGGACCGTAACCATCAAAATGCAGAAGCGTGGTACAATTATTACAATGCCAATCGGTATGCCCGGTTTGAAGAACTCGAGACCGCAGACAGGCAAGCACGGTTGAACAAGATTATCGAAGAGATGGCCCAGGCCGTCCCGAATACTTACGAATATCATCTGCTCGCCTATTGGAATAGCCATAAACCCGACGATATCAGCGAACTGGAAAAGGCCTATGCGCTGCAACCCAACCGTCCGGACGCCTATTATGGTTTCATCAGTCATTATGCTTTAAATCAAAATCCGGTTAAGGTGGGTGAATTTTATCAAAAGCTCTATCAGAGCAAAGACATCGCTCCGTGGCTGCTCAATTACAACTATAACATGCTCATGTCCGTCGAGGAAAACGCCGTTCTAATCACCAACGGCGATAATGACACCTATCCCGCCGAGATGCTGCAACAAGTGAAAGGGATTCGGCCCGATGTCACCGTGCTCAATCTCTCCATGATGCCGAGAAGAGAATATCTGGCTGATAAGCTGGCCGGCAAAAAAATAACCGTTGATCATAAAGCATTGATGGACAGCTCGATCACCAAGAACGACGGCAAAGAATTTTCTCGGCCGCGGTTCATTCGCGAATTCTGCCGATCCATGATCCTCGATCATCCAAAGATTCCGATTTATTTTGCGGTGACCGTATATGAGGAAAATATAAAAGCCTTGAAAGAGGATCTATACATCACCGGGTTGGCGCTTTGTTACAGTCACAAGCGCCTCGATAATATGGCCCTGTTGAAGAAAAATTTTGAAGATCGTTTTCTGCTGGATGATCTGCAGAACGCTTGGTATGGAGAGTTTGAAATCGGCGTGAACCTGCGCACACAGATGAATCTAAATTATGTCGCACCGCTGCTCATGCTTTCAGAGCATTATTTGA
This sequence comes from bacterium, assembly GCA_029565685.1. Lineage (GTDB taxonomy): Bacteria > Zhuqueibacterota > Zhuqueibacteria > Residuimicrobiales > Residuimicrobiaceae > Anaerohabitans. Next base: position 110,765 of record JAKQNR010000050.1, on the reverse strand, counting down.
CCGCCGCCGAACGAGAGAAAGCGGACCAATGGAAAGCATTGGCTGTCAAGCTGGCGGAAAAGGCCGGTCACAAGGAGCTGATTGAAGCCGCTGTAAAATGAACGGATTGCGGATATTTTATCGTGACTTGGAAACCCGGTGGACTGGAAAATCTTATATAGCCATCGAACAGATGAAGCTCTGATGGCGCGGGTGCAGAAAGGGGACGCCCGCGCCATGACGGTGCTGTATGAGCGCTACAACCGCCGGTTGTTGGTTTTTTTCCGCCGCATGCTAGGAGGCAAGCAAGTCGCTGAAGACATGCTGCAGGAGACTTTTCTCCATCTGATCGATCGAGCCGGATTGTATGACAGCGCCAAGAAATTTTCGACGTGGCTCTTTTGCATAGCCTACAACTTGTGCAAGAACGAATATCGACGCCGGCAGAGGCGCAAATCAAGTGCAACCATCGAGGATTTGCTGCATTCGGATTATCCCCTTGCCGATAACCTGACCGTTGATCTTCATGAAGAGATCACGAGCAGGTTTTTTTTAGAGGCGGTCTTTCGAGAATTAGAAAAGCTGGGGCCGGAGCGTAAAAGCCTGTTTCTGCTGCGCTGCCAGCAAGAGCTGTCCGTGCATGAAATCGCTGAGATCACCGGACTTGCCGAGGGCACTGTCAAATCACGATTGTTTTATATCAATAAAATTCTCGCTGACCGACTTGAATCATTTCATCCATCCCCGCATAAGGCATGAAATATGAATAACGTAAAAACGCCGAAAGCTTGTTTACAAATACAAAAGGATATCGTTCTCGGCGCGTATCTTTCCTATTCAACAAACAAAGCTCTGAAAGAGCATTTAAAGACCTGTCCCGCTTGTCGGGCCTTTGCGGAGCTTCAGGCAAACATAAAAGACCGATTGACGGCGGAGCAATCCGCACAATCGCCGCCGGAGAGGACACTCAAGCAGCTGCACCTGCACCTGGCTGATCGGCTGCAGGAAAGAAACGCGACCGCATGGCGCCGGCTGAGGCAATTATTGGCATTTCGCATGCGCTTTGACCATGCTATGGCCGCCGTTATTGTAGTGATATGTTTCGTGTGGGGATTAGGACGTCTGCATACGATCTATCCGCCGAAATCAGCAAAGCCGATCAAATATCATGCGGACCAGTCTGTTATTGAGACCGCTCAGGCGACGCTGTTGCTGCGTGCCGCAGCCGAACAAAAGCTCGGCCGACCGATCTCCGAGGATTCGCTCTATAGTCGTTTTACTTTTACGATGTAGTTTTCTCCCTGCTCCCAAATTTCAGCTTGTTTGAAAATGAAAAATTTAGAAGCTGAATATTGGGGTTTCGCTTGTACCTCAAACAAACGACACGCCTAGTTGCCGCAAAACCGCGGCAACATCCGGGGTCAGACGGTTTGCAGCCTTTGAGCCTGGCAAGGAGAGAAAAAAGCATAAACCGTAAATTTCACAGGAACGCCAGGTCAAGTCTTGACACGCCGCTTTTCCTGATGGCATCGGCCAATCGCACTTAGAAACAAGAGTGCTTGCGGATTTTTCGCTTTAAGATATTTTTATTTGCCTAGGCATAGCTGCTGATTCGATGCGCTTTGGAATTACAATGACTTCTTTTGTATCGACAGCGAGCCGCTGATACGTGTACAATAAGGAGAGAGTGTCTTGGAGCATGAGCATCTCTATCAGAAAAGTGTCTCTTATTTGAAAACGCTGTGTGAAGAAATTGCGGAACGATGCGTAGGCAGTGAGGGCAATAGGCAGGCAACGCGCTTTTTTGAAAAAGCCATCTCCTCATTGGGTTGGCAGACGGAAACGTCTGAACTGGAGGTGATGGATTGGCAAGAGAGCGGCGCAACCTTGCGGGTCGCTGATCAAAGCTTCAACATGTTGCCCAGTCCCTATTCCCTTGGCTGCTCTGTCCAGGCCGCTTTGGCAGGGGTCTCCTCTCCGGAGGATCTTGAACATCGGGAGATCACCGGCCGAATTCTTCTGTTGTCCGGCGAGATCGCCAAAGAACAGCTGATGCCGAAAAACTTTGTCTTTTATAATCCGGAAGAACATCAAAAGATCATCGCCCTGCTTGAAAAAAAGCAGCCGGCGGCGATCATCTGCGCAACCGGGAGAAATCCCAGCCTGGCGGGAGGCGCCTATCCTTTTCCTCTGATCGAGGACGGCGATTTTGATATTCCTTCCGTGTATACGACTGAAGAGGTGGGGAGGGATCTCCTGACCTGCATCGGCAAAACGGCTGTTCTGGAATCCCGAGCCACTCGAATTCCCGCCAAAGCCTATAATGTCGTGGCGCGAAAAGGAAAAGAAACGGCTGAGCGCATCGTCCTTACAGCCCATATTGACGCGAAAAAAGGCACGCCGGGAGCGATTGACAATGCCGGCGGCGCGGCAACTCTGTTGATTTCGGCCGAGCTGCTCAAAGATTATGATGGCGACAGAACCATCGAAATGGCGGCGTTCAACGGCGAGGATTATTATGCCGTTCCCGGACAACTGGATTATATCCGCAAGAATCAGAACGACTTTCAAAACATTGTCCTGAATATCAACATCGATGGCGCCGGACTCAAGGAAAGCAAAACCGCTTTTTCGTTTTTTAATCTCCCCGAAACCATGAAAACAACAGGTCATGATCTGCTGACGAAATTTGCGGGAATCACAGAAGGCGCACAGTGGCCGCAAGGCGACCACAGCATTTTTATTCAGCATGGATGCCCGGCCATTGCCGTATCTTCACAATGGCTCATCGAGCACATGGACAGCCAGCAGATCACCCATACCCCCAAAGACAACATAAGCATTGTCGATTGCCGCAAGCTCGTCGAGGTCGCCAAGGCGTTGAACTGGTTCTTGCGAAAACAAAATAGATAAGATAGTGCTTGACCCGCCCCCCACCAATCGTACTTGATACAGCAAGCTCTTTAGGCGCAGGAGACGCGATTATGACAGATGAACTGATTTTCAGGACAAGACAGGACTTTCGCAATTGGCTTTCTTCGAACAGCTCAAATCAGGGGGTATGGCTGGTCTTTGGAAAAGACGACTCTTTGTTGACGCTTATGAACAGGCAAAAAAAGACGGCACATGGAATATCGTTCATGATAGAACGATCCCGAATGAAAAGTATCGCGAAAACGAGACCCTCCTACGCAAGAGCAAAAAGGCGCTCGAGAATTTCATGAAAATGCCCAAATCGACCAAACAGCAGTTTGTCGGCCTGTATTTCGAAGCAAAGAAAGAAGAGACCCGGGTGAGAAAACTGGCGAAATTGATCGACTTGTTGGAACAGAACAAGAAACCCATGTGAACGTCCGTTGAAAATTATCTACCACGAATATTGAAACTCTACTTTCATGTTGCTGCTTGCCTGTTCGAAAGAAAATACCAGCGTTTCATTCGCTCAAGAGCAGGATGGACCGAGGGCAAGAACCGTGTCGTTTCAAGGAGGACCCAGGCTCGCGTATTGTGGTCTTGTCCGCAACGAGCAGGAGATGATCGCTTTTCTCCGCGCGGCGGTCGAGCGCGGCATCGCCTTTTTCGATGCCGCCGAGGCGTACGGCCCTTTCACGAATGAGGAACTGGTAGGCTAGGCGCTGCTGCCGTTAACGGTCAGGTGGTAATCGCCGCCAAGTTCGGATTCAAGCATGCCACCGACATTCGCAGCCGCAATGCCCGCTTTACGCCCGAGGCGATCAAAGCCAACCGGGTGGTGATAGATCTGCTCGAGTGAATCTATTTGGCCGTATCAGATCAGCGCGGCGAGGAGGCGGTCCGCGGAAAGAAGGCGAATGTTGTTTCTGATCAGATCGATATTTTCTTTTTTACATACCTGGAACAAAAACGGGATCTTGAGCCGATCGCCAAAATAGCGCAAAGCAGGAGAGGGCTCGGTCTCGTTCAGCTTAACTTCGACCGCAAACCAGGGCTTGTTGTCCACCGTAACCAGAAAATCGACTTCCTTTTTGTCCGGCGTGCGCAGATAATGCAGCCCTGCCCTGTACCCTTCATATTCCAGTAAATAGTGCACCAGCTTGAGCAGATGAGAAGCGATCAAGTTTTCAAATCTCGCCGCTGCATCTTCAACCTCCGACCAATCGAAAAGATAGAGCTTGGCTTCTTTCTTCAGCGCTCGTATTTCTTTCTGCTGCCAGGGGTAGATGCGGAAAAGATAGTAAAACTGCTCAAGTATGTTCATCCAGTGGGTAATGGCGCGATGGCTGACTTGCAGGTCCGCACGGATCGCATTGAGCGAAAGCAGGGACCCCACCTTGCCCGGCAGCATCGCTCCGAGCAGCTGCAGGTTGCCGATATCGCGTACGGGTTCGAGATCTCTGATATCCTCCTTGAAAAGGCGATCATGTCTTTCGTTATGCCATCTGCGCAGGGTGCGGTCATTCTGAGCAACGAATATGGCCGGAAAGCCGCCAAACCGGACCAGGCCAAGCAACTCTTGATGATAACCCCGGTCATCGATCGGCAACGGTTGAAAAATTTCGATAGTGTTTTTACGATTGAGGATTTCAGCCAAAGAAAAAGGGTGCAGGGTATAATAGTGATATCGCCCGAGCAGTGAATCCCCGCCCTTGGGATAAATATTCAGCTGCGCGCTGCCCGTGACAAGGTACTTGCGCGATTCTTTATGGATATCCCATTCCCCCTTGAGGAATGCTTTCCACTTGCTGTATTTGTGAATTTCATCATAAATGATGAGTTCGGCGGTTCCGGGCAACTCACCGGCGATTATTTTTTTTCGGTCGTCACGATTGTCCCAGTTCATGTAGGCCGAACTTTTAAACAGAGGCGCGATCAATTTGGCGGCAAGAGTGGTCTTGCCCACCTGACGGGGTCCGCCGACAAATACCATTTTCTCCGCAAGATCGGCAATGATATTTTTTGTAAGATATCTATTCATTTCCATGTTTATATATACTAAAAACAATACAAAGAGTCAAGATAATATTTGCCTGAAAGCGAATGTTATCATGACAATATTTGCTTTTAGGCAAATTTTATCAGACTTGATTTCAGCGAAAATCATATCTTTCAAATCCAGTTGCCCAGGTGAAGCCGCAGGTCACTGTTTTCTGGCCGATCGCAAAACCTGAAATTTCGGTTGACAATGATGAATATTGCGGATACTTTTGGGCATCGAGAGGAAAGCTATGCCTTTTTAGCTAAATGATTATAATTGAACTAGTGCTCGCAATTCCAATTTTCTGAATCATTCAGGCTAGGTAATCGAGAATTAAAAAAATGACATCATCTCATAATTTCCTTGACAAAAAGCAGGATCTGTTGTATATTTATTACAACAGATCAGGAGGGCAAAACGATGGACAATTATATTTCATTTGGAGATTTTTTTAAAAGTAGACGCCTGACTTTGGGCTTGTCTCTGCGGCAATTTTGTCTGGAGCATAAATTAGATCCAGGCAATATCAGCCGGCTGGAACGGGGATTGATGCCTCCACCGTCGTCGAGAGAAATTTTAGAAAAATATGCGTCTTATTTAAAAATTGCCAAGAACAGTAATGACTGGTATACCTTTTTTGATCTAGCGGCAGCAAGCGCTGGTAGAATTCCTGATGATGTGATGAAAGACGAAGAATTGGTAAAAAAATTGCCGATTATTTTTCGGACATTTAGAGGCAAGCAACCGACGGCTGCCGAATTGGATGAATTGGCCGAATTAGTACGGAGGAGTGGTTGATGATTGCACTGGATGTGGAATTTCTCACCGATGATAGAATCAAAGCCATTGCAGAACAATTTCGCAGCCGTTTAGAGATAAAGATCATTCCAGTTCCCATTGATGCCATTATTGAACGAGAATTAGGCATTGACATTATTCCTATTCCGGGATTACAGAAAGCCTTCGAAATCGAAGGGTTCATCACCAGCGATTTTTCATCCATTTATATGGATGACTATATGTTCGATAAGAAATACTATTTTCGCTATCGCTATACACTGGCTCACGAAATCGGCCATATGATCCTGCACAAAAAATATTTTAAAAACCATATTTTTCAGTCCATAGACGAGTGGAAAACCTTCATAGCTGAACTAGATCCAAGAGATCACTCAAAAATGGAATATCAGAGTTATGTTTTTGGCGGGCTTTTATTGGCGCCTCCCAAAGAGTTAGCTGAGCTTTATAGCGCTCAGCTAATAGAGACATCATCCCTTGTCGATCAAGCTAAAAGAAGCGGTTTGGCAAGAAACGATTACCTTGAATATGCAATTGAACACATGGCAAATGCTCTTTCTCCATCTTTTGAAGTCTCAATTGATGTAATAAAGAAAAGAATTCGCGCAGATCACTTGGATGAATTGGTGCCGTAATCAAAATTTTATCGAAAAGGTGCCGACCTGGTTTAATCATGTTAAAAGCGAGCAATAGTTCTCTTCCCAGGCAGTGGAAACAATTCAAAAGGTCATTTTGAAAAATCGGAAACCGCCCGGAACAATCCAGATGTCGTTATACTTTTTTTAGATCACATGAAAACCAGGCCACCCCCATGACCCCCGAATCCTACAACACCTCCCTCCTCCATCATCAGCAAGGCCTGGTTCTTTTGCAAAATCCTGCGTGACTACGGCGTCGGCTATGGCGACTACCGGGAACAGCTCAGCCACCTGCATTTTCTAAAGTTCCGCCCTCGTTCCGCTCAGCCGGAATGCGGCGCTAAGCGGATTTGGCGCTGCAATGGCCGACGAGTTCGCGCTGACCGCTATGTTTAGTTCCCAGTTTCGGAAGCGGCCGCCGGCGCCTTTTTGCGCGCCAGAGCCGCCTTCACGTCGTCCATATAGGCCTGCGTAATGGGATAGCGCCAAACAATCGGAATGACCAAGACGATAAATGCCGCGCCCAACCCAAAAGTCAACAGCACAAGCCACCAGAGCGCCTCAGGCGTTTGTATATCGCTGCCTTCCTTGAAACCGACCCAGGCCATGCAAGCGCTGGCGACATAGATGGCCACCGACGAGATCAGCTTGGTCGTGAAGGCAAAGATAGCCGCATAGCCGCCATCCTTGCGTACGCCTGACTTGAGTTCGTCAATTTCGGCCACGTCCGCGGTCATTGATCCGGCCAGGGCTGCAAATATGCCCACGCCAAACCAATTGACCATATCGCAGGCGCCGAAGACGATCTTCCCGATAGCTACGGGGCAACCTCCCACCATCCATATCTGCAGCGGCTTCAAGATTCCGCCCAGAAATACGACTACCGCCGTCAGGTCCGCACACGCGGCGATTGCCGCGCCCATGCAAACGGCCAGCTTTTTATCGAACCGGCGCGCCAGCAGCGAACCTACGACGGCGCCCGTACCGCAAAACACCATACCTCCACCGTGGACGATCGTCTTTTCCAGCGCCGTCAGATGGGCGAAATAGACATAAAGATACATCTGGATTGTTGAGACAAAGATCGCGCCGATCTGGCCTACGCAGAAAAAGGATATTACAAACCGGAAATAACGGTCAGCGATGATCTCCTTCGCGTCGTTATAAAACGCGTTGATGCTGTTGCCGGTTCCTACCGCCAGGCCGCGCGTGTCGACGATGTAGCGGCGGGTGGCCCACACCACAATCAGCACAAACACAATCGTGGCAATGGTAAAAGCCGTTCCCATGTGAAGGTAATTGGAGACCTTGCTGGTCGCCTCGGACTTGCCCGCGGCGTTGTCGGGAAAAAAAAGGGACCACCCGAGCGCCGGTCCTAAAAGGTTGGCCGTCATGTTGAATGCCCAGCGGGCGCTTTGCAGGTGCGAGCGTTGATGGTAATCCGTACAGATTTCAAAACCCAGCGCCATGTAGGAGACGCTGAACACGGCGAAGGCGGTGCGGATGAGAATATTGATAATCAGCGCGGACCAAAAAAGCATTTCGCCGCGGCCGACAATAGTCGGCATCACCCATAACAGGTAAAAGCAGACCGCCATCATCAGGCCGCCTACCAGGATATAAGGATGGCGCCGGCCATAGCGCGAACGGGTGTTGTCGCTGATGTGGCCGATCAAGGGATCCACCGCCGCATCCCAGAAGCTGGCGATGGCGAAGGCCAGCCCGGCCCTCGCGAAGGACAATCCCAGCGCTTGAGTATAATAAAGCATCGCATAGGCAGAGATGCCGTTCATCGTCAACGAAGATGCGCAATCGCCTACCGAATAACCCAGAATATGGGTGAATGGCACTTGGCGTGTTCCAGGGGCAGCGTGAATTTCCATAGGGTTTCTATCTGAATACATGGTGGAAGGATGTGTATCATTTGCACCGCTTCATATCAATGCGGGAAGAGATTATTTTGAACACGCCGCGCTCCAACGCAGGCCGTATCAGACGATGCTCTCACTCCCATCTTGCCGCTAAGGTAGAAAATCAAGACCTGAAAAACAAATGATTTCAATGGAGGTGTCTCGTCCGCTGCCGATAGAAAGCGGATGCTCAGAGGGCGAGCAGAGGGGTAATTTTGCTTTTTAAGTTAAAGTCGCTTGTTTTTGCTATTCACAGAATCAGCGGCAAAAGAAAAAAGAGAGCCCATTTTAATCGGTAAATCAGCGTACGCCCGGCTTTCTACAAAAGACCTGGCACGCCAAGACCAATCCCAAAGGCCGCTGGCGCCGGTTCACTTGCGATGAAATCACGACGCGCGATAAAACCAGCCTGGACATCACCTGGATCAAGGACCGGAGCCTCACCGCTCAGATAATCTGCCGGATGTGCCGGCTACGGAGATCATCGAGAATTTGGAAACTGGACTGGAGAGGTTTCGGGAAATAGTCGCCCGATCGGCCGAATCCTGATTTAATCGACCCGGCTTGTCGTTTCGGCCTGCGACGCTTTCAGCCATAGGCCCGAAGCAAGCGGATTGACCATCTACCGCGCAGCCGCAGCACAAAACCTGCTGCGCCCTTCTCCCAAATCCTGTCAAGCTTGGCAGACCCCGGCGCCGGCGAAATGACGCCTGAGAAAGAGAAAATCCTTTTTTTCCCGCTTCTGGTTTCGTATATTTTTCCACCAGACCGGCGCCTCATTTTCCGGCTTCAGCAGCACAGCGGTGAGGCGCCCTGTAACGTTGAATAAGCAGCCAAATGGTTTTCAGCATCATTTATCCTGGTGATGGACGTAAAAAAGACCCAGTAATTTTCGGCGCTTTTCTCAGCGTCTCATGCGGTTATATTCCTTTTACCCCGGTCTATGTCACTTCTGGAAGAACAGATCAACCGCCTTTTCATCCGGATACATGAACTCTGTACGGGCCAGATAACGCCGTCTCACGTCGAAGAACTCGCCCGTCTCTTCATCCGCCTCACTATCACCTATTTGCGGAGCCTGGAATGTCAGGGCCGGCATATCCGCGAAACCAAGCGTGAGATCGAGTTCGAACAGCTGGCCAGCGACTGCATCGCCGACCTGTTTCGCCGGGACCGGGCAGGCCGGTACCGTTATCTGCAGGCTTTTTTTCTTCCCCTTTTCAACAAAGGCGCCGGCGAGGAGGCGATCTATCTGGCGACGCTGCGGCTGCTGGCTCATCGCAGTCAGCAGCAGTTGTCGCACATCTACCGCCAGCGCGACCCCGAAGGCGCGCGGCTCTGGCGGCGGCTCGCGGCAGCGGTTAAACAGCAGCCGCACCTGGCGTTAAAGCGCTACCTCGACGGTTTTTACATCCTCTGCCCTAACGGCGGCGACGGTCCTTTTCGTGAACCAGATGGACGGCTTCTCTCCTCGCTGCTCGCCGAGTTGCTGCAGAGTCGCGATCCGTTTTCGCACCTGTTGCCGTTGCTGTTCGACCGGCTGGGGAAAACTTACCAGAGTCCGCTGGCTGTGCCGGTTGCAGCCGTTCTACAGGTCATTCGCGCGTATCAACAAAACGAGTTGGAGACGGGCTCTCCGCCTGTAGAGGAGGCGAATGTAGATTGGTCGGTCTATTCAAGACTGATCGAGGATACCCTGTCCAAGATCGATCACATACTATTAAACCGCTATATCCTTAAAGGCAAGCTGACCCCGGCCGAGGCCGCTGCTCTTATGCAGGCCCTGGCTGCCAAAAGCCGCGCCGCCCTTCAGGGGGAGGACGAGGCGGCCGATAGAACCTATCTGGAAAAAAACTGGCCTGCGGGGGTCCTTATGCACAATCCGAAACGACTCTATTCCATATTCGATTACCTGTTGCGCATTTTCCGGCGGGATCTGCTGCAAAAAATTGAAAGATTTTTCTGAAACCGCCGTGAACGCAGTTATTATAGGGTGTCAGGAGTAAAAAGTGGTAAAAGGTATGAGTTGCTTTGATGAAGAGCGCTTAGGGCGCATGAGTTTAACGAATGCCGCCCTGGACCCGGCCGAAAGCGAACACCTTCTCGCCTGCGACCGTTGCCGGCAAACATATCTGCTATGGCTGGCCTTGCATCAGGAAATGAGGACCTTCACACCGTCGCTGCTGACGAACATCGTAAAAAACCATGTCCGGAAAGTTGGGGACGCCGACAGAACCACCTTAAAATCAATGTCGCTTTCCGGCGCCGGGGGGATTGTTGCTTCGCGACTGGCTGCCCAGGGGGAGCAGCCAGTCGGCGGTTATTCGGTTTCCAGCTTTTCCAATCCGCAAAAGGGGATGATCGGCCGCCTGCTCTACGATAAAACCTCTCACCACCTGCAATTCTTCCTGCTCACAGACAGCGCACCCGCAGCGTCCGGCATCAAAGTAGTCCTGGATCAAGGATGGCTGTCCGGCTTTACCGACAGCCAAGGATGCGTGGATTTCGGCGAACAGCCGTCCTGCTGCGTTGAGCAAGTGCAGAACGTCAGCCCGCACAGCACCTTTGATCTCACTCATTGCCAAGACAAGCCCGCGGACCGGCGAAAACGTCGGGAGCTGACCAAGCTTCGCCATCAACAGGAAGAGTTTGAACTGGATATCGCTCGCAGCGAAGGCAGTTCACGTTATACCCTCACCTGTAAAAGGCCGGCAAGAAAAGGCAAGCGAAAAGAATTGGAGATCGTAGGAATCACCGACAAGCGCGTGCTGACGGCTTGCACTCAGAATGGCCGTGCGGTGCTGGAGATTCCAGCTGGTGAAGAGCTGCAGAAAATCCACATCTACTGATATGTCCCCACGAAGAGGCGCTTATAAAGTTTTGCTCGATCTGGAAGCGGCTGCTATGGAACTGGCCTCCGACCTGCAGGGCCAAGTCCCTTCCGGCCGCAAACGCCGACTATTTTTCTCCTTTTTCCAACGCCTTGCCGCTCTTCCGCAACCCGAACGTTTTCGCTCCTATTATCTTCAATTCGCGCCCGCCCTGGCAGAGTTAAGCCGGGAACTGGATTCATCGAGTTGGGATCCTGACGATCTCGCTCGTTGGCTCGAGGATATTCCACGGTTCCGGACATTCGCCGAACCGCACGAACAGGCGATCGACGCCGCCGGGCAGCGCATTCGCGCCGCCGCGGTTTTGCACGCCCTCTATGCCGGCGATGAAACGGCTGCCGCCCTACTTGCCGGCCTGCCGCCTGCCGTGGAATCGGCCCCACCTCGCACCCGGATAGAGATGGCCAGAGAATTAGCGCTCCATCTGCCGTCTGACTTGAGCGATATAATTCAAAACAGCTTGCATGAATGGGAAGGGCAGACAGGGACTTTCACCGCCGGCAAGATTTACATGCTGCTCATCGAACAGGGCGCCCTAGCGGAAAAAGCGGATGCCAGCGCCGGCGTGCTCATGCCGCTGTACGCCGCCGGCCGGGAACGGCCTGCGGACGCCGAAGAGGACTATTGCCGGCTCAACAATCAGATCTATTTCGGCAAACACGCGCTCTACTGGACGCTTTTAGACGGCATTCAAGCGGCGCGCAAATTATTGCCCGACTCGGCGGCCAAGTGGTATTACGCCATTCATTACTCGATCCAAGAAAAATCCGCGGAAGTAAACGGCACCTCCCTTGGTCTTGCTGCGGCCCTGCTGGCATGGAGCGCGGCGCTTAATTGCTATCACAAGCATCCAGCGGTTAAAATCGGCGCCAATTTAGCCGTTACCGGCGGCATCGATCCGGCGGGCAGGATCACCGCCGTGGATACGGCCGGTCTGCGCGCAAAAATCCAAGCAGCCTTTTTCTCCCCGGTCGACCGCCTTTACCTGCCGGCCGCCAACTGGCCCGAAGCCATGCAAATGTATGCACAGCTGGAGCGACGTTATCCCCAGCGCAGGCTGCAGATCCATCCACTGGAAACTCTGCAACAGGCGCTGCAGGACCGCAATCTGGTGGAGCGCACTCAGCCCGGTTATGTCCAACGTATCAACGGGCTGTTGCGCCGCAAACGCAACCGGCCGGTGCTGCAGATCCTGGCCGCTTTTTTCCTGTCAGCGCTCGTGTTCGCCAACCTGCCTGCGATCATGGCCTGGTTTGATCATACGCCGACGCAATTCATCTTTCGCGGTCAACAGATGATCGCGTGCAACGAGGCCGGGCACACCCTGTGGAAGTACCGATTTCCTTTCAAACCCAACGTCGCCGCTTATGATGTAAAAAAGGGCGTCATTCTCGTTGACGACCTGGATGGCGACGGCAAGGCCGAAACCGTCCTGGGCACAAACGAACCCCACCAACCTGAGCACAGCGCCGTGCTGTACGCCTTTTCGGCGAAAGGCAAGCTGCTCTGGCCGCCGCTGCGGCTGGGCCGTAGCCTGCAAACCCAGGCCGGCGATTCGATCACTGCTTTCTATCATACCAACAAAATAGTATCGGCGCCGTTAACGCGCGGTCAGGCTAAAGCGCTGCTGGTCGCCATTGCCCACGACGACAACTATCCGTCGTGTCTTGCACTGATCAGCTCTGACGGTCAAGTAGCAGGCGAATTCTGGAACGCCGGCCATATCCTCGAAACAGCGGTCGCCGATTTGGACCAGGATGGCGACCCTGAATTTTTGGCCGGAGGCTTTGACAATGAGACGGGCCGCGCCTGGATGGCGGTGTTCCATGCGCACGAGATCCAGGGCGCTGCACCGCGATCGAATCCCCATTATATACTGGCGGGCCTGCCCACGGCCCGTCCTGCCTTGCTGCTGCGGTTTCCACACTCCCCCTTCTGGCAGAGCGGTGGTCATCGTGATCACGTAAGTTCAATCGAGCCCGTCGGCAACAGCATCAAAATCCATATCGGCAATGCCGCGCTGCTTTATGGCATCATGGATAATATTAAGTTTGTGATGTATGAATATATCCTGGCCAATGATTTAAAAAGCATAACGCTCCGCGATCCGCCCGATTATTTCTTTGCGCAATATCTAGCTCAGTTCAAACAGCCGTTGACCAGCATCGACGTGCAGCGGCTATTGCAGGTTGAACGCTGGAACGGCAGCGAATGGGTCCTGTTTCCCGCATCCTATGGCGCGCCTGCGCCCTCTCACGCCGGCATCCGCTAGGACGTCCCCTCAGCAAGCAGACGACTCAGCGACCAGCGTAACCTGCGCAGCGCTGGTGGAGTGTGGAGAAGGGAAGCTGTGTGTGGTTAGCGCATGGGCTGGCAATTTGTTAAAACCACGAGGGCGCCAAGTTCACGAAGCTTTATAGAACGAATCTTCTGATCCGTTCTTTTAAAAGTTCGACATTGAAATTTATCAGCAAACCGATTGATATTTTGGCCAATTTCATATGGGTCAATATTTGCGCCTCATGAACCGGTCATCATTTATCTACAGATTTGATTTCAAGAATTATTTTGTTTTCGACAAGCATCTCTAACCGGTATTCCCAATCGAGTTGAATGCCTTTATCTGCTATGGGTATGGACTTTTGCATCTCAAAAGCAATATCAGCCAAAGAAAATTCTCTCGCCAGACATTGCTCATAAGCAGATTCCAATAAACCAGGTCCCAAGTTTCGATGAACCTCGATTGCACATCCAATGATCTTGTTCTATAAATTGTCAAATTGCAAATTCTTCGCGTCCTCGTGAACTCGTGGTTGAACAATTACAGCCAATGGCCAAGAATTCCATAGACAGAATTCTTCCACCGAATTTGCCAACATTCTTATGCGGCGTTTTTGCAGAGTATGTCAAAGGAGCCGCTATCGGGCATTTTGAATGGGGCAATATTGGGTAGTTTGGGTTTGCAATAATCAAGCAGCGCCGTGAGTGCAACAAATAAATTGCCGGCAAACCAATTATGCGATTCCGAGCCCGCAGTCCGGTATTTCCACCAGAGCAAAGCAATCGCAACGGGCGAGGAATCTATCGACGAACCGCTCTCGATCCTTTCACAGGCTCCGTTCGTCGATAGATCCTTCGGCGCTTACTCTGCAGAGACGGCGCCCCTTGTCTTGCGCCACTCTTTTCTAAAATATTTTTTCGAAAATCAGCTTGGATAGCAATAGGCTTGCGCCTAAGGACGACAAAATTACGGCCAGTCATTGTTTCGTGATCTCAACGATGGCGTTGTTAGGATCGCGGACCACCTCTTGCACGTTGCGGCAAAGCAGCTGAAACAGCGCCAACCGGTCGATTTTTCCAAATTCGCCATCCACGGCCAAAAAGGCGACAGAATTCTTCTGCGCGGTGCGCAGCACTTGACTGTTGCGCACGATCATATTTTTTACATGCCCGGATATCTGAATATAGGGCCTTTCCTGTGGAGACTGTTCCGCATCATCCTGAATGTGCAGACCATCGATGACCAGGCTATCGACCTCGGCCGGCGTATCGCCGATATCCGGAATATCCGACCTTCCTTCCACAAACAGCACATACCGGCTGTCGGACGGATTGTAGTAATGAATGTTTTTCAGGTGAAGGGCTCGGTGCTTTCCCGAAACCCTGAAGAGGAAAGGAACCGTATAGGTATAGTCCTGACGCGATTGTTTCAGGTTTATGTTCTCAAAAAAGATATGACCAAACTCTCCTTGATAGCCCTTTCCCTTGTAATCCCAGGCGCTCAAATAAAAGCCAAAGCTTCGATACACGCCGGAGACGTTGCGGATGGTGATGCGATCCTGGCGGTGGTTTCGCGACAGGACACGGATGATTTGCGCGGCATCGTCCACCATGACGTTTTCCACCAGAATGTCCGTCATCGGACCCAGCGATGCGGCCGGATGCACCCAGCTGGTTTCACCGTTATACTCTTCGTCGCCGTTCAGGGCGATGAAATCATCGCCCGTGCGGCCGCTGATATTGCGCAGGGTGAGAAACTGTCCCGGCCCCTGCACATGGATGCCGTCCTGATTGCCGCCGTGGATGTAATCCGGCAATTCGAGATGAATGTTTTCCATGGTCACATGACGCCAGTTGGTGATGAGAAACGCAAAAGTGCGAAAATTGCGGATGGTGAAATCGCGGATCTGCAGATGTTCGACGCCGAAAAAAGCGATGCCGACGACAAATCGTTCTGCTTGAGTGTAATGCACGCCCTCGGGCAGATGATGGGCCTGGTGCAGACAGTTCTGATTGTAGGTGCCGCCCTGAAGCGTGATGTTGCGATCGACGATTTCCGTGGCCGAAGGGTGGGCGTTGATCAGGATGGCTTGGTTGGCGTAATCGGCCTGATAAAATCCGCACTCTTTGTTCAGGCAGGTGATGGTGGTGTTGGAGTGAATGACCAGTCCGGTGACCAGGGCGGCGCCGTCCATGATCAGATGCAGTCCGCCGCCGGTCTGGGCCGAATCCAGAGTCCGCTGCAGTATAGCGGTATCATCCGTCCCCCCGCCGGTGTGAACATGGCTGTCCAGTTTGGCGCCGGTTTGGCTGGCATAAACAATTTTCGTCAACATACAAGGACCTCCTCGAGTCGGGAAAGCCGGTTGCAGCCGTTCACGAGAGGGAACCGGTGCAGCGAACCTTCGTTCATTTTTTGATATAATCCAGCGGAAGTTGGCGATAGATCCGCGCCAACGCGGCAATATTGCGCTCATCGCCGCTTAAATGGTCGATGGGCATAGACAGATAGTGATCGGCAAAAGGAAGCAGCCCATTGGCGTCGGGCTTGGCAAAACCATACAGTCCGACACCCGCCTTGATCGCGTCCACGGCCACGTTCCTGGCATCCTGTTTATTCCATTCGGCCAGACAGGTGATCAGACGAGTGTTTTTGCCCACCATGCCCCTGATCCGCTCGATTCGGGCCAAATCGCCGCCTTCGTTCATCAACCAGTCCACTTGACGGAACATTTTCGAGTTGACGATATGGGGATGGGTGATGTCAAAACAGGTCAGCCAGATGAGGCAGTGCGGGTTCGTCTCCTTGGCCGCTCGATGAATGACGTCCCAGGTTTTCTCAATGGCCAACCGGCTGTAGGCAATGTACTCCTTCGAGTCAAGATCGAGCCGGCCGGGGAAAGGCCTGCCCATGAGCTCCTGATAACGCACTTTTTCGCACTCGAGCCATTCGCCGTTTGTTGCGCTTCGATTAGGTTGATAAAACCAGTCGATCATAAAGCCATCGATTCCGCTAAGGGCAACCGCCTCGCGAATAGCGGTGTCCAGGTAATCCAGATAGCGCTGAGTAAAGGGGATATGCCGGTCAGCCGGAATTCCATAGCTCAAGTCAGGATGCTCCAGCCCCCAGCGTGTGTTGGAACCGATGCAGAAATAGCCAAACACCTTCATGCCCTGCTCATGTCCAAGACGCACCATGTCGCACAAATAATCATATTTCAATCCCGGCTGGCAGGGAATCGAGCCATTTTTATACCAGGCATAGCCATTGCAGGAAACGCAAAAGGTCTGAATGGTATTGGCCCCCAGCGCTTTGTACCATTTGACCTGTTCGGTCGGAGAAGCATCGGCCCACAAGCCGGGCTTAGCAAAACCGTTTGGCCCCCCTTCTCCCCAGTTGAAATCGAGACAATAGGCCCTGATCGGTTCATCCTGTCCCTCCGGCAGGCGCAGGCAGCCAGTGAAGAAGAGGCAGAGGCACAGCGTAAAAACGGTCCGCATGATTGTGTTCCTTTTCATGGTGAACGTCCCTGGTGAAAACTTGACAACTTAGCTAAAAAACGGATTAAAAACAACAACCGCAGCAAAATAAAAAAAGATAGACTTTGTTCAGGAATGCCTTTATATTGTTCGACCGAACGCATTCCATCCCTTGTCTTACCTGTTGAGGAAGTCATCATGAAGCTTGTCCGCCGTGCAGCCTATATCCTATTGCTGTGTTTGATCGCCTCTTCGGTTCAGGCCCAGCAACCGCGAACCGTGTGGAATTTTTCCGCCCAATCAAATCTTTACGCCCCTCCCCTGGCAGCCGATGTGCACCCTGCACCGGGCAAAGAAATCATCATCAGCGACAGCGAAGTCCGCTGTCTGCGCTGCATCTCCGCTCAGGGCATCGAGCTTTGGCAGGCGCAGGTCGGCTGGAAAAAACGGCTCATCTCCGCTGCAGCGTTGAGTGCGGTCACCGGCGAGGGCCTGCGGTTGTTGGCCGTGGGCAATGCCGACGGTTCTCTGGTTTGTCTGGATGCCGCCACCGGAGCTGTGCGCTGGAGAGCTCAGGCCGGAGCCGTAGAATGGGGCGGCGGCCTGTGGACAGACCTCGATCATGACGATACAGAGGAATTTGTCTTAGCGACGCAGCGTGAGGGCGTTGCGGCCTTTGATGCCGACGGCAAAGAGATCTGGCGCTATCGAAACACTGACAAAACAGCTGCCTGGGAGATCCCTTGCGTTCCCGCCGCAGCCGACATCGATGAGGACGGCATAAGCGAACTGTTTTTTGCGACTCCACAGGGCGTCTTTTGTCTGCATCCCAACGGCGCCCTTCATTGGCGTTTGACGACGGGCGATGATTTCACTGCATCCTGCCTGCTGACTCGAGAAGGTTTATACACCCTATCCAGAGAGGATCATTACCTGTGGCGCATCGACAGCAAAACCGGCGCTGTGCATTGGAAAAGGGCTCTGGCAGCCGGCGCGGATGTGTATAACGGCTCAGCCATGGCTGCGGGCGACATCGATGGGGACGGCAAAGCGGAACTGATCTGTGCAGATCGTGACGGACATGTCTATGCGTATACCGCAGACGGGGTATTGTTGTGGATGTTCGCCGCCCGTATGCCCGTGCCTGCGGCCATTACACTGGGCGATGTGGATGGGGATGGATTGGTGGATGTGCTGGCTGCCAGCGGCGATCACAACCTCTACTGCCTCGATCGTTTCGGCCGCGAACAGTGGCGCTTCACCGCCGGGCTGCGACTAGTGGGTCCGGCCACTATCGAGGACATCGACGCGGATGGAAAAACCGATATACTCGTCTGCGGCAGCGACCGCACCCTGCGCTGTCTCACTCTGGGCGGCCGGTACAATCCTGCGCTGACGCCGTGGCCGTCCCGCCGCTTTGACGCAGCCCAGTCCGGCAGCAATGTCGCGTTTCATCCAGTCACGCGCTCCATCAAGAGCAAGCGCTCTTTATTCGCCTTCGGCGGTTTCGACAAGAAACGCG
Organism: bacterium; assembly: GCA_029565685.1. Taxonomy (GTDB): domain Bacteria; phylum Zhuqueibacterota; class Zhuqueibacteria; order Residuimicrobiales; family Residuimicrobiaceae; genus Anaerohabitans. Next base: position 92,313 of record JAKQNR010000050.1, on the reverse strand, counting down.
AGACAGCCCAATCGGATTCCACGGTTAAGCAGACGCTCCACCGTCCGCGAGGCTGGCGATGCGAAACGCCCGGCGTCATCTGGGGCTCGACTGAGATCATTCACCAGGGCCAAAGAACGTCTTGCCTGCAAACGGACGGCGAGTGCACCATCGTCTCTGACCATATTCCCCTGCCGACCGGCTTGCAATCCGTGGAAGTAGGAGCGGAGTACAACGGAAAAGGGTTCGTGTCCGCCGAACTGCGCTGGATCGGTGATACTGGGATTGCCGGCAGCAGCCCCTTGCGCCGGCAAACAAAAGATGGCAAATGGAATTCCTTCGCAGCCGACGAAGCACCGCCGCCGGCCGCTCGATTCGCCCAGATGGTCCTCACCTCGGGCGGCGATAAGAACCTGTGGAAAAACGTACGCATCGACGGCACTCTTTTAGAACCGGTGACCATCACAGTGCTGGTCAACCAGGTGGGCTATGACATCGGCAGTCCAAAGCATTTCGTGGTTCAGTCCAATCTGAACGCCCGCCAGGCCGACTTTGAGTTGGTCGATGAGAGCGGCCGTGTGGTTCGGCAAAGCAGTCTGCAAAACAGGGGCAGGATTGCCGGCAGGTACGGTCAGGACTGGGGATCTGTGTACTATGAAGGCAAATTGACGAACTATGACCAACCGGGGAAGTACCGCATTCGCGCGCTTCTGGATGGCACGACCAGCGAGTCGTGGCCCTTTGAGATCGGCCATGACATGATCTGGAACGCCACCGCACGGCCGGCGTACCGCTTTTTCTGGTATCAGCGCTGCGGCATGGCAATCCCCGGCTTTCATGCCGCCTGTCACCTTGACGACAGCGTCGGCCCGGACGGCAAAACGACGCGCGATGTGCAGGGCGGCTGGCACGACGCCGGCGATTACAATAAATACCAGAATGCCCCTTATGTGATCGGCTTGGCGGCCGCCTATACCGCCGCGCCCTCCTGGTTCGATGCTCTCAAACCAAGTGAAGAAGAGAGCTTTCTGGATGAAATTCTCTGGGGCGGAGAACACGTGCAGCGGATGATCACCGAGGACGGCTCTTCGTTCGGCTCCATTACCAGCGGCTACGGGTTCTGGGGACCACCGGAGCTGGAGACGGACAACCTCCCTGCGACAGGAGATGACCGGCCGGCTTCCAGCGCCGGCGGCGTCTATCCCGGCGATCATCAGGCCGCTCTTGCACGCATAGCCGCTCTTTTACGGGAAAAAGGATCGCCGGCCGGTGCGTGGATAGCCACGGCCGACCGCTGTCTTTCCTACTCGCTCAAGCAGAACCATCGCGGGCTCAATGAATTGAGCGCAGCGGTTGACCTGTTTCGAGCAACGGGGGAAAAAAAATACAGCAGCCTCGCTGAAGAGTTGTTCGGCGCCCTGGTGCAAAAAACCGATCAACAGCCTTCGGCCATGCTGGTGGATGTCGTCCGCAGGTACGAAGCGGCGTTTAACCAAGACCATAGCTCGTTTCTCAAAGAAATCCTGATCCCAAAAGCAGAAGCGTTGCTGGCCGTGGCGGACAATCCGTTCGGCGTCTGCACCTTTGGTCCACCGGAAAATCCCAATTTCTTCAACACACCGGCCGACCAGGGCGGCTGGCATGTGGGAACCAGCAGCTATCTGATGGAATCAGCCAATCTGGTGGCTCTGGCGTATCAGTACCATCCGGAGCCCAGATATCTCGAATTCATATATGATCAATTCAACTGGACCCTGGGCATGAACCCCTACGGCGTCTGCCTGATGGAGGGGGTCGGCAGTTTCAACCTGCCATCGTATCATCATCGCATCACCTTCGCAGGGGTTGCACGCGGCGCGATACCGGGCAGCGTAGTGAATGGAGTGACCTGGCGTGCGGTCGGTGATGACCGACCGTTTGTTGATCTGAGCGGACAGGACATACCTGCTTTTGAATCCAATGAATGTTGGCTGCCGCACAATACAGCCTATTTGAACGCGTTGGCAAACCTGATTAGAGCAAAGGCGAACTAGCTGCGGCGTTCATCTGCTATTTTCAGAATAAATAGGGCCGCCTGCCTAAGGGCAACGCGGAAAGGGAGCATAAAAAGAAGGAGTGATGCGATAGTCCCGCGTTGACATTCTGCAATGTCGGCTCTGATCTCCTCTGGAGTGTTCGTCGCTTCGAGGATGGATTTTTACGAATTCTTCCAGGCTGAAAACGACGATCCGGCCATTCGCCTATTTCCAGATCGCCTCATGGGGAATGATCTTCATCAGACAGACCGGGTCCCCCATTTTGACGCTCTGCAACAGCTCGACATCGACCTCACAGCCAAAGGCTTTTTCAAATAGAACCTTGCTGTACCCGGTGGTGCATTGACACCACGCATCGGTCTCCAATTCAGCGACATTGGCCAGCATGGGACAGGGGCAAAACGGAAATTGAAGATAGAGTTCCCCATTGGCGCCGAACAGGCCGGCTTCCCTGGCTTTATCGTGGTTGGTGAATTCCGCCAAATTAGAGGAGGAGGCGACCAGCTCTTTGACCAAAGCTACTTTTTCATCCATTCCAAATCCACATTGACAGTTCATGCGAATGCGTTTCACCGTAGCGCCGTCAAAGTGGTCCTGCAGTCTTTTCATGGCAGAGGTCACCCAGGTCGCGTTATCCTCGGATGAGGAAAGGCCTTGTTCGCCATAGACAATCTTTGCCGCGGTTTCCTCGTTGCTGACAGCCTTGACGGCTTCATACAAGGCGCGTTCTTGGCATTTCCGGACATCAAACATTAAGACCTCCTCTTCGATAAGCATTCACTGTTTTCCTGGATTCCACCGTCAAAACCTTCTCAATGCAGCCGGAGCCTGCCCGGCGCCTTAGCATTCGGCGGCCCGAGTTGAACCCTCTTTGGGAGGTTGCCTGTTGCCTGCCCATCAGCGGCCGGGATGTTTTTGACCGCATTGCCAAGATCCGGTCTTCAGCCTGTCGATGGCAAGTCCGCTTCCAGGGCGCCCGCATTTCTTTCTCTCACCATGCCGGTAAAGAGCGACAGGGTCGCGGCATTCAGACGCAAGCCTTGTCTCTTGCCAATGGCATCCCAGGAGCAACGCGGCTTCCCCGTACCATTCCCGCAGGTCGTCCTATGCAGTTACAAGTACAAAAACTCAACCATAAAATCAATGAAAATTTAATGGCAACAACGACCATAGCGATGTTATCCGGCTGATGATTTCGCGGTTGTTTGATTTTGCAAACACGGAAACCTTTTATTTTAGGTCAACCCTGTTGCGGCCAGATGCTCGGCTATCTTTTCATCGAAATAGATGCTGCGGGCGATCCAGGCCGCTCTGGAAAGAGGGTTGACCTGGCTGGCGAATCCGGAGAAATCGTAATCCATGTTCTTGATGATCTCTACCGCTTTGGGATCGACCAGCAGCGGCTTTTTCTTTTGATTTTCGATGGACCTTCCCCACAACGGCAGCAACAGCGTTTTCTGCACATTCGTCAATTCGATTTTTTCAGGACTCATGATGTTATTCCTTCTTTTTCACTGGGATTGAGGACCCGCAGCCGGTCGACCGCCCTAATCCCGAAGGCAACCCTCTACTCCTTCTTCAGCCCTATCGCGCAAAAACGTCGACAGAGCCGACAGTAATCTGACAATAGAATGAAAAGGATGCTCTCACCGGCGACCGGAGCCGTTTCAGGCCTGCTATACGTCCCTTTTCCTCATAGCCTACGACCCGATCATAGAGATCAGCCGGCGCAAAATCCGGGGACATCAGGTCGTGCATTTCTTCATGATATTGACAAATCGCCCTTTACTGATCGGGCCGTCCGCAACTAGGGCGCCATTATAAATCAAGCAAAAGACACAAAAGGGATAAGGGCTGTTTTGCACTTCCATATGGCTTGCGAGCTCGATGATCTTTGCTTTGATTTTGTTGTCTTTTTCCGCTGTTTCACATATCTCTCCGACATTTTTGACGGTATAGGGGCATTGCGCCGCTCTGATGAGCACCAGGCCTTTTGTGTGGGGATTTCGCGCACTTTAAATGATGGATTCGGCGCGGTAGGAGAAAATTTTTTTACAACTAAATCATAGTCGGGCCTGGCCGAGTCGACGATGACATATCCGTTCTTGATGAATATGCCGGCCATGAACGAACCTTTGCGTACAACGGCTGCCGCCCCTTTCAACTTTTGCCGCCTTGATTTGAAAATAGAGTTTTTATTTTCAATCCTTCGCAGAAACGCAATTTGAGCCATTCCAGTTTTTTCGGGAATCCTTCCTTTTGGGGATTTATACAGCCGCAAATGCCGTGTTCAGGAATTTTTTCCAATGCGGTGTCGACCATCGGTATATTTTTCATATCGTTCCCTTCATTTTCAGCCGACCGTGCCGCTTGTATCGTTTCAGGGCCGGCCACAGACCGATGGCGCACCTTCTCCCCGGTCGACGGCAGCGACACGCGGATCTCCGCTCCTTCCGCTGCTCTGCATCAATAGATAAAAGGCGCCAGCCGCCAGGTCCGTTTTCGGTACTCGTCCCACTCTTGTCCAAACGTTTCCCGCAGCAGGCGTTCCTCGTCATGAATCCGGCACAGCAGAACCAGAACCAATGCGGCTGACAGGATCAGGGTCAGGCCGGAACGAAAGACGAGCGCCATGCCGATGTTGAATAGGATGATGCCCAGATAACGCGGATGGCGCAGCTTGCGATAGGGACCAGTGTCGACGAGCCGGTGGCCCTGCTGAATCGTGACCTGAATGCTGAACAAGCTGCCGAGCGTATCCTCTGCCCAGGCCATCAGGGTAAAACCAAAGCCAATCAGAATCAGCCCAAAGCTGCGCCAGAGCGCTGAACCGGCCAGGGGCAGCAGCCCGCGTCGGTCATCAAAAGGGGCAAAAAAGACCACCGCCAGCGAAAGAACCTGGAGGAGCAGGATGATGATGCGCTGACGGGCGACGGACTTTTTACCGGCGCCTGCTTCGCGGCCCATGGCCGGAAACCGTAACAGGAGCAGCGTCTGCAGCAGCAGCATGAGCACCACATAGACCAGCCGCAGGGCATGGCTGAAAAAACCTGCCAGATCGAGAATCCCCCATCCCAGTAGGGGCAACGCCACATAGAGAACACCGCCAATAAAGAGTTTGCCGATGAACCCAGGTCCTGTTTTCATGTCTCCTGCTCCTATGATCCTTTACACACCAAGTGGCTTCATTGCCGATCAGACTGCGAAGCCGTTGCTTTGCTGACCCCATCCCTCCTGGCTGAATAAAAAACGTGCCATTCACACAGCCTATCTTAGAGTGACCCAGTCCTCCAACACCCCCATGCCGCTGATAAAGGCTTCGCCGCTGCAAGTGAGCGGATGGGCATCCCGTTCCGCTTTGCTGATGATCGCATCGCTGCGGCTGGCCAGTCCGCGCGCCTGATAGCGCGAAAAAAGTGCGTCGGTCATGACCTCAAAGTACGAAATCAGCTTGCGATGATAAGGGGTGATGACCGCGACCGCGATGTCGGAATAGGTGCGGCTGCTGATGTGCGTGCCGAGCAGCTCGCCGGCGCGAACCTGGCGCCCTTCAGCCAGAGTGGAATCGGCCAAAAGAACATGAAAGAGGCCGAACTGGAAATCCGGATACTCTTCCGAGCGGATCCAGATTTGGGTGCCGAGGAACTCTTCGAAGCGCCAGACCACCGTTCCGTTGACCGGAGCAAAAATGCGCGCGGTCTCCCAGCCGGCGGAGCCGTCCAGCCAAAAATAGTGCTTCATGCTGCGGCACGCTTCGTCATCGTCGGAATAGTCGTGCCCGACCGCGGAACGGAATTTCGAAATTTTATAAACCCGGTCGAAATCGATATAGTGGACGTCGACAAAACGGGGGATGCCCCAACCATCGACGTCCCAGTGACAGTTCATCGTTGTCCAGCTTTCAAGATGGCCGGTCGTGGCAAAGAGTCCGTTGCTGCAGGTGAGGGGATCGGCGTCGCGCGCCTCTTTGCTGATGATGAACTCGGATGAGTTGCTGATGCCGCACCTGCCGTAGATTTGCCACAGGCTATCGGCGATAACATCGAACCAGGAGATCAGCCGCCGGCCCCGAGTGGTGTGGACGCTGACCGCGATGGCGGCGGGAGTCTGTCGCTCCACGTAGCGGCCGATTCTCTCTCCGGCTCGAACGGCGTTGCCGGCGCGCAGGGATTCGATGGGGCTGAGGTTGAAAAGATGGAACTTGAAATCAGGATACTCCTGCGCCTGGATGATCATTTCGAGCTCAGGCTGATTCGTTACAATCCCGGCGATGGTTCCGTCCACAGGTGAAAACATGTCGAGGCTCTGCCCGTCGAGATCGCCGCGGGGTTCAAAATAGTGCAGCATGCTGCGGCAGTGCTCAACATCATCTGAATAATCGGCGCCGGCGGCGGAACGGAATCTGGAGATCCGCGCCATTCGCCCTACATCGATGAAATTGACTCGGACAAAACGGGGGATGGGATTTTTATCCAGGTCAAAGCCCGACGGCGCGGTGGGGTTTTCTTTCTCCCCGCATCTCATGACAGCGGCCGCCAGCAGCGAAAGAACCGCAATCCCCCAAAACCGGCCATTTCCTCTTTTCATGAACCGTCCTCCTTTTCCAGGCGTCGACTAAAGCCTGCTTATGCCTTGCTGAAATCCCTTTGCAGCAGCTCGCTGCGAGGGCGAAAAAACCGACTTTCCCGTCGGCTCGTTGCATCCCTGCGTGATGCGGATGAGCCTCACGGCTCAGGAAACATTGATTCTCGCTTTGATCCGCGCGTATTCAGCCTGGACCGCCTCGCTGCCGTACTGACGTTCGAGCGCTCTGACGGTAAAATGGCCGGTGGCGATGGATTGAAAATGGTCCATGAAGAGATAGTTGATCGCCGCGCCGCTGACGGCGCCGATCACCGGCACAGCCTGGGCCGCCGCTTTTTCAGAGATGACCACCTCGAAACGGGAAGCGATGCGGATGATAAAGCGAACGATGATGGGCGCCCCCTCCTCGACCAGTCCTCTTTCAGCGATGAACCCGCTGGTCTCTGAGATCAGTTTGGCGAGGACCGTGCGCACGGCAAAGTATCCTGTTTCAGCCGCGTCATCGCTCCCCCGGCGCTTGCTGCCCAGCGCGAAAACGCTCATACAGTTCAGCTGCGTGTCAAGTTTGCTGATGTCCTCGCCCTGACTTTTAGCGATGTCGGCGATGGACCTGAGCATAATCGTAGTGGAGGCGGGCAGTTCGATGGCCAGGCCGCCCAGACCGAAGAATCCGCCGATTGCACCGCTTAGGGCAACCGCGCCCTTGTGAAATCTTTTCCGCGGCGCACCCCGGCGCCGGGGTTCAAGGGTGGCGACGGCGATATCCAGGGCCTTGCGGATGGCTTTGGTCGTTGCGCCGGAAATGAGCCGGTTCGCCGTATCAGGCAGCTTTTTGACCGCCCACTCCAGGGGCATGCCGATGAGATCGGTGACTCTGGCGGTCCATGAAGGGAACTCGAGAAGCGTCACCGCTTTTTCCAACCGATCAATATCTTGGGGGTGCATGAAAAATCCTTTCGACAGGACCAACATCCTCGCCTGTTAAAGTACCCATTCAGCCGGAAAATATCAAGATGAAAGGCGGCGAGTGTCAATTCTCTGTTACGCATCCAGCTGATGCTGATCATCGCCTCATCTCCTCTTTTGCTTCTAGGTGAGACGGTGCAAATTTTGAAAGGATCCACAACGTTCTTTAGGCTGGAGGCCCGATAAAAAACAAACCGGTACAGCGAATGAATTTATTGACATTGCGATCGACAAGTATTAAATTGATTGCTAAATGGCATCTGCAACACGAGAGCCGGTGACGTTCGCTGTGCGCACGCCGATGCTGCTCTTTCGCCGGAGGAGCATCCCGAAACCAGGAAAGGGGCGATTATGAATGCAAAAGGGGTTTTGCGTTTACTCTGTTGGTCGGCTGTTGTACTTTTTTCCACACCGCCCGCGCAGACGGCTGACTTGGAACTCACCGGCCAATGGCCCGGTGGACCTGCCACGGCCATCGGCGTCAACGACAGCGCGGTCTTTATCGGGCACGGCGGTTTCCTCTCTGTCTATCACACCCGCACCTTTGCCGAACTCTGCCAATTTACCACATCGGGCTATATCCGCACCATCGCCATCGCCGGACAGTACGCCTATGTGGCAGCCACAGAGGCGGGCCTGTTGATCGTGGATATCTCCGATCCCTCTAAACTAACGCTCATCGCATCGGTTCGTGATGTGTATGCGGTCAAGGCGGTTGTACACGGCCGATATGCTTACATAGCGACCGGCGGCGCCGGTTTGCGCATTATAGACGTCAGCCAACCGCAGACGCCTAAAACCGTTGCGGATTACAAACCTGAAAGCTGGGTCGACGACGTGGCCCTGGACGGCCGCTATGCTTTTCTCGCCTGCAACACAGCCGGCCTCTGTGTGGCGGATGTACAGAATCCAGCGGCTCCTGCAAAAGTATTGAGCTATGCCAGCGGTTATACGGTCTATCATGTGGCTGCATCCGGCCGCACCGTATTCATCTGCGGAGCCAATGACGTGAAGGTGACGAATTTCACCGACATTCAAAATCCTAAAGAGATCGTCACTCTGAGCGGCAGCGTGGTCGACGCCGTTTTCCAAAACAACATCGCCTATCTGGTCAACACCAGCTCTTCCGGCGTCGACCTGCACGATCTCAAGAGCGCCACGGTGAAAAAAATCTCCAACTGCTACAAACGGGGTACGGTCGCGGTTGCAGTTCAACCCGGCGTGCTCTACGCCGCAGTCAGCGACTTTGGCTTCAGCACCTTCAATGTCAGCGATCCCAGCAAACCGGCGGAATACGGCAAATGGATTGCGGACAAGGTCCTGAAAACGCCTTTCATGGTCAACGGCTACATGGCCTTTCCGCAGTTTGGCAACGGCAAGCTGCGCCTCTATGACGTCCAGGACGTCCTGCATCCACGTCTGGCTGACTCGGTTAAGGTCTTTCTGGATGAATACATTTTTAACGCGCCCTATGTCTATCATACCTCGCTGGATGAGTTCGGCAATCCTTTTCTGCTCACCACCAATCTCGACAACGCGCTCAATCCGGTTCAGGAGAGCAAGATCAGACTCTCCGGCGGTAAAAACTATCTGGTCAAACAAGGCGACTCACTGTTCACCTATTCCAGCGGCGGTACGATCCGGGGATTCGAGCTCTTCAGTCTGGCGAATCCGAAAATGCCGAAAAAGCTCGCCTTCATCAAGACCGAGACCCCGGTGCGCGTCTTTGGCGCAAAAGACAATGCGGTTTACTGCATCGCCCCATTCAATAGTTCGACGGTGACCGGAGAACTCTATTGCCTGGATATCGCGGATACCACAGCGCCGAAAAAAAGCGGCGTTTTGATCCCCGGGCAGAGCGCTCTCTCCTTCAGCATTCATGACCATTACGGCATCGCCTATACCACCCAGGACAGCGTGATCCTTTTCGATCTGAAAAAGCCCTTGCAGCCCGAACGCATCTCGACCTTCCACCAGCTCTTTTTCACCACACCCGTTTTCGTCGGGAACACGGCCTATTGCCCGGGCGGCCATTTCGTCACCTATGACGTCTCCGATATGCGCCGATGGCGCAAACTCAGCGAGCTCCAGCGCGTGGACAATTACCTAGGCGCCCTGTACTATCCGCCCTATTTTATCCGGCCGACGTTGAACAAAGAGGTCTATGTCACGGATGTCAGCAACCAGGCAAGCACGACCCTGCTGGGCGACGTGCGCTGTACGGCGGCCAATGACCATATCGAGGCCGACGACCGATACCTTTACCTGATCGACAGCCAAGCTACGCTGCACCGGTTTGGACGGACCAGCAACGCCCTGATATCCCAGGGCGCCAGGGTCTTTAAAGAGTTCAACACCAATGCCCTGACTGGTTTGCAGATCGTCGGGACCGATGGGTATGTAGCGGAGACTTCCTACGGTCACTTGCACAAAATCGCTCTGCACTCCAACAACCTGAACATCCTCAGCACCTGGTCCCTGGGGGATTTTCAAATCCACGGGTTCACCATCGCCGGATCCCGCGCCTATGTCCGCTCCTCCAACTATAACGGGACGAACAAAGAATTCAGGGTCTATGATATCAGCCGGCCCCAGGCCACGCTGCTGGGTTCCCTGGCGGTCGGCAATGCCGCCAACATCTCCAGAATCCTGCTCAAAGGCAACCATGCCTTTGTCAATGACGGTAAATATCTGCGCGTGCTGGATATCGCAAATCCGGCGGCCCTGCGGGAGGTCGGTACGTTCAGCGACGACGTTAACATCGACGATATGACGCTGTCGCAGAATTATATTTATCTCGGCAGCCGCTATGGCAACAAAAAAATCAGAGCCGTAAACATCAGCAATCCAGCCGCTCCCACGGCTGCGGGCGTGTACAACAACATGATCTACGGCACGGCCTTGTGTGCGGACGACCGCTATCTCTATGTGGCCGGCGGCTGGTATGGATTGAATCTGCTCGATTTCAGCGCGCCGACCTCCCCGGTTTTGGCCGCGCGCTATTATCTCAGCGACATCGATCTGATCGATGTGGCGGTTTGCCGAGACCAGATATTCATTCTTGATAAATATCGCGGCGTCATGCAATTCAAAAACAATCTATTCACCTCGATTTGTTCAAAGGAAACCAGTCAGCCCGAGCGGTGTGCCCTGCTGCCCAATTACCCCAATCCTTTCAACGCCGGAACGACCATCTCGTTTACGTTGCCGCAGGAGGAACGGGTGAAGCTTTCGGTTTTCAATCTCCTTGGACAACGGGTGGCGGATCTGCTGGATGGCGCCATGGGAAGCGGCGTGCACAAGATCGTTTGGCAGGCGGAGCACATGCCGTCGGGGTTGTATTTCTGCACCTTCGAAGCCGGAGCGTTCAGTCAGACACAGCGCATGCTGCTGCTCAAGTAAGCGGGAAAGTCTGCCCGGCAAGAGAAGCTTTGCAGGCGTAAAAGGAAGCTGGAGCGGCAAGGGGGTCCCGGAACACCGCGACAAGAAGGGTATGAGAGATTGGCCATACTTCCATACCCTTTTTTCTTTCCTATACATCAAGTGCCGCTTGTGGAGAATCTCATGGCCGGCGGCAGCGGTCCGTTTGATCGTGCGGTCGCTATCATCCCCGGTACGGGGTCGTCGAGCCCGCCGTGTCCATGATGGATTTTTTGCAGGGCGCCGGCCATGTCGAACGCAAACTCCGTATGGCGCCGAGTGCACCGGGAATAGCGACGACTAGAATGAAAATCGAGTGCGGCCTGAAGCGCTTTATTTTATGCCGTTAATTTTTAACAATCCTGGCGAAATAGGGCTTTAGCTTGGTATCGACGCGCAGGAAATAGAGTCCGGAGGCCAAGCGGCTGATGTCGATGCGCTGATCGCGCGGTTGCCGCACCAGCAGCACCAGTTGACCCAGCTGGTTGTAGAGTTTGACCGATTCAGCAGTGAGCCCCTGCTTCAGGTTAAAGGTGACCAGGCCATGCGACGGATTGGGATAGACCGGCACATCGATAGATAGTTCCGGAGAAACCGGAAACCGGTTATCCGCCACAGTAGTCTGAATGCGGCCCCACTGCGCGGTGGTGGTGTCGAATTGCTGCACGCTTTTTTGCGAGAGATTATAGCGGTAAGCGTTGTTGTTGACGGAAGTATCGCCATTGCTCCAGATCGTGGAAATCCCGCCAAAGACATAGAACAGGGTATCGCCGTTGCTGATCTCCATGGATAGCGTGGCCTGGGAGACCGGCGGCAGATCCGTGGCGATGATGCGGCTGTAAAGTTGGCCGTTGCGCGCCGTGATCGCAATCAAATCCGTGCGGATTTCTTCGCCGACGGTCCGGCTCCCCTTGCGTAAAAAGGTGTACCCTTTGCCGCCCCAGGCATAAAGAGTGGATCCATCGAGGAGAGTGGCGGCCGAAGCCCGCGGCGTGACAAAGGGTCCTTGAATGGCCGGCCCCCAGCCGAATCCGGTTCGAGGATTGTACTGATAGTTCTCGTAATTGATGCCGTTTTCGTTCTGGCCGCCCCAGAAATGCCAGGTGTCGACGCTTTGATCATAAACGGCAGAGTGGCCGTACAGAGCCCGCGGTGTCTCTTTTTCGGTAATAAAAATCTCGTTCTCGTTGAAATCCGCCTGATACAATTTGTTGGAGAGCAAGCCGTTGTTGTCGACGCCGCCGTGAAACACAGCCCTGCCGGTCAGGTTTTTATTGCCTTCGGTGAAAGGGGTAAAATGCGCCGCAGCAGCCATTTTCGACTTGTCATAGAATTTGTGAAATGCAAGCTGACGCCACTCCCTTTTTTGCATATTAAGCATGTAGACAGCGCTGTCGCCGTTGGCGCTGCGGCCGCCAAAGCAGTAGACGTAGCCGTCCAGCTTGTTCTGCAGCGCCTGGTGCCCGGCCATGGGGGGAACTTTGCGCCAGCTGTCGTCATAGGGCTTGAGCTGCACCCATTCCATGGTCCGGTAGTTGTATTTCCAGATCTCATCCGATCGATCGATCTTGGTCTCTTTATACTCCCTGATGTAACTGCCGAATTCATCAAAGTAGCCTGCGACGAACTCTTTCTTGCGAAAGCCGCCGATATAAATGGCGACGCGGTCCTCGCCCTCGTCAAAGTAGCTGGTGCTGAATTCCCAAAAATTTTCCGGCGGTAATTTTTGCTGCGCGACACCCGTCTGCTGCGAGCAGAAGATCAGGGCGGCCAGCAGGCCGATCAACAAAAAATCTTGTGCGGTTCGCTTCATGATTCCACCTTTTTCCGTTTCGTGTTTACCAGTCCCTATCCTGCTTCACCGACCGCTCGCTCCTGGGTTCATCCAGGATTTTAGCCGAAAAAATAGCAGAGTTGCAGGCAAAAATCAAGATTTTTTTTAAACAAAGGCCTGGATGTGGGGGATTGCGCGAAAAGTCCATCATTGGTTGAGCGGATGCATCATGCGCAGGGAAAGTGAGCGCCAGCCGAACCGCGATGCGCAGACCTTCGCAAAACCGGGATGAACGCTATGAGGAAAAACTCCTGCTCGAGCTTAGTGTATAATCGTAAACAGTCTGTTTGCAGATATCACACCCGGCCTCTGAGTGGAAAGCGGTGTAATACCCGTCGTCGGCCTAGTGGAAGACGAGCCGGGTGTGTCAAGCTGCGGCGATGGTGTTTTCAACCTCCAAACGCCGGGAGTAAGAGGAGAGGGGATAAAGCGATTATCGGCAAACGGCGGCTGCCGTTGCACCGATGACCACATCGGCAAAAATACCGGCGCCGGTCATACCGGCGATGCCGAACGCCAATGCGTTCCAGGCGCCAAACTGAATAAAGGCCGCATTGCAGATTCAATATTCAATGGGTTTGATGCCGCCGATTATAGCTTCCATCTCTTCAACACTCAGGTCTTTCATAACACACCTCCTAGTTGTAGAAAAACACCGTGCCTGAAAAGCTGCGGCCTGCACATTTGGCTGAATTGAAATTGATTGATTTTTTAAACGACATCCTTCCTGTCTTCTGCTGATGAGAAGGATGCATAACAGGCTTGTCCCCGGCGCTTCATTTATCCGCTGCTGCTTGCGACTCTACCGGCGCTTGCATCGATCGTCTTTTATTAAATTGATACAAGAAAAACGAACTATAGACGCCCACCAGGCTCATGATAACAAACGCGCCCGCCTTGATGGCTAGAAACCGGCTGTCCAGAAGAAAGAGCACAGCAAGGAACAGCAGGAAAAACAGGAAATTCAATAAAAGATAGCCCCCGATCCTGACCGGATAATAAACCTGACCCGCGTGTACTTTTTCCGTGACCAACAGTTGAATCACGGTGCACAGAATGGGGATGATGCTTGGCAGGATTCCCTGACGGGTATGCCAAAGATAGACAAACAACAAAAGAGAAGCCAAAAAACCAACCATGCCCCAGAAAACAAGGTGGAATACTTTACGATCCAGGTTCATATAAGGCCCCCTGTATTGGACGCAACGAACAACGGCTACGGTGTGGAGAGAAGTAACGGGACCGGAGGCCCATGGCCGACATCTGCGAGCGAGCAGCCCTTGAAGTAAAAGAATTGGCAAGGCTTATCAAAACCGATTAATTCTGGGACGGCAATATATGAAATTACACGGGAAGAAGTTATCTCCCGATTGGCAAGGCTTATCAAAACCGATTAATTCTGGGACTCCAACTCCTGCTTTATTTTAAAAGAAAAAAAGTAGAAATCAAGGGACATAATCGCCACAGAGCAAAACAGTGCATCGAATGGCATCTTTCTATATCTAACCGGACAATTTCAAGCATAACGTAAAATAATTCAATCTCCTGATCAGTGCCCCAGGCGCTCCTTTTCCGCCTAGTCGACATCCGTACGTCCACCCTCTTTCTCGGGATCTTTGCACCGGCGCAGTTCATCGCCGCACCAGACCAGAATTACATGGCGTTGGCCGGAAATTTCAGGGCATTCCGAGTCTGGCCGTCAGCCCCAAGGGACGGCTGTGGGTCACTTGGTATGCCGGACGCACTCCGGATGAGGACCACAACAATTATGTGGTGATCGCCACCAGCGGGGACAGCGGCAGGACCTGGACCGAATGCCTGGTCATCGATCCCGACGGCAGTGGGCCGGTCCGTGCCTTTGATCCGCAGTTGTGAGTGGACCCAAAGGGCAGGCGGTGGTCTTTCTGGGCCCAAGCGATCGGCCATGAGAGGACCGTCGCCGGAGTGTGGGCCATGATCATCGAACGAAGGGACACGATGCTCGATGTGGTTTCGCGTGTGGCGGCGGTCACCACCGTGCCGCTGACCGTAGGCGGAGGCATCTCTGATCTGCGCTCCGCCGATCGGGTGCTGAAGCCAGAAGCTGATAAAATATCCGTCAGCAGCGCCGCCTTTCGCAAACCCGAACTGGTCAAAGAGATGGTGAAAACCCTGGGGCCGGAAAAGGTGACTGTGGCCATCGATGTCGATAGAAATGCGGCTATGCCCTCTGGCCATGAAGTCTATATCAAGGCGGACGGACGGCGACCGAGGCGGATGCGATCGAATGGGCCAAGCGAGTGGAAGGCTATGGGGTTGCGGTCATTCTGCCGACCAGCAAAGCGGGCGACGGCGTGCATAAGGGTTATGATCTGCCGATGATCAGGGCGATCAAGGAGGTTGTCTCGGCCGACGTGGCGGCCTCCGGCGGGGCCGGCGAGCTGGAGCATTTCTATCAGGCGGTTGTCGCCGGGGCCACGGTCCTGCTGGCTGCGTCGGTTTTCCATTTCGGGGTCGTTGAAATCGGCACGTTGAAAACATTACTGCGGGAAAAAGCGGCATTAAAAAATGTCGGCGTTCTTTTCAAGATGAAAACAGTGCGCCGAATCTGTTGTGCTCAGGTCCTGATGGATATCCGTTTTCTATTCTACTTGACTCTCAGCAGCTGAATGAGTATTTTAAAAATTTAGAAGCATGACCGGATCGTTCTCGATAGGATGGCGTGGATGTACGCCCTTGTTTTCTCCCATCTCAGTCCCGCCATCTCTGCCTGGGGACCCAGGCGCGCTCTCGTGTTCGCGCGAAAAGCCGGATGTGTGGACGCCGTTAGGGCGCCGGCAGCATGCGGGCATACGACGTGCGAACCAAATCATTCATCCAACCGGACCGCTATGCAGGAAAAATTTAAAAAAATCGCTTCCGCTCTCACCGCCGTAGGACCAGGCCTGTTTCTTATCGGCTATAACATCGGTACAGGCAGTGTGACTACCATGGCCAAAACAGGCGCTGAACACGGCATGCATCTCTTCTGGGTGCTGGTGCTCTCGTGTCTCTTCACCTATCTTCTGATGGTGGCCTATGGTAAGATGACCATCGTCAGCGGAAAAACCGCGCTGTACACGATTCGTTCGCAATTCAAACAGGGTTGGGTGCTTTCCCTCTACATTCTGATCGCGCTGATTATGGGTGAACTTTTAGCCCTGATCGGCGTCATGGGGATTGTGGCAGATCTTGTACAGGAAGGCATTCGTATGGCGACCGGAGGTTGGGTGCTCGACCCCTTTTGGATCATCCTGTTTTTTTCGATTCTACTTTATCTTTTGCTCTGGTTCGGCCGCTATCAATCGTTTGAAAAAGTTCTCACAGGATTCGTCATTCTGATGGGCGTTTCGTTTCTAGTGGTCTTGATCCTGGTCAAGCCGAACTTGGCCGCTGTCGCACGGGGATTGATCCCGAGCATACCGAATCAACCGGGCGCTTTCGGACTGGCGGCGGCCATCGCCGGCACCACTTGTTCAGCCGCGGTGTTCATCATGCGCAGCACCGTGGTAGCGGAAAAAGGCTGGACCATGCAGCATCTGAAAATCGAAAAAAAGGACTCTCTGGTCTCAGCCTCGATGATGCTTTTGCTGAGCGGCGTCATCATGGCTGTGGCCGCGGGAACCCTGCATGTCATGGGGCTCAAACTGGAAAAAACCGTCGAGATGATCTCCCTGTTCGAGCCCCTTGGCGGAAAGCTGGCCGCAGCGATCCTGATCCTGGGCATCGTCGGCGCCGGTTTATCCACGGTTTTTCCGATCATATTGATCGCCCCTTGGCTGATTGCGGATTATAGCGGCACTCCGCGCAACATCCACTCGCCGTCAGCCCGGGTGCTGATCCTGCTGGCCCTAGGCTTTGCCTTCGGCTCCGTTTTCCTTGAACAACAACCACCGGCGCTGATGATTTTTTCCCAGGCCTTTCAGGCCTGCATCCTGCCGGCCGTGGCCGTTCCCGCCCTGATTCTGTTGAGCAGAGAAAAATTGATGGGGGCCCATCAGGCCACTGTTGGTGAAAAAGCAGGGCTTTGGGCCGCTGTTTTATTCTCCCTGATGACCAGCTATTATGCTGTGGTCGAACTGGCGCAATCCTTTCTTTCCTGACCGCCGGTTTGCGGACGAACAGGCAGTTCACTTTAAATTGGGATTGAAAAATGGCAGTCCACACGCTGTTGATCATCGATGATGAACAGGCCCAGCGGGAATCGCTGGCGGGCTTTTTGGCAAAAAAGGGATACCAGATTCAGCAAGCGGCCTCTGCCCAGGAGGCGATAGAGATCGTCCAGCGGATGCCGGTGGATCTGCTGCTCACCGACCTGCGCATGCCGGGCATGGACGGCCGCGAATTGCTGCAAAAAGTAAAAGGGATCAATCCCGAGGTCGAGGTGATCGTCATGACCGCCTTTGGCAGCTTGGAAAGCGCTGTGGCGGCCATGAAAGAGGGGGCGCTGGATTTTCTGACCAAACCCATCGATCTGCAGCAGCTGGAGTTGATCGTGGCCAAGGCCATCGAGAGAAAGCAGCTGCTTTCCGAAAACGCCCGTTTGCGCGAGTTGGTGCAGGAGCAGCACACGTTCCAGGGCATCATCACCTCCAGTCCGCTCATGCAGGAAAGCTTGAGCATCGCCGGCCGTGCGGCTGAAAGCAAGGCGACCGTGCTGATTCTCGGCGAGAGCGGCACGGGCAAGGAGTTGGTGGCCAAAGCAATCCATCTGGCCGGACCGCGGCGCGACAAGCCGTTTGTGGCGGTCAACATGGCCGCTCTGCCGGAACAGCTGCTGGAAAGCGAAATGTTCGGTCACGAGAAGGGCGCTTTCACCGGAGCGGAAAAATTCCGCCAGGGTCGGTTCGAGATGGCCCACTCCGGCACTCTGTTCATCGATGAGGTGGGCGATATTCCGGCCGGGCTGCAGGTCAAACTGCTGCGCGTGCTGCAGAGTCAATCCTTTGAACGGTTGGGATCCTCGCAACCCATTCAGGTCGATGTGCGCCTGATCGCCGCCACGCACCGGAATCTGGAGACTCTGGTGAAGGAGGGCGTTTTTCGTCAAGATCTCTATTACCGGCTCAATGTCGTGCAGATCCGCCTGCCGGCGTTGCGCGAACGCCGCATGGATATCCCGGCGTTGGCCGGCCACTTTTTAAAACGGTTCGCCCAGCTGAATGAAAAGCCGGTTCGTGGTTTTTCCCGCGAGGCCATGGACCTCTTGCTCAAACATGACTATCCAGGCAATGTGCGCGAGTTGGAGAATCTGGTGGAGCAGGCGGTAGTGCTGTGTCGCGACGATCTGATCACCAGTCGGGACCTGCCCCTGCACGCCCTGTCAACGCCGGCCGCAACCGAACCGGAGGCGGGCGCCTCTTTTCAGGAACAGGTCGCCTGGTTTGAAAAAAAGTTGATCCAGGAGGCGCTGCAGGCTGCGGCGGGCAATCAAACCAAAGCCGCCGCCCGTTTGGGCATGGGCGAACGCCATCTGCGCTACAAATTGAAAAAATACGGAATGAAATAAAAGGCCATGTAGGATTGACGAGACATCAATAGCCGGTGGAGATCCCCAGGGTCGCAAAGTCAGCCCCATAGCGATAATAAGGATCATTGGATTCATTCTGCACGTGCTGGTAACCGAACGTGATCCCCAGGGGTTGCCAGTTCTTCGCCAGCCGCACTTTTTTCTCCAAAGAAACCGACCATAAAAGACGGCGATCCTCGCGCAGCCGTTCATCCGCGAACGGCACGCCGTCCAGCTGCACCGCCTGCCGCTGATCATAATATTTCCACAGCAGGGCGCCGCCGAGTTGAAGAGTCCAGCCTGGAACAAAGAGCATCTTTAGCGACGGCGCCAAAGAAAAACCATGATAGCCGAATACATCATCGAACAGCTCTTCATCGGAATAAAAAGTGCTGTCGCCGGTGCCGAGATAGCGCACCGAATTGATGAAATTATGACGGACGGCAAAAAGGACATTGGCGCCAACGCCCGGCCTCAGCGCCTGCGCCACTTTGACGCTGAAAAGGCCCTGCAGGCTCCGGTCCTTGCCCAGGGCCACCATCTCGACAAAAGCGTCCGGCACAGTGAGATCGTGATCATGCGAATACCATTTGGACGAAAAGTCCGCTTCCGCCAGCACGGTAGTGCCTTTCTCCGAAAACCAGCCCCAGCGCATAAAGAATGAAGGCTGTAGGGAAGAAAAAGCAGACAGCAGGGGATAATGCACATACTTGGCCGTGGAGCCCAGATACAGATATAGAGACGGCTGCAAAATCCAGCGAAGGTTCACATAGCCGTTGACCTGCTGCTGTTCGTACCAGTCATAGCTCTCACGATGAAAGCGTTTTTGGGCTAAGAAACCGGATTGCAGCCGTGCAGCAGAATCGTGCTTCTGGCGATAATACGCAACGCCGATGCCGTGTTGGTGATAGGAACGCTCGTTGTATCGGCGGAAGGTCTCCCCCTCTCCCTGATAGTACAGACGAACGCCGGAGGTCTGCTGCAGCCAGTCTTGATTCAACTGCAAAGTCAACCCGCTGTACCAATCGCCGCTCTCCAGGTAGTTGGCAAACGCGTTGCTGGCGTAGCCGCTTTCGTTATCGGCTGTTACCGTTATCTGCGCCGACAGGAGCAGCGGAATAAGCGCGAGTATTTGGAATATGCGCAACATTTCGTTATCCTTAATGACCGTACAAAGGCTGAACGCCTTTGCACGGTCCATGAAAGTCAGTTACCTTTACCAGGAGCATTGCCGCCTCTGCCGGAACCCCTGCCGGTGGTTCCGTCTATTGGAGTGCTTTGGCCGCTGCCAAAGCCCTTGCCCATTCGAGCGCCGCGACCGTACTTGGACCCGGTCCCCTCCTGCGGCTTGACCCAGTCGCTGTCCTTACCGTTGGGCACGCCGTCATTGTCCGCATCCATCAGACGGTCGTTGATGCCGTCGCCATCCTCATCCACAAACGCATGCATGCGTTTGCCGAATCCTTTGCCCTGGCCCTTACCCTGACCGATGCCGCTGCCATCCTGCGGTTTGACGTAATCCGGATCCTGGCCGTTGGGAATGCCGTCGCCGTCCGCATCCGGCGCGTTGTCGTTGAGACCGTCGCCGTTCTCATCCACAAAACCGGCGCCCGCACCCTGGCCTGCGCCCGGTTTGACGTAATCGGAATCTTGGCCATTGGGAATGCCGTCGCCGTCCGCATCCGGCGCATTGTCGTTATAACCGTCGTTGTTGAGATCAATGAAATTTTTGCCGTGTTGAACCGTCGGAGTCTTGAGCGTGTCGGTCTGCGCCCATGTCCCGCTGGCGGCGAACAGAACAAACAGAACCGTTAAAAACAATGCTGTGCGTTTCATGATAAACCTCCAAATCGCAAGTTCGTTTAATGGTGCATTTGATTTTATCAGGCCCGAACGCATCAATAAATTGCAATAGACGTGCCAATAATACGATTTTCGTAACCACTTGTTATTATTGACAAGATTCCTGGTGAGCCACTACTGTTTCGACTATGTTGACGAAATATTTCGACCATTCAGTCGAATTAAGCTTTATTGCAAAAAAATCATTCGAGATATCCATTTCTCCCCATCGAGTTGGAGACAGGCGAGATAAACGCCGCTCGGCACTGTCTGAGAGTTGCTATTGGTTCCATCCCACTGCTGTTGATACACGCCGGGAATTATGTTGCCTTGCGCCAGGGTTTTGATCTTGCGACCGTAGAGATTATAGACGCTCAAAGCGAACAGCGCTGGTTTGTGAACAGCATACTGAATCATCGTCGATCCATTGAAAGGATTGGGATAGTTCTGCAACAGTTCATAATGCAGCGGATTGGACTTTTCTTTCTCATGTAGATCCAGGCTGGTGGTTAAAAATTTTCTGACAGCAGAACGGACCAGCATCGGCTCATGTTCCACCGCCTCATAGTACGCTTTGAAGCGTAGGACCGGATCGGCCGTATCGTTGAATAGATCATCTATAAAATCGAAGGAGATCGTTTGATAGCGCAATTCGGCGGTAACGGTTAATTCACCGGCCTGCTGGCCGATGAACACTCGGTAAAGAACGTAATCAGCGCCGCTGCCCTGCTCTCCCGCCTCATTGCGGTTGAAATCAGGATCCACCGCCGCTTCGCCGGCCACAGCGATCGTCTCATATCCCTGCCCCTGCGCCGTAAATCCTTTAGGCGGTATGCGATTGTCCTTAACATATTTGGCGCCGCGCAGCAGCGTATACGTGATCCGTTCATCCACATCCTGCATCACTGCCTCATAGATCTGTACCTGTCCAGGATCGCGGATAACCTGATGATGCCGTTCCAATCCTTCCTGTTCTCTGAGAATTTTTCCCGAGGCATTCCAGTTGCCGGATTCAAAAAGGATCTGGTTATTCTGATTCTTGACCGCCAGATGCAGCCAGGCCTGTCGGCTGGGAAAGCCGGTCGGGAATTTATGACCTGCAAGGTTTTCAACGCGAACGATCAGCGCCAGAGTATCCACGGTTATTTGCCCATCAATGGAGAGAGCAGCCGTTGCATCGCTTAACATACTTTTTGTTTTGCTTTTTGTCGCAGTCAGGTTGTCGACCGACGCAGCAAGCCCGATCTCCGCGGGGAACTTGGTGAAAATGGAATTCATCAGGATATTGGCGCCGACAAAATCATGTGCGTAAACCGGAGAACGCATTGTTGTCAGCCAAGGCGGGCTGGTCGTGATTTTCATGGGCTCCACAACCGGCGGCATATGGCAACTCTGACACGACACGCCTTTTGCGGCATAGCTGCTGTTTTTCCACTCTAGATAAGGAACCTGCTCGGGGAAATAGCCGGCAATCTGCCCCTGATTATCGACGTATGGAGTGAAAAGCGTATGACAGACCGCACATAGTTCCGATTGTTGCACATGCTGGGAGTAGACCGGAGAATAGCCCGTTTGATTGAACATGGGCGCGCCTGTCGGAGCAGTATAGGGTCCAAAAATGGTGCGTTGGTCAAGGATCACATAATGTCCGGAAAACCCGGATTCCTGGCCGAAGCGATCCTGTTGAATCTGATGACAAAGAGTGCAGCTGACGCCATCTCCGCTCAACGGATCAGCCACAGCCTGTAAAAACGAATAGGAAGTCGATCCGTTGAATATCGCCTCAGTCCGGCCCATAGGCGCATGACAGGTGGTGCATTTATCTTCAATAGGGGATTGCAGTGCAGAATGTGCTGTGACTTCCGCTGCCACCTTGGCCTGCCAGAGCGGATCCTTGAAAGAGTTGGCCATCATTGTAGACCGCCAAAGTTCCGTTGGACTGATGTCTGTTCCCGAAGAGGTTGTAAAAGCGCCATTTCCCGCCCGGTGACAGACAGCGCAATTGCCCGAACCGGAAAATAAATGTGATTTCTGCCTGGGCAGTTCCTGAGAGGCTGATTTCATGCAAAGGGAAAAAACACCTAAAAGTACGAACCAGGTTGCTTTTGGCATAGGCAGCTCGCACATAAGTTCAATCCTTTTCCGTTATCAAAAAGCAGTCGTCGTTCGGGATCCTCGGTTTACCTCATTATCATTTCCCTATCTGACAGACAGCCATTATAAATAGCAACAGTTTCAGCCATAGCAAGCGATAGCTATGGCTGAAACTGTTGCGTCAGGTATAAATCCAGGAATCAGATCGTGAAGAGAGAAACGTCAATTCCCTTTGCCTGCGCGCTTGCCGCCTTTGCCTGCCGGCTCGCCGGGGGTCGTGCTTTGACCGCTGCCGAAGCCCTTGCCCATTCGGATGCCGCGGCCGTACTTGGCGCCGGTCCCGTCCTGAGGCTTGACCCAGTCGCTGTCCTGACAGTTGGGCACTCCATCCTTATCCACATCCATCAGACGGTCGTTAACGCCGTCGCCATCCTCATCCACGAACCCGCCTATACGTCTGCCGAATCCTTTGCCCTGGCCCTTACCCTGACCGATGCCGCTGCCATCCTGCGGTTTGACGTAATCCGGATCCTGACCGTTGGGAATGCCGTCGCCGTCCGCATCCGGCGCGTTGTCGTTGAGACCGTCGCCGTTCTCATCTATAAAACCGACGCCCGCACCCTGGCCTGCGCCCGGTTTGACGTAATCGGAATCCTGGCCATTGGGAATGCCGTCGCCGTCCGCATCCGGCGCGTTGTCGTTATAGCCGTCGTTGTTGAGGTCGACAAAATTTTTGCCGTGCTGGACCGGCGGACTCTTGAGCGTGTCGGTCTGCGCCCAGGTGCCGGCGGTTGCGAACAGTACAAACAGAGCCGCTAAAAACAATGCTGTGCGTTTCATGATAAACCTCCAAAGAAAAAGTTTGCTTAATGATGTGTTTGATTATTCCAGGCCCGAACATCTTTTGCCTATGCAAGGGGTGTGCCAAATGTAATCGCAATTTATCTGCTTGTTATTATTGTACCCTTCTTTTCGCTGCAGCCATCGTTTCGACCGGCTGGACGAGCGTATCCGACCATTCGGTCGAAGCTGAAGAACCGTTCTATAATAGCAAAAACTTTATACGGTAAAAATACGCCTCGCGCACGCAGATCAGTTGAAGGAAAGATTGATAATCGAGCGAAAAGAAAATGCCGGCATGATCGAGCAATGAGGGATAACGCAGGAAACGGCTTGACCGAAAGCTGAAAAGTCAGGGGCAAGTTCTCTGACTTTTCAGGTTGATCTGTTTCTCCTAGGCATAACACGCTTCGCGCATGAGCACCTCTTTAGGATTCATTGCGCAAGGCAAGCCGCCGTTCCTGAGACGGCAGCTTCGCCAGGCTAAACAGCGCGTGGAACACATGGTACCGCGGAATAGTTCAGACCGCTCTCCAACCCCAGCAGGCCGCTGATCCGAGCGGACAAATTGCTCCGGCGGTTGCGGCTGCAACAGCTTCCGGTCAACGATGCGGCGGATATCCGCGAAGGCGAGATTGTTCTCTGTGCACAAAAGGGTTGGATTAAAACTGCGAATCGCCTGCCGCACCAGCGGTTCGGTGTGTATCAGGCCCCAATAATCCAAACGGGTGGATAGCAGACGGCTCACCTCAATCCGCAAAGCCTGCAGCGGCTCGCAGGAATCGCTTCCATTGCACATGTTCAATAAAATTTTTGGACGCACGCTTTGCGTCAGCGCTCGCACCCATTCGGCCTCATAGCCCCAGCGTTTAAACGCCTGCACCAGCGGTATGGACCCGCTGGTGTCGGCCATTCGAAGGTACTCGCTCACTTTTTTCCGCAGGCCGATTTGACCGCGCGCTTGTTGAAGGATTCTGCGCAACTGCGCTGCACGGATAAAGTTGAACACTGTATGCAGCGAGAGTGAATCATTGCTGGAGATCACCAGTCCGGTGTGCGCTGCGAGGAAAAGATCGATCTCGACCGCCGACCCCTCGGCGCCCAGATCCAGGATCACATAATCTGCCGGCAGAGTGGACAGGCCCGCCAACAACCGCCGAGCAGAGTAAGACTGATGGCCCTCAGCGCTGTTCATGCCCAGGGAACCGACGATCACAGACAAGCGCTTGAACAAGGTCGGCTGCACCAGGTCAACGAGCCTCAGCTTATCGTTTTTTAAAAACGTGGACAGCACCGGCTTGCTGCTGCAAACGCCTAGATATCCATGCAAATTCGCGCCGGTGAAATCTGCGTCCACCATAATGGTATGGCAACCCTTTTCAGCCAGGCAGAGCCCCATCATCAGCGCAATGGAGGATTTTCCCACGCCCCCTTTTCCGCCGCCCACAGCGACGATGTGAGGCCCGAGAGCCTTTTCTCTTGTCTGAATCAGTTGGGACAGAAACGATTCACTCTGTTTCATGGCAAAGGCCATAGTATGATCCTGTCATTTTTTCTACTTATATAAGAATTGCAAAAAACATACCAAAATCAACTTTAAAATCCGTCAAACAGTTTAAATGTAAATATTAGAGTTAAGCCATTTACTGCCACCGCAATCTTTCTCTGGATTACTATTTTGAAATTCAAAAAACGCCGGTTGACTTGATCTGAATCAGTCCGTCAAATAGAGAAATACTCTTGGCATCTATGCTTTTTGTTCATTACCTTTAAGAGGAACGAGAAACGGGAAACACTATGAAGAATATGTACATGGCCAAGGCCATTCAGGAAGCAGAGCGGGGAGTGCGATCGAACCACGGCGGCCCCTTTGGCGCTGTCATTGTGCGCAACGGCGCCCTGATCGCCGCCGCCCATAATCAGGTTCTCCGGGATCATGATCCCACCGCTCATGCCGAAGTGCTGGCGGTGCGGCGGGCGGCGAAAAAGCTGCAGCATTTTGATCTTTCTGATTGCGAGATATATACCACCTGCGAACCCTGTCCCATGTGTCTGGCCGCCCTGTACTGGGCGCGGATCGATAAAATCTATTACGGCTGCACCCGCCTGGATGCAGCGGAGATAGGCTTTGACGACGATCTGATCTATCGAATCCTCGCCGGCCGGTGCAACCGCGAGCGCATCGAGACTGAAACCATCGAGCGCGAGGCCTGCCTGCAGGTCTTTAAGCGCTGGCTGGAAAAATCGGACCGGCGACTTTACTGATCGTCCCGGAAGGCCTTCGTCGCCGACGCCGACTGAAGCGCTCTTCAATTCAATCAGCCCAAACCTGACTATAAAGGAAAAATCTCTTGGTAGAATTTGAAAAAATTTTCATTGTCAAAAACGAGGTGGAAGCGAGCTTCTGGGACATGGTTTTACAGGAGCGTGAAATACCACATGTGCTCCGCTCTTATCACGATTCCGCCTATGACGGTCTTTTTCAAATGCAAAAAGGCTGGGGGGCGTTGTACGCCCCGGAAAAGTACCGCACCGTCATCGAATCAATCCGCAGGGAGGTGGATTGTGAAAATCCGGACCATGAGGCGGAAAAAGCATGACGCCGTTCAACGGGTTCACGCAGGATACGATTGCGTTCTTTAAAGAGCTGACGCAAAACAACCATCGCGCCTGGTTCATAGAAAACCGGGAACGCTATCAGCGCGATGTGATCCAGCCGGCGCAGGCCTTTGTGCTGGCCATGGGGGAACGATTGCGGAACATTTCGCCGAACGTCATCGCCGATCCGCGCGGCAATGGTTCCGGCTCTATCTTCCGCATTCACCGCGATGTGCGTTTCAGCAAGGACAAAACGCCTTACAAGACCAATTTGGGCATCTTTTTTTGGCATGGGTCGGCGCGCAAAGACAATCAGCCGGGTTTTTATTTTCATCTCGATGCGGAAAAACTGGGTTTGTATGGCGGCATGTATGCTTTTAACGGGCTCCAGTTGGAAAAATACCGTCAGGCGGTAGCCCATCCGCAAAGCGGGCGCGAGCTGCTGCGCGCCGTGAAAAGGGTGGAGGCCCATGCGCTCTACCAGCTCGGCGACCTGCATTACAAACGCATTCCCAAGGGCTACAGTGCAGAGCAGGATCCGCGCGATTTTCTCCGTTACAATACGCTGTACACGGTCTATGCCACACCGATCCCTGCGGAAATCCATTCAACAGAGCTGATCGAATACTGCTTTCGGCATTATAAAAATATGTATCCGGTGATGCGATGGCTGCTGGACCATATGCTGTGATCAGAACGCTGCGTTCCAGCACTTCACTCGATGGTCTTCCGTGCTCCCGCGTCACAACGGAAAAAGGGCACACGCTGCCCCCTGATCCAGGAACATGGCGCCTCGTTCGTCGCGGCTTCCGCCGGGCGCCGGTTAACCAAAGAGGCGGTACATTTTGAAACTATTGATGCTCACGAATCCCATGGCCGGCCGCCGCCAAGGCAAAACGGTCGCGGAAAAATCGCTGGCTCTATTTGAACAGAACGGCCTTTCGGTGCAGAACCGGTATTCCGAATACCCCGGCCATTTGATCGAATTGGCAAAGCGCGAGGTGAACAGAGACTGGGACGGCATCATCGCCCTGGGCGGCGACGGCACGCTGTTCGAGGTTATCAACGGCATGTGGCAGGGCAATCCCGAGCTGCCGATGCCTCTGGGCGTATTGCCTGCGGGTACGGGCAACTCTTTCTGCAGGGACCTGGAGATCAAAACCCATGCCGACGCTGTAAAAAAAATCGTCGATGCCCGATTACGGCCGGTGGATCTGGGGCACTGCGTCTGCGACGATCAGACCTTCGTGTTTATCAATATCCTCGGTTTTGGTTTTGTCGCGGACGTGGCGAAAAAGGCGTACAGTTATCGCAAATGGGGTGCGCTCAACTATGTCATCGGCGTGTTCCTGATCACCAGACGCCTGCAGTCCTATTTTCTGGATTTTGAAATCGACAGTATCGCTTATCAGCGGAACAATATCTTTGTCGAGATCTGCAATTCGCGCAAAACCGGTGGAGACATGCTCATGGCGCCTGAGGCGAAAATTGACGACGGCCTTCTCGATGTGGTGATCTTGAATCAGGTGAGCCGGCGCCGGTTGTTGTCCGCTTTGCCGAAAATATTCACCGGCGCCCATCTGCGCATGCCGGAGGTGGAGCATTTCGTCGCGCAAAAAGCAAGTTTTCGGCCTGCTGCGGTGAAAGCGCTCACGCCGGATGGCGAGATCATCGGCGCCACGCCCATCACCGTCTCTGTACTGCCGGCAGCGTTGCGGGTTTTCGGCTGATGCCCTCCCCAGCTGCTCCTTCCCCCGCTCTTCCGCTGCTGTGCAGAAAAACGCGCTGTTTGATCAAATGCCGGGGCGCGGCCGCGGCATTCCCGCACACCCCCTGCCTACCGTTCACAGGATCAACTGCCAATCGCCGACATCGATCCATTGACCGAACTTGAAGCCTACCTGCTGCAGGTGCGCCGTTTGTTTAAAGCCGAACGATTCATGCAGCCGGACGCTGGCTGGATTGGGCAGGCTGACGACGCCGATAACGACATGGATGCCCATGCGTTTCAATCGGTCGAGCAATTCCCGATACAACCTGGCGCCGTAGCCACGGCCGGTCTGTTCGGGATCGAGGTACACCGTGCTCTCCGCTGTGTACCGGTAAGCCTCCCGATCACGGAATTTCGTTGCATAGGCGTAACCGACCAGGGTCTTTCCATTTTCCAACACGATCCAGGGAAAGCCGTCGGCCAGCACGTGGTGCAGACGATCAATGATCGTGGCCGCTGTGATCTCGTTCACCTCGAACGTGATGATGGTGTTCGAAATATAATAATTGTAGATCGCAGCGATTTGAGCCGCATCCGCGGCCACGGCGTTCCGAATGCTGATGAACTCCGCAAGGTCGGCCATTTTCGACTCAATGGGGGTGATGGGTGTGCAGGGCATTGTATTTGGCTAAAATTTGTCTAGTGCGATCGATGGGCAGCGCCTCTGCCCGATGCCCGTTCCGGCCGGCTACGGTGGTGGCGGCCAGCAGAGAATTGTACACCGCTTCTTCAGTGGCCTCGATGACCGCCTGAAACAAAGGCGACAGGGCAGAGTTGTTCAACGCCACGGTGTTGCGCGTCAATCCAACGTTGTGGATGCGGTTGGACCGTGCGGTGCTGAAGGCGATGACATAATCTCCGCTGCCGTTTCCGGCGCTGGAACCGGTGCGGCCGAGTCCAAGCATGGCGCGGGCCGCCAGTCTCTGCAGATTGCGGTGCTCCAACGGGGCATCCGTGGCCACGACGATGATGATCGAGCCATCGGGGCGGCTTGAATCCTTCTCTTCCCCGCGTTGCAGCGAGTCCAGGTGATCCTTGAGATAATAGCGGTTCAACTCCCGGCCGACCGGTGCACCGTTGATGGTCAGCAGGCCGCCGAAATTGGATTGCACCAGAACGCCCACCGTATAACCGCCCAAGCTCGAAGGTATGCACCGGGACGCTGTGCCGATGCCGCCTTTGAACCCAAACGCCATAGTGCCGGCGCCGGCGCCGACCGATCCTTCGGCTACCGCTCCCCCGGAGGCGGAGCGGAGCGCTGCAAAAACCTCGCCGGCTGCAATCGGACGCGCCCGGCCGTTGTTAAGGAATCCATCATTGGTTTCAGCCACCACCGGATTGATGGAAAACACCTTTTCATTTCCCGGAAGCGCCAGCATATAATCCAGCAGCGCATCGGCCACGCGCGCCACGTTGAGCGTGCTGGTCAGCAGAATCGGGGTTTCGAGTTCGCCCAATTCGTTCACTTGGGTCGATCCCATCAATTTGCCGTACCCATTGCCGATATAGACAGCGGCAGGCACTTTTTCTGCAAACAGATTGCCGTCATGGGGCAGAATAGCGGTCACGCCGGTACGCACGTCCTCACCGCGGATCAGCGTTGCGTGGCCCACGGCTACGCCGGCCACATCGGTGATGGCGTTCAGCGGCCCGGGCGGCAAAACTCCGACGATAATGCCCATCTCCCGGGCGCGCGGACGCTGCTCCGCGGCCTGTGCGGAGAGAAACAAGGTTCCAAAGAAGAAAACAAACAGCTTTTTGGCAGATAGAGACATGGCGCCAGCCTTTCAGCGGATGATTTTCCATTTCAGCTGTTGAATCCGCGGCGGATTCTGCGGCGTGAGGGTGAAGAAGAGTTCCAGATCCGCCTTTTGCCCGTCCACGATAAAGCTGCCGCGCAATCGGTTGAGCGCCACCATCTCGCGGATGCCGACGACGGGGCCGAGCTCCGCATACAAGCTTTGGAAGGTCCGTCTCAACGAGTCGATGGATTGATCAAGAAAAAAATTGTCGCCGAACAGATTCGGATCGGTCACTTGCCAATCCGGCAACAGGGCTGTCAATTCGTCCCGCCTCTGCTGCAGAATGGCGGTCACCGGCGTCGGCCGCTTGGACAGGCCCAAAAGAGCGATGCAGGTGTCCAGAACCGCATCGTTCGCAGCCCCCAGATCCGCATAGGTCCGGTTGCTGAAAGCCGCCACTCCGATTCCATATTCCGGCAATATCCGCCACTGGCTGCCAAAGCCAGGCAGACCGCCGCCGTGATTCAGGGATATTCTGCCTTCACCGTCCTTTATCCAACGCAGACCATATCCATAACAAGAGGCCAGAGGGCTCAAGCGGCCGTTGGGATAGCGAAAAGAGGCATTGAGATTGTTAAAGACCCAAGGCCGTTGCATCTCTCGCAAAGAAGCGGCTGATACCGGCGAGTTCCGCTGATTGGCGCCCGGCGGCCAGGCGCTGAGATGATAGATCATATACTTGCTGAAATCGTCCATGGAGGTGATCAATCCTCCCATAGCGGCATAGGCGCCGTCCGGCAACAGCGATATGGGTATCCACCGTCCCCCTTCCCAGCTATAACCCCAGGCCAGCAGATCTCTGGGGGCCTGGGAGTACTCCCAGATGGAATGATTCATCGCCAGAGGTTGGAGAATCTGCGTCTGTACGAATTCCTGATAGGATTTTCCCGACACAACGGCTATAATGCGGCCGAGCAACGCGAATCCCAGATTGCTGTATTCATAGGCCACGCCGGGAGCATTGGAAAAAGAAATGCCGTTTTTCACCATGTCCAGCAGCTGCTGATCAGAGACAGCCAGTTGCCGGTCTCCCCAGGGATTGTCTTCAGGAAAACCGGCGGTATGGGTCAACAAATGGCGAATCGTGATCCTGGGCGCATCCGGCGCCGGATACTCCAGGTTTTTCATTTCCGGGATATACCATTCAGCCGGATCATCCAGTGACAGCCTTCCCTGATCGCGCAACAGCAGGATGGCCATGGCCGTGATGCTTTTGGTCATGGAAGCGATGCGAAAAAGCGATTGAGGAGTGGCCGGCGTTTTGAGCGATAGATCCGCATAGCCGATGCCGCCGGAGCACACCAGTGCGCTGTCGAGCACCACACCGAAAACCAAACCTGGAAGATGGTGCGCTTGAGCATGATCTCGATAGATCTTTTCAATGATCGGCAGCACACGGTGAGGAATTTGGACGCGGCCGGAAGGAGTGTGCGGCGACTCGGAGTGAATTTGCGGCAGGGCTGGGCCCAGTGGCAACAGGGAGATAAGGAACAGAAGATGTCGCTTTTTCATTCGATCCTCACGAATTACCTGGTTCGCTTCAAGTGCCGGCTGCAGCGGTCTGAGAAGGGTTCTGCCGATAGCGGCGTGTTCCCCGGCCGGCGCGGTTCTTTGTTGGTCTGATGAGCTGTCACCGCTTGTATCGCACCAAATCGTCGAAAGCGAAGCAGCGCTGCCTCGCTGCAAACAGAGCGGGCGCTGGCTTAAAAGTAGTAGCGCGCACCGATGGCGGCGTCCAGGTCCAATCCACCGCCGCCGGTCAGTTTCAAAAGCGGCGCCAACTCGATAAAAAGTTCAACCGGTTGTGAAGTGAAAAACAAGGAGACGCCGCCCAGAGCGCGGGCCATCAGAATGGAATCATGCTTGCGGTCTTTGAGGCCGACGCCGAATCCATAATAAACTGCCAGACGGGTTTGGGGCGATTGCGGGAACAAGTTCCAATCATGCCACAAATAGTCCGCGTGGATGGAAAAATCATCCAATCCGATGCCAAGGTCCATTGCGTTGACCGTATTGAAGCGGAATTTGGCGGTGATCCCGGTGGGATCTCCCACCATAAGGCCCACGCCCGCCGGGGTGGTGCAGCATCCATCGGGCGGATGCAGTAAAGCCGTCCGTACAAGCAAACAGATGAAAAAGAAATGCTTTTTACCTTGTTTCAACCACACACTCCTTTGCTACTCTTCCTGCAACGCGGCGATGAACTTGTCCGCCTCCGCGATGGCGGCTTCCATATCATGAACCAGATTGTCGACGTTGGTCTGCACGCTGATCTATTCGTCGCTCAGCCCGGCGACGGCTTTGGCGTTAAGGTTATATTTGATAAAAAGCCCTTGATCGCGCAAGGGCATCAGAGCGGGTTCCAGTTTGGACTCGGCCTTTTTCAACGCTTTCATCAACTCTGCATACTTGGCCTTGGCCTGGTCATATTTGCGCTGGCTGGCTTTCTTCAGGCTTTCACTGTTGTATTGTTTGATCTCCTCGCTCCATTCATGGAACTGCCTGCCAGGAACACCGGCACGATGACCGCTGAAATCACTGTTTTCCCTCTCATCAGCATTTCCCTCATAAAACCAACATTCCATAGCCTGGAATCGAATAGCAGCCCGGTTAAAATTGACAAAAATAACTTTAATCTGCAAAGCTTTTTTATCTTCCCCGAAAGGCTGAATGGGGGGCGGACGCTTTAGCGGAATCGAACATGCCGCCCCACGCCCCGGCTGTCGCCATGCCAGACCGCTTTGCCTGCAGCGCGGTCGCCGCGGTCCGGGCCAAGTCATGCAGCCGGCAGCCGCGTTGGATGAACCTTACTCTGATTGTGGATTGCAGTCAAAACGGATAAAATCAAAATCAGCCCAGCCGGCTGACGCGTCCGGCGTGCAGGAAAGCACCGGAGACGGGCCGACGGAAGAGCTCGCGTTTGCAGCCAGCGCATAAAGTCCGATCTTGGCGCCGACCCATTTGCCCTGCGCAGCCGTGAATGCGCCGGCAATCGGCAGATATAAAAGATCGTCCAGACTATAGGCAAAGGTGCAACGGCCGCCGGTATGGACCTGCGCGCGAAGAAAAACCTCGGTCTGTGTGAGCGGAACAGCGGCCACGATGGTTTCTGCGCCGCCCTGATCTGCATTCAGGCAGAAAGCCAATTCCAGCATCACGCATTCTTGACGCTTGTGAAGACTCAGACAGGCATAATCACAACCCAGAACGATCATCCCGGCGCGTTCGCCAGGCGTGGAGGAGTGAAAAGATAAACAAACCTTGACTGCAAACCGCTCTGCGGGAAATTTTTGTGCCAGGATGTTTGGCAGCAGCCACAGATTGGCCGAACGGATTGGGGACGGAACCGCGAACAGGCGGAGAAATCCCGGCCGGACGGAGAGATCATGCCAGGCGGCATCCGGATTGGCCTGCCACTGCCACTGCAAACCCAGCTGGTTCGAGGTGAATTCATCAGAGGCGGGAATGTGAAACTCCGGCGATGTCTTGTTCGTCCTGGGCAGGGCGAAGGTCTGCACCGGCTCCCCGATGCCGTCGCCGTCCTGGTCAGCGCCGATGAGCGGCCACCCATCTTCCCAACGCAGGGGCTGCAGATGGAGGATGCGACCATAGGGGCCGCGGTCCTGAAAATGGACAAACCAGGAATCGCCGTTGGCCAGTTCCACCCAACCGCCCTGATGCGGACCATTGACAGCCGTGTTTCCCTGTTTCAGCACGATTCTGTCTTCATAAGGCCCATACACCGAGCGCGAGCGCAATACGGTTTGCCAGCCAGTCTGAACGCCTCCGGCCGGGGCGAAAAGATAATACCAACCGTCGCGCCGGTAAAATTTTGGCCCTTCGATGATCGGATGATTCTTATGCCCGTCGAATACGGTGACGCCTGCATCCAGCACTTTTTCCCCATTCAGACTCATCCGATGAACGGTCAGCAGGCTGTTGAAACCGGCTCGGCTTTTAGCCCATGCATGCACAAGATAGGCCCGACCGTCGTCATCCCATAGAGGACAGGGATCGATCCAGCCCTTGGCTTTTTGTATCAGCCTGGGCGTTTCCCAGAGTCCGGCCGGATTTTCACTCTTGACCATAAAAACGCCAAGATCCGGATCGCCGTAATAGATCCAGAATTGGTTCTGATAAAAGCGCAGGCTGGGCGCCCAAACGCCGTTGCCGGGTTGCGCTAAATCATAGCGCGGCGACGGCAGGCGCTGCAGCGCATGACCGATGATCTGCCAGTGGATCAGGTCGCAAGAATGCAGCACCGGCAGACCGGGCACATGGTTGAAACTGGAGGAGACCAGGTAGAAATCGTCGCCGACCCGAATGACATCCGGGTCAGAATAGTCGGCAAAAAGGATGGGGTTGAAGTAATGCTCGATGTTTTGCTTAACCGCCAAAAAGCCTCCATCGGAATCGCGCGGGTCAAAACGTACAGCGCCGGCAGTGCGCCAGAACAGTGGAAACCGCATTTTTCATTCTCTGGCGATCACCCCTATCGACGGCCGCGCAGTGCGGTCATCCGCGTTCCAGCGCTGTTACAGGCATGCCCATACCGCCTTGCAGCGGTAAGATGGGCTGAAAAACTCAGTTTAACGGCGGAGCGGATTTGCTGGCCAGTCGCAGAACCCAATAGCCCCACAGGCCGGAAAGCAAAGAACCTGCCAGAATGCCCAACCGTTCATCGATGAGCAGATTGACGCCGGTTTCTTCAAAAGCGAGAGAACCGATGAACAGGCTCATGGTGAATCCGATTCCACACAGCACCGCCGTGCCATAGAAGGACAACCAAGTCGCTCGAGTCGGCAATTCAGCCAGTCCCCATTTGATCCCCAGCCAGCAAAAAAGAAAGACGCCCAATTGTTTGCCGATGAACAAACCGAGGGCAATGCCGAGGGGGATGGGATGAATCGCCTGTTCCCAGCCCATGCCGGAGAAGTGAATCCCGGAATTGCAGAAAGCGAACAGCGGCAAAATAATAAAGGCCACTGTGCTGTGCAGATCGTGCTCCAGACTTTCCAGCGGCGAGGTTCCGGACGGAGCAGAGGTCTTCAGAGGAATGAACAGCGCCAAAAGAATGCCCGCCAGCGTGGCGTGCACGCCGGACTTGAGCAGAGCGATCCACATGATGACGCCGATGGTCAGGTAAACGCTCTTTTGTGCGACGTTGCGACGGTTGAGCATGAAAAGAATGAGCAGACAGACACCGGCGATCATCAGAGCGGCAAAGGAAATCTTGCTGGTATAAAAAAAAGCGATGATGAGAATGGCGCCGATATCATCAAAGATGGCCAAAGAGGTAAGAAATATTTTCAATCCGGCAGGCGCCCGCGGGCCCAGCAGAGCGAGTACGCCGAGGGCGAAGGCGATATCGGTGGCAGCCGGGATGGCCCACCCTTTCAACGCCATGGGATCCTGCGCATTGAAAAGGATATAGATGGCCGCAGGCACGAGCATGCCGCCGAGAGCGCCCAGGCCCGGCAGGACAACCTTTTTTCTGCTTGACAGCTCGCCCTGCATAAACTCTCGTTTCAGCTCCAGGCCGACGAGAAGAAAAAACAGGGCCATGAGACCGTCGTTGACCCAGAGCAGCAGAGGTTTGGCGATCTCCAGGCTGCCCGCCCGCACCGCAACAGGCATCTCCATCAATTGGCGGTAGAGCGAATAGAGCGGCGAATTCGCCGCCACCAAGGCCAGCACCGCAAAGGCCACCAGTAAAATACCTCCGGCCGATTCCTGTTTGAAAAATTTCTGAATAAAAGAACGCGTCCCGTTCTTCATAAGAGCTCCCGTTGTTTGCCTGCCGAAGCGTTCAGGTCGATGCCGCTGCCGCCTGTAAGCGTCTCAGGCAGGCGGTTGCTCGCCATAGCGCATCGTTGGCAGCCGTCAAGCCGGAAGACGAGTCATGGCGGTGAGGGCGTCGACCCGTTTCTGAATGTCGACCGCGGATAGATCGCGAATCGCCGCGATGCCGAACGCTTCCACGCAGTAGGAGGCCAAGGCGCTTCCGTATACCACCGCCCAGCGCAGGCTCGCGTCGTCGACTTTGCCGATTTTCGCCAAGTAGCCCATAAAACCGCCGGCAAAAGTGTCGCCGGCGCCGGTGGGGTCATAGAGTAAAGTGACAGGATAGGCCGGGCAATAAAAATAAGACTGGTTATGGACCAGCAGAGCGCCGTGTTCGCCTTTTTTAATGATCAGGGTGGAAGGTCCCATGGCTTGAATTTTTCGGGCGCCGACAAAAATATTGGACTCTCCGGACAGCTCTTTGACTTCGGCATCATTGATGATCAGGCCGTCCACCACCGAAAGGATTTTGCGCAGCGGTTCCGGGGCGCCGGAGATCCAAAAGTTCATGGTATCCATGGCGACGAACAAGGGCTTGGTCACCTGCTGCATGACGGCGTACTGGAGTTCCGGACCGATGTTGGCCAGAAAAACAAACGGACTGTTGCGATAGCTCAAGGGAAGCTCGGGCTTAAAGGTCTCGAACACGTTGAGATGGGTGTACAGGGTTTCGCGATCGTTCATATTCTCGAGATAGCGGCCTTTCCAGCGAAAGGTTTTTCCCGGCGCCGTCTGCAGGCCTTCCAGGCTGACCTTCCGGTCTTTTAAAAAGGCGATGTCCTGATGATGAAAGTCATCGCCGACCACAGCCACCAGATTCACCGGAGTGAAATGACTGGCGGCGGTGGCGAAGAAGGTAGCGGAACCACCCAAAACCTCGTCCGCCGCCGCCTGTGGGGTGATGATCGAATCGTATGCGACTGAACCGACAACCAGCAAACTCATGAGCCAACCTCCTTACATTGTTTCCGGCGCAGAGATGCCCAAAATCTTTAATCCATTGGCCAACACCAGGCGGGCGGCCTGGCACAAGAGCAACCTCGCGTTCGACAGCTCCTCATCATCGATAACCACGCGGTTTTCATGATAGAAGCGATGAAACACCGTGGCCAGTTCCTGCAGATAATCCGGAATCCGGTGGGGCTCCAGATATTGCGCGGCGCGGGCGATGACCTCCGGGTAATCGATCAACTTTTTAATCAGCTGCAATTCGAACTCATTTTCCAGCCGGCTTACATCCGCCTGTTCCGGCAGGGTCCTGCCCTGCTCCTGCGCATAACGCAGCACATTGCAGATGCGCGCATGAGCGTACTGCACATAATAGACCGGATTTTCATCCGTCTGCTTTTTCGCCAGCTCGATGTCAAAGTCCAGCGGTTGGGAGATGCGGCGATCGACGAAAAAGAACCGGCTGGCGTCGACGCCCACCTCTTCGACCAATTCGTCCATCTCGATGATCTCGCCGGCGCGCTTGGACATTTTCACCGGTTGGCCGTTGCGCAGCAGGTTGACCTGTTGAATGATGCTGACCTGAAAACTGTCGGCCGGATGGCCCAGGGCGAGAAGGGCGGCGCGCATCCGGTCGATGTAGCCGTGATGATCCGGTCCCCAGAAATCGATGATCTGATCGAATCCACGCTCGTATTTGTTTTGATGGTAGGCGATGTCGATGAGAAAATAGGTCGGCTCGCCGGCGCTGGTGATCAGCACTCGGTCTTTTTCATCGCCGAATTTACTGGACTGAAACCAGAGCGCGCCGTCCTGATGATAGCTCAATCCCGCCTTTTCGAGTTTCTCCAGCACCGCCCGATGCGCCTGTCCTTCACGCAGCCGGCTCTCCCGAAACCACAGATCATAGTGCACGCCGTATTTATCCAGGCTGCTCTTCTGCCGTTCCAGCATGTACTCCAGCGCCAGGGCGCTGAATCGAGCATCCCGCTCCTCTTCCGACAGGTCGGCGTAACGGTCGCCGTCGCGCTGCAGGATCTCCAGCGCCAGGTCTTGCAAGTAAAGGCCGTGATAGCCGTCCTCAGGCACCGGTTGTTCGTTGCCCAAGGCGGTCAGGTAACGGCTGCTGAGCGAGCGGCCGAGCAAGCGAATCTGCCGGCCGGCGTCATTGACATAAAACTCGCGGCGGGCGTCGAATCCGCATAGGGCAAAACAGTTGGCCAGCACATCGCCGATGGCGGCAGCGCGGGCGGACACGATGTTAAGAGGTCCGGTGGGATTGGCGCTGACAAATTCCAGCTGAATGGATCGGCCCTGCCCCCACTGACTGCGGCCGTATTCGGCGCCCTGCTGCACAATGCTCGATACGGATTGCTGCAAACAATGCTTGGCCAGATAAAAGTTGATAAAGCCGGGGCCGGCGATTTCGGCCTTTTCCACATAGAGCGGATCCAAGTTCAAGCGGCTCACGATCTGTTCAGCCAGCTTGCGCGGCGCACGTTTCTGCTCTTTGGCCAGATTCATGGCGATGGCGGTGGCGAGATCTCCATACGCCTCCTGCTTGGGTTTTTCCAGATTGAGCTGTTTGATGTCGCTGACAGGGATCGCCAACTGAGCGAGTGCGCTTTGAATTTGATTGCGAATATATTCCTGCGGGTTCATGATTTTTCCTCAACAGAGTCCTCGATCCGGGTGGTGCCGGCATCGGCCCATAGTTTTTCCAGCGAATAAAATTCGCGGGCCTCGGGGCGGAACAGATGCACCACCACATCGACAAAATCCATCAACACCCAGCTGGAGCCGCTGCCGCCTTCCACATGCCAGGGTTTGACCGCGTCGACCAGGCGCAGTTGTTCGTCCAGATGATCCAATACGGCTTTGGCCTGATGATCGCTGTCCACGGAACAGATCACAAAAAAATCGGTGAACGACGCGATCTGAGTCAGGTCCATCATAAGCACGTCATACGCTTTTTTTTCCAGAACCAGCCTGCTGATGCGTTCAGCTAAAGCTTTGCTGTTCATGGAGGCCTCCCACGCTATACATTTACGCACACACGTCTCTCAGCCTGTCAGCAGCGGCATCGCCGCGGCGGCCACCTGCTCAGGGGTTACCTCGGTCATGCAGCGGAAATGGCCTTTGGGACAGCGCCGCCGTCCCATGGCGGTACACGGCCGGCAGGCCAGACCGGTGTTCTCCACCACCCGGCTGAACGGGGCATCGGGAAAGAAACCGAGTTCCCGAGTTGTGCAGCCGAAGATGGACACGGTTTTGATGCCGAGCGCCACCGCCAGATGCATCAATCCACTGTCGTTGGTGACCATGAGATCCATAGCGGCGATCATTGCCGCGGTTTCACGCAGGTTCAATGCGCCGGACAGGTCGATGGCCGCGCTGCCGATCGCCGTTGCGATGCGACCGGCCACGGTGCGATCGCGATCGTCTCCGTAGAGAAAGATGCGCGGCGCCGTTCTCCCGGCGAGCGACTCGCCGAACAGTCCGGCCAGAGCGATAAACTGCTCGGCCGGCCATTGTTTGGTCGCGTGGCCGGCGCCGACGGCAAAACCGATCCGCCGCACGGATGGATCGAGCCCAAACTCAGCCAGACGAGACCGGGCAACGGCTTTGTCCTCTTCGAATAAAAAAAATTCCAAACCCTGCCCATCGGGTTGAACGCCCCAGGGCGCCAGACCGGCGAGATACCTGCGATAGACCGGAACCACTTCCTGGTACCGGTTCACCCCGGCATGGACCAAGAGCCAGCGTTTCCAATAGTGCTTGGCATAGCTGGCGATCCGCGCCCGGCGGTCTCGAAGGAACAACGAACGCAGGTTGCGATGCACGTCGACGATGAGATCATATTTTTCCGCACGGATAAGCCGGCGCATTCGGCACAACTCGGACCAGCCGTAGGGCGCAGCCAGGATCATTCTGCGCCGCAGATACGGATGGCCCTTGACTAGATCGGCGTACCGTTCCTTCAGGCAAAAATCGATCTGCGCCTGCGGAAACCGACGGCGCAGTGAACGGAGCAACGGCGAGGTCAACAGGATATCGCCGATGGAGCTGAGCCGGATGACGAGAATTTTCCGCGGATCCTCGGGGATCATGCAATCTGCAGCGCCTTTTTAAACCAAGGAATGGTGACGGCCAATCCCTGTTCCAGCGAATAGTGCGGTTCCCAACCCAGCCGCTTTTTAGCCAGAGAGATGTTGGGCTGGCGTACTTTGGGATCATCAACCGGCAAGGGTTTGGAGACCAGTTTGCTGCGGCTGCCGGTCATGCGGATGATCGTCTCTGCCATTCGCCGGATGGTCATCTCCTGGGGATTGCCGATGTTGACCGGTTCATGCTGATCGGACATCATCAGGCGATAGATGCCCTCGATCAGGTCCTGAACGAAACAAAAACTGCGGGTTTGCGAGCCGTCGCCGAAAATAGTGATCGGTTCATGGCGCAACGCCTGGGGGATAAACGTAGGGATGGCGCGGCCGTCGTTGGGCCGCATACGCGGACCGTAGGTGTTAAAAATGCGCACGATCTTGGTATCCACCCCATTGTAGCGATGATAGGCCATGGTCAGGGCTTCGGCAAAGCGTTTGGCCTCATCATACACACCGCGCGGCCCCACGGGATTGACATTGCCCCAATAGTCCTCGGTTTGCGGATGGACCAGCGGATCCCCGTACACCTCGGAGGTGGAGGCCAGCAGCATGCGCGCTTTTTTTTCCATCGCCAATCCCAGCACTTTATGCGTTCCCATGGAACCGACTTTGAGCGTATGGATGGGAAGCTGCAGATAATCCAGCGGACTGGCCGGCGAGGCGAAATGCCAGACAT
Organism: bacterium; assembly: GCA_029565685.1. Lineage (GTDB taxonomy): Bacteria > Zhuqueibacterota > Zhuqueibacteria > Residuimicrobiales > Residuimicrobiaceae > Anaerohabitans. The sequence continues at coordinate 52,388 of JAKQNR010000050.1, read as the reverse complement.
AGTCCACGGGACCGGCCAGGTAGATATATTCGGTCACGTCATGTTTGATGAAGCGAAAGCGTTCACCCTGCAGATGTTCGATGTTGGCGATGGCGCCCGTGAGCAGGTTGTCCATAGCGATCACCTCATGGCCTTTGGCCAGCAGGTATTCGCATAGATGAGATCCTAAAAATCCGGCGCCGCCGGTGACCAGCGATCTGGGCATAATCTCTTCTCCCGTTCCTTTGCGCCCGCCGCCGGGCGCGATAAAAAAAGTTTTCGCCGTTACTCCTCAGCGGATAAACGCTGAAACGATTTCTGCAAACCTGAGCTGATCATATGATGCAGTCCCTGATCATCCTCATAAAGGATGATCGCCTCCACCCCCGGCAGGCTTTCCACCAGAGCCATGCCCTGCTGCGGACCGGCGACGAACACCGCGGTCGACAGGCCGTCGCACAGGCTGTTCTCCGGCGCCTGGATGGTGACGCTGCGGCATCCCCAAGCCGGCAATCCGCTGCGTGGATCGAGGATATGATGAAAGCGTTTGCCCTGATGCATGAAATAACGTTCATAATCGCCGGAGGTGGCCACGCACCCCTGGTCCATGCGAAAGCGGCCGTAAAACCTTTCCCGCTGCCGCGGATCGCGCACATAGATGTGGCGTTTGCCCGCGGTCACAGGGCCGGCCAGGGTGGAGACTTCGCCGCCGACATCCACCTGCGCATCGGTGACCCCGGCGACCGACAGAACGTGCATGGCCTCGTCGATGGCATAGCCCTTGGCAACGCCGCCGAGATCGAGCGCCATGCCCGCTTTACGCAAAGCGACGCTGTCGCCCTGCAGCTGAACGGCGCGGTAATCGACTTTATCCAACAAGTCCGCCATCTCCTCAGGCGTCGGCAGCAAGAGGTTTTCGGAGCGGCCGAATCCGTACCGCTGCATCAGCACGCCGACAGTGACATCGAACCGTCCTGCCGACAGCCTGCTGATCTCCAGGGCCTTGGCCAGAACCGCGGCGGTTTCCGGCGACACGCGGGTCCAGCCGGAGCCGGCGCGGGCGTTGACCCGACTGACGTCGCTGGTGCTGCGATACACATCGCAGACCGAATCGATCAGCGCCATGCGCTCCGCCGCCTGATCCAAAACCCGCCGCCACCGCGCCTCCCTCCCATCCGTATAAAATATTTTCATGGACACATAAGTGTCCATGAGGATGAACGTTTTTTCCAGCGTCTGATACGGGAACTTGTGGCAAGAGATCAACAGGACGAAGGCGAGGATCGCCGGGATTCTCAGGACAGCGGCAACCGAAGTGGTCCTAATTTTCTCGAGTGATCGCAAAATCAACCAATTTCATTAAGCTGGCTTTGCTGGCGGAATCCGCGTAGGGCTGTAATTCTTGTTCAGCCTGCCGGGCATAGTGCGTCGCCACCTGGTGGGCATAGCCGATTCCGTCCTGCGCCTCGACAAACGAGAGAATCCGGCGGGTCGCCGCTTCGTCCAAAGAACTCTGCGCCAACCAAGTGAGCACCTGTTCCCGCTCCGCGTCGCCGGCTTGGCGTAAGGCCTGGATCAACGGCAAAGTGATTTTATGTTCGCGCAGATCATTGCCGACTGGTTTGCCCAACTTGGAGCGGCTGCCCGTATAATCGAGCAGGTCGTCTTTGATCTGAAAGGCGATGCCGAGGTTCTCTCCGAACCGCTTCATGCGCGCGCACGAGGCCTCATCGGAGGTGACCGACAGGCAGCCGAGCGCACAGGAAGCGTTCAACAGAGAAGCGGTCTTTTTGCCGATGAGATCCAGATACAGCGCCTCATCCACGGCAAACTGACCCCCGTTTTCAATCTGCAGCAGTTCGCCCTCGGTAATCCGGTCTGTGGCCTCACTCAAAATGGTCAGCGCCCGGGCGTCCTGGAGCTTGAGCATCGTCGTCAGCGTGCGGCTGAAGAGCAGATCGCCGATCAGCACGGAGATGCGATTGTCCCACAAGTGGTTGACGGTGGGCGAACCACGGCGCAGCTCGGAATTATCCACCACATCATCATGCACCAGGGTCGCAGTATGAAGCAATTCCACCACCAATGCGGATAACATCGTCTTCTCCGAACCGCTGCCATGCAAATCAGCGGTTAAAAAGACCAACAGCGGACGAAGACGTTTACCTTTCAATCCGGCTACATAACGGACTATCTGTTCGGCGAGCGGAATGCGTGAATGCAATAGATCGGCCAGCGCTTTTTCGAAATCCAGCAGTTGTCGGTTAACCGGTGCGGAAATGGAATCGATGTTCACACGTTTCCCTGAAGCGTCATTTAGAGATGCCCTTTAGGGGGAGGATTTCATTTTGCAAAAATTTAAGGATTTTTATTCAGGATGTCAATATTTAACTGGCGGTTGCAGCGATTCGGAAGCTTTTACTGCTGGCAGCTTGACGGTAAAAGTAGTGCCAACGCCCTCCCGGCTCTTTACCTGAACGTCTCCCCCCTCGCGCTTGACGATCGAATAGGACAAATACAGACCCAAACCGGTTCCTCCGGAGTGCTGTTTGGTGGAAAAAAACGGCGTAAAAATGTGTTTGAGGTTTTCGTTCGAAATACCCACGCCGGTATCGGTGAAATCCATGACGATCCAATTCGGCTCCGCCTGCTTGCGGGTTGAAATGCGCAGCACCCCGCCGTTGGGCATGGCCTGCACCGCATTATATATAATGTTTAAAAACACCTGCTTAAGCGAATCCAGGCTGAAGAACGCCATGCTTACATTTTCAAACTTTTTCTCGCATTGGATATTGCGCACAGCGATCTCTTTTTCCAAAAGCGACAGCGTGGTGTCCACCAGTTTTTCCACATCGATGCGCTCGCGCTCATACATCGAGTGTTTGGAGAACTGGAGCAGGTTTTCGATAATCTGCGAAGCCCGCCGAATGTTCTTCTTGATAATGTCCAGCTTTTGATCGAGATCGGCATATTTGTGATTCAGCTGATCTTCGATGGAATAGCGCGCCGTTTCGATGACGTTCAGCGGATTGCGCAATTCATGGGCAATGCCCGAGGAGAGCAGGCCGATGGTGGCCAGCTTTTCCGACTTGATCAGCTGCCGCTCGATCTCTTTCTGCTCAGTGACATCCTTGACGTACTCGGCCACCAGTTCCGGCTTGCCGTCGATGCCGGTCATGGGAAAGGTCCAGATGTGAAAGGTGCGCCCCTGATGGTAGATTTCGAGAAATCGCGTGCCGCCGGTTTCCAAGGTTTCCCGCATAGGGCAATCCAGGCACTTTTCAGAGCGGCCGAACAGGGCCTTGTAACATTTCTCGCCCAGCATTTTGGACTGGCTCAGCGAATTGACCTGAACATATTTCTTATTGCCCATGACCAGATTATAATCGCGATCCTGGACAGAGATAGGATCGCTGATGCCGTCGAACAAGGAGATGAGCCGCTGCCGGCTCAGCAGCAGCTGACGCTGCATTTTGATTTTTTCGCTGATGTCGCGCACAAAACATTGGATCACCGGAGTGCCGGCCACAGAGACCAGACTGGCGCTGATGTCCACCGGCAGCAGAGACTGGTCGGCGCGCACCAGCAGAAGGTGATCGAGTGCGGCGTAATCATCCCGGCGGATCTTGGCGAAAAAACCGGACAGCATTTCCTGAAAACGGCCGGAGACGATGCGGGAGAAATTTTGCGACAACAGATCGGACTGCTGATAGCCGGTCATGGTACGGGCCATCTCGTTGACCTGGATAAAGCGCAGGGACGCGGCATCGAGAATAAAAATGCCGACCACCGCTTTTTCGAACAGTGCGAAATACCGCTGTTCCGTCTGCAAAAGTTGTGAGGAGAGCCGTTGTTCCTCCACAGCGCGTATCAGCACGCGCGGCAGCAGGTCCAGAAGGTCACGGGTCTTGACCAGATAATCATACGCCCCCATCCGCATCGCCTCCACCGCGATCCGCTCGTCGCCCTGGCCGGTCACCATCACCACCGCGGGCGGCCGATGCATTTTTCGGATCTCCGCCAGCAACTCCAAGCCGTTCATGTGGGGCAGACTGTAGTCGAGCACCACGGCGTCGACAGCATCCTTTTGCAGCCGCAGCAGAGCGCGTTCCGCATCCACCTCATGGTGCACGTCGAACGCCTGTTCATGCCGCTGCAGGATCAGCTGCATCAGATGCGCCTGATCGTTGTTGTCTTCGACGATGAGGATGTGCATGGTTTTGTTAGACAGGTTGCCCATGTTTCCATCCGCTTGATGCCGTTCTCAGTCCAGCGCGATCTGTTCCGTCGCCGAATGCATCGGCAGGGTGAATTTAAAGATCGCGCCCTTTCCTTCCTGGGACTCGACCCAGATCCGGCCGTGGTGGCGTTCGACGATGCGTTTGACGATCGTCAATCCGATGCCTGTGCTCTTGTGGCGCGCCACCCCGTCGTGGGAGAAAAAAAGATCAAAGATCTGCGACTGCAGCGGTGTGGGCACGCCGACGCCGTTGTCTTTTACATAAAACTCGTATTCCTGCTGCAGCGCATTGCAGCCGATCTCGATGCTGGGCATAGAGACCGCCGCGGTGGATTTCAGCGCATTGGTGATGAGATTGGTGAACACCCGCGTCATCTGATCGACGTCACAATAGATAGTGGGCAGACTGGCGTCGATGATCAGATTGACGGACCGGTGTTCCAGCAAGCCGGACAGCGTATTCAGCGCATTTTTGAGAATATCGGCCGAATCCACCGATTCCATATGAGTTTCTATTCTTCCCACCCTGGAAAGATCGAGCAGATGGGTGATCAGCGCCTCCATCTGTTCCAGATTGACCTCCATCCGCTCCACATAGGTCATAGCGGAGGCAGGGATCTGTGCGCCGTACTCTTCGCGCAGGAGAGTGACATAGCTCTTTAAACTCTGGATGGGCGTTTTCAGATCGTGGGACAGGGCGTAAAGGTAGCTTTCGCTCTCTGTCGAGCCGGCCGCAGCCCCCGGGTCCATCTCCTCAGGCAGGAAAACCAAAATTTTTCTGTCTTTATAAGATTCCGAGGTCGGCGAGACGAACGCCCGGCCTTCCAACAAATTGCCCAGGCCGTCCCGCACCTGCAGCGTGGTCGGCTGTGGCGGCCACAGATTGGCCTGCTGCAGAACCGGCATATCAGGAAACACCTGCGAGAGCCGGCGGTTGAACAGGGATGACCGGCTGTAATGCAGCCATTGCAGCAGAGAGAGGTTGGCCTCCTCGATGCTGTCGCTCCCTGGATCCGCCACCAGCGCCGGCAGTGGAATGGTGTCGAGAATGTAGAGGTATTGCTCGCGAAACGCATTGAGCAGATCGTGCGTGCGCCGGCTGTGTTCCTCCCAATGGATGCGCTGCATCGGCATCGCCAGAAAATGGCTTAACAGCTCCGCTTTCTGCACCAGAGGCTCCTGCCACGCCTGCGGTTCACGACGGCCGAGGTACAGACACCCCAGAACCTGGTCCGGCGTCATCACCGGCAGAAACAACTCGCTGTGCATTCCAGCCAGCAATCTTTTCTCCCCCTGCGGACGCGAATAGACCTTACGTCCAATCAACAGATCCTTGATCAGGGGTTCTTCATAAGAGAGCACGAGCTCTTCGAGCGAGGCGTGGGGCATAAGATTGTAAAGAAAGGGAGCCACCAGGCACTCGCGGCCGTAGTCATGAAAAAACACCAGCAATGCGTCGGCTCCGGTCTCCTCCATGAGAACCGGGCGAGCCACGCGGAAAAACTCGCCGGGATCGGAAAGATGCGCGGCGTGCATCGCCAGCTTGTAAAGAGAATCGAGGGTCACGTCCTCTCAGCCGTTCTGTTCAAAAAGGAGTCGCGCTTCCGATAGAATTTTTTCTTTTACTTGTTCCAGCGGCAACGACAGCGTCGCGCCGGCGGCGTAGAGATGACCGCCGCCGCCGAATTTAATGGCCAGGCCGTTGATCGGCAGGCGGCCTTTGGAACGGATGCTCACTTTGACATGGTGATCATCCGCTTCGGTGAACATGATGCTGACTTCCACTCCTTTGATCTGGCGCGGCAATTCAGAAAACCCCTCGGTCTCCCAAAGCTGCGCCCCGGTCTCCTGCAAAAGAGCTTTGGTCACACTGAAATAAGCCAGCCGATTGCCGCATTCGAACTGCAGTTCAGCAAGCATGCGGCCTTTGAGTTCGGTTCGTGCGCGCGATTGGTTCTCATACACCATTTCATAGATCTGCTGAAACTCGGCGCCCTGGCGCAATAGATCAGCGGCCATGCGCAGCGCATAGGGCGTGGTATTCGAATACCGGAAGGAACCGGTATCCGTCAGCACGCACATGTACAGGGCATTGACCATGGTCAGCGTCATTTTGACCTTACGATCTTTAAAAAAACGGTAGAGCACTTCGCCGGCGGACGAAGCCTCCTGAAGGTTGAACTGCACCGCGCCAAGGACATCGGTGGGAATGTGGTGATCCACACAGGCCACCGGGATCCGGTGCTGCCGCAGCAACCGCCCTATGTTCCGCAGCCTTGCCCAGTCGCTCATGTCGACGACCACGCAACCGTCCGCCGACCGAATCCAACCGGCGTGCTGGTCGGCGGCATAACAGCGGATCTCCTGGTTCACGTCCGCAGAGCGGAAAAATTCCGGCGTCGGATCCTGATTCAGGATGACCGGCTCGCAGCCGCGCAGGCGGCAATACTCCGCCATGGCGATCTCGCTGCCGATCGCATCGCCGTCGGGATGCACATGGGTGGTGATAATCACTCGTTTTTTCGTATCGATAAACCGCTCCAGCGCCCGCCAATCCGGTCTTTTGTTCATCGTCCCACCTGTACCTTGGTATGCGCCACCTGAAAATTTCCCGCCGCATCGCCGGCTTTGACGCCGAGCTGCACTGAACCGGTAAACGATTCAGGGATCATCACCACAATCGACTCCTGCCTGCTGTCGCAGATCCCGTCCTGTGGATACATTTTTTTCCAGCCCTGCGCATTCAGGCAATACTCGATGGAATCGATGGGGTTGCCGCTGTCTTGAATCCGGCAGAGAATCTGCCGGCCCGAAGCACCGGGTGAAAACGAAATCTGCGGCGGCGTGTTATCGATGACGAATGCATCGCTGTTCTTCTCCGCTGTCAACGCCAGCGGCTCCGGAACCGTGGGCCGCTCGCTGGCCTGCACCTTGACGCGATACAGACCGTCCTCCATCTGGCTGCTGTCCCAGGAATGAATGTTGCTCTGCAGGTCCTGAGCCAGAGCATACCAGTGGGCGTCGCCTTCACGCTGATAGAAAAGGGAAAAACTCAACCCGTCCAGATTGGCGTCCTCAAACAGCCACTGCACCGTGCGCCAGCCTTTTTTCTTTTCGCTCTTGCCCAAGGCCGCAGGATAAACCAGACCGGCGCTTTCTTGTTTATCCGTCGCGCTTTCGCCGGGGCTGTAATAATCGTTCGGGGGAAAAACCAGCACCGCAGTGATCTCAGGCGGCCGGTTAATCTGAAGATAGGAAACGGCGATCTCCTCCACCACGGGTTTTTCCGCGCCGCCGGCGGCGAGGTCACAGCGAAACTGCAGAAACCGCGCCGCCGGGCTGCTGATGCGCAGCACCTCGCCGTCCTTTTGCAGTGGAGACCAGGGGCTCCAGGAATTTTCCGGGTTGGAGGCATTGCCGCTGCGAGTGTAGAACTGCACCGTGCCGGCGTTAGGCCGGCCTTTCCAGGACAGTGCGCCCCAAGTTGAGATCATGCCCGCATCGATGGTCTCGGATTCATAGCTTCCGCCAGCGCCGGCCCCAGCGGTCTCCAGGCTATAGCACCAGCCCGGGTTGGAGGTAGCCACGATCAGGGGCCGGCCGGGGACGCCGGCGAGCGCGGAAATGTGGCCGGTGTTGGCGCTGAACAGCAGCGACGTTTCCCCATTTCGTTGCACTCGATAGAGATTGCCCCTGGGACCGGTGCCGACGAGCGGGCTGTCGACTCCATCATTTGCCAGCACCTGCACTTGTTCTCCCGGTTGATTCCAAATGTTCTTGCCGTAGCCGGCTGCATCGATGACAAAAAGCGAGGACTCGATGCTGGGAGGGAACGCTCTTTCGATGGTCAGGTTCATGGTTTCCAGGGTTTTCTCAGGCGCGGTTTGGGAAGCGCTTTCTCCAGCCGCCGCCGTGCGCATTGGAACGGCCGGCGTGGTCGGCACGGATCCGGCGCCGGCCCCGCCGCAGGCTGCGGCCAGCAGCGCGCCGTCAGGCCACAGCGCCAAGCTGTTCACCTCTTCCAGCTGGGTGTCGAAGAGCAGAAACGGCGGACGATCGGGCGCCAGGCGGTAGACGCAGCCCGAACCGCTGCTGCCCGCGTAAATGACGCCGTTGCCATCCACTGCCAGACAGCGTACGTGCGCCTGCGTCAGAGCGGCGATGGCTTCGGCGCGGCCGTCCGCCGCCACCCGATAGATGCAGGCCTTGTCGCCCGTGGCCACGAGCAAGCGGCGTTCGCGGTCCCAGGCCAGAGCCCAGATATAATTTTCCTTGGGTGCAAAAAACACCCGTGCCTTTCCATCGGCATCTATCTGGTACACTTTGCCGTGCGGCGAGGTTGCGGCATACAAACGGTCGTCAGGGCCCATGATCAGGGCATAAACCTCCAGCTCCGGCGCATCGAAAAACAGGGTGCTGTCGCCGGCCGGGGAGATCCGGTAGATGCGGCCGTCGTTGCCGGAGCCAAGGTAGAGGTTGCCCTTGCGGTCGCCGGCCACGGACCAGATGTACGGATCGCCGGTATCGAGCAGCAACCGCGGCCGGGCGCCTAAAGTGAATGAACCCTCAGCCAGAACCGTGATGCCCTGCAACCGGGCGCGGCTGAAATCAGCGAACGCATTGAACGTGCGCAGCCGCGGCGTCGCGCCGAACAAACAAACCGGAAGAAATAAAATCGTAAAGCAGAAGCGACATCGGGTCATACTATTCCTTGTTTAAAAAACATGTTACATGATCTCGTGCCAGGTTTTCTCACCGCCGCTGCGCCGGGCTCACCACTCTGCGGCGGTCTCGAGGCCCGCCTCGCGACGCGAGGGATCCCCGCCGGCCGGGACGATGCGAAAGACAACGCGCTTGAACCCCGCGATCTCCCGATCCTGAGGTAAAATTTTTTCAAGCAGCAGTCGGTCGCGCATCGGCCGGTCTTCGCTGACCCGCCGATGGTTCATGATCCCCATCACCGAAGGCGGCAGATCCGCCAGCTCTTCGCCGCCGACGATCAAGCCCGGCGCCGGCACGCGCCACTGCACGTACAAGCGATCGTTGCGGCGCCGCACCTTGAGCAGTTCGATCAGTTCGTTGAAATTTTTCGGCCGGAATTTTTCCGGATTGGTCTGCACATCATATTGCGTCAATGCGCGGCCGCCGCCGACCAGGACGGTGAGCGAAGCACTGGTCGTGGTTTTCGGCACCACCAGACTTTGCCGAACCGTGGTGATCCGGCCGTCGTGATGCGCCAGCTCGATGGCTACGGTAACTGAATCCCCGGGGTTCACCTCCGCCCGGTCCGGGGTGACGCTGCGAATGCGTGCATAGCGTTCACCCTCTACAATGTTCGCTGACAGAGTGATTCGGCGCACCGCGGGCGTTGCAAAGTCGTTCACCCAAAGAGCGCCCAACAGACTGGCGATGAGGTCTGAGGCATCGCCGAGCTCACTGCCCGCTGCCATAAAGCCGAGGCTCTGTTCTGCGGAGAAAAAATCCTCAACCGTGATACGGCTGCCGTCAGCCAGATCCGCCGCGCCTTCCAGCTCCACAGAGCAGGGCGCCGCGGCCAGCTGAGAGACCACCAGGCACTGAAAAACCGCGATCCGTAAGAATAAAGGCATGAGATTGTTGAGCGCCGGATCATCCGCCATATACAGCGAAAAAGCCCGGCGGCCTTGGGCTGCCGAACTGGTCTGAACAACGACCGGCACCAGAGGCGGCGCTGCGCCCAATTCGCCGTATACGCCCGCCAGGCGGTCCTGGCGCATGCTGCCGATGATGTTCTGGCTTGAAGCCATCTTGTTGGAGCCCATCAAGCTGCTCAAAGTGGTCAGAACGCGGCTGGAGGCCATGGGAAGCTGAGTGGGCCCCAAATTAAAGATATGATGGCCAAAGGCCAAAATTCGGTTCCGGTCCACGGCGGTCACCGTGCCGGTGACATCGATGGACAGATCTCCGCTGATGAACACCTGGCTCACCGAGCCGCCGGGTTCCAGCCTTCCGTCGGCTTGAAATCCCGCGGCCGTTGCGCCGCCTCCGGAGATCAGCTGAAACCCCAGCGCACGCATCCAGGGCGCCGCCTGCGCCAGCACCGGTTCGGTGAAACCGGAAAAAACCAGCGGCGAGTCGATGCGGTTTTGCCCGTCCCTCGTCCGGCCGCTCCAGGTCTGGGCCAGAGTGGACCAAAAATCCGCATCAGCACCCACCAGCACATTGTGCATAAAGCCGTATTCGCCGGTAAAAGCGGAGCGCACCGCTTGCGTCCGCGTACGTTCCGCGTCCACCACCTCCAGCATATAGCCGATGGGCATCACACCGGCGATGGGTTCTTTGGCAAATTCGCCGAAGCGCAGCGCCACCGCGCCGACCAGTTTGCCGTCCAGGTAGACCGGACTTCCGCTCATGCCGCTGACCACGCCGGTCTGCTCCACGCGGTCGCCGGTGAGTCGCACCAGAATAAGATCCGTTTGCGGATAAAAATTCTTAATGATATCCAGAACCTGAACGCCGAATTCTTCAACGCCCTCGCCGGTGAATACGGTTTTGCCCACTCCCTGCATGCCCGGCTTGATCTGGTCCAAGGGAAAGATGTTCAGATTCCAATTCTGCGCCGCAGCGACCGCCGCGGTCCACAACAGCAGAGCGCAGGTTCGTATGATACGGTTGAAAACAGCCGTTCGCCGACGTTCGCTCACAATGAAATTCCATTCATAAATACCATCCTGTGTTCATGCGGTTGGCAAGGTTGCGTCCAGCGACGCCCACCGCGCTGGTTCACGACCGCGTTCCTTCTTCAGCCGGTTAAAAGGTCAACGTCTCTCCCACCTGCATCGCCCTGGCGGCCAGGCCCTTGGCCTGCACCTGTTCGACGAACGCCGCTGCATCCGCTTTGATCAGGTCAAAGGTGTTATAGTGCATCGGCACGACCAAGCCGGGCTTTAAGAACTCGGTGGCTTTGACCGCGTCGCGCACGCCCATGGTAAAGTTGTCGCCGATGGGCAATAGCGCCACATCGATGGCGTCGAGTTCGCCGATCAGTTTCATGTCAAGAAACAGGCCGGTGTCGCCGGCATGATAAACGGTTTTGCCTCCCAGGGCGATGATAAATCCGCAGGGATTGCCCATGTAGGCGAGCGCATCCCCGCCGAGATCGAGCCCTGAGCCGTGGTGAGCGATGGTCAGCTTAACCCGGCCGAAGGGAAAGGCAAATGCGCCGCCGATGTGCATTGCATGGGATCGCAATCCCAGGTTGCCGCAGTAGACAGCCAGTTCGTTCGGTGCAATGATCAGGGCGTTGTTGGCCCGAGCGATGCTGACCGCATCGCCGAAATGATCCCCATGCGCATGGGTCAGCAGAACGTACTGCACTTTGATCGCCCCAGGCTTGAGCGCCGCCTGGGGATTGCCGCTGAGAAAGGGATCGATGATCAGTCGGTGCGCCTCGTGCTCCAACAAAAAAGCATCATGGCCGAGAAATGTCAGTGTGGGCATATCTCCTCCTTTCGGCATGAAGAACCAGGGATGGGTTGCAGCGGCTGCGTCGGGAATCGCCCTACAGATCGCCGCCCTGCGGTCTGATCAAAATCTCCTCCACCATCACCGGCGGCTGCGCGCAGCATACGGCGGCCACGGTCTGTGCCACCTGCTGGGCGCTCATCATCCGGCTCCGTTCCACATGCGCATCGCCCCAGATGGCGGTATCGGTGGCGCCGGGCAGCACGGCGGTGACCCGAATGCCGTGCTTGCGCACCTCCATGCGCAGCACATCGGTGAACCCCTGCAGCGCATATTTGCTGGCGCAATAGGCGCCGCAGTTATAATAGGGCTGCCGGCCGGCAATGGAGACAATATTGACGATCTGCCCGGAGCCGGCGGCGATCATATCCGGCAGCACCGCGCGGCAACAGAGGAAAGCGGACTTGACGTTGTTCTGCATCATCGAGTCCCAGTCCTCCTCGCGGGTCTGGATGATTTTGGCAAAAACCGCGCTGCCGGCGTTGTTGATCAAAATCTGCACCGGCGCCCAGGCGTTTTTGATCTCAAGCGCGGTTTTCTCCACCGCGGCACGATCGGAGACATCGCAGGGCAAGATCAGCGATTGGCCGGAGTGGTCTTGAATCTGCCGCTGTACGGTCTGCAGCTGATCCGCGCTGCGCGATGTGAGCGCCACCCGGCTGCCGGCTCGGGCCAGCTCCAGCGCGACGGCCGCTCCGATGCCGCGGCCTGCGCCCGTGACCCAGGCCACAGCGCCCTCCAGCTTGTGCATACTCAGCTCCAGCACTTGATCAGGTTGAGAAACTCCATGCGCGTCGCTCGTTCGGTTTTAAATGAGCCGAGCATGGCGCTGGAGGTCACCAGACTGTTCTGTTTTTCCACGCCTCGCATCATCATGCACAGATGCTTGCCCTCCATCACCACCGCCACACCGTAGGGATCCAACACCTCCTCCAGCGTGTGGGCGATCTGATTGGTCAACCGCTCCTGCACCTGCAGCCGGCGGGAAAACATGTCGACGATGCGGGGAATTTTGCTGATGCCGATAATCCTGCCTTTGGGCAGATAGGCCACATGACAGCGGCCGTAAAACGGCAACATATGATGTTCGCACAGGCTGTAGAACTCGATGTTGCGCACCAGCACCATCTCATCGCAGGTTTCATGAAAAAGCGCGTCGTTGAGCAATTCATTCAGATCCATGGAATAGCCGCGGGTGAGATAGCGCAGAGCGTTCTCCACCCGCTGGGGCGTGCGCAGCAAACCTTCGCGTTCAGGGTCTTCCCCCAGCCGGCCGAGGAGCTGCCGGATCAACGGTTTGATTTCATTTTCCATATCTGCTCCCTCGTTCAAGCCCCGTAATATTCGACGATGTTGCGTTCGGTCTCGTACAATTTAAGCCGGTACAATTTAACGCCGGAAAGCTTGTCTTGCAAGACCCGCCAGATCGCCACGACAATGTTCTCCGCAGTGGGCACCTGCCGGGCCAGGAACGGCACTTCCACGTTGAGAAACTTGTGGTCCATCGGATCAATGACCTCTTTTTGAATAAGGTCTTTCAGCGCCTTGATATCCATCACCATGCCGGTGACCGGATCGGGCTCGCCGACTACGGTGACCTCCAAATCATAGTTGTGACCGTGTCCCAGCGGATTATTGCACGCTCCATAGATTTCGCGGTTGGTCTCTTCATCCAAAGACTCGGCGTGCAACCGGTGGCCGGCGCTGAAATGCATGCGACGTGTAACATAGACCAGCGGCATAAAAGTTACCTCTTCAGCTACGAACGCGGCAGGCGTTTCCGCTCACCCGCACACGGCGTTGAACACACGAATAAAATTCGACCAGCTGATCGCCTCGATCTCCACTGAGCTGAAGCCGCGCTGCCTCATCTCTTCCAACACCATGGCAAAGCCCCGGCAGTCGTCGATGCCGGCCGGCAGATCGGCAACGCCGTCAAAATCCGAACCAAAGGCGACGTGTTCGCTGCCGACCAGATCGGCGATGTACTGGATGTGATCCACATAACGCTCCACGCCCACCGCCTGAGTCTGCATGGCGGTTCGCAGGCGCTGGCAGAACTCGGGGAACAATTGTGCGATGCGGGCCAGGTCGGCGCCGGCCGCGGTTTCCATTTTATTCAATTCGACAAAAAGATCTCCCGCCCGCTTTTCCAAAGCGCGGCTGTAGGCCGAGTCGAGAAAACCGGGAAACAGATTGGCGCCGATCACGCCACCGCCCTGAGCAATCGCTGCGATGAGTTCATTTTTTAAATTGCGCGGCACCCGGCAGAGCGACCAGGCGTTGGAATGCGAAGCCACCACCGGCTGCCGGCTGTGCTTCAACACCTGCACCACGGTCCGGTCGTGGCTGTGCGACAGATCGATGATCATGCCCAGATCGTTCATGGCTTTGATCACCTCAACGCCAAAGTCGGACAAACCGTCAAAAGAGGGATGCACGTCGTTGCAGGAAATGCACCATTCGTTGCTGGCGGCGTGGATGATGGTCATCAGCCGTACGCCGCGTTGATGCAATTTTTCCAGATTCTTCAAATCCGCCTCGATGGCGTTGCCGTTTTCCACCGCCAGGATGGCCGCCACCTGACCTTTGGCCTGGGCGACCTCGATGTCCTCGCTGTTGCGGCAATGCACGATCTGCTGAGGATAGCGTGCCAGCTCCGCTTCAAAAGTATCGATCAATTTTTCCACTGCCTGGAAGCGATGGCCCGGCGGAAAAGAGGGCGGAAGATAACAGGCGAACACCTGCACCCCCACCCCCGCCTCTTTGAGATAGGGCAGATTGACCTGTGCCCGGATATCGTTAAGATGGCTGCCCGTCAACCACAGCCCGATGGTATCGCAATGCAGATCGCAGATGGACGAGGCGACCGCGGCGGGAACCTGCTTTTTCATAGGTGTGTTTAATATCCTTGAAGACCATTTGATTTAAATCTTGCCGATTTGGTTTAATTTAAATAAATTCCCAATAAAAAGAAAAGGTTTTTACACGTTTAAACCCCTTTCGCCATTCAACTGCGAGGCAACCATGAAAAAATGGATGAACGCCGTGCAGCTCTTCCTGGTCATTCTGGCTTTGCCGGGATGGGCTCAGGTTCAGAAAATACACCTGGCCGTCACGCCCTTTGCCGCCCTTGGCGTCGACCAAGCCTCGGCACAAACAGCCAATGCCCTGCTGCGCCAGGAATTGGCCAGGTCCGAGGAGCTGGCGCTCATTGCGGAAGCGCCGATCAGTGAAGCGCTGCAGGATCGCACCTGCTTTGAGACCGAGTGCGCCGTCGCTCTGGGTCGAACCCTGTCCGCGGACCGGGTTCTGCTCTGCTCCCTCAACCGGTTGGGCGAAAAAGTCATCGTCCAATATCTGCTGGTGGATGTGGCCGGCGCGAAGAATCTGCTCAGCGACAACACCACCTCCAGCACCATCGAGGATCTGGAAACCGTGATGAAGCGGATCGCACGCTGCGTGCAGACCCTCCGCCCCTTTGAAGAGTCCGGCCACGTGGGCCTCATCACCCAACGGGAAACCCTGGAGCCGCGGCGGAAAAGCGCGCGCAAATATATGGGGCTCTCGTTCGGCTATCTCTATCCCCAGAAGGGCTATGATGAAGCGGACCGCCATTTTGCCGCAGACCTGCGCACCGGCTATGAGATGAGCCAGTTCACCGTCGGCTCCCAGTTGGCGGTTCAGCACGGATTCGCTTGGAACATCTATGGATCCTATCTGCTGACCGACACCGACGTCTGCCCCTATGTGGGCGGCGCACTCGGTTTTCACTGGGTGTCCCATGAAAGCCCTGAGCACTGGGTTTATGACAACAATCAGCAATATCCGTACTATGAGGAAGACAAACGAGAGGGCGATGGATTTGAGCTGCGCCTGCACGCCGGCGCGCGCTTTTTCAGAACCTACAATTTCCAGGTGCTGCTGAACCTGGACTATGCCATCTCTTTTAACGATTTCGACGACCGCGCCATTGTCCTGACCATCGGGCTGCTGCGCTAGCCCGTTTTAAATGGGAAGCCAGGCTATCCGCTTATTATAAAGCCCGCAATCGAGTCTTTGCATGACAAAATCTAAGGTTGTCTTCCTGAGGCGCAAAGCGATAGATCTCTGGACCTGGGTGCGCAATCCGCAGAGCGCCGAAGGATCTAGCGGCGTACTGAACCGGCAAAAAAATCAAGTGCTGTTCGTCGATGGATTCCTCGCCCTCATAGGCTGCATTGGTCTGGTGGAAATACGGGGCTGCGGGCTCGGAAAGACAAAATGTAATGCCCGCAATCCATTCTTTGCATTCAACGAAAAGCGTAACCCGACAAGGCGCGCTGAACCGCTAAGAACGTGTCCATGTCCGAAGAACTAAAAACCTTCATCATCCAGCGGGCATGCGCACTGGACTTTGGCCAGGTGGGCGTCGCCCGGGCGGAACCGCTGCCGGAGCATGGTCTGCGCTCCTGGCTGCAAGCGGGATTGCACGGCCAGATGTCGTATATGGCCCGTGATCCTGAGCTGCGCCTGGATCCGCGCCTGCTGTTAGCCGGAGCGGCATCGATCATCGTCCTGTCGTCTAATTATTATTATTCGGCTGAGGATGAAACAGATTCGGCCCGGGGAATTGTCGCACGCTATGCACGCGGCGATGATTATCATGAAGTGCTGGTCGCAAAGCTCAAGCGATTGGTTGAAGAGATCCGCGAGCGTGCACCGGCGGCACAGACGCGGATTGCCGTGGACTCGGCGCCGGTGCTGGAAAAAGAGTGGGCCCGCCGCAGCGGCATCGGCTGGATGGGCAAACACAGCTGCATCATCAGCCCCCTGTACGGATCATGGATATTTTTGTCCGAGATCATCATTGACCTGAAATTGCCCGCCGACCAACCAATGGAAGATCGCTGCGGCTCATGCCGGCTCTGCCTGGATGCCTGTCCCACCGGCGCGCTGATCCGGCCCTATGTGGTGGACAGTCGAAAATGCATCTCTGCTCTTACTCAATTGAAGGCGGATCAGCCTATCCCTGTCGAACGCCAGGCCGCAATGGGCAATCGCCTCTTCGGCTGCGATCTCTGCCAGCAGGTCTGCCCTTGGAATCAAAAATCGACAAAACCGACGCTGGAATCCGCGTTTCTACCCAGACCCCATTTCCTCTCGCCCCGACTGACCGATCTGGCAGGCTGGGATACCCAGACCTTTCAGCGAATGACCAGACGCTCGCCGATCAGGCGGACAGGCTACGCAGGATGGATGCGCAATGTTCAAATTGCGCTGAAAAACAGCGGCTGATCGGGCGTTGCGCTGGAATAAAAACAACGCAGCGCGACATTCACTGCACCGTGATTAAGATGAAAATGTGATTGCTCGAGAACGAGTGGCAGTCGCCTTTGGATCATTGTTGCGAGGTGTTGAAGCGGTAAAAACAGTTTTACTTTTGACGGTCGTCTTGGTAGTGTGGAATCAAGAAACCAAGGCAGCATCATTATTTACTGATGTAAAAAATGCGAAATCAACTGTCTTGATGCCAATCATATGGTGGGCGGTTTGGCAGAGATGCCTTTTGACGCAGCTGTAGATCGGCGGCGCGGTTTTTTCGAGCCGCGCCGTTGCTGTCTAGAATCATTCTCCAAAATCGCGCACCGCCTTCAATGGACCGCTTTTTCATCCGATCCGCAATTCATTTTGTCTTTTCGCCGGCCTGGTTTACGCCTTCAGCTCAGACGTACACTGCGGGCAGCGAACGGCTTTGATGGCAATGGTCGACAGGCAATAGGGGCACTCTTTGGTGGTGGGCGCCGCGGCCGGTGCTTCCGGCTGGCGTTTGAGCTTGTTGATCCAGCGGATCACCATAAAAATGGCAAAAGCAATGATTAAAAAATTGATAATGGAATTGATGAACAATCCGTAATTGATGGTCACCGCGCCCGCGCTCTTGGCCTGGGCCAGCGTGGCGTTGGCGGGCAGCTCAGCCCCCTGTTTGAGAATCACAAACAGATTCGAAAAGTCCACGTTGCCGAGCAGCAGTCCGATGGGCGGCATCAAAACGTCGTTCACCAAAGAGCCGACGATGCTGCCGAATGCGGCGCCGATAATGATGCCCACGGCCATGTCCAGGACATTGCCGCGCATGGCGAACTCTTTGAATTCTTTCAGCATGGTGTTTCCTCCTTAGCTGTGATAGGGATCCTTTTGAACAACCATTACTTGCGACCCGGCGTCAGGTTTTGCACCATCTGTACAGCCCAGGCGCAGCCCCGTTGAATTTCGCCTTCGGCGATCGGTCCCTCATGGCCGGCGAGAAAAAAACTCTCAGGCGTCGCCGCATAGCAGCCGCCGCGGCGCTGCAGCGCCCGGCCGATCTTCCAGGTCGGCGAGACCTGCAGCCAGCGCAGCGGCTCATAGCGAATTTCAAAAACCGACACCCAAACTCCGCTCAAAGCGCCGGAGGGCAAACGGCGAATCCAATCCAAAACCGCGTTGGGACGGCTGTGGCGATGGTTGGGAATGCCGACGAGCAAGAGATGCACGCCCGCGGGGGTGTCCGCCTGGTTGACCGTCAGCAGACGAACACGCGCCCATTTCGTCATGGCCTGGGCCATAGCTTCGGCCAACTGGGCGGTATTGCCCAATCTGGATTCGTATAGGACCCATACATTCATTCTGCTGCCACTGAACGGTCATCTTCCTTTACATGGTTAAACGTCCTTGTACAAAAAGTTCTCTCGCAACGCCCCCTATTCTCAGCTTCGCAAGCCGCTGCCGGATCAACCGGCGCCGCCTCCTCCGCCGCCGGCGCCGCCGCCTCCGCCGGTCGCAGCACCGCCGCCGAATCCTGAGGCAGAGGTCATGGAGCTCACCATGGAGCTGAAAGAAGCACTGAATGACGCAGGCGTCAATCCTCCTGAGCCGCCGTGCGCCACAAACCAGGGCAGGTAAACCGACTCCTGTCCGCTTCCGAGCGAGGCGGTCAGCTGTTGATAGTGCTTTTTGTACAGCCCGAACACCAAACCATAAACCAGGTAACGGTCCAACCGGCTCAACAATGAGCTTTTTTCCAGCGAGCGAAACTGATATTTCTTCAAATAGCTTTTCAGCGCTTTCCAGCGCACATAGGCCCGTTCCCCGTCGGCCGTGCGGTGTTGAATAAATAACGAGGCCACGAACAAAACGATGGCCTCTATGATAAGGGCGATGCCCCACAACTGTCCTAAAATAACGCTGATGACGCCCAGGATCAGAACCACTCCGCTGACCAGCAAACCCAGGACCATGCCGCGAGAGCCGACCGCCTCGTAATAGTTTTTCTCAAGCGCCGCCGCTGTGACCATCTTTTGCCATTGGCTGAAAAATTTTTGAACCCGACCGGATTCTTTCCTGAGTGCGCTCATTTCGAACGCATCCTGTCCGGAAAAAAGATCGTCAAAGAAAAAGGTCACCAGCGCCTGTTCGAACGGCATCAGTTCCGCTTGACGCTGCTGCCAAGCTTTGCGGTTCAGCTGCAACGTATAGCGTGTTTTGCTGTACGGCTTGCCGAAAAGGGATTTGGATTCTTTCTCTTCCGAGATCGTGATCAATCCCCGCGCCGCCAGATCCATCACCGTGGCCGCCAGGTCCCGGGAAGTGATCATGCGGTGGTTGAGCAGATAGCTCACCACCGCCGGCGGAGTATCATCGGGGATGTCGCCGACGCTGCCCTGCGAGGACAGGGTCAACGGCCGGCGGCCATAGCGGTCAAAGATCATCCACCAGATCACAGCGGCAAGAAAAAACAACACCGCCAGCGCGGGTTTAATCCGCTCGCGGATCGCCGCGAGTTTTTCCCTGCGCGCCGCCTCTTTTTGCCGCAGTTCATTGGCCTTTTGCGCCCAGGCTGATTCCTCCTGGAGGATTTTCTCCACCACCGGCTCATCGAACATCGGTCCAGCCATAAAGGCCTCGGCGGGATAAAGCGCGCGGACCTCCAGATAGGTGCGCGCCGGCAATGTGGAGCATTCAACCTCTATGGTTCCGTCTGTCTCGATCCTGGATTGGGCCCACAGCGGGCCGTGCACCCACTCGCGCACCGCTCCGGCGGCCATCTCCGCCGGCGGTTTGATCAGGATGCGGATGTCGCTCTGCTTCAGTTTCCACTCTGAGCCGATGAACTGGTAATAAAGCACGCCGGCGTCCGGATGGCGCCTGATCAGCTCCTCCACTTTATAGCGCACGGTAAAGGTCCGGCTTTCGTCGCGGCTTTTGTAATACCAGGTGACGCGCCACTGTTCCTTTTCCTCGACGACGCGGAAGGTGTACGGCGCTTTAGAGTCATCCCGGCTGTATGCCCGCTCACCCTCCCACAATTCAAAACCGCTGTAGCGAATGACGTCGTTTTTCGGAAAAGTGCGATAGGCGTAAGTGAAGGAGCCGGAAAAACGATAGGTGCGGCTTTCTTGGATCTGCAGACCGGCGTCTGGGAGCACCTGCGCTTCGATACGTACTTTAGGAAGGGTGTAATGCTTGTCCGCCCATACGGCGGCCGCCAGGATTAGAAACAACAAAGCTGAGAGGGTTTTAGCGGGCTTCATACGCACATCCTCCGCGAGACGGTTTTGAAGCTTTCTCCATAAAAATATATGAGGTTTTTCCTTGATTTGCAAACATAAATGATTATTTTATTCTTACGGGGGTGAGCCGGCATGGCTGAATTCCCTTTTAATCCAGTGAGGATAAAACCATGAAGAGGCTGTTGGTTTCAATCTTTCTCTGTTGTACGTTTCAGGCAGCCGCACAAGAGTACATTAAGGAGTGGCTGGTGTTGGGGCCTTTTCATCATTCGGATCGCAACCTGCTGCTGAGCACCGATTATCTCGACGGAGAGGAGCAAATAAAACCTGCCCACGCCGCCGCCTGTGCAGGCCGGCACTGGCTGCATCGGCGGCATAGCGGTTCCGTTCTGGATTTCAACCGGACGGACCTTCCGTTTGAATTTCGCAAAGAGGCGGCGGCCTATGCGGCCGCATGGATTCATTCCGTCAAACAACAATCAGCACTGCTGCTGTGCGGCAGCGATGACGGACTCAAAGCCTGGCTGAACGGCACTCTGCTTTTCCAGCACGATCGCTTTCATCGATTGATCGCTGACTCAGACAGCAGCCAGGTTGTGCTTCAACCCGGTTGGAACCTCTTGCTGCTCAAGGTCAGTAACGGCAGCGGCGGCTGGCAGGTGTGCGCCCGCTTTCAGGGCGCCGAGGGGTTGACAGTCGATCATCAGGCCGGACAGCCAGCTGTTTCAGCGGAAGAGACGCCGTTCATCCCGTATAGCCTGAGCATTTCCGCCGGCTTTGTACTGGACAGCCTGGACACGCCGTGGCTCGCCGCCCGCCTCTGCCTGCTGGCCAGGCGCAACAGCCACGCCGGAATGCTGAAATCGCCCGGCTATTCTGACCGCCCCAGAACAGCTCAAGCCATCCCGCCACTGTCTGCCGACAGCCTGCACTACCTGGATCTGCGATTGCCGCTGACGACCATTCGCTCAGCCGCATCCTGCAGTCTGACGTTTCAAGAGGGAGACCGGTCTTTTCTCCTCATCGCTGCTCTACCCTCAGCGTTCGACCTGATTCACTCCTGGTTTCATCCCTGGCGGTTCGAAGGATGGCGAAGCGTTGGAACCCAATCGTTCGAACGAACCGTGCAGTTGCCGGAGGTCATGCGCGGTTGTCAGGCGGCGGTTATGGCGAATATCGGCGACGCCTGGGGACAGATGACTGCGGATGGCCGATTGCTCAAAAACCGCTTCAGCCGCGATTCCGGCGACCTGCTCTTCCATCCACACACAGCGGACAACAAAACTCATGTTCTGCGGGTTGCAATCGACTCCGGAGATCCTCAGCTGCTGCAAACGCAGCTGCAACTGCATCATGCAGACATCGAAGACTATCTTTACAGCAAGCAGTTCAGCCAGTCGGTGCCGGATCTTCCGCTGGCCGATCTGCAGGCTACGGACGCGCAGCTGCTGGCGCTTTTGTGCGACGGCCGGGCGGAACAAGCGGCCGGGCTGCTGGCAGCCGTCATGCCCCGGATCAAAGAAAGCGTCGGCCGATTCAAGCAATACAGCGTCAGCCTGCTGGGCAACGCACACATCGACCTGATGTGGCTGTGGCGCTATCCAGAGACCCTCGAGGTGATCAACAGCACCTTCGCTTCGGCGTTGAACCTGATGGACCAGCATCCTGAATTCCGCTTCGCCCATGGCCAGGCGCAGTCCTATGTGTGGCTGGAAAAACTGCAGCCAGGATTGTTTGCCAGAGTCAAAGAGCGCATTCAACAAGGCCGCTGGGAGATCATCGGCGGCAGCTGGAGTCAGCCGGATAACAACATGCCCTCAGGCGAATCGCTGGTGCGCCAGTATCTGTACGGCAAAAGATATTTCAAAGAAAAATTCGGCGTCGACGTTTCGGTCGGCTTTATGCCCGACACCTTTGGCCACCCCGCCAGCCTGCCGCAGATCTTGAAAAAATGCGGCATCACCGATTATGTTTTTTTCCGCCCGCTGCCGCAGGAACAGCTTTTTTACTGGCGTTCGCCGGACGGCAGCACGGTGCTGGCCTATCGTCCCCCTGACTGGTACAACAGCGACGTCACTGCGGATATCGGCCGACTGCCGATGATCACAGAGTCAAAATTCGGCGTCGCCAACACGCTGCGTTGTTACGGCGTCGGCGATCACGGCGGCGGTCCGACGGCGCGGGATGTGCAGCTGGCCAAGCAGCTCAACCGCACCATCGGCTATCCGCAGGTGCATTTTGTCAACGCCCATGATTATTTCGATCAAATCCGGCCGCACACCGCCAAATTAGACACGGTGGAGGATGAGCTGAATTTTGTCTTTGACGGCTGTTGGACCAGTCAGGCCATGGTGAAAAAATATAACCGCCGGTTGGAGGCCTTGCTGCCGGCTGCCGAGACCTTTGCCGTTCTCGCCGGCCGCTACGGCGTGCTCTATCCTCAAGCCGAGTTGGAAGAGGCATGGCACGACGTACTGCTCAATCAATTTCATGACATCCTCGACGGCTCCGGCATCGCCGCTATTTATCCGGATGTGCAGGCCATCTATGAACACGCCGACAGCCTGGGACAGGCGGTGTTGAACCGGTCCCTGACCGCCCTGGCGCAACAGGTCGCCATCGAGGCGCCGCAAGCCGGGGCCAAGCCTATCCTGCTGTACAACAATCTCAATTGGCCGCGACGAGAGCCGGTCACCATCCGCCTGCAGGAACCATCAACAAAACATGTCCAATTCCTCGACCAACAGGGACAGGTGCTGGCCAGCCAGAAGGAGGGCGACGGCCTGTACACGCTGCTGCCGCCCGAGACGCCGGCCTTTGGCTACACCGTTGTCTTTTACCTGCCCGCGGCGACCAAACCGGTCAAGATCGCCCAGCGCAATCTGATCCTGCAAAACCGGTTTCTGCGCGTAGAGGTCAACCACAGGACCGGGCATGTGGTCAGCATCTATGATCGCCGCCTGGCGCGCGAACTGTTGCGCAGCCCTGCCAATCTGCTGCAGCTGCAAAGTGACGACAATCTGTCCATGACCGCCTGGACGATCCGATTGCAGGGACCAGTCACCACCCTGAACAAGCCGGTGGCCACCCGCATCGTGGAATCCAACGAACTGCGCAAGGTAATGCGGGTCATCTATCAGTCCGGCCCGTCGCGATTCGAACAGGACATCATTCTTTACGCCGATCTGGCGCGCGTGGATTTCCGTCTGCGGGTGGACTGGCAACATCGCGACACCATGCTCAAAGTGGCCTTTCCGCTGAATGTGAACGGCCGGGCCTGTTTTGAAATGCCGTTCGGAGCCATAGAACGGAAACAGACCGGCGAGGAAGTGGTCTCGCAAAAATGGGTGGATCTTTCGGAGAACGGCTTTGGCATAGCGTTGCTGAACGATTGCAAATACGGATTCGATGTCTACAACAATGTATTGCGCTTGAGTGCGCTGCGTTCGCCGCACGATCCGGATTCCACCGCCGACCGGGGGCGCCATGAAATGCATTATGCGCTTTACCCGCACAGCGGCGACTGGCGGACCGGCCAAGTGCCCGCTGCAGCCGCTTCTTATAACACACCGCTCTGGAGTCTTCCGGCAACCGTTCAGAGCGGAGCGCTGGCCATGAGCCACTCTTTCTTGCAGGTGCAGGGCGACGGCGTCCAGGTCAGCGCGTACAAAAAAGCAGAGGCCGACAGCGCCACCATCATACGCCTGGTGGAGACCTTTGGCCGGCCTGCACAAGTGCGTCTGGATCTTCACGGTTGGAAATCGCTGCAAGAAGTCAGCATGGTGGAAGAGAAACTACGCGAACTGCCCGCGGATACAAGCTCGGCGGTGCTTCGCATGTCGCCCTGGGAGGTGAGAACGCTGGCGGTGTACGGGGCCGACGGAAAAAAGACGGCGCCTTGAAGACAAAGCTTTTTTCGTTTACAGTTCCAGAGAGGTATGAAAACCGATTGACTTTTAAAAATGGCCGCGGTTGACAGCTGCAATTCCTGGCGTATTCTCTCGCCCCTTCCTGTCATTGCGAACGGAGCGGACGCAGCTGTGAACCGGTACATTCTTGAATGGCATCTCCTGCGACAGGGCGCGGCTTGTCAACCCTCCGCAGAGTCCATTTTTTCATTGCCACGCGCTTTAGCGCGTGAGTAGATAATCCCAACATTTTATAATACTATCACAGCCGGTAAAGTTCATTCTCCTGTCGAAAAAAAAGCCCGGATGGATCCGGGCTTTATCATGCGCAACCAGGTCATTTAAAAGTATAGGAAATCGTGACGACCAGCCCCTTGACCCCCAGCTGGTTGTCCACCTCCCACTCGTACAAGCTGGTTGCCACATCGCCGCTCTGCTCGATGATATCCCCCCGATAGCCCAAATTGATCCCCAGGCCAGAGGCAAAACGATACCCCAGACCCAGATTCAGCGTAAACAAACCGCATTCCAGATCGCCTTCAGAATCCTCTTCCAGTGATTCATCGGTCTCGGTTGAGTTGATGTCTACATGGTAAGTGGTCGATCCCATCAAGTAGGACACGGAGCCAAAGGCGTACAGACCTGAAGTGCCAAGGGGCAGGGTGCCGCCGACGCCGGCGCCGAACAGCGGCGCCTTGAAGGTCTCTTCATATTCGTAGGTGTCGACCAAATAGCCGTATTGATTGTACCAGTCGAACGAACCCTCCTGGGTCCAGGTCAGAAACTTGAGGCCGGCGAACAGATTGATATTCGGGTGAACCCGATACCCGACCGTGAAATTGAGATCCGTGCGCTTCATATCGTCAAAGTTCGTCTCCTCCACCGGGATTTTGCCGAAATAGAGCGAAGCGCCAAAATTCCACTTGCCGTGATTGATGCTGAGATAGGGGCCAAAAAGATTGCCAGTGCCGTATTCATACAGATCCTCTCCATCCTCATCCTGCGCAGTATAAGAGGCGTTCCAGTAGCTGCCGCCCACGGTCACGATGGTCCGCACCGTCTCCTGCGCCGGCACAGCGGTTGAGGCCAACCAGGCCGCACACAGGGAGACAACAAGGAAATTCTTCATGATGCTCTCCTTTGTTGATCGTTGCATTAGATTTTGACAAGGAAAACAGCTTGCAGGAAAGACACTAAAAAGCAGGTGGCGCTTGAATCGTTTTTTCGCTGGTACCGGTTTTTTTGGCCGGCTTTTTCACCTCCCCCTGTTTTAAACGGATCGGTTCAGAGGTCATGCGCACTTTGTCGCCGACACGAAAGGGCGAGGTGGACTGATGTACCACGGCCTCGGCGTATTCGGGTTTGACCGACGTAATCTTGATGCTGCCGATCCTGTCCTCTGAGCGCCCGATGATGGAGCCGCCCAGATCGGTGATCACATCGCCGACGCGCACCACCAGCAGTTCCTGATCCTCGAACAGGCCGTGCTTGCCGCCGAGGTCGATGAGCACCAGGTCGGAGTTGATGCGGATGATCGACCCTTCCACCGTCACCTTTTCAGAGATATGCGACACCAACTCGATGATGGCGCTGGTGAGACCTTCTTCGCCATGATCGCTCTTGGCGTTTTGGGCCAGCTCCAATGCGCCGGTTTTGACATCCACCAGTCGGGTGTTGACGATATAGCTGTCGCCGAGGCGGCTGACGCTGCCGATCATGATCTTTTGCACGTTCAGCAGTTTGCCGATCTCAACAGCGGTGCTCATGTCGGTGACGCCGGTCATCTGCAGTTTTTGTTCTTCGAGAATGCGCGTGATCGCCTGACGCTCAATCACAGTAAATCTTTGAGAATTAAACAATTCGGTGCTCAGAATGTCGGCCACCGCCTCCGCGGTTTCTTTGCTGACGTTTTTGGCTTCCAGAGAAAGGACGGCGATGGTGGGTCTACCCTGCGCGTTGAGAGTGGCGATGAGAGTCAGGATCATCATGGCAAGGCTGGGAAGCATCTTTCTGACGAAACTCATTGACATCCTTTCCATCGGATCGTCGGCATTCATGGAACAAGCCGGCTGCTGCAGTGAAAGTATCAGGGAAGGGGATGGGTTAAATTTAAAGAGCTCGATATAGAATGTCAAGCGCTTTTTGCGTTGATTTATTGATGGAAACCGGCGAGGCGGTCGCGTAAGAAAAGGCGGGCGCGATGCAGATTAGACTTGACCGCCGGCAAACTCATACGCAGCATTTTGGCGATCTCTTTCAGAGAATAGCCGTCTATGTCCTTGAGGACAAAAACCGAACGGAATTTATCCGGCAGATCGGCGATGGCCTGTTCCATGGCTTTGCGCAGTTCATCATTCATCGCCGCCTGCAACGGATTATTGCCCACCGAGAGATTGAAAGAGTCCATGGCCGCTTGGCTTACATGCCCCTCAGCGTCCTCGAGTGATTGAGGCCGCCGTTTTTTGCCGCGCAGGCGCATGAGGGCATAGTTGGTGGCGATGCGGTAGATCCAGGTCGACAACGACGATTGCGCTTTGAACTCGGGCAGAGCCTGCAGCACTTTTAAAAAGGTCTCCTGCAGCACGCATTCGGCCTCCACCGGATCCGCCAACAGCCGCAAAGCGGTGTTGTACACCAGCCGTTCGTTCTCCTGGACGATCTGCGCCAACGCTTTCTGATCGCCGGCCACCGCCGCGGCCACCAGCTCTTTTTCACCGGCTTTGATTTTATCCAGCTCGTCGATAGCCAGAGGATGATCCTGAAATTTTCCACAGGTCGCAACAACGATGATGAAACATTTGATTAATATACAGAAGAAATACCATATTTCAAAGGTTTTCATCGCCGTCGGACCGGCGGCAGTGAACGCCTCTCCGCCAACAATGCAAAAACCCCCTGAGAGCGACGGTTTCTCAGGGGGTTCAGGCTGGCGATCACAACCGCTGCGTCAGGAAACAGCAGGCGCAAGATGCCTGTTAAGAACCTGGACGATCTGACTTTTGGGCACAGCGCCGACCACGGTGTCAACGATGCGTCCGCCCTTGAACAACAACAGAGTCGGAATGCTGCTGATACTGTACTCCGCGGCAACCGTGGGATTGTCGTCCACGTTGAGTTTGCCCACTTTGATTCGGTCGGCGAATTCATGGGCCACGCTTTCCACCACCGGCGCTACAAACCGACAGGGCATGCACCATTCCGCCCAAAAATCCACCAGAACCGGTTTTTCCGACTGCAACACCTCTGTTCTAAATGTGTCTTCGGTAATCTCTATGACGGATTCACTCATGGCATTCCCTTTCTGACTTTGCCCCTCTGATCTCATACTCGGTGGTAATCCTGGCGGTTTTCTTCAGCATGGCGGAAGCAGAGCAATATTTGGTCTCCGAGAGTTCGATGGCCCTTTCTACCGCTTCCTTTGGAATAGCGTCCCCATAAAAGACGAACTGGATACGTATGTCGGTGAAAACTTTGGGATGCTCCTCGCTGCGTTCCGCTTCAATATGCATTTCAAAATCGTCCAGAACGACTCTTTTTTTCTGAAGGATGCTGAGCACGTCCATGGCGGTGCAACCGCCCAATCCCATCAGCACCAATTCCATCGGTCGCGGTCCCTGATTGCTGCCTCCCGTCAGGACGTCGGCATCCATGATCACCGGGTGCTGCGAGTCAGCGGCGGCGGTCAAGGTCAGGCCTTGACTTCGTTTGATTTGCACATGCATATTTTTTCTCTTCAGCGATTATTTTTTCAACAACGTCAGGATATCGTTTTCAAACACCGAACGATCCTGATAACCCACATACTTTTTATACACGTTGCCCTTTTTATCGAGAACCAGGGTGGTGGGAATGCCCTGAATCGGACCATAGGTCCTGAGCAGCTCTTCGGTCGCCTGCACATTGGTATAGTTCACGCCGTTGTCCTTGATGAACTTGACCACTGCGTCCTTACCTTCGCGTCCGATGGCTGCGCCGATTATTTCCAACCCCTTGCCCTTGTAAGTTTTGTAGAGATCTATAAAGTGCGGGATCTCCATGCGGCAGGGCGGGCACCAGGTGTCCCAGATGTCGATAATCACCACTTTGCCGCGAAAGTCCGCCAGGGTCACGGTTTTGCCCTCCATGGTCTGCAGCCTCATTTCAGCCTCGCCGGCTTTGGCTGAGGCGTTCTCTTTCTGTCCGCAGGCGGTGATAGTGAACAGCGCCAGCATCAGGGTCCAGGCGATCTTTTTCATACATCCTCCAGAAATCGGTTTTTTCCATTCTTGTCAAATGTCTGACGAATGAGATCGTTCAGGTTTTGCCGCAACAGGTTACGGGCCATAGGGCTTTTGCAGGCCTTGCCGAATTCGGCATAGATCTGCTGGCTCAACATCTGCGCAACCTCGCGGCTACGGCAGGCGCGGATGCGCAACGTCAGGTCACCGAACTGCTTTAGCTTTTCATCGATCATGATTATTGGATGTAAATGATCGGAAAAGGATTCACCGATATGCGCCCGGATCATCTCCACCGCAGTATTCTCTTGACATTGTATGATGATTTTACTAAACTTTTACAACTGATTTCCTTTAGTTGACCTCTACCGATAAAGCGACGCAACTATGCTGTCTGTTAAGATCGCACTGGTAATGGCGTTGCTGGCAGGAGCGTTCTCCTCGCCGGCGCAGGAAACCATAGTGACTGATCCCGGCGAACGTGCACAATGTCTGGGTGTACTGCGCGAGATCGGCGACTGGGCGATTGACGCTGAGATCGGCAGCGGTGCGCTGGCGGTCGAGGACCGGCGCCGCACATCGATTTTCACCAACAGCAATCTGGGGCGTGTGCTGCTGGCCCTGTATGATCTGACCCAGGAGGAACGCTACAAGACTCACGCTCTGGCCTGGTTTGACCATCTGGCGGCTTTGCAGCAGATCACGCTTTCCAGCCGCGGCGATACAGTCGGCTATTGGGGCGACCTATCGCCGACGGGCAATATCTATCTGGGCGATGCCGGCACCAGCGCCACGGCGCTAGCCGGCGCTGTGCGCTATGCACAGGGCGAACAGCGCTGCGCCTATCTCACCGCCCTGCAGCGATATGCGGACTTTGTCCGTTTCGGCTGCCAAGACGACCCACAGGGAAAAAACCGCGGCGGTTCGCCCGGTTGGATTC
Source organism: bacterium (assembly GCA_029565685.1). Lineage (GTDB taxonomy): Bacteria > Zhuqueibacterota > Zhuqueibacteria > Residuimicrobiales > Residuimicrobiaceae > Anaerohabitans. The sequence continues at coordinate 23,070 of JAKQNR010000050.1, read as the reverse complement.
TTACGAATGGCGACGACGCCGGCGCAATTGGCTGCGGATATTATCGCGGCCAACTGTCCGTTGCGCCGTACACTATTGCCACCAGCGTCACCGGCGCCGCCTTCTTTTCAGCTTGGTACGAGCTCACGGGCAATACAGAGTACCTCACCATTGCAGAACAGGCGGTCCGATGGCTGTTGAAAAGCCGAATGCCTGATGGTGAAATACCCTACCGCTTGCATAATCGAGTGCTCGCCCAGTGGCCTTTGGACACCATGAGCTACGTGGGCGAGGGCCTGGTCAGCGTGTACCGGCGCAGCGATGACAGCGCCCTGCGCAACGAAATCGTACGGGTGATGCAGCGCAGTCTGCAATGGCTGCTGAATCGCCAGGAACGTCGAGGCGTTTGGGGTCGCATGCGCAGCGAGGATCAACAGCGCAGCCAGGGCGTGCTGACGCTGCTGATTTGGCATCAATCAGCGGTGGCAGCCGACCGGCGCATCGCCAACGCCCTGTCCCGCAACCTGCGCTACTTTCTGGATAAAGACAATCGCAAGGCCTTTGGCGTGAATGAATTGCCCATCGCCACCGGCTTTGTCGGCTTGGGCATCGCTGAAGCCCTGCAGCCAGGCGTGACCTACCGCATCAACTGACAGAGGTCTGGAATGGGAAAAGCCAAACTCACCGACCGGCTTGACCAGCTGTATGAATTTGACCGTGAGCCGGTTCATCCGGAACAATTGAAAACACCGGGCAAGTTCGCCGCCATTTTCAGCGGCGAGCATGTGGCGGCCACAGAGTTTGTCATCGGCCCCATGTTTGTCATCCACGGCGTCGCTGCGGCGGATCTGTTCTGGGGTTTGCTGATCGGCAACCTGCTGGCGGTTCTGTCCTGGGCGTTTATCGTTGCGCCGATCGCTGTGCGCACGCGCCTTACGCTCTACTGGTACGTGCGACGCATCTGCGGACCAGGGCTCACCTTTATCTACAACTCGGCGAACGCGGTTCTCTATTGCGTGCTTGCGGGCGCCATGATCTCGGTCGCCGCCACAGCCATCGGCCTGGCCTTTAAGGTTCCTGTGCCTGCGCTGACCGATGTGCTGCCCAGCAGCGTGGGTTGGGTGGTGCTCACCCTGATCATCGGCAGCGTGGTCACCTTGGTGGCCATCCTTGGATTTGAACAGGTATCGCGCTTCTCCTCGGTTTGTGCACCGTGGATGTTCGCGATTTTCATCGCCGGCGCTCTGGCGCTGCTGCCGCGGCTGGGGAACGTTCGCAGTCTGAGCGACTTTTGGCAAGTGGCCAATCAAAGCATCTGGACCGGCATTCCGCTGGCAGGACAGGAAAAGTATCATTTCTGGCACATCACCTTTTTCGCTTGGTCCGCCAACCTGGCCATGCATGTGGGGCTTTCCGACATGGCCCTTTTTCGTTTTGCCAAGAACTGGAAATACGGTTTTCTCTCCGCCTTTGGCATGTACCCGGGCCATTTTCTCGCCTGGATCTGTTCCGGCATCATGGTGGCCGCTGCGGCGCGGGAAATGAACCCCGGCGGCATGGCCTACATGGCGGCTGGTTTCAGCGGCGCCCTCTGCGTGGTGGTGGCCGGCTGGACCACGGCCAATCCCACCATGTACCGCGCCGGCCTGGCTTTACAGGCCGCGACGCCAAACTGGAAACGCTGGCGCGTGACTCTGGCGGCAGGCCTGCTCACCACCGTGGTCTCCTGTTTTCCGGTGGTGTTTATGCGGTTGATGGATTTCGTCGCGCTTTATGGATTGATCCTCATGCCCATCGGCGCCGTTATCTTTGCCGAGCATTGGCTCCTGCCCAGGCTGGGATTGCTGCCGTATCGCGCTGAACAGCAAGGCTGGTTCATCAACTGGATGGCTCTGATCACCTGGATCGTCACCCTGATCATTGTGGCCCTGCTGCCGATCCATCTGTTCTTCAGATGGCTGCCAGGCTATCTATTCGCACAGGCCCTCTATCTTTTACTTTGCTGGCTGGAACAGACGCGGAAAGGAAAAACAGCATGAAAAAAATCGCCGCCGTCGTTTCCCTCATCGCCCTGACGGCCATCCTGGTGTGCGCGCTAATGGTTTTCCAAGGCCGAATGGCCTTCGGCCGATATGCCTCCTGTCTAACCGTGGCGACGCTGGTATGGTTTCTCAGCTCGCCCTTCTGGCTGATAACCCCCAAGGGGCCTGCTTCCGGATTGCGGAGAAAGAAGGATGATGCAGCGGATTATCACCCACAATGATTTTGACGGCCTGGTCAGCGCAGCGATCTGTTCACACTGCCTGAACATCCAGTATATCGTTTTCACCGGACCGCGCGCGGTCTCTGAGGCGCGCATCTCCATTACCGCTGAGGACGTGGTCTGCGATCTGCCCTATCCGCTGGAGTGCGGCATGTGGTTCGATCACCACGAGGGCAATGTGGAAGAGCTGCGCTATCGCAACATCGATCCGTCGACCCTGGCCGGACGCTTCAGCGTCCGCAACTCTTGCGCACGGGTGGTTTATGAGTATTTCCTCGACCATGAGTTGCCGTCTCATTTCAGCGCCATGGTGGACGAGGCCGATGTCATCGACGCGTTTGCCTATCGAAGCATCGCCGATTGGCGCACCCCGACGCCGGGCAAGATCATCGACAGCGCCATCAAGCTGCAGAGCGAGGATCAGGAGGCCAAGCGCCAGTTCTTGCGCAGCCTGATCGGCTTGCTCAAAGAACGTCCCCTGGACCAGGTCTGCGAAACTCCGTCAATACAAAAACGGTACAAAGCGTTTCTACAGGAAGAAGAGCGGATGCTGGAGCGAGTGCGCCAGGACATCTCCTTTCTGGAGCAGGATGAGGCGCACGCGCTGATCATTTTAGATCTGACGCGGCACAAGCGCCGGCCTTATGTGCTTAAGCACTTGGCCTATCTTCTGCACCCGGAAGCCCTGGCTGTGCTGGAGGTGAAGAACCTATTCAACCAGGATGTGAAGACTAATGATCTGGCGCTGTCCATGTCTCTGAGCCTGAATGTGGCGCCTGATCAGGGCAAGGATCTGGGCGATATCATGAGAAAGCTCAACATCGGCAGCGGACATCCGGGAGCGGCAGCGGGACAGATTCCGTGCCGGTCCAAAGAAGAGATGCAAAAGACTAAAACGATTATGTTGGATAAAATCTATCGCATGTTCTGTTCGCAATCAAGCCTAGAAACAAGGGACTGAAGCCATGTCGCCTAAAAAACAGGAATACGTCGTCGGCATCGATCTCGGCGGCACCAAGATTTACGCAGCCGTGGTCGATCACAAGGGGCGCATTCTCGGTGTAGGCCGAAAACGCACCAAAGCCGAACTGGGATTTGAGACCACCGTAGAGCGCATGGCGGTCAGCGTCAAGGAGGCGGTGGCTGAAGCCGGCGTGGACTATGACGAGGTCATCGCGGTGGGTGTGGGCTCGCCCGGTCCCTTGGATCTGAAACGGGGCACGATCATCGAAACCCCGAACCTCGGCTGGAAGGACGCGCCGCTCAAGGCCAGTCTGAAGAATCTGCTCAAACGGCCGGTGGCCATCGACAATGACGGCAATGTCGGTCTGCTCGGCGAATTCGCCTACGGCGCCGGCCATGGCTGCCGGGACATGGTCGGACTATTCATCGGCACCGGCATCGGCGGCGGGGTGATAATCAACGGCAAACTGTTGCACGGCTTTAACGAGAACGCGGGCGAACTGGGTCACATGATCCTGAATCCCGAGGGCCCGATGTGCGGCTGCGGCACTCGGGGCTGTTTGGAGGCGTTCGCCAGCCGGTTGGCCATCGAACGGGAGATCCGTGCAGCCGTGGCCGGCGGTGCGGCTGCCGCTATTTTCGATAACGTGGAAAAACCCGACGCCCCGCTGCGCAGTAAACGGTTGAGCGAAGCTTTTGCCGCCGGCGATGCAGCAGTGGTGGCAGCCGTGGAAAAAAGCGCCCGCTACGTCGGCTATGGCGTGGCCTCCCTGCTCAACATATTCAATCCCGAGGTGGTAGTGATCGGCGGCGGCGTGGTCGAGGCCATCGGCGAACCGTATGTGCGGTTGGTGAAACAGACGGCGTCGCAGAACGTGTTCAAAATCGCTCTGCGCAATGTCCGCATCGTTGCCGCTGAACTGAAAGATGATTCAGCTGTGCTCGGCGCCGCCATGCTGGCCTGGCAGAAAGCATACAAATAAACGCCACCTGAACCCTTGGAGGACTAAGATGCCAGCCCCAACCCGGAAAACCAAAGCCAAGTCCAAAGCCCTGCCGGAACCCATGCCCGCCAACGAAGACATTCGCTTCGGCCGCTATTTCCTTCTCGGCGTGGTGATTTTCATTGGAGTGGTTTTCTTTAAAATGATCTCCATGTTTCTCATCCCCATCATTCTGGCTGCGGTTTTTTGCGGGCTGTTCTACGGCTTTTACGAAAAATTGCTGCGCCGTTTGCGCGGCCGCAGAGGAATCAGCGCCGGCCTGTGCTGCCTGCTGCTGCTGTTGCTCCTGCTGATCCCGCTTTACTTTCTCGGCAGTCTGGTCGCTCAGGAGGCGGTGGATTTTTATGATTCAGCGGAGGCACAAGTCAAAGAGGTCATCGCGCAAGGGGACCAGGGCCTTCTCGGCCGGTTGAGTGAGATTCCCTTGCTGCAACGGTTGGGGGTGGATCGCATCGACTGGCAGGCCTCTCTGCAGGATGTATTTAAAGGCGCCGCGAGCCTCATCGCCAACGTCATCAACACAGCGACCAAGAGCACCTTCAACGTCATCGCCAATCTGTTTTTCACGCTGTTCGCCATGTTTTATTTTTTCAAGGACGGCGACCGACTCATCGCTTATATGAAAAAATTCAGCCCGCTGCCGAATGAGTACGAAGATCAGCTCATCCGCCGTTTTCTGGCGGTGTCCCGCGGCACGATCAAAGGCACGATGCTTATCGGTCTAATCAAGGGCATTATCGGCGGCTTGACGTTTTGGATTTTCGGCATCCGCTCGCCGATCCTCTGGGCGGTGATCATGGCGATCCTGTCCTTGATCCCCATGGTGGGCGCCTGGCTGGTGATGTATCCGGCGGCGTTTGTCCTGATGTTGACAGGACAGGTATGGCAGGGTATTCTGCTGTTCCTCATCGCCGCTGTGCTGGTGGGCAACATCGACAACGTTTTACAGCCGATCCTCGTGGGACGCGAGACGGGCTTGCACGATCTGCTCATCTTTTTCTCCTCCCTCGGCGGCATCGCCATGTTCGGAGTGATGGGCTTTATCATCGGGCCCATTATCGCCGCGTTTTTCCTGACCGTGCTGGATTTTTACGCCATCGAGTTTCGCAATCAGCTCGCTAAAGTGAACAAAAATGATGGACAGGGGTGACCATTCCCGCTGCACGCGCCTGGCAAAAGCGGACAAGGATCAGGCTTTCTGCGCCGGAATAGTCGGGCCGACGAATAGGCCTGAGGCAAAGCACGAAGGACGATGCCCCGCACAGCCGGCTGGTTTGTGCGCAAGCGTTTCCACAAACACCGCCTTATGACCGCGGCGATCAATCCACCCGCTTTTATTCCGTTTGCTGCCATTCCGCCGCGTTCACCGCGCCGCCTGAAGAGGATAATGCGTTGTCATAATACCGGTCGGTACCTCTCTGTTAACCGCGCGTCTTATACCTCAAAGCGGATGCCCTGTGCCAGCGGCAGTTGGTCCGACCAGTTGATGGTGTTGGTTTGTCGCCGCATATACGCTTTCCAAGCATCGGAGCCGGATTCGCGTCCGCCGCCGGTGGCCTTCTCGCCGCCAAAAGCGCCGCCGATCTCTGCCCCGGAGGTGCCGATGTTGACGTTGGCGATTCCGCAATCTGAGCCTGCATGGGACAGAAACGCTTCGGTCTCGCGCAGATTCGTGCTAAAAATGGAAGAAGACAATCCCTGCGGCACCGCGTTGTGCAGTCGGATCGCCTCCTCGATGCCGCCCTGATACTTGATCAGATAAAGAATGGGCGCAAAGGTCTCCTCCTGCACGATCGGCCAATGGTTCTCCGCCTCCATCAAAGCGGGCGAGACATAACAGCCGGACTCATAACCCGGTCCCTGCAGCACCTTGCCGCCAAAGAGGATTCGGCCGCCGGCAGCCTTGCCTTTTTCCAGCGCTTCAACAAAGGTCTGCACCGCCTCCCGGTCCACCAGAGGACCCATGTGATTTTTTTCTTCCATGGGCGTACCGATGGCCAGGCCGCTGTAGGCCTTGAGCAGAGCGTTTTTCACCTTTTCATAGACAGCGTCATGGATGATCAACCGGCGGGTGGTGGTGCAGCGCTGACCGGCTGTGCCCACGGCGCCAAAAACCACGGCCGGCAGCGCCAGCTTGAGGTCTGCATCCGGGGTAATGATGATGGCGTTGTTGCCCCCAAGTTCTAGAATCGTACGCCCCAACCGTCCGGCCACCACGCGGGCGGTGTGTTGGCCGACCCTGGTGGAGCCGGTCAACGAGACGAGCGGAATGCGGGGATCCTGCAGCATCTGTTCGCCGATGGTCGATCCGCGGCCGATAATCAGATTAAAGATCCCCTCGGGCAAGCGGTTTTGCGCCAACACGGATTGAACGATTTTCTGCACCGCGATGGCGCAGAGCGGCGTCTTGGAGGAGGGTTTCCACAGCACCACATCGCCGCAGACCGCGGCGATCATGGCGTTCCAAGCCCAGACCGCGACTGGAAAGTTGAACGCCGTGATGACCGCCACCACGCCCAGCGGGTGGTATTGATCATACATGCGGTGCCGCGGCCGCTCCGAATGCATGGTAAAGCCGTATAGCTGACGGGATTGACCGACGCTGAAATCGCAAATGTCGATCATCTCCTGCACTTCGCCCCATCCTTCCTGCAGGGATTTCCCCATCTCACAGGTAACCAGCCGCCCGAGGGGGTCCTTGTACTCGCGCAGCTTATCGCCGATTTGACGTACAATCTCACCGCGCTTGGGCGCCGGCAGCATGCGCCATTCAGCGAACGCAGCCACCGCCCGCTGCATAATCTGTTCATAATCCGTCGCAGAGGCCTGATGCACGGAGGCGATCTTTTGACCATCCACAGGAGAGATCACATCCAGCGTGCCCTGGTCCTTCGTTTTGCCCCATGCGACGCCGGAGCTGCTGCCATAGTTCGTTTTTTCAATGCCCAGCTTGTGCAGAAAATCCATAAGCCCTCCTTTTTAAAAAAGAAAAAAAGCACAGACTAGGGCGCCTGTGCTTTCACTTTTTTTCAAGACGAATGCTTTCGCTGCTGCCATAAATCACCCTTGATCAGACCCATGGCTATACGATTCAGTTTAGTCAATAAAAGCAAAAAAGTCAAATATAATTTGCTTCATTGACGATGAGCAGCACCCTGCCCTGATAACGGGCTAGGGGAACCGCGTTGCCGTCGATATCGGTTACAGTGAAAGAATAAAGGGACATTGGATAAGACTCCTGTGCAAATGGGGCGGTTCGCGGGCCTTGCGGGGCCGCACCGGCGCCGGATAACAACACACCAAACAAAACAGCTCTTTGCCTCTTTTTCATCATCAAGACTTCCTGTAGACGTTTTTATATCCTTCTGTCAGCTGAAATATTCCCATGCCGGCCCTGGCTGTCCGCTTTTTACGATTGTAAATCAGGTTAAAAATGATTACATTAAGCCAGAAGAGCGGCGGTGAGAGTCGGCCGCCAGGGTCGTGCTGAGGAGCTATGAGAAGATACGAATATAAATCCAGCGAGTTCGCCCAAAAAATCAGCGAGGTCTCGGAAAAGCTGAAAAGCCTGGTCTGGGAGATGATGCAGGAGCTGCGGGAATCCGAACAGATGTACCGCTCCATCGTGGAGAACGCCGAGGATGCCATTATCACCATTGCGCCGGATTCCAAAGTAACATCGTGGAACAAAGGCGCCTGCAGGATATTCGGCTATGAGGAGGAAGAGGCGCTGGGGCGGCAGATCGACGAGCTGATCGCCCGGGATTCGGTTGGCAAAGAGGCCATGAATCTGTCGCGCAAAGTGCTGCAGGGCGAATCCATTAAAAGCCTGGAAGCGCTGCGCTATGACAAAAACAATGAGGCGAAAAACGTCCTCATCTCCGCTTCGCCGATCTTTAACGAACGGCATGAGGTGGAGGCGGTGACTTTGATGTACAAAGACATCAGCGAGCTCAAAAAAGCCCATGAGCAGCTGCTGCGCACAGAAAAACAGGCCACCCTCGGCGTGATCGCGGGCAGCATCGGCCATGAATTGAACAACCTGGTCGGCGGACTGCTGATCCACGCCCGCTTGCTGCAGCAGAGCAGCGACCAGCCGGAAAAGGTGAAATCCATCGCTGAAACCTTCGCCGCCAATCTGGAAAAGGTGGCCCTGCATGGTCGGAACCTGCTCTCACTCAGCCGTCCCACCAAACCAAGATTCGAACCGCTGGACCTCAACGCCGTGCTCGACGAGACCACCGAAACCCTTTTGCTGACCGGCGTTCTCAAATACATGAAAGTGGAAAAAAACTACAGCCAGGAGCGGGCCTATATCTACGGCGACCGCAATCTGCTGGAACAGGTCATCCGCAATTTGGAGATCAACGCCGCTCATGCCATGCAGCCGGGGGGCCGTCTGACGCTGACCACGCGTTTGGAGAAGAACGGTGAGGAGCTGCTGATGGAGTTTCAAGACACCGGGCACGGCATTGCCGAAGAAAATCTCAAGAAAATATTCCTGCCGTTTTTCACCACTAAATCAGAGGGCGTGGGCACCGGACTCGGGCTGCCCATTGTCAAAGACATCATCGAGCAACACAACGGCTATCTGACCCTGGAAAGCCAAGTGGGACAAGGCACCACGATCACGGTTCATTTACCTGTAGCCAAAGATGTTCTATTCACTAAAAACCTAACCCTCTCCTGAGCGAGTCCTCTTTTTGAAAGGAGGCCCTCATGCCGGATCGCACTTCTGATCCCATTCGTTGGGAAAAACATGTCGCCAAACAGGTGACGATGTGGCGGGTGCGTCATTTGGAAAAGGCAAACGACCGGCAACCCAAGTTGCCGGCCCAGTGGGCGGGATTGTCCGTGGCTTTTTCACGTATGCACGGCGCAGGCGGAGACGACGTGGCGCAGGCGTTGGGCGGCCTGCTCAACTGGCCGGTCTATGACCGGGAGTTGGTGGATTTCATCGCCCGGAACGCGCAGGTTCGCAGCCAGGTGGTAGAGAGCTTTGATGAAAAGAAAAAAGGCGAGATCGAAACCTGGCTGCAGACCGCGTTGAGCGCCGGCCATCTGGATATCGATCGTTACGGCAAACATCTCTTGGCTGTGCTGGCGGCGTTCGCTGAACATGGTCAGGCGATCCTCATCGGCCGGGGCAGCGTCTTTGTTCTCAAGCCGCAGCAGGGGGTGCGCGTCCTGATCAGTGCTCCGCTCAAGTGGCGCAGCCACCGGCTGGCGCAACGACGCATGATCAGCCCCCGGGAAGCGCAGGCCATCATCCAAAAGGTTGATCAGGAGCGGTTGGCCTTTGTGAAAAAATATTTTAATCGCGATCCCAACGATCCGGATAACTATGACCTGGTGATCAACGCCGCGCATTTTACCCATCTTCAGGCGGCGCAGCTGATCCTCGCCGCCCTGGAACAAAAGGCCGGATCGCCCTATCCGCTGTCAACGGACCTGAATCAGGCTCGAGGAGTGTGAGTCGAGAAACAACCTGGCGCGGCTGTGGGTGCGTAGGATCGAAGCCGGACAGGCGGTCTCGATGGGTCCGTACAGCGCCGCCCGCACCGCCGCGGCCTTGCGCTGATCCGGCACCACGCAGCTGATGGCGCGGCAACGCATGATGGCCGGGATTGTCAGGCTCAGGGCCTGCGTGGGCACATCCGCCAGAGTCGGAAACCATCCCTCTCCCAGCTGCTGCCGCCGACACGCTTCGTCCAAATCCACCACCTTGACCAGTCGCGGGTCCTGAAAATCCGCCACCGCCGGATCGTTGAACGCAATATGCCCATTCTCGCCGATGCCGATGCAGGCGACGTCGATCTCGTTTGCGGCCAGCAGGGATTCATACCGTTTGATCTCCGCCTCCACATCCGCGCTGTCGCCGTTGAGCAGATGCACCTGCGCCGGTTGCACCTCGTCCAGAATTCTCTCCTTTAGATATTTACGAAAGCTGGCGGGATGGGTGATGGCCATGCCTTTGTATTCATCCAAATGAAAAACGGTGATGCGCTTCCATTCAATCGCCTGTTTCTTCAGGCTCTCAACCAACTCGAACTGCGAGGCGCCGGTAGCCAGAATCAGATTGGCCTTTCCTTTTTCCCGAATCGCCTCATCCAACAAGGCGCTCACCCACACCGCCGCCGCATCCGCGAGCGCCTGTTTGCTTTGATAGACCTGCACCTGCAATTTTTCCACCTTGAACGTTTGAACGGTTTCCATGGTTGCTCCTTATCTCATGAGAATCATCTTGCGGGTGAACTGATAATGACCGGCGGTCATGGTGCAGAGAAAAAGGCCTGACGAAACCGGCGCGCCCGCGTCGTCGCAACCATCCCATTCCACTTCATGATGGCCGGCAGCGTACAGCCGGTCCTCGAGCAAACGAACCCGACGGCCGCTGTCGTCGTACAGGCATACGCGCACCCGGCACGTCTGCGCCACGGCGAAGGGGATGCGCGTGCGCGGATTAAAGGGATTGGGATAATTCTGCAACAAGGCGAATTCGGTGGGCAGAGCACCGGCGGCGGCCACGCCGCTCGCCATATCCACTGTCCAGCTGTGCTCGACGGTGTTGAGCCCATCGCTGACTCGCACCGCCAATCGGGACGGAAAGGAAACAACCGATCCATGGCGCAAAAGATATCCCGTGCCCGAGGCTGCAACTAGTACGTCATTCAACCACCAGGTATAATACAAATAATTGCCGTCCAAGTCAATAGCAGTGACAGCAAAGGAGATGTTCTCGTTGTCCATTCGCACCACAGAGTCCATGGGTGTAAAAGTGGTAATGGTTGGCGGTTGCGGCACATCAAGGACGGTGATCGTCGCCGTCGCGGTATTCCTACCGCCCCAAAAGTCCCGGCCCCAAAACACAATTTTGCTGATGCCGGCGCTGCGATAGCCCGGCGTCCATACGAATCGTCCGGACAAACTGTCGATGGACGCGCTGTCGGGAAGTTGTTCGCAGCCAAAGATCAAGGAATCAAGGTCCGCATCGCTTCCTTTGATCATCAAAAGCAGCTGTTGCCCCTCCTGAATGGTTGTGTCTTTCACGCAGGAAAGGGTCGGGATATGATTTTCGAGCAGCCTTGCCTGAATTGCGACGTTTGGTTCTTGCCGGTTTTCAACCGTTGCGATCAGCTTTTGCTCGCCTGCTAAGCCCAACCGCCAAGTGACTGCAGCCAAACCCTGGGAGTCCGCAACCACCTTGGCCTGTGGATAGACGGCGCCGCCGCCGATAATCTGAAAGTGAATGATAACACCGGCAAGCGGTTCCTGAAAAGTGTCCTGCACTTGCACCACAACCGGCTCAGCCAACAAGGAACCTGGTCTGGCCGCCTGCGCATTGCCATGGATGGTTTTCAATTGCCCAACTTCCCGCGCGGTCGCTTTGGCTTGAAAAGTCACCGGGGCTAGATTAGCGCAGGACACCTGTAGATGATGCTCCCCCGCCAACCCGCTCATAGTCCAGCTGTATCTCACCAAGCCCTCCGCCGTTGTGGTCACGTTCGCCAGGGCATGTTGACTGGCATCCGGCCAGGTCTCGTTCAGGGCCAGAACCGCAACGACCGGATTGGCGAATGAATCCGTCACTGCCATCACCAACGGCAACGCCAGGGCTCGGCCTATGGGAGCGCTCTGGTCATTGCCGCTCACCTTTTTAAGAACCGCCGCCGGCCCAGGGCTGAAACGGACACGAACGGTATCCAGAACGATGGCAGTGTGCAGAATCTGAGCCCAAATGTTTTTTACTTCCGCTTTGGTGCTGGTCAAGCTAGCGACGACGAGGCCTTCAGCCGTGCTAACCCCCGCAGGTTGGATCAGTGCGTTCGCCGTTCCACTGCATTGGAATCGCACCTGCAAACCGGGCAGCGGCTGATTCTGTGAACCTCTCAGCATCGCCTGCAGCCGCAGCGTCGCCCGGCCATCTGCGATGGCAAGAGTGTCCGCCATCAGGCGGGAAAAATGGCGGTCGATGGCTGGCAGAACCAGACTGGCGTCAAAAGCCACAGGCGACCCCTGCAACGGCACAGCGGATGTGCGCGCCTCTGCTGAAATACGGATCATCCCCGGCGTCACTCCCAAGGTCACGGCTGTTGCAGCGATACCATCTGAATCCGTGTAAACGGTGATGGATGGATTAGATTGAAAATGGGCGTCTCCCTGCTGAAGCAAAAACGTCACAGGATGCTGGGCAACCGGATAGCGAAGAGAGTCCAACACCTGTACCTGTAAAAACTGCGTGAGGGTAGAAAGCGGCGTTCCACTCTGGCCGTTGCCGGAAAACAGGCTGAGGTGAAAAGCCTTCGGCGCCAGCCCAGTGGCCCACAGGTGAACAGGGGAACCGGCTAATCCAGCGCTCTTCACCGCCAATTCATTGGCGCGGGTGGTTGATTGGGAGCCAAGAAGCCAACAGCAGCGTCCATAACCCTGTCCGTCGGTCAGGACGGTCACACTGTCCTTGCCATTCACTTTGCCATGGCCGGCCAAAACCTTGAATGTGATCGGATGCTCCACAATCGGTGTACCCCAATCATCGGTCACCCGTGCGACCAGGGAATCATGCAACGCACGTCCGGCCTGTCCATAAAGCTCGACACCGCTCAGCAGGACCAGTCGGGTGGCGATCGCAGGGGTGACGGTGGCGGTAAAAACCAGCGGTGAACCGGATAGGCCTTTTCCGTCCACCTGCGCGGAGGCCTCAATTTGCACCACACCCGGATTGAGGCCGAATTTGACCGCTGCCTGCGCCCTGCCGCTGCTGTCGGTCGATAGGGTGAGGTGTGAGGCGCCGTTCAGAGTGGCGTCTCCCTGCTTCACTTGGAACAGGACCATGTGGCCCGCTATTTTGTTTTGCAATGAATCGGTGATCAAGACTGTCAGGGGAATGGGCGCAGTTGACCGTGGGCCGCCGCTTTGATCGTCCCCGGCAATCTTGGTCAGCTTGAAAGCCCGGCCGGCCGATGCAGTGGCCTGCAGCTCCAGCGGCGATCCCTGCAGAGATCCGGCGGTGATCCTCAGCCGGTTGTTGAGCACGCCGCTGACTGGTCCCATACGCCAAAACGCTTGAACCGCGCCGTGCTCATCGGCATGGACATGGACGCTGTCCTTGTCATTGACCTTTCCGCCTCCATGCACCACCTGATAGATCACCTCAAATCCTTTGACGGGAAAACCGCCGTCATCCATCACCTGGACGACAACAGGATCAGGCAGGAGCGATCCCGCCTGCCCAGTGTAGGCCGGCGGTCCGGAATAAACCAGGCTTTTGGCAATGGCCGGGGAGAGCGTGGCCTGAAAAACGACCGGAGAATTCCGCAACGCCTGGCCGGCATCAGAGCTGGCAGCGCTCACGCGGACCGTACCGGTGACAGAGCCCATGGTGATCCGAACCTCGGCAAATCCGAGGCTGTCGGTCAGCGCCGATGTTTGCGTCGAACCGGATATCAGCGCGTCGCCCTGAATGATGGCGAACTGCACGGCCTGCTTGGCAATCCCGTTGAGCAGCGAATCAGTCACCTGCACCCTCATGGGCAACGGCGGCTGCCGAAAGGGTCCGCAGTTCTGTTTGTCTCCGGATATTTTCATTAAGGAGAAGGGGCGTCCCGGCGCGGCACTGGCATACAGATTCAGCGGCGATCCGGACAGACCCGCGGCAACGACTGCAACCCGGTTGTTGCGCGTCCCGCTTTTAGGACCGAGCAGCCAATTGCAGGAGGAGATGCCGTCGGCATTGGTCTGCACCTGCACGCTGTCGCGGCCGTTCACCTTACCGCCGCCGGCTATGATGCTAAACAGCACCGCATAGTCTGCAACCGGATGACCCTGATCATCGGTCACCCGGACTGTAACTGGATCGTCCAAGGAACGGTTCACCTGTCCATACCGTTCACTCGCTCCACTATAGTGAAGCTGGCGGGCAACAGGAGTCGCTTGCGCGGTAAAGATCACCTGATGGGACGGCGATGACGGCGCCCAGGCAAGGAGGCGTTGCGTCTGTTGAAAATCGGCGCCCAGCCGCCAAGAGATGGATGCCAAACCGTTCGCATCGGTCGATATCATGGCAGAATCCGCATCATTTACCTTGCCGCCTCCTGATGCGACTTTGAAGCGAATGGGGAGCGGAGGAACCAATAGACCGGTGATGCTGCTCACTTTAACCGTGAGCGGTTTGATCAGCACCGAGCCGGCCTGGCCGGTCTGTTGATCGCCGTCCTGTTTTGCCAATTGCAGTGTATCGGGAAAAACGACGGCAGCGGTCAACGTGACCGGAGAGCCCGACAAAGCGGCGCCGAGATATTCCGCCCTGATCCGCATCGACTGAAGGAGCGCACCGGCCGCCTTGCCCAATTTCCACGCAACCGCTGCATTTCCATCAGCCTTGGTATCGATGGTCCATCGGGCCTGATCGCCGGGCAATAGAGAGCCGGTTCCGGACAATAATTCAAAGGTCACCGGCAGACCCGCATAGCCGTAACGGTCTTTATCCAGGATGCGAACCTTGATAGAGTCCGTCAGCACTGCGCCGGCTTGACCGCTGCGTTGAGCAGGTCCCATCAGCTGCATCTCATTCGGCGTCGATTGCAGATGGACGATAAAGTCAGCCTGGACGTTCGGTAGACTGGGAACGGTCACCGCCACCGTTTGAACGGTCGCTTGGCTTCCCAGGATAAAGTTCACTTGGGCATAGCCATTGGCATCGGTCATCATGGGTTGGGCCTGGACAACCGTTCCATTCTTCGAGTTAAAACGAATGGCGGTTCTTGCCAGGGGCTGATTGTTTTGATCTCGTACCTGCACTCGCAAGGGAAGGGGCAGCGTTTGATTGCGCAATCCAGATTGGTGGTTGCCGGAAAGGATGCGTATGGACCCAGGCTTACTGAACGTGATCTTGCGGTTGCCGGCCGTCCGCGGGTACTTGAGCACCGTGCTGTCGGTCAACACGATTTTCACATCCACGGTGTCGCGTTGTCCGAGGCCGAAATGCTGCACCGGATCGTCCTGAGAGCAGAATCCGTAGGTGCTGATGATCTGCTTGTAGCCGATGAGATGATTCAGGTCATCCATATATCCTTTTTCAAAAACCCAGATCTTGCTGCCAAAGGCGCCGGCATCGCCTTTGGGGCCGCGACCGCAAATTTTCAGCCAACGATTCGTGTTGCTGAGCTGGTTCTGAAACAGATGATTATAATACTGGGCGGCGCCGATCTTATTGGTATCGGTCAAATAGATATCGAGATCGCCGTCGTTATCGATGTCCGCCACGCTGGCGCCGCGGGTATCATAGATGGCGACCTCGAGGCCCGAGTTCTCCTGTTTGCTGAAATGGCCATGGCCGTCATTCAGGTACAACCTCATCAGATCCTGAGCCTTGATGTTGGAGGGCGTGAGCAGGTCAAGGTCGCCGTCGTTGTCCACATCGAAGAGCACCGGCGTAAAACCACGTTGATAGATCGATACCTCATCGGTCAGGTCGACAAAGGCGCCATTCCCCTGATTTTGATAGACACAGACCTTTCGTCTCACTTTGTCGTTGCTGCTGGAGACGAACAGATCCAAATCACCGTCGTTGTCGTAATCGGCAAAAGTCGCGCCGTCGCTCCATCCCAAGCCCAGGACGCCGAGCTCCTGGGCTTTATCGACATAGGTCCCATCCGCCTGTTTGACGAAAAACTGGTTGGCGGGATGGGTTGCGGTGGGATGGAGGCGATCCACGATGGAAACATAGATATCGACATCTCCGTCTTCATCGTAATCGGCCGCGGTCACCCCGTTCGGTCCGAACCCGGCGCTGTTGACATTCTTGGCCCCCCAATCGACCATGGTAAAAGTGCCGTCGCCCTTATTGATGTAAAACTGGTTGGGCACAGCCGCATAGGTCGTTGGGTCAGCGCCTGCGGTGTAAATATCCATATACCCATCGTTATTGGCGTCAAACACCGCCGCGCTGCGGGCGAAACTCGGCAACGCCTGGACGCCGGCGGTCTTGGAAAGGTCGCCAAAAACTCCGCTGCCGTTGTTGCGGTAGAGGCGGTGATAGATCGTCGGCCACACCGGAGTTGCCCCGGTGTTGGCGTTGAACAGATCAAAATCGCCATCATTGTCGTAATCAAAAAAAACAACGCCATGGCTGCCGATGCCATAGCTGTCAAGGACCCGGCGCACGCTCGCTTCTTCGTTGTAAGCGGCGTTGGCCTTGCTGAGATAAAACACCTCGGGAAAAGTCACCGCGCTGTCCACTTCGACGGCGTTGGAGACGTAAAAATCAGGCAGCCCATCCTGGTTGATGTCTGCGCAGGCGATGCCATGGCCGTACCGATACGCCTCCCCGATCCATAATCCCTGAACGTTTTTATTCTTGGATATATCCGCAAATTTGACGGTCTGCCCGGCCGCTGCTTCGACGCCGATTGACATCAACCAGATGGTCAAAAGGGCAAATCCTATCAGGAATTTTCTCTTCATCAAAATCTCCAATTGCTTCTGCTTTGCATGAGAGGACGAGATCCCGACGCTCATCATGGCAGCGGCGCCGATCCCGTCCAGCCCAGCTCCGGGACGGCCTAACTTCAAATGTACTCCCTGTTATAACACCAAACGCAGTGATTTGCGTAATAAAAACACTTGCAATTTTATCGTGCAAACCGTATTATGGCGGCAACAAAGGAAGAGGGCCATGAAAAAATTTCCCGACCGTTTTATCTGGGGGGCTGCTACCTCCAGCTACCAAATCGAAGGCGCCTGGCTGCAAGGGGGCAAGGGCTTGTCCATCTGGGATGCCTTTTGCCACACGCCCGGCAAGATCCATCAGGGGCAAACCGGCGATGTCGCTTGCGATCATTATCACCGGTTCCGTGAGGACGTAGCGCTGATGAAGGCCATGGGATTGCAGGCCTATCGCTTCTCCATCGCCTGGCCGCGCATCCAGCCGCTGGGGTATGGCAAAGCCAATGCCGAGGGGATCGCGTTTTACTCGGCTTTGATCGATGAACTGCTGGCCAACGGCATCACCCCCTGGGTGACGCTCTATCATTGGGATCTGCCGCTGGCTCTGCAGCTGGAAAAGGACGGCTGGCTGAATCCTGAGATGCCCGCTCTGTTCCGTGCGTACGCCGATCTCTGCTTTGAGCATTTCGGCGACCGGGTAAAAAATTGGATTACATTCAACGAACCTTGGGTTGCCGCCATCCTCGGTTACGGCCAGGGGGTGTTTGCCCCGGGACGGACCTCCAATGTGGAACCCTACCAGGCGGCGCATCAACTTCTTCTCAGCCATGCACAGACGGTCCAGCTCTATCGCAGCAAATACCGTGAACAAAACGGCCGCATCGGTGTTGCCAACAATTGCGACTGGCGTGAACCGCGCACGGATTCTCCCGCGGATCAGGATGCGGCGCAAAGGGCGTTGGAATTTTTTCTCGGCTGGTTCGGCGATCCTGTCTTTTTAGGCGATTATCCCCAGGTCATGCGCGACCGGGTAAAAGAACGCCTGCCGGTCTTTACCGACCGGGAACGCGATTGGCTGAAAGGATCAGCGGATTTTTTCGGTCTGAACCACTACACCACCATGCTGGCGCAGGACAGCCGTGGAGCCAAGATCTCTCAGGAGGTCTATGGCAACGGCGGACTGTCTGAGGACCAGGAGGTGCAGCTGTCCACCGATCCCTTCTGGCAAAAAACCGAGATGGGCTGGGCCATCGTTCCCTGGGGGATTCGCAAGCTGCTGCACTGGATCGATGCGCGCTATGCTCACCCGGCCATCGTGATAACGGAAAACGGCTGCGCCTGTCCGGACGTGGTCGAAGAGGGGGCTGTACATGACCCCATGCGCATCGCCTACCTGTCGAGCTATCTGGGTGAAGTGTACAACGCTCTGTCCGCCGGCGTCGATGTGCGCGGTTATTTCCTCTGGAGCCTGATGGACAATTTCGAATGGGCTTCAGGGTTCAGCAAACGATTCGGCCTTCACTATGTTGATTTTGCAGCCGGCGCGCGTATCGTCAAAGATTCGGCGAAATGGTACAGCCAAGTGATCCGACAGAACGGCATTGATTGAATTGAACGAATAGGAAAATCTGCAATGAAAAGCGGATGGGACTGGTTGGCGATCGCCTTATATCTTTCCGGCCTGCTCGCCGTCGGCGCCTATTACCAGCGCAGAACCCATTCGGTCGACGATTATATGCTGGGCGGCCGCAGAATGCGACCCTGGAGCGTAGGACTCTCCCTGTTCGCCACTCTGTTCAGCGCCATAACCTATCTGGCCATGCCCGGCGAAATGATCAAGCATGGCCCGATGATGTGGAGCAAAATCGCCTGCTTGCCTCTGGTTTATTGGGTCGTGGGCTGGTTTTTAATACCGCACATCATGAAGCTTCAAGTGACCAGCGCCTATGAACTGCTGGAGGTGCGCCTCGGCGTCAGAATCCGTACATTGGCTTCGCTTTTTTTTCTGCTCATGCGCCTTATCTGGATGGCAGTCATTATCTTTATGGTGGCGGAAAAAATCATCGTTCCGGTCATGGGGTGGTCGGAGGAGACCGCCTTCTGGGTCAGCGTGGCCATCGGGGTTCTCACCATCGTCTATACGTCCTGCGGCGGTTTACGCGGTGTGGTGGTCACCGACGTCCTGCAAAGCTTTATCATGTTCGGCGGAACGCTTTTAGCCATTCTCATTATTGTGAATCATTTCGGCAGCGTTCGTGCTCTGCTGCCGGCCGATTGGCCGCAGCATTGGGCTGAGTGGAAATTTTACGATGCCCGGGCCAGGGTGAGCTTTATGACCATGGTCATCACGGTTTTCGGCCAATATGTCTGCACCGCCGGCTCGGATCAGATGTCCATCCAACGCTATCTGGCCACACGGGACAGCGCTGCGGCGCGCCGCGCTCTGCTCACCTCTTTGATCGCGAATGGGTTGATCTATGTGGTTTTGGCTGCGTTAGGAATCGCCCTCATGGCCTATTATCAAGCCCATCCGGAACTCATCATGACGGGCCGTTCATTGAGCGAGGCGGCGGATTGGCTCCTGCCTCTGTTTATCGTCCAAGGTCTTCCGGTCGGCATCGCCGGCCTTGTCTTTTCCGGACTGCTCGCTGCAGCCATGTCCAGCCTCTCCTCAGGCATCAACTCATCCAGCCATGTGGTCATCAATGATTTCATTCTACGTTTTAAAAAATTCAAGCCCTCGCAGCGGACACAGGTTCACTGGGCGCGGGCGATCTCGCTGGTCATCGGCCTGGCAACCCTTTGCCTCAGTCTGATCATGGGCCACGTCAAGGGCAATCTGATTGAAGTCACGTTCAAGACCGTCAACCTTCTCACGGCGCCGCTGTTTGTGCCGTTTTTCATGGCCCTGTTCGTGCGGCGTGCAAACGAAAATGCCGTCTTGATCGGCACACTGGCCTCTGTCGCCGCGGCGGTATGCATCGGCTTTGCTGATGTGATCTTTGGTCAGCTGATCTCTTTTCTCTGGATTATACCCGGATCCTTTGCGGTGGGCGCGGCAACCAGTCTTCTGTTAAGCATCCTCCTGCCGCGACCAACACAGAACAGGTCAAAATCAAATGGAAACTAATGCAGCCACTTTGGCCGTCCGCAGCGCGCGGACGGATTGCCCTGAGGCCTTTGACCTCGTCGTCTGCGGGGGCGGATTGGCCGGCGTCTGCGCCGCTCTAGCCGCCAGCCGGCTCAAACTGACAACCGCATTGATCCAGGACCGGCCGGTGCTGGGCGGCAACAGCAGCAGCGAGATCCGCGTGCCCCTGGCAGGCGCAGCCAACGGCAACCCCTGGGCCCGGGAAAGCGGCATCATCGAAGAGCTTTTACTCACCGAGCGCTACAACAACTTTACCAGCCGCCGCGAGAGCATGATCAACGACGTCTGGGACCTGGTGCTCTACGACGCCTGCCGCAGAGAAGCCTCTCTTTCTCTCTTTCTCAACACCAGCATTCGTGGCGTCAACAAAGCCGGCGGCAGGGTGGTTTCGGTTCGCGCCAGCCAGTTGGCCAGCGAACGCGAGTGGGAGATCCGGGGCGACTTGTTCGTCGATGCCACCGGCGACGGCACGGTCGCCTATCTCGCCGGCGCAGCCTGGCGCATGGGACGCGAAGCCAAAGGGGAATTTGCAGAAGCCTGGGCGCCGGAGGTTGCCGACCAAGGTATTATGGGCAGCACGCTCCTGTTCGCCGTCAGAGACATGGGCTCACCTGTGCCGTTTCATCCGCCGCCCTGGGCGGAGAGCTATGCGGCGGACAGTCCCATTTTAAAAACACGTTTTCATCAACGGTTGCCCGGCTATTGGTGGATCGAGGTCGGCTTTCCGTTTCATACGATTCATGACAATGAACAAATCCGCGATGAGTTATTGCGCCATGTTCTCGGCGTGTGGGACCATCTGAAGAACAAAGAGGATCATGGGTTCTCGCATTATGCACTGGACTGGATCGGAAAAATCCCCGGCAAGCGGGAAAGCCGAAGGATCGTCGGCGATTATATTCTCACCGGCAACGACCTGATGCAGGGCCGCCTGTTCGCCGACGGCGTGGTCCATGGCGGCTGGTATTTTGATCTGCATACGCCGGGTGGGATTCTGGCCAAAGGGGAATTTCCCGAGCCGACCTACGGCGACGCCTCTCTGATGGACCTGCGCCAAGTGCCGGTCTACTCCATCCCTCTGCGATGCCTGTATGCCAAAGACATCGACAATCTGTTTCTCGCCGGCCGGAATATTTCGGTGACGCACACCGCGCTGGGCAGCGTGCGTCTGATGGCCACCTGCGCGGCCATGGGCCAGGCGGTCGGCACCTGCGCCTGGTTATGCAAGCACCACCATATTCTGCCGCGCGAGGTGTTTCCTGAAAAGATCGAACTGCTCAAACAGCAGCTGCTCAAGGACGATCACTATGTGCCGGCAGCCAAAAACGAGGACCCCGCAGACCTGGCTCGGACTGCAAGGGTGACTGCCAGCAGCTCTTCCCCCCTGCAGTTCCCTGAACCGACGGCTCCACGCCGGTTGCATGTTCCGCTGGGCATACTGTTTCCAGTTTCAAGCGACAGAGTGGAAAGCGTAGCTTTTATGCTGGAAGCGGAGCAGCCGGCGCGGATCACGGTGCATCTGCGCCGCAGCCGGCGCACCTGTGATTTCGCAGACGAGACCGATGTCGCCTGCGCCAGCGAGGAGGCGCCGGCGGGAGGAAAAGCCTGGGTGTCCTTCAGGCTGACGGCGAAAACCAGTCCCCACAGCCTCTACTGGTTGGCTGTTGATGCCAATCCCCAGGTGATTCTGTATGGCAGCGAAAAGAGCGCCCCCACAGCCGCCGTTCCGCTGTACAAGCCGTTCAACAAATGGCATTATCTTAAACCTTTTCTCACCTGGGAGCGTTTACAGGCCGTGCATCAGCAGTGGCATCCATCGTTGAAGATAGAGCCGGTGCAGCATCCCTATGAGCCGGAGAACATCCTCTCCGGCGTCACTCGGCCGGACGAGTGGACCCATCTGTGGATTTCTCATCCGGCTTTACCCTTGCCGCAATCCGCGACGTTGGAGTTCAACCGAACAGTCGCATTCAACGCTGTATACCTGACCTTTGACACCAACCTGGGGCTTTTTGCCAACCTTCATCTGCCGAATTGGCGCGCGCCCGAAGAGACGGTGCGGGATTATCGCCTGTTGTGTGAAAGCAATGGAATATGGCAAGAACTCGGCCTATATCGGGACAACTATCTTCGTCGTCGCATTCATCGGTTCAAGCGAATGAACGCAGAAAAGATCAGGATAGAGATCTTGTCCACCTGGGGCGCTCCCTCGGCGCGGCTTTATGAGATCAGGGTGTATGAGGAGTGAAGGCGAGAAAATCCATGGAGGGGGGTGCGGTTCCAAGGTAAAGTCTGAAAGGAAAACCGGGGTTGATGTTGGAAGGCCGCCGCAAGCAACTTTCGAGCTATCGACGCGGAGCGCACACTGGATCGGGCGGACCATTCATTTAAAAAGGAGGAGCAGTTATGATCGAGTGTATTGAAAAAGAGGAAGAACAGCCGATCTGTCCACATTGCGAAATGAGGCTGGAGACGATCTGGTGCCGGTCTTTGAGCAGTATATTCGGCAAACGCTATATCTACTTTTGTCCCCATTGCCGCAAGACGTTGGGTGTCTCTCACCGCAAAGGATTCTGGATGGGATGAAACACGGATAAGGCGCAGCGCACCAAAAAAAAGCCCTATGGAAAAATCCACAGGGCTTGAAAAAATTCCCGGCAACGTCCTACTCTCCCGCACAGTCTCCCGAGCAGTACCATCGGCGCTAGAGGGCTTAACTTCCGAGTTCGGAATGGGATCGGGTGTGGCCCCTCCGCTAAGGTCACCGGAATTCTTAACAATTTGTATGTGCTGCAAACCGTTTGGTAACGCAGCATCGAACTATCTGCTGCGGTTAAAAAGTTTGGTTAAGTCGCACGGCCTATTAGTACCACTCGGCTGAACATGTTGCCATGCGTACACCTGTGGCCTATCAACCTTGTCGTCTACAAGGGGCCTTCAGACCGCTTACGCGGTGGGATATCTAATCTTGGGATTGGCTTCGCGCTTAGATGCTTTCAGCGCTTATCCATGCCGAACTTGGCTACCCAGCCATGCCGCTGGAGCGACAACTGGTGCACCAGAGGTTCGTTCATTCCGGTCCTCTCGTACTAGGAACAACTTCCCGCAAATATCCTGCGCCCACCACAGATAGGGACCGAACTGTCTCGCGACGTTCTAAACCCAGCTCACGTACCGCTTTAATTGGCGAACAGCCAAACCCTTGGGACCTTATCCAGCCCCAGGATGCGATGAGCCGACATCGAGGTGCCAAACCGGGTCGTCGA
>JAKQNR010000048.1 GCA_029565685.1 bacterium | reverse complement strand
GTTTAACGCGGTGAGCGCTCAAATCCTGAGAGAAGCGCTTGAGGACCCCGAAAAGTATCGCGGCCTCATCGTGCGCGTGGCCGGCTACAGCGATTACTTCTGTGACCTGGGACGGGATTTGCAGCAGGAAATCATCAGCCGTACCGAACACAAAGCATTTTAAAAGCAACAGACGCACTTTTCGGGGTGCGTCTGTTCGGAGCAATATTTGAGGCTGCAGCGAAACCTGCAGCTTTTTTTAGGCTTTGGCAGGAACCGGTTCTTGCGGTGCAGGAGGTTCTTCCGTCTTCTGATCCAGTTGGATGCCATCAAGTTCTTCACCTTGGCGGACCAGGCGGGCGCTGTTGAACACAACGATGAGGGATCCGGCATTATGGAGCAACGCAGCCAGAATGGGGTTGATATATCCCCATGAAGCGAAAGTGAGGCCAAAGATGATGAAAAGAGTTCCAAATAGGAAATTCTGATTGATGATGGAACGAGTCGAGCGGGAGAGCTTCACCAGGAAGGGCAGACGGCGCAGATCGTTATTCATCAAGGCGATTGTGGCAGAATGAATCGCGACTTCACTGCCTGCAGCGCCCATCGCAATTCCGACATCACCGGCCGCAAGGGCAGGAGCGTCGTTGACACCATCGCCCACGACAGCCACTTTGTAGCCGCGTTCGCGCATGAGAGTTACGAAATCGACCTTATCCTGCGGCAGACACTCTGCGATCACCTCTTCGCAGCCGATTTCTCTGGCTACGCGTTCTGCAACAGGCCTGCGGTCTCCGGTGACCATGGCGATGCGGCGGACTCCGCACTGGCTCAGTTCAGCGAGAGATTCTTTGGCCTCGGCTCTGGTTTCATCCTGAAGGCCAATCCAGCCGATGAACTGGTTGTTGCGTGCCACAAAGAGAATGCTAAAACCTTCAGATTCGTTCAAATCTACGGATTTCAGGAAATCGCCGCTTACGCCGTTATCTTTAAGCCATTGAGCACGGCCAATAATCACGGTGTCGTTTTCCACTTTAGCGCTTACACCGCGGCCGGCAGTTTCCGCAAAATCCGCCGGTTCGATGAGAGATATCTCCGCTTCATTGGCCAACTGGTTGATCGCTTTGGCGGTCGGGTGGTTGCTGTATTTTTCCGCAGAAGCAGCGACCAGGAGCAGTTCCGCCGGGGTAACACCTTCCACGGGATTGAGGCGGCTGACGATAAGAGCTCCCTGAGTCAAAGTTCCGGTTTTATCAAAAATGAAGGCATTGATTCGGGCTGCCAGTTCGATATCAGCCACGTTTTTGATCAGAATTCCCAAGCGGGCAGCCGCGGAAAGAGCGGCGACCATTGCACTGGGAGTCGCCAAAATAAAAGCGCAGGGGCACGCTACGATCAGGACAGCGATGACCCGCTCCAGATCGAAGGTAAAGGCCCAGACCAAAGTAGCAATTACCAGCACCAGAGGGGTGTAGTACTGCATGTATTGATCAATGATGCGCATGATCGGAAGGCGCGTCTTTTCTGCAGCTAAAATCAAATTATGGACCTGGCCCAGGGTGGTATCTTCACCAGCACGGGAAACACGGATTTCCAGAACACCGGTGAGGTTTTGAGTGCCGGCAAAAACTTCATCACCGGGCTTTTTATCGACCGGCAGAGATTC
>JAKQNR010000042.1 GCA_029565685.1 bacterium | reverse complement strand
GATCAACAAGCTGCACGAACTGCTGCCGGATCAATGGGCCAAACAGCAGACTTCAGAAAATTATTAACGTCCCAAAGTTGGTGGTACTGCTTTACGAATAGTTCCTATTATCAACATTACGTTTCCGTTTAATCGGAGTCGGTTTTTCCAGTAGGTTTCCCACTGATTGACCGAGGTGAAGCGTTTGATGATAATCCGCGCCATCTTGGCCGCCCCTTCCTCGCTCCAGCCGAAGGCCATCCGTTTTAGCCGCCGGGCCAGTTCGCGCATCATCCGTTCGATAAAGCTCGACACCCGCGGACTGACGATGCCCGTCGCCAGCCAGCGATCCACATAACTGAACAGATGCCTGCGAGCCCGGATCAGATAATCGGCGGCGATCTGATATCCCTTATTCAACAGCGTCTGGATGAACCGGCCCAGTTCGTGATCGGCATGATTTTTTGCCGTCAGAAGAGCCTCCTTGTCGGCCTCCTGGATCCGCTCGATATCGTCTTGGGGCAGTTCAATACCGATCATCGCCGCCAGTTCTTTTTGCAGGCCCACCCGCTCTTTCTTGCCGGCATCGTCCTGCCAGAGCACATGATTCAAATCATGCACCGTATGCCAATGACAACGCTGCCGAACGCCGCACAGTCGGCCCAGCGCATCGCATAACCCCTGTTCCCCGTCGCTGACCAGCAGGTCGGCGACCGGTTGATCCTCCTTCCTTGTGCCGTGGACGGCCGAGGCGATCCGATCCCAGCTCACGCCGCTGAATGCTCCCAGGGGTACGATTTGACCGCATTTATCCACACCTAAGGCAATTCGCAATTCGCCGCGATTATTGATATGTGCCGCTTCATCGGGCCGACGCTTATAGCCTGTGCCGTCGGCAAAAAGGACGTCAAAGGTATCTGTGCGCTCTTGCATCCCATCGCAATCGCTGGCCGCTATCCAGCGATGCGCTGTGCTCTTGGGAACCGGAATCTGACCGATGATCTCCAGATGCGAACTGCTCCGGCGATAGCTCTGCTCACTGACGACTTCGGCAACTACCTTCTCCAGTTCCGCCGTTTTAGATTGGTACGGTTCAATTCCAAGAAAGTCCCGCAGCGGAATCGTGGTGGCCCCGCAGCCGGTACATTCCAATCGACGCCACGAAATCCGAACCGTCCCGGCCGAGGTGCGGAAGCGACGCGGACGCTGATCCAGATACGCATACCGCCGGCTGCCGCAGGAACACAAAGACCCCTTGCCGGACACCAGGTCCATACAAAGCTTCTCATCCACCAGCCGAAGAATCAACCCAATTACCCCGGCCATTCCTTCCTGCTCAAATAGGGTTTTTGTGGCAAGCACCAATTCGTCCAGCGAAAAACCATTTTCCGATACCGCACTGAGGATATCCAACGTTATAATGTTTTGCATGGCTTGAGTTCCTGTGATACCGTACTTTCTTTGCCGATAATACAGTACCACAACTCAAGCCTTTTTCAACTACTTCCACCAATTCTGGGACGATACCAAATTTTTTCCTCTGGTGTGCCGCACATGACTGGCGGAAAAACCGAATCGCTAATCATACGAGAGTTCGATG
>JAKQNR010000033.1 GCA_029565685.1 bacterium | reverse complement strand
TCAAGGCCCAGGCCCCGCTGTCGGAAGTCTCCCAGTACAACAGCCAGCTTAAAAGCGTCACCGGCGGACAGGGCAGCTACTCCATGGAACTGAGCCATTACGAAACGACCCCGCCGAATATTCAGCAGCAGGTCGTCGCTCAGTACGCCAAGAACCGCCAGCAGGTCTCTGAAGAATAACCTGCCGCTGTTCAAAGAATTTCCAAAAGCCCGGACCGTCTTGTTCCGGGCTTTTTTATTTTGCCCGGGTAACGGCGATAAAATTCCGACTTCCTGCTGGAAGCATCCCCGGCAGAGGCGTATACTGTCGGCAATCGTATTCAACAGGCAATCAAACAACAACAGGATAAAAAGGAGATACAATGAGTCTGTTCAAGCAAGTAATGATGATCCTGTCCGCGACGCTGGCGGGCACCAGTTGGGCGGCAGCCAAAGACCAGATCAACCCGACCCTGCTTAAACAGCGATGGTCGGCACAGTGGATTGCCCACCCCACCGCCTCCGTACACGAGTTTGGGGTGTATCATTTTCGCAAATCATTTCAACTGGACAAAAAGCCCGACTCCTTCATCGTGCATGTGTCCGCAGACAATCGCTACCGGTTGTTCATTAACGGCAATCCCATCAGTGAAGGCCCTGCCCGCGGCGATTTATCGCACTGGCGATACGAAACCGTCGACCTGGCCCCTTACCTGAAAACCGGCACCAACGTATTGGCTGCCGTCGTCTGGAATTATGCCGATGATAAACCGTGGGCACAGATTTCCTATCATACCGCCTTTCTGCTTCAGGGTAATGACGCAGCTTGCAAACAGGTCAACACCAACACCGAATGGAAAGTCTATCATAATCCGGCCTATTCCACAATTCCGGTACATGACACAACCTTGCGGGCGTTTGTGGCCGTCGGCCCAGGCGAGCAGCTCGATGGAGCGAAATATCCATGGGGCTGGTAGGAAATCGACTTCGCCGACTCGGATTGGCCGCAGGCACGAATCGTCGAACGTGCAGCCCCGCGCGGCCTGCACGATGCCAACACCCACTGGCTGCTGATCCCGCGTACAATCCCCGCGATGGAATCGACGCCGCAACTCCTCGGACGCGTTGCCCGCAGCCAGGATATTCAGGTCACGGATGAATTTATCAAAAACGGACAATCCCTGACTATTCCAGCGAATAAAACCGTTTCCATTCTCCTGGACCAGACCCATCTTACGATGGGCTATCCGGAACTGACCGTCTCCGGCGGCAAAGAGGCCGCGATAAAACTGACCTACGCGGAAGCACTGGTGGATGAAAAATTCGAGAAAGGCAACCGGAATTCCATCGAAGACCGGAAGATTATCGGCTATTTTGATATCTTCACCGCCGACGGCGGACGCCATCGCCTGTTTCGCCCATTGTGGCTCCGCACCTGGCGTTATCTCCAATTGGACCTCACCACGCAAAATGACCCGCTGACCATCGAAAAATTCCAGGGTGTTTTTTGCGCCTATCCCTTTCATGAAAAAGCTTCTTTTGCATGCAGCGATGCATCCCTTGATGCAATCTGGCAGGTCGGCTGGCGTACGGCCCGGCTCTGTGCCGGTGAAACGTATTTTGATTGTCCGTATTACGAACAGCTCCAGTATGTCGGCGACACCCGCATCCAGGCTCTCATCTCGCTTTATGTCGCCGACATACTGGAGC
>JAKQNR010000027.1 GCA_029565685.1 bacterium | reverse complement strand
GAAACGAAAGACGCCCGGGCCGTTCAAACCCGCAGGTTGGCCGCCCCACCATATCGGATCGCACCCCAGATGATCAATTACGGCGACAAAAAGAAGATAGGTTCCAAAACAACGCCTTGCATCCTCCCGGCTCAACAGGCTGTGGGCATGCCAAGATGTGTTCCGGCCGCTTTCTTTGGTCAGCAAAAACGCCGCCCGCAATGCCCGGTCGCTTCTTCGGCGAAGCTCTATGGCGAGCAGACATTCGGGCGTTTTGATAGCGATCCGATGAAGACCGGCAAAATGGTCCTGATCCGGAGAGGAGCACCGCGGAATGCCTCGCTCGACCCTCAGTTCATCCTGCCATGCACCCAGAGCCTCATAAATCTCCGTGAGGCTGGAGCCCACATCGACAAAAAAGGTTTTTTCAGCCAAAGAAAGACGCCGGCGGGTTCTGGCGCTAAAAGATTTATGGGCGGGCGAAACCCCGGGCAGGTGCCCCAGATGAGACTTCAACGGCGTGCAATGGACGCGATGGCGATTTTTCAGGTTCAATAGGCGTTGATTTAACTCATCAACAGGAAAGTCAGGCCGGATCACGCCGGTCCAGGTTAAGGGAATCAGAGGTTTCACACCATCGAACAATATGCCCGAGGTCAGCTTGTCGATGTGAGCGTCGTCAGGAAATGTTTGATAGGGCCAGCTCCCTCTCGCATCAATATCGCCCCAGGGCAGCTCCCGTAAAACATAAGCAAAGTGGTCGCTCGCTTGAGGCTTGCCCAACCAGTTCAAGGCATGGAAGTATTCGGGTGTATCGTACAGCAACCCACGCAGCATCATTTTCCTGATCGCCGAATCGCCCGCAACACCTCTATGACGGACACGGACGGATGAAAAGAGTCCACCTTCACGGCGGTAAAATCAATGCCGCCTACTTTGGCCAAGTGTCTGGACGCATGATTCTCCTGTTCTACCGGAGTTGCCATCATAAGGGCCTGCGAACCGGAACGCATCCATAAAAGATTGGCGAATTCGGCGCCGCGTATTCCCAAAACACCTTTTGCTCCATGAAAGACACGTATTTGATCTTCAAGAGAGTGCCTGCCGGGTTCATAGACTTGTATGGGAATTCCGGCATCGATCAGACCCTCGGCGAGGGCTTCGATGTTGCCGATTGCGCAGCGCCCTGTGCCGTAGCCCGGAATTTGTGCAGCCCCGCCTTGTCGATAAAATTCATGTTCGGGCGATCGCCGCAATAAAAGCCAACCTGCCAGATCTTCGGACGAATTGGCCTTCAGAGCCCCGGTGCGATTTAGGAACAAAAGCCGTATGCGTTGCATGCGGCTGCGCACCGACCAGGGAGATAATCCGCCGAATCGGTCCAGACGGCTCATGCGGACTGGCTCGGTCAGCCAGCAGTCCCATCGCGCGCAAACGATTTTGTTTTTCAGGTTTAACGGTTTCCCTTCGGGCCTAAACGATTCAATCGAAACTTGGAGACCTAAAAGCGAGCACGCTTCCATAATTAAGGAATTCATGACAGGACCGCAAGTCAGAAAAATCCCCGTCTTATCCGGCGCGCAACGGACCCAGTGTTCCAGACCGGGCAACAGATATCCGAACATAAAA
>JAKQNR010000017.1 GCA_029565685.1 bacterium | reverse complement strand
CAGATAAATTGCCCATCCAAGCTCTTTATCTGGCTCCTGTCTTTTTCGCCAGTCGCTTTCATGTTCCCTCCTCGCTTCTTGATCAAGTTTAACTTTTCTTGACTTCTTTGTCAAGGGCGAGGAGGTCATTTGGCCTTATTTGAGCAGCAGCATCCTTCTGACTTGAACCGTTCGTTCAAATGTCACTCGATAGAGATAGACGCCGGAGGGGAGGGAACGCGGCTCCCATACGCAGGAATGCGCGCCGGCCGGCAAAGAGCGGTCCATGATAAGGCTTACCCTTCTTCCCATCAGATCATACACTTCCACTCGCACCCAGCCGCCGGCGGGCAGCTCGAAAGAGATCGCCGTCCGTGCGTTGAATGGATTGGGATAATTCTGCTCCAGGCGAAACCGTCGCGGAGGCGAAGGATTCTGCTCCACCGGCGAAGAGGCGGGCGCCCGGCGAAACACCCATACAGCGGAGTATACACCGGCGCCGGCCGGATTCTGCGCCTGTACCCGCCAGTAATAAGTCAGGTTCGGCGACAGGTTCTGCAGCGAGCGGGTGGTGTCGGTCAGCAGCTGATTGATCAACAACCGCGCAAAGGTCGAGTCCGTGGTCATCTGCAGGCGATAGCAAGACGCTGCCGCGTTACGGCGCCAGATCAGCCGCACGGCGATGCCGAGATCAAAGGTCCTGTCCAGCGGCTGCACCAGTTGCGGCGCCGCCGGCGCCGTCAGTCGCAGGACAGGGCTGCAGCCGCTCTCGTTGCCCGCGCGATCCAAAGCAGTCACGACAAAGGAATACAGGCCGGCTTCCGCCGCAGGCGTTGGATCCATCGACCGACCGCCGGTCACCGCCAACAGGTTGGCTGGCTGCAGATCAGCCGGCATCACCTCGGTCCGGTGGATGCGATAGAGCGCATAGCGTGCGGCCGTGTCCCCATCGCCGGCCGGCAGCGGTGGATCCCAGCTGAGCACCGAGCCTCCGCTTGCCAGCGATTGAAAACGCAGCTGTTCAGGCGGCGACGGCGGCAGAGAATCTTTCCAGGTCATCGCCGGCATCAGGGACGGAAAACGGTAAAAGTTAGCCTTCAGGCTGTCGGTGAACCCCAATGGATTTTCCCGCAGCGATGTGGCCCGATAAAAAATTTGACCATTGGCCGGAGAGCCGCTGCGATTCAAACGCAGCTGGTTCGGCATCTCACGGCTGCTCCACTCGGCAATCCGGTACGCGGCGTTGCCGGTGTACAGATGGCGGCCGTTCATTTGTGCGCTCCACCAGCGCATTAGGCGGCTGTAATCCTGAGCGCCGCCGATCTTCCAGTACAGCTGCGGCGTGAGATAGTCAATCCATTGATGCTGCAGCCAGGTGATCGCATCGCAATAGATTGCGTCATAGGCGGATAGGCCGGCGATGCCGTTGGGCACGCCGTTTTTCCAGATGCCGAAAGGACTGATGCCGAATTTAACGTGCGGTTTGACAGTCTGCAGGCTGTCGTGCACCATTTGCACAAACGCGTGGACGTTGGCACGGCGCCACGCGTGGATGTCCGAACTGCCCTGGCCGTAAAGCGCAAAGGCGTTTTGATCTTCCGCAGTGATCTGGTTTGGCGGATAGGGATAAAAGTAATCATCAAAGTGAATGCCGTCGATATCATAGCGTCTGACCACATCCATCACAATCCGCACGACATACTCCCGGACCTCGGGCAGACCCGGATTTAAAAATTGCAGGCTGCCGATAGCGATGATCCAGTCGGGGTGAAGTCGGCTTACGTGTTGCGGGGAAAGCGAATAGGCGCTGGTGTTGCTCACCGCGCGGTAGGGATTGAACCAGGCGTGCAGTTCCATGCCGCGCTGGTGCGCCTGCTGTACGGCAAAAGCCAGCGGATCGTAAAACGGGACAGGGGCTACGCCCTGGGCGCCGGTGAGATGATAGGACCAGGGTTCATAGGGGGAGGCGTACAGCGCATCGCACTCAGGACGAATCTGCAGCACCACACAGTTGATGCCGCAGCCGGACAGCTCGTCGAGCCAGCCTACCAGTTCTTTGCGCTGCGCCTCCGGCGTCAGACCACGGCTGGAAGGCCAGTCCAAATTATGGACTGTTGCGATCCACGCGCCGCGAAACTCGCGTCTGGGGGGAGCGTCCAGGGCTAAGACCTGCACACAGAAAAGAAGAAGGACTCCCACCACGACGCCGCTTTTCATCCTCATAACAGATTGCTCGCCAACTCGGCCAGCTCGGAACGTTCACCTTTTTCCAGCCACACGTGGCCATACAGCGCTTGACCCTTCATGCGGTCGATGAGGTAGCACAGTCCATTGGAGCGGGAATCCAGATAGGGGCTGTCGATTTGAAACGGATCGCCGGTAAAGATCACCTTGCTGCCCTCGCCGGCCCGGGTGATGATGGTCTTGACCTCATGGGGCGTCAGGTTCTGCGCTTCGTCGACGATGAAATAGATGTGGTTCAAGCTGCGGCCGCGGATATAAGCCAACGGCGCAATCTCGAGTTTGCCGTTGTCCAGCATCTCCTGGATGCGCAAAGAGCGCTCATCGGTCTCTGGATACTGATTGCGAATGACGCCCAGATTATCGTACAGCGGCTGCATATACGGATCCAACTTGGATTCGATGTCGCCGGGCAGATAACCCAGATCCTTATTGGACAGGGCGACGATGGGGCGGGCGAGAAAAATCTGCCGGTACTGCTTACGGCACTCCAGGGCCGCGGCCAGCGCCAACAGGGTCTTGCCGGTGCCGGCCTTGCCGCTCAGAGTGACCAGCTGTATCTCTGGATCGAGCAAAGCGTGGATCGCAAAAATCTGTTCCGCATTGCGCGGCGTAATGCCGTATGCTGGTACCTTTTCGATGCGCGTGAACATACGCCGCTGCGAATGATAAAAAGCCAGCGCCGAACGGCTGCCGCTGCGAAAGATGAAATACTCGTTGGACAGCGGGCGTTCCACCGGCGCTTCCGCAGCCGGCACCTCGTACGGAGGCGAGCAGAGCTTATCGATAACCGCGATGTCCGTGTATTCCACCAGCCGTTTGCCGCGATACAGCTTGTCGATATCTTCGATCTTGTCGGTGTAATAATCCTGCGATTGCAGCCCCACGGATTTGGCTTTGAGTCGAAGGTTCACGTCTTTGCTGACCAGCACCACCTGGGTTTTAGGGTGCTTTTTGCGCAAAAAAAGTGCGGCGCTGAGAATCCGATGGTCCGTCTTGGCTTCAAAAAAGGCCTTGACGATCTCCGGCTCATCCTGAAAGATGGTGAGTATGGATATGCGGCCACGGCCCGGCCCCAGGCTGACGCCGCCGTTCACCAGGTGATCGCCGGAATAATTATCCAACAGGCGGATGAACTCGCGCGCGTTATAATGAATGATATCCTGACCGCGCTTGAAGGCGTCGATCTCTTCGATGACCGTGATGGGGATGACAATATCGTTTTCCTGGAAATGAAAGATACAGGTGGCGTCATGGAGGATGACGTTGGTGTCGAGGACAAAAATTTTCTTCACCGGCAAGGGCTCCATAAAATAAACGAAAGGTTCAAAAAAAATATAAGATTCCGTCCAGACAATTGCAAGACATTTCGGGCGAGGGAGAGTGCGGCTGCATGGTATCTCCTTGCGTTTTTGAAATTTTTATACTAACTTTGAGCTTGCTCGTTTCCTGCGGCCTTCGCCGTTTGCGCGACGAGGGATCAGCCTATGGGAGCCGAGGGGCCTTCATGAATATAAAAATGTCGGATATCCGCCTGTTCGCCCGCCTTGGCGCTTTTGAACAGGGCAAACAGCTGTACGAGGACGGCCGGGTTGTCATCAGCCGCATCACGCCGCTGCAATTTGAAGCGGACGTGCTTTCCGGCGCCGGTTCGTTTCAAGTACGCGTCGCCCACGCGGCCACCGCGCTGCAGGCCGATTGTTCGTGCAAATCCAACTATTACCACCATTGCGAGCACATTGTTGCCGCACTGCTAGCCGGCCGCGCATATTATAACGCCCGCCGCCCGGCGGCGGAACGGCGCGAACCCAAATCTTCGTGGCACACCTTTTTAGACAACCTTTCCAAGGCATCGGGAGCCCACCGCCCCAACCACCGCCGCAGCCCACGTCAGTGGCAGATCGTCTACCAGCTTTACCTGCGGCCCACCTCATGGACCATCGTGCCCTATAAGGTGTACCTTAAAAAGGACGGTCGCATGGGTCGGTTGCTCCCTCTCAACAGTCACGACCAGGATCTTTCAGACGCCAAGTTCTCCCCCAGTGATCCCATCGCCATCGCCTATCTGCTGCAGAAAACACGCTGGGATTATAACATTCGGCTGGAGGGCTACGGCTACAGTCGCAATCAATGGGACTCTTTTTCCTTTGCCGGGTCCAGCGGCCGCTTGTTTGAACTGCTGCAGGAGAGCCCGCTGTTCCTTAGCGCGGACGGAGATCTGGGTGAACCGATCCGCTTTGCCGACCACCCCCGTCGAATTGAATTCCGTTTTGAACGACGGGGACGATTTTGTCGCTTTGTGCCGTACTTGCTCACCGACAATTCAGAGCAGCGGTTGACGCAGCCCTTTCATATCCTATCGGAAAATCCGATCTGGATTCTGCAGGACACCCTGTTGATGCGCATCGACAACCTGAACCAGGCGGACCTGCTCCTGCCCTTCAGCCGCGGCCTGCGCGAATTGGTGGTGCCGCACAAAGAGCTGCCCCTTTTCATCGACGGCCTTTTTAAACAGAATTGCGCAGGCGACGCACTGCAATTGCCCGAGCCCTATACGGTCCAGCCGGTGACGCATTTTAATAAAAGACGCATCACCCTGAAGGAAAAAGGCGACCAGCTCGAACTGGTGCTGTCGTTTTTCTATCAGGATCGGGAAATTCTCTTCTCCGAGGAAGCGGACCAGATCTGCCGGGTCGCCGACGACGGCGCGCTGGTGCTCAAGATCACCCGGGATCGCCGGCAGGAGCAAGCGGCCTGGCAAGCTCTGCTGGACACCGGGCTGAAACATCGGCCGCACAACGGCCTGCTGCTGGATGAAAAAAAAGTCATCCCCTGGCTGTTTCACTCCCTGCCTGCGCTCACCGCCGAGGGATTTGAGGTCTATGGACAGGAAAAGCTTAAAAAATACAAAATCCGCACCTCGTCGCCCACGGTGCGTCTCGGCGTCGCCACCGAAATCGATTGGTTCGACCTCAACCTGCAGGTTGAATTTGACGGCGTGCCTCTGCCGCTCAAAGAACTGAAACGGGCCCTGAGCCGCGACGAGAAATACGTCAAGCTGGCGGACCACAGCGTCGCCATGCTGCCGGAGGAGTTGATCAAAAAATTCCAGTTCCTCTTTCATTTCGCCGCTGTGGAAGATCGCTCGTTGCGATTGCCTGCGCTGCAGGTCACCCTCATCGACCTGCTGTTCGAGGAACAGATGCGTCAATCCGGCGATCAAGGGTATCGGCAAAAACTGGCACGACTCAAAGAGTTCACCGGTCTCAGAGAGCACAGCCTGCCGAAAACATTCAAAGGCGTGCTCCGGCCGTATCAAAAGGCCGGCTACGACTGGCTGCTCTTTCTCAAAGAGTACGGTTTTGGCGGCTGCTTGGCCGACGATATGGGACTGGGCAAAACCGTGCAGGCGCTGGCTCTGCTGCTGAAAGTAAAAGAAAGCGGTTGCCGCACCCCTAGTCTGATCGTCTGTCCCACGTCGGTGGTGTTCAACTGGGAAAAAGAGGTGCAGAAATTCGCGCCCGATCTCAGAGTGCTGGTGCACACGGGCATGCAGCGCCGCCGCAACCTGGACCGATTCGCCGACTATGACGTGATCCTAACCAGCTACGGCCTGGTGCTGCGCGACCTCTCGTTTCTCAAAGAGCACCGGTTTCACTATGTGATCCTCGACGAATCGCAGAAAATCAAAAATCCGCTGTCGCAGACCGCCAAGGCGGTGCACCTGCTCAAGGCGGAACACCGTTTGGTGCTCACCGGCACGCCGGTGGAAAACAACACCTCGGAGCTGTGGTCGCAGTTCTCCTTCCTCAATCCCGGGTTGCTGGGCTCGCTGCCCTCTTTCCGCTCTTTTTTTGCCCTGCCCATTGAGAAGAGAAACGACGAGGAGGCGGTGACCCTGCTCAAGCGCCTGATCTTTCCCTTTGTACTCCGCCGCAGTAAAGAGCTGGTGGAAAAGGAACTGCCGGAGAAAAGCGAACAGATCTATTACTGCAACATGAATCCGGAACAAGCCCGGCTCTACCGCCACTGGCGCGATTATTACCGCTCCCTCATTCTGCGCAAGATCGATCAGGTCGGCCTGGATCGAGCGCGAATGAATATTCTCGAAGGATTGGTCAAACTTCGGCAGATCTCATGCCATCCGCAGTTGATCGACCGCGAATCCATGGCTGAGTCGAGCAAATTCGAAGCGCTGAAAGAGATGCTCGAAGACATACTCGCCGAAGGTCACAAGGTGCTGATCTTTTCCCAGTTCGTCAAGATGCTCGCCGTTGTGCGCAAATATCTGGATGAGCAGTCCATTGCCTACGAATATCTGGACGGCCACACGGTCGACCGTAAAACCTGCGTGCAGCACTTTCAGTCGGACGCGTCGGTGCGTATTTTCCTGATCAGCCTAAAGGCCGGAGGCACCGGACTGAATCTGACCGCTGCGGATTATGTGGTGCTGTATGATCCCTGGTGGAATCCAGCAGTGGAGCTGCAGGCCACCGACCGGGCGCATCGCATCGGGCAGGAGAAAAAAGTGTTCGTTTATCGCATGATCACCAAGGACACAGTGGAAGAAAAAATGCTGGAGCTGCAGGAGCGCAAACGCAGCCTGGTAGCCAACCTCATCGGCGTGGACAGCGGATTTTTTAAATCGCTGACGCGCCACGACATCGAGGTGCTGTTCTCCTAACGCGGCAAAAAGCCCATGCGCTCCTAATAAATCCAGTCCTCTTTACTAGCGTCTACGCTGCTGGCTTTATTTTTCAGCAAAGACGATGCTCCACCCGGCAGGCCTGTCCTGCTCATCATGAGCGCCCAATTTTAGCTGGTTGTACTTTTCCGGCAGGCTCTATGACATTGTCAAAAAAGATGCACGCCCGCATCAAAGTGGAGGTGGGCGATATCACCCGGCTCCAAGTGGACGCCATCGTCAACGCCGCCAACTCTTCTCTGCTGGGCGGCGGGGGCGTTGACGGCGCCATTCATCGCGCCGCCGGACCTGGTCTGCTGCAGGAATGCCGCAGTCTGGGCGGATGCCCCACTGGCGAGGCGCGTATCACCGCCGGTTATCGTTTGCCGGCACGCCAGGTCATTCATACCGTCGGCCCGGTTTACCGGGACGGTCATCACGGCGAAGGAGAACTGCTGGCCTCGTGCTATCGAGAATCCCTCAGACTGGCCTCTGTTTCTGGAGTACAATCCATCGCCTTTCCGTGCATCTCCACCGGCGTCTATGGTTATCCAAAGGAAAAAGCCTGCCGGATCGCGATCGCCAGCGTGTCCGAGTGGTTGGCCGGTCACGCACAACCCCAAACCGTGATCTTTTGCTGTTACGAAAATGAGGATGCCGAGTTGTATCGCAGACTCCTCAACATCCATCAGAATAATGTCCACGACCGGTGATGTTCCTTCCTGGTAGGGAGAGCACGACATGCTGAAGACAAAACTGCTGACTATGATCGGCCTGGCGACAGGTCTGGCCTGCACGCCGAATTTGCGAAGGGCCTCGGTGGAAACCTTGCGAAGACAGGTGATCGACAATGAACGAGCCTTTGCCGCCACCATGACCGCGCGTGATTTTTCCGCATTCACCTCTT
The DNA here is from genome assembly GCA_029565685.1 of bacterium. Taxonomy (GTDB): domain Bacteria; phylum Zhuqueibacterota; class Zhuqueibacteria; order Residuimicrobiales; family Residuimicrobiaceae; genus Anaerohabitans. The sequence goes on along the minus strand of JAKQNR010000017.1, from coordinate 362,400 downwards.
TTCTTTCAAGCGAAGCGATTTTTATCTCCGGAGCGCGAACCTTGCGCGGATCCCAACAGGTGGCTGCGGCATGGAAGCGCTATTACGATGACCCGACGGCGCCTTTTTCCTGGCAGCCGGAGACCGTGGAGGTCCTTGATTCCGGAACGCTGGCCTTGAGCACCGGCCCTGTTTTCGACTCCGGAGGCCGACTCACCGGCACCTTTATTTCCATCTGGCGGCTCGAGGCCCCGGGCAGATGGCGCATCATCTTCGACAAGGGCTGCAAAGCATGCGAATAAGGAACAGGCGAACCACCTTCCTCGGGTTGTGCGCCGCAGGCATGGGCCAGGGCGTCGTCATAGAACATAGGGGATCGGCAGGGCCGGGCGGCTGTCCGTGGTTTTGCCAAGTCCGCGGGACGAACCCCGCTGCCGTGGAAAGGTAATTCCCGTACCGAATCTCTCGCACGCACAGCGGCGTTCGTCAACCAGAAACAGAATCCATCCGCTTGCATGGGAGCTTGAAACAGCGAATCACATCGGCCCAAGCAACGCTCACATTCGCAGGGGCGACGCTCCAGCATATCGCTCCGCTCTTTTCGTTTCTAACTGCGCTCAAACAGAAACTGGTTGAAGGCTCAAGCCCGCACTGGTTTATCACTGGATTTAGGAGACTGCAATGCCCTTTGGAGCCTGCTGGAAAATCCCGACCATGCTGTTGACGGTGTGGATCATAGCCGAGGCTGGTGCAGAAGAAAAAGTGCTGCATCTAAGAACAGCGCACCCGCCTGTCGTCGTCGACGGAGCGATTGATCCCGTCTGGAGCACAGCAGACTCCACCCACACGTTCTTTCAATTGGAGCCCTACTACGACCAGCCTCCCCAGCATTACACCGTAGCCAAGCTGCTCACCGACCGCAACAGCCTCTACTGCCTGATCGTATGTCGGGACGAGCGTGAGCACATTCAACACAACACCGGTAAACAGGACGAATTCAGCGGCGATATGGTCTCGCTGATGCTCGACACCTTTGGCGATCGCCGCAGCGCTTACAAGTTCGCTGTCTATGCCGGCGGCAACCGCGGGGACTGTCGATTGTTGGATGACGGACGAGACCGAGATTTCAGTTGGGACGGAGTGTGGTTTTCCGCCAGCCGGGTGTACGACTGGGGTTGGGTGGCGGAAATGGAGATCCCCTATCGTTCCATCCAATATGACAAAACCCTGGATGCCTGGGGATTGGATTTTGACCGCTGGACCTCTAAAGATCGAGAGGATATCTACTGGAACCGCTACGAGCAAAACGAAGGCCAGCGCATTTCCAAATTCGGCCGTTTGCTGTTTACAGATTATCACCCCTCGGTCAAGGGCATCAACCTGGAACTATACCCGGTGGGTCTGAACCGAGCGGAGTGGAAGGCCGGGAAAAAATGGCAATCGCATTCCACCGCCGGCATCGATATCTTTTATAACCCCTCGCAGAGGCTTACCTTTCAACTGACCGCCAATCCCGATTTCGCCCAGATCGAGGCCGATCCCTACGAGTTCAACATCTCCCGTTATGAGACCTATTATGAGGAAAAGCGTCCCTTTTTCACCGAGGGCAATGAAGTCTTTATGCCCTCGGGTCGTCAGCGCGAGAGCGGCTTTTATAAACCGCTGGAGCTCTTTTACTCACGCCGTATCGGCCGCAAACTTTCTGATGACCAGGAAGTGCCGCTGCAAGTGGGCAGCAAAGCCTTTGGCCGGTATGACCAGTGGGAATATGGCGGATTTTTCGCAGCGAGCGGAGAAAAACAATATGCGCCGCACGGCGTCGCCACCACCGAACCGGCCGCAATGTTCAGCTCCGTGCGATTGAAAAAACAGATACTTGACAACTCCTCCATCGGCGTTCTCTATGTCGGCCGGAACGACGTCCAAAACCGCAACGGCGTCATCGATATCGACGGCGCTTTCCGTTCTTCCGATTATCAGCTAGCCTATCAGATCGCACGCTCGTATAAAAACGACCAGAGCGACTATGCCGGCTCCTTGGGCCTGTGGATGCCCAAGGAAAAGTTTATCATCGGTGTGCGCTCCCGCTATATAGGCGATCAGTTCGACATTCAGGAGGTGGGCTATGTCCCGTGGCAGGGCACCTGGAACCTGGCCACCCTGAGCGGACCACGCTGGTTTTTTCCCAGCGGAAGCGTGAGCGAGGCCTCGCTGTATGGCGGCATCATGCTCAACCACGAAAAAATCGACGACTATACCGATCGCCTGGCGGCACTCGGATATAACATACAGTTTCGTAAAGGGTGGGGCTTCGAAATCGAGTGGTACAGTGGGAAAACCAGGGATGTGGGGATCACCTATCATTCACAGGAGCTGAGTCTATATTCCTGGTACCGGCTTTCGCCGACTTGGCACGGGGAATGGTACGCCGGCTATTCGCATACCTATAATTTTGCCCGCTCCTATCTGGCGAATTACGGCTACTGGGGCGCTGAAGCGGAATGGCAGGCAAGCCGTGTGCTGAACCTCGGCGCCTCTACCACCGTCATCGTCGAAGGCAATCCGAAAGGCCGGGTGGAGGAGATCACCTTGAACGCTCGACCCTATTTCTCTTGGACGCCGGTGAATGGACTGAACGCCAGGCTTTATGTCGACCATCTCCTGCTGCGTTCCAGCGGCCGGATCGAACGGCTGATCGGCGGGTTTCTCCTCTCGTACAACTTGCGCTCCAAAAGCTGGTTCTATTTCGCCCTCAATGAACTGCAGGACCGCAGCAGAGAGATCGACGCCTCCGGACGCCAACTGCCGGCCCGTTTGCACATGATCGACCGGGTTAATGTGATCAAATTGAAATATTTGTTTTACTTTTAAGAATAATCCTTGATGCCGGCGCTCTCCATTTCGTACCTTTGCCGGTCCGGTTCATAACCAGACAAGTAAATTCTAATAAACTTGCACGCTGTCAATCAGCCGCCTGCTCGATGCCAGGCCGGGAGTCTTGTGATGATGTCCAGACGAACTTTCTGCAAAACCGCCTCTGTCGGCGCCGCCGCCGCTTCCATGGCGCCCTCCGTTTCCTGCTGGAAAAAGAAACCGCAACGGCCCAATGTCATTTTGATCATCACCGACGATCAGGGGTATGGCGATTTCGGCGTGAAAGGCAATCCGGTTCTAAAAACTCCGAACCTCGACCGCCTGGCCGGCGAGAGCCTGGAGATGACCAACTATTACGTCAGTCCGGTGTGCGCGCCGACCCGCGCCTGTCTGATGACCGGTCGCTATAACTACCGCACCCGCGTGATCGACACATTCCTCGGCCGCGCTATGATGGATCCGGAAGAGACCACTCTGGCGGAGCTGCTGCAGAACGCCGGCTACGCCACCGCTCTCTTTGGCAAGTGGCACCTCGGCGATAATTATCCCATGCGGCCTCAGGAGCGGGGATTTGAACAGGCGCTGATGCACCGCGGCGGCGGCATCGGTCAGCCCTCAGATCCGGTCAACGGTGAGAACAAGTACACCGATCCGGTGCTGTGGCTCAATGGCCGCGAAATGCAGATGACCGGCTATTGCACCGACATCTATTTCGATCAGGCTATGAAGTGGATGGCGGAGGCGCATCATCAGGGACGCCCCTTTTTTACCTATCTGGCCCCCAACGCCCCACATTCCCCCTATGATGATGTCCCTCCCGAGTGGTATGAGGTGTATCGCCGACTTGACCTGTCCCATATTCAATTCCCATCCATCGGCCATCCGCTTACCCATACCGTGGACAGCGATCGAATGGCGCGCATTTATGCCATGATCGCCAATATCGACTGGAACATCGGCCGGCTGCTCTCCTGGCTGAAGGAAACTCAGCTCGAACAGGACACGATGGTGCTGTTCATGAACGACAACGGCCCGCAGGGACGCCGTTATGTGGCTGGTTATAAGGGGATGAAAACGACCATTTATGAGGGCGGAATCCGCTCCCCCCTGTTTATCCGTTGGCCGGCTGAACTGCCGCCGGGCCGAAAGATCGACCGCGTGGTCGCCCATATCGACATTCTGCCCACCATCCTGCAGGCCTGCGGCATCCCGGTTCCGCATACTCTCAATGTCGATGGCCGCAGCTTTTGGCCGCTTCTTAAAGGTGAATCAGAATGGCCGGATCGCTGTCTGGTTTTCCAAAGCCATCGCGGCGACCGGCCGGTGCTTTATCACAACTTTGCCATACGCAGCCAGGAGTGGAAATTGCTGCACGCCAGCGATTTTTCCGCAGACTCTTTTTCCGGCGCTCCGTCCTTTGAGCTCTATGACATGAAAAACGATCCCTTCGAGCTGCACGATGTGGCCGGAAGCCGTCCCGACAAAGTAGAGGAGCTGAAAAAGGCGTACGAAGACTGGTTTCAGGACGTCAGCACCACCCGTCCGGACAACTTTGAACCGCCGCGCATTCATGTGGGCACGCCGCATGAGAATCCGGTTACGTTGACGCGACAGGACTGGCGGCATGAACAGGGGCCGCTCTGGGGCGAGCGATCGAACGGCCACTGGCGTTTGTACGCGGCGCAACCCGGGCTCTACACGTTCCATCTCCGTTTTCACTCAGAAGGACAAAAAGGTCTGGCGGTTCTCGCCATCGGCGATAGAAAATTTCAACAGGTCTTCTCCAGCGAGCAGACGGAAATCGTCTTCAACGCGGTTCAGCTTGCATCGGGCGAGTTGAACCTGCGGGGTACGCTGTCCATGGACCGCTGCGAAAAAGGCCCCTGGCAGATCGATGTGCATTACACTCGGTAGCGCTCTCTCTTTCTCAAAGGCGTCTCGGGACGACGACAATAAAGCGGCTTTTAGGATGAACGATGGTCGATGCTCTCCGCAAAGCGGTCCCATCGACGGTAAAAGGCTTTATGGGAAAACAAACCAAGATGAATTTTAAAAAGAATGGAATCAACAACCTGATCGGCGGAGGAATGATGAAAAAAATAATGAACAGAACCGTGGGAGCGGCCGGTATCCTGATTCTGTTGATGGCGGTCACGCTTTTTGCTGCCGATCAACGAGCGATCAACGCTCCGGTTGGCGCCGTCGATGTGCGTCGACAGGCGAAAGCGCTTTTTGCCAAAGGGGCGCTCCCTCCTTTTTCATTCATCTACCACGATAAGCCTTCCAGCCGGTTCATCAAAGACTGGTCCTATACGGTTGAAAAGAAGCCGACCTCGAATCCTGACATGGAGCGAACCGTTTACGCCTATTTGGACCCAGAGAGCGGCTTGCAAATCCAGTGTCTGGTCGACTGCTACCCGTCCTTTCAGGCGATGGAGTGGATGCTGCGGCTGACTAACACCTCAAAAAAAAATACGCCGCTGATCGAAAAACTGGCCGTGGTGTCCCACTCATTCACAGCTGCAGAAAGTGGAGCGTTCACGTTGCATCATGCCAAAGGCAGCAATGCCGAGCGCAGCGATTTTCAACCATTGACCGATGTGTTGCAGCCGGGGGAAAGCCGCTATCTCACTCCCAACGGCGGCCGCTCTTCCGATAACACCGCTCTGCCTTTCTTCAACATCGAATTTCCCGGCGAGCAGGGTCTGCTGGTCGCAGTCGGCTGGAGCGGCAAATGGTATGCAGAGGTGCAACCGGTGAACGGCCGGACGATCTCCTTGAACGCGGGCATGGAAAAGATGCATTGTTCGCTCTATCCGCAGGAATCGATACGCTCGCCGAAAGTCTGCCTGCTCCATTGGCAGGGGGCAGACCGGATGACCGGGCACAATCAGTTCCGCCGCTTTATGTTGGCCCACCACTCGCGAAAAATCGACGGCCGGTTTGCCGAATATCCGTTGTCCGGCAGTTTCGATTACGGTGATCCTCCGCCCTGCGGCGAGTACAATTGCCTGACTGAAGAGTATGCCATCAGTCTGGTGAAACGATACCAGCATTTCCGTATCGTTCCGGAGCTGTTCTGGCTGGACGCAGGCTGGTACACCGGTTGCGGGTGGGACAAAAAGAACGGCGATTGGTGGCAAAATGTCGGCAATTGGACCGTGGATGCAGAACGGTTTCCCAACGGACTCAAGGCAGTGGCGGATGCGGTGCATCAGGCGGGTGCGAAGTTTATGGTCTGGTTTGAACCGGAACGGGTCCGGCCCGGCACTCTGATAGACCGGGAGCATTCGGAGTGGCTGCTGAAAATCAAGGGAAATGACAACTATCTTTTCAATCTGGGTGATCCGGCCGCACGACAGTGGCTCACGAATTACCTGATGGACTTTATTCGAGAACAGGGGATCGATTATTATCGTCAAGATTTTAATTTCGACCCCATGCCTTACTGGCTGGCGAATGATCCGCCGGAACGGATCGGCATTTCCGAGTGCAAGCACATCGAAGGATTGTACGCGTTTTGGGACAGCCTGCTGGAGACTTTTCCCAACCTGCTCATCGACAACTGCGCCAGCGGCGGAAGGCGGATCGATCTGGAGACGATGTCGCGCAGTGCGCCGCTGTGGCGGACGGATTATCAGTACGGCGAACCCAATGGATACCAATGCCACACCTATGGCCTGAACTTTTATCTGCCCATCCACGGGTCGGCCATCTATCAAACCGACGCCTACACCTTTCGCTCGGGACTGGGCGCCACGGCGGTGTTGAATTGGGAGATTACGGGAAGAACTTCCGAGCCCATCCCCGCCATCCAAAAGCGCATCGCAGAGTACAAAACCCTGCGGCCTTACTTTTATAGCGATTATTATCCCCTGTCCGACAGCCGCAACTATACACGGGATACCGTCTGGTTGGCGTATCAACTTAATCGTCCGGAGCAGCAAGACGGCATCGTCCTTGCCTTCAGGCGCGAGGGCAATCAACAGGAATCCCTGCGGGTTAAATGGAAAGGTCTGTCGCCGGAGAAAACCTACCGGCTGGATTACAGCGACTATGGACTGCAGGTGACGCGTTCAGGGCATGAGTTGATGGAAGGAATGGACCTCTCCATTCCGCATAAACCGGGTTCACTGCTGATTCGCTATCGCGCGATCAACGAGTGAACGCCGCACAGCGCCGGCCAGCCGTGTGCAGCGGGCGCGCATGATCAGCCTCGCTGAAAACGCTGAGCATGAACGACGAAGAAAAAGTATGCCCAGGACCGGGAAGGATCGATGCCGCTGATCAGGCGGCAGGCTGGAACGCACCAAGCCTTACGCCAACGCATCGCCGCAGATCACGGTTGCAGTTAGCGCCTGAATTCTTGCCGCGCGGCAAGAACCCGGCTCGTTTTTAATCCAAAACGCGTTTCACACCCTCAGGAGTTCAGAAACCGGCTGGTGAGCTTTTGATGCCAGCGGACATCCTGCCAGTTTTGAAACTGCGGCTGCGCATAATTATGCGGCGTCCAACCCCACATCCGGTGACGAACGGCGCCCTCCACGGTCATCTCCGCCCACTGCAACAGCCACTGCCAATCCAGGTGCGGATGATCATAATAGTACCAGGTGGACCATGATTCACTGGTGGTAAGCGGCATGCCGAACCGCTCCGACCAGACGGCGAAATCGGCCAGCCGCTGCTGCTGCCGTTGAAACAACATGGGCATCACGCTGTCGCGGGCTTGAGCGCAACGAAGGCTGAACTCCTGGAACCAGTGATCCTTGACATAGATGCCGTCGCTGATGAACTCGTTGAACCGCGTCCGATTGAACCAGCGTGGATCCGCGTCGAGATAAAAATGGACATCCAGGCAGTCAAACTGCAAGGGCACGCTCAGCCACCGCTCGTCCCCGTGAATAGAAGCGGTGAATCGCAATTCGGGAAACTCGCGTTGCAGCATTTTCATGGCGCCGTTTAGATCCTGTGCCAGAAAATCGATCTGTTCCGCATTGAACGGCAGCCCAAGGTCCCAGTCCAGATTGAAATCCTTTTTGAGCATTTGCCTATAACCGCTCATAAAGAACGGCACTTCGTTGTGAATATCCACCAGCAGCAGGTTGTTGAAACCAAAGCGCTCTTTCCATTGATGCAGAAACGGGATCCAGATCTCCGCGGCCTGTCGATGGTCCTTGGGGATGCGTCTGCAAACGGGTGAAATGCCGCCCTTGCCGCACCAGTTGGTTTCATCAAACCACCACGAGCTCAGCGTATAATAGAGATTTTTTTTCAGCGCCAGGTTCATGAACTCGATCAGCCAAGCGCCGGCAGGTCCCTGGCAAGCCTGACGATTGCCCCAGGGGAAAAAAGGCCGCTGCGGATCAAGCCAGGAAAAAACTCTGTCCGGCTTGTCCAGTTCAATCAGATTGGGCAACGGATCCAGCCGCAGCGTGTTGTACCCTCGTTCCTTCGCCTCGTTCAATACCCGGTCGTAATCAGCAAACGACTCACCCGGAATATGGCGGACGAGAAAGGCCTGATCCCACATGATGACCGTCATCCGTCTGGGAGTCAAATGCTCTCTGCAGTCGAACTTGGGACAGCTCCTCGACTCGGAGGCAGCCTGTGAAGAAGAAACTTGAGATGGAAAATCCATTGTTATCCTTTCACTTTAGTAAGTATCCGGCCGTTCGCCGGGCCAGCCGCCGAGCTGCCGCCCGCAAAGCTCGATCTCTTTCATCAACGCATCATAGCCGGCCGGTTTTTGCGGAAAACCATGCTCGTTGCCGTACCAAAGATTCAGCCCTTTGTTGTAAAAAATGTTCTCCTCATAGGGCTGGCCATATACCACCGGTCCGGCCGCCAGGCGCCATCCCGGACTCGAAGCGGCGGTGATCACTTGTCCCCAGACCACATTCTCCGCCATCACCGCGCCATCGACCTGATCGTCCAGATAGAGAGCGAACAACCACTTTTGTCCATCGATCGTCAGGGGGCTCCGTTTCATCGCATTTTTATAAAATTGGTTGCCCAGGCCCGATGCCCAGGCATACAGAGGAGCGCCGTCGCTCAGTTTTTCCATGTACTCGAGAATGATATTGTGATGCACCCTGTTGTTGGCGGTGTGAAGATAGCGCTTGAACGTCTCCCGGGTAAAGACGCTGTTGCGTCCTTGCGGAAAATCCTGCCAGCGTGTGGCGAATTGAGCGGCCGCACGGCCGTAGGCATCCACCGCGCCGGGATCCTGGTTGTCCAAAGAGGCAGCAAGACCCTGAGGTCCATAGGCGTCCCAGTTGGCGCCGCAGATTTGCACGCCGGCATAGGGGATGTGCTCGATACGGTTAAAGGAAATATCGTTGGAACCGCTTTGATACAGCGTGATCGCCGCAGAATGAAGGTATCCGCTTTGACCCGTATGATGGATGAAATTGCGCGACACCGTGTTGTTCCGGTTAACGTCTTTCAATCCGGGTCCGTAGCCTTGCAACAGCACGCCGCCGCAGCCCATGTATCCCATTTCATTGCGCAGGATGGATATCTCTTGAGCATAGCCCTCCAAGTCCACAGCGTAGCTGCCGCTGTGGATAAAGCGACAGTCCTGAATCAGCAGTTGCCGAGCGTCCTGCACATAGATCATGGCGTCCGGCAACTCGGACTGCCGTTTGATCCACTCCTCCGGCCAACGATCCTCAGCCATGCGATCGGTATGGGCAAAGGTGATGCCCTGGAACTGGAGGTTGTGCACTAGGGCGTTTTCGGCTTCATGGCCGTGAATATGCACCAGGCGGAACAGTACAGGTGCCAGTATCTCATCATCCGGCTGCAACCTTCCGTCGCGCGGCCAAAGGTAGACCTTGCCGGCGTGGCGGTCCACCGCCCATTCGCCGGGTTCGTCGATAAAGACGACCGAATTGTACAGATTGTAATTTCCTTCCTGAAAACCATCCCGGCTGAACGTGGCTGGATTTTTGCTGTGCCGCCAGGCAGTGGAATGGTGCGGGTCCATGTTTTTGAGAACCGAGATGGTATTCCAGAAATTGACCGGAAACAGATTGATCTCGATCTGTCCGTCCATGCCCTGCAGGAACTGCAGAGTTCCCTTGGCGAACTTGAGCCTCTGGCCATGGGGTCCCACCTCGCCCACTTGTTCGGGCTTGGGCCAGTTTCGCCAGTTATCGCCGTTGTCCAACCGGGACAACGTTTGCGGTTGGCCATTGACTAAAAGTGAATGAAAGCCCCAGCCGGTATCGACGGCAGCGACATAAAGGCGCTGCTGGATGCGCGCCGGCAAACCAGGAACGGATTCGCTCAGGCGTCGCCAATTTTCAATGCGTCTGGCGCCGGTCACCACCGGCGTTTCGCCGGCACAAGCGGCATAGCGGATGGGGGCGTGCTCTGTCCCCGAATCTTCAGCGCCCAATTCAAACACCTTATCCCGCCAATGGCGACCACCTTTGAGATAGACTGTCACACCCTGTTCAGGCAGTCGGCCAGCGCTTTTCAGCGCACGGATCTCATCGCGCGCCCGCTCCAGCGTGTAAAAGGGCGAAGGCTGCGTGCCGGGATTGCGGTCCTCGCCGTCCGGTGAAACATACAAGGAGAGGACGTTTTCAGCGGTTGCAGATACAGTAAAAAACAACGACGCGATGAAGGCACAGCACCAGGTTCGAATGAACATCCTCCCTCCCTAATTCAGTGATAGACCGGACGAACGGCAAAGGAGACTTCGCCAAAGTCCTGCCCGCAACGTCGGCGCCTAGCCGCCGGCTTGGTTAATGAAAGCGCCAGCTCGGTCGGATTCAAGCTGTCTGCGCAGCGCCGCCATACGAGTCCGGCTGAGAGGATAGAATAACAGCAGAACGACGCCGAGAAGAAAACCGACCGGCTGAGTGATCACCAGAGCGAGCATCCAGTAACGGATGGTCTCCGGCGTCTGGGCGGCCTGAGAGGCATCAAAGCCCGAGGAGACAAGCAGAACGCCCTGAAACAACAGCGAGATCGACAAAGCCATCTTTTCGATGCTGGTGTAGACCGCACCGTAAAAACCCTCCCGTCGTGTTCCGGACTTGAGCTCGTCGTAATCGCAGATGTCGGCGATCATCGCATTGGTGATCATCGGCATAGTGTTGGTGAACACGCCGATGAGCAGGGCGGTGATCAGACTGGGCCATTGCAGGGACAGGGTCCACGAGGCGGCGCCGATACAAAACGTATGGCTGAGAAACGACGCCTCGCTGTTGGTGAACGTGAACCACAGGGAAGCGTACGCCACCGCACTCATTCCCAACAACACCAGCAGTGTCGGCTTTTTTCCGATACGGCCGGAAAGGGCGGCGATGGGTGACAGGGCGAGGAAATTGGCGATATTGATGCTGTTGAAAAAGACCGCCAGCAGGGCAACCCCTCGCAATTGTTCGCCTCGGCCGATATGATAGACGAACACATAATAAAAAAAAATGCCGGTGACCGCCATGCCAAAACGCGCGATGAAATTGCAGGCAACCAAAAGCCAGAAAGGCCGATTGCCCAGCGTTATACGCACAGCCTGTTTGAAGGGCATGCGCTGCTTTTGCGGCGGTACGATGCGTTCCTTGCAGAGCAGCGACGGAAGGCCAGTGAGCAGAATAACCGCTGCCACCAGAAGGCTGACCGTGACCGCGCCCTGAGAGCCCTTGAGCAGGTTCGCTTGATCGCCTTCGAACCACATGGCCAAGGGCATCAGCCAGGGCGTGAGAAATCCTGCAGCCGCAAAGGCGACGAACCGCCATTTGAATAGATGGGTGCGTTCATCATAGTCTGTGGTCATCTCATAGCCCATGGCATAGTGCGGGATCGTGAACAGGGCATAGCCCACGGCATTCATCAGCGTCATCATCGCCGCCAGGTAGAGAAAAACCTGCCAATCCACCGTCACCGCCCTGGCCGTCGTGCGCCACCATGACTCTGCGTCAGCCGTAGCCGACTGAGCCGCAGCCACGCTTTGAACCTGGTCTGCGGCGTTGGCGAGGTGGTTAGGTTCCAGTGGAGGAAACCACAGTAGAATGCCCAGCACAGCGGTGATCATGAGCCCGGCCAGCAACCAGGGCCGACGTCGCCCCCACCGTGAACGGGTTCGGTCGGAAAGAAAACCGATCAACGGATCCGTAAAAAAATCGAGAAATCGAGGGATAGCGCACGCCGCGCTGACTAGAACCGCATTGACCGCCAGCGCGTTGATATAGATGACGTTGACCATGCCGTTCAGACCATAAGTGATCGCGGCATCGGCGAATCCTCCCAGACCCCATAAAAACCTCTTGCGGCGGGGCACCTGGTCCTTTGACTGAGAAGGGGTTGAAATCGATTGCAGGGGCATGATCTCCTTGTCTGCGCGGAACTAGAATGTGAATGGATAACGGCCGTATTTTCGAAAGGCTTCACACATGGTTTTCGTGTTGATTTCTGGAATCTCGATCGCCTCTGGTTGAGGATAGGTCTTGGCCATAAAGCCGCCGGCTCTGCTGCCGAAGGCTTTCATCAGATGCTTCGCCTTATCCTCGATCTGTCTGGCCGTTCCGGTCGGAAGCGTTGTTTGGATATCCACTGGGCAAAAAAAGCAAATGCGCCCGGCATAGCGCCGGCTGAGTTCATCGATGCCCATGTTATCCTGCTGATCGATCTGCAGCACATCGACGCCGATGGAGATGAAATCCTCAATCACATCGAGGATGCCTCCGCAGGTATGGGAAAAAAAATGCAGATGGCGCGAGTGGCATTTTTGCACAATTGCGGCCATACGCGGTTTGAACACCTGCCGCCAGAGCGCCGGCGAGATAATCAGCTGATTCTGCAATCCCAGATCCTCGATGGCGATCAGGCCGTCCGCACCCCGGTCGGCGAAAGCCTCCACCGCCGCGAGACAACTTTCCGTCAATTGGTCGGCCACGCGTTCCGCGGTTTTTCTTTCCGTCAACAGGGCGATCATCAAATTTTCAAAACCAAAGAGATCCAACATGTGCTGAAAAAGAAAATGCGGGAACATGGCGAGAATATACTGATCCGGATGCTCCTGCACGATCTTTTCCATTGCATTAAAACGAGCGGGATGACAAACATCGGGCAGCTGGTAGGCGTCGATCCTGCTCAGATCGGCGAGGGGATGTTCTTGGGCCTCGCCGAAGGTTTTGCCGAAGCGTTGATAGACGACGCCGTACTCATTTTTGTAACGGGGCTCTGTTGAGGACAAGGAGGGCTCACCGTCGGTCGGTTGAGAAAAAACCCATTCGAAATCATCGCCGTATTTGACGTCTATCGCCGGCGTACGATTGCTGTCAAAATTATAAGGCACCCGCTCAGGAGAACGAAATTCAATCGCCCGCTTAACCAATTCCTTATGGCTGATCATGGAAAACAAATCCGAGAAAGCATCTGTTCGGCCTGTTAAAAGGCGATTTTGTGCAGCGCTTAGAGGAGCGAGTCATCCTTGCGGCGTTCTTTATTGGATCGCAACACAAACATGAACATACTCTTAGCTTCTCTTGCGACTAAAATAGCCAATCAGGTTCTGAAAGTCAAGCCGATTTTTAAAATCAGGAAGGGAATTTCTCTGAGACTGGAAAACCTGGCCGGACCCGGACAGTCGAGTCCGGCCAGGTGACATTACACCTTACAGCGATGAGCTGCGTTGGAAGGACCGCTCGATAGACAGTGTGGAACCGCTGCGACGAGTTCGATCCCGCCAGCCGCTTCACACCTAATCGACTGCCCATGATCGAGCGAGTGCATGTGATTAAATGAATCTACTTGTTCTATTTCCAGGAGATCGTTATCTTACTAATGAATATTTTAATAATGAAATCTCATGTGCTTCGAATCCTCGCTATTCGTCGAGAACTTGACGATGTCTAGCACCAGTCTGTAATGGAGGCAAAAGTCTTATCTGCTTCATGCAGTTTTGTGCGGAAACGCGCTTATCATCAAATTGGACACTCTCACCATTGCAGGGAATGCACGCCCACACGTTCGGGTTGTTGCTCGTAACAGAAAAGGAGTCTATCATGTGTCAATGTGATTGCCATGAACACACCGGGATGTCGCGGCGCGATTTCTTTCAAGCTGTCGGAGTATCGACGGCTGCCGGTGCATTGGCTTGGCGCGCGGTTGCGCCGGGTGTGGTCCATGCCGCCGGTCGAACAAAGGCGCCGGCCACGGTGCTCGGCGCCTTTCTCTACCCTTCCACCGAGGCCTTGCGGAAAGAGGGCTATTACAGTTGGCCCGGTTCCGGTTTCGATGCGGAAGGCCGGCAAAAAGCTTACACGGAAAAGCTCGGAATCATCGAGAAACGGCTCGGGATCCATCTCATCCTTGAAGAAGAGCCACTGGATACGCCGGACAGCGTGGAACAGTTCATCAAAAAAACGCAGGATGCCAAGCCGGATGGACTTTTGCTGATTCCATTCAAGAAAAGCAGCTTTGGCACAGCCACACAGATTCTGGAACAGGTCGCTGTGCCAACCGTGATCCTGGCCTCGCTCGGCATCCTGCTGGTGGACCATATCCGACCCTATTACCGCCGGCCCGGAGTGTACCTTATCAATTCCGAGGATAATCTGAACGCCGTCGAACAGGGCTTGAGCATGATCCGCACCATGCATCGGATGAAAGAGTCGCTGCTGTTGGACCTGGTCGGAACCGAAGCCCGCGAAACCACCGTCCCACATCTCGGAACCACTGTCCGCAACATCCCACTCGAACGTTTCTATGCAACCTTTGCCAAGATCCCCAGGGACGATCGTGTTCGTAACTTGGCCAAGGAATGGCTTCAGCAAGCGGAAAAAACGGTCGAACCGTCGAAGGAGGATGTCCTCGAAGCCGCCAAATGTTATTACGCCTTGAAACAAATTTTGGATGAAGAAAGCGGCGACGCCCTGATGATGACTTGTTTAGACGGGCTAAGGCATCCACATAAACATGTGCCGCCGTGCATGGGTTTCATGAAACTGCGCGACGAAGGCATTCCAGCGGGGTGCCAATCGGACCTCAATGCGACTCTGACGCTGATGTTGGTTCAAGAGCTCTTTGGATTGCCGGGATTTCAGCAGAACGCCTCGATGGAGACAGAGCGAAACCACTATTTTGGGGCGCACTGTACCAGTCCGTCGAAGATGCACGGCCCCAACGCGCCGGCCGATCCCATTATTCTTCGCAACCACGCCGAAGCCGGCTGGGGGTGTGTACCGCGCGTCTTATTCACCAAGGGCCAGGAAGTCACGCTAGCGCTGTACGTCGCCGGTGATAAACCTCAGATGTATGTCTATACAGGGACTATTATAAATTGTCCTGCTAATCCGCCGACCGGCGGTTGCCGAACCAACGTCGAAATGACCATCAACGAAGTGGAAGACGTGGTTCAGGTAAAGGGTATGCATCAGGCGGTATTCTATGGCAATCATGGCAAAGCTCTGCGCCAATTTTGCCAAATGTGCGGCATTGATGCTGTGGTGTGAATAGGGATAGCTGAAAAGAATAGCCGAAGGGGTGGCCGGCAGGAGCCGGCTCTACAAAGGAGTGCGGGGGAATAGTGGGTCGTTACTTTTTCGCCCAGGGGGAAAATACCTCCGGCGAGCAGACGAATGAGCCTGGGCGGATTTTTACAAATAACTACAACGCAAGCCTGATCCTCGCTTACGAGGATCAGGCTTTTTACTTATATAGGGTTATTATGCTCCAGACACCACCACATCCGTGAACACCAGGCTGGGAGTGCGCCACGAAGAGTAGAACCATGGATCGTCGGCCGCTTCAGCCAGTTTGTGCCAGAACTGCAGATGGTTGTCCGCGATATTCATCTCCGCGATGGACTGCACCGGCACGCCGTTTTCAAACAGTTTGCCGTTGATGCCGATGGAGGCGTCGCCGGTGGTCGAGTTGGAGTTTCCGCCGATGAATCCGGTGATCAAAATACCGCGGCCCAGGTCGTTCATGATCTCCTCCAGCGATCGCGTGCCGGGCGGGATGATCAAATTGGCGGGACCGGCCGTGGTGGGCTCCCAGCCGAGCTTGCGGCTGTAGTACCAGTCGACAAAAAATTCTTTGAGCACGCCGTGGTCGATCATCACTCTTTTCTTCGCCGCCATGCCGTCGCCGTCGTACAGCCGGCTGCCTAGTCCGCCGGGCACAAAGGGATCGTCCACCAGGGTTAACTTGGAGCTGGCGATCTGCTGTTCTTTTTTATCCGCCAGGAATGAACGTTTCTGCTGGATGCTGGCGCCGCGCATAGCTGCCAATAGACCGCTCATCCATCGCGGCACCTGCTGATTCTGAATGATGATGGGCAGCTTTTCGGTTTTGATTTTGACGGCGCCTAAAAGATCCAGCGTCCGCTTGGCCGCTTCCATACCGATGGTTTCCGGACTGGGCAAGCTCTTTCGTTTAACCGACACAGCATAATAATAGCCGTTCGGCCGACGATCGCCAAGGTCTCTGGCCGTCATCTCTGCCAAAGACAAATAATAGGTGGATGCCTGATAGCCTAGAACGCCGTTGCTGGCCAGCAAGACCGACTCGGTAAAGCCATCCTGCACTGAGGAGGTGACGGAGATAACCTTATCGCCGCCGGCCTGAAGACAGGCGGACTCTAGAACTTTAGCCGTGGCATGCCGCTCTTCGGGCGTATAGCCGTTATATTCTGGATCATTCAATTCAAGGTCCTTTTCAGACCGACCTTGATAATATCTGGGATCCGGCAGCGAGCGAAACGGATCCTCGGCCAACAGCCGGGTGCTGGCCACCGCGTCGGCAATAAATTTTTTCAACGCTTCTCTGCGCAGATCAGAGGTGGTTTGGCCGGAATAACGACCATCGACGAAAACCTCCATATTCAAGGTGCGCTTGGCCGCCTCTTTGATGTTCTCCGGTTTCTGTTGCCGATAGCCGATTTCCACCGACCGTTCGCGGCTGATCTCGGCGCGGCTGGCAGCCGCTCCGGCCATTTTAGCCGTTTCGACCGCCCAACTTGCCAGGTCAAACAACTCCTTGTTCATAATCGCCTCCTTATGCTTTCAAGCCGCCAATGGTCATGGATTTTACCAATGCGGTGGGTAATCCAAAACCAACGGGCACCATTTGCCCATCTTTGCCGCAATATCCTGCTCCCCCTCGCGACATCTCCAGGTCATCAGCCACCATGGTGACATTGGCCAGCATTTTCGGCCCGTTGCCCATAATGTTGACATCCTTGATGGGCGCCGTGAGTTGTCCGCTTTCGATCAGGCGACCCTGGGAGACGTAAAAGGCAAAATCCCCTTCCCCTATCTTGACCTGGCCGTTGCTGACATCTTGGACATAGATGCCCTTGTGGACGCTTTTAATGACCTCCTCCGGCGTGGCCGGTCCAGCCAGCATATAGGTGTTGCGCATTCTCGGAATCACATAATGTTCGTAGCTCTGACGCCGGCCGTTGCCGGTCGGCGCTACCTGGTAATGTTTTGCGGAAATCTTGTCGTGCATGTAGCTGGTGAGAATGCCCTTATCCACCAACACCGTTTTTTGTCCAGGCGTCCCTTCATCGTCCACATTGATCGATCCGGGCAAATAGTCGTTGGTGCCATCATCGATGATCGTAACAAAGGGCTCTGCCACTTTTTTATAAAGCATCTCGGAATAGGTGGAGGTCTTTTTCCGGTTGAAATCCGCTTCCATGCCATGGCCGATGGCCTCGTGCAATAGAATGCCGGTCACGCCGGGACCCAGTACGACCGGCATTTCTCCAGCCGGCGGCTGTACAGCCTCGAACAGCACCGACACACGGCCTACCGCTTCTTGACACAGCTCATCGATCAGGGCAGGAGTGTAAAAGGAGAAATCACGTCGGCCGCCGAAATTATAACCGGCCCGCTCCCGCTTGCCGTTCTTTTCGGCCGTCACCGCAGCGTACAAATAGCTTTTCGGTTGCAGGTCTTCGGCTTTTATGCCGTCGCTGGTGACGATCAAGATGCGCTTTTGCTCATCGGCCAAAGTGGCGTTCACTTTAACGATAAGCGGCGATGCGCTGAAACAGTTGTCATTGACGGATTGGACAATCGGGAGTTTTTCAGCTAGGGGCGCTTGCGTGTACAGCCGCGCCAAAGGGTAACGGCTGGCTGTTTGCAGCCGGCTGAATTTGGCCGCCGGCTTTCGCGAAGCGGCATTGGCGATGGTCGCTGCCGTGGCAGCCGCAGCCGACATGGATTTCTCTGCCAGCTCCTGAGTAAAGCCGTACCCCACCTGGTCCCCTTTGACCGTGCGAATCCCCACCCCCAATACCACGGAGCTGTAGGCCTGATTCACCTTGCCATCCTCGAGCACCACATAATTGTTGATCGTGTGCTCAAAGAAAAGATCGGCCCAATCCCCGCCTTTAGCGAGCGCCTGAGCCAGTACCCTGCGGCAAACAGCATCGTCGATGCCGAACTCGGCGGCAAAGTAGTCCTTGCCGGCAGCGCGACTGGCTTTTAACCAGAAGCCGTCGAGCAGCATAACGCCGGCTGCCGCGCCTGCGGCTGACTTTTTGAGAAATGTGCGGCGAGACAGTTGTTCCATGATTCCCTCCTGCGAAAAATTCGCAAAATAACGACCTGAAAGCCTATCTAATGCATACGAAATAAAAGCGAAAAGGATTCGAAAATCTGCATGCCTTGATCTCTATCGTCCTGGCAACGCTTTGATTTCTGAAAGGCGCTGGCGACTCAGTCAGAGGGGGCACAGCTGGAGAGGCTCTTGCCGGTCCGCTCAAGGAATCCTGGATCTTTTCGAATTCTCTTTGCTGAATCGATCGATGAGCTCAAACGCGGCGGGGATCGTTTTTTTTAAGCGGTCATAGATCTCGATGGAGAAAGAAGATTGGCTGAAAGGCACGATTTTCACATACTCCTGAATCGCGCCGGCCCGGCGGCCGTATTTATAGCGCCAGGTGAAATTTCCCGCTTCATCGCACTGCACCTCCGGATTATCCTGATTGGCTACACTGAGGTAAAACTCGCTGGCAGACTGGTCGCCCGCGTTAAAAAGCTGTTCTGCACGTAAATATTCATACAGCTCCCAGGCGGTATGGATCGACGGATCAACCAGATGAATGGTTTCAGCCATATAGGGACGATAGAGATATTCCCCCTGCTCCTGGTAGTTGTAAAAATAGGCAAGCCTGGCCTTGAACTCCTTCAAATAAAAGGGATAATGGGTGCAGCCGAGAATGAGGACTTTGAGGGGATGGCGGACTCGAGCTTTGCGCACCTGCTCCAGCAGAGAGCAGAGATTGTGGGCGATATAGTTGTCGATGGAGTTGATCTGCAGGGCACTGGTCCGGCTGAGCTCGCCATGGTAGAGCATGCGATGCCCCGTCCAGTCGAATCCATAGCGATGGAGCAGGACGGAATCGATACGGGCCTGGGGATGGGTAAACGATGGGCCCTGATAGCCGGCCCGGGGTCTGACTGCCTGAAGGGAGATGAACTCGCCGGCGCCGTCGATGGCGCCGGCCAGGCCGAATCCGGGCTGCTGAAAGAGCTGAATGCAGCCATGATAGCCCAGTGCGGCCATCTGCGCCTGCAGCGCCCGCGGATAACCGTTGGAGGCCACAGTCCCCGGAGTGGCCATGACGGCGATGGTTCCATCCGCAGAGGGCGCGAAACAGTCCAAAGCGCCGGTTACCCCTGCATCGATGACGCCGATCACTTTGACCGGCAGATCCGCGCGCTTGAGAAACCGTTCGATCTCTTCTTTGCCGTAAGCGGTGGCCGTGTTGCATGCGATGACCACCGCCTTGACCGGCGATTTATCCACCGCCGGTATGCGGCTCTGTGCAGTGGGATAATAGCGATTACCCAGCAAAAACTGCAGATCCTTGAAGATATGCTCGATCAACAGAGATAGATTGTTTTCCGCCGCATACTCCCCATAAGGCATGTTGGCCTGATCGCCGAGGTAGATAAAACGCTCTGACTGAAAATCACGGCGGCCGTCGCCGTCCTCATCCGGACGATGATCGTCGTTGTTAAAGGCGTCCAAGCGCACGATGGCATCCAGCACCGTCAGGCCGCCGGTACCGGAGTCAAAGACGCCGATGGGCAGAGTGCGGTCGTGGCGCGGATACGCTGCGGCATCGAGGTAAAAATAACTGTTTTTATCCCGCAGCATGACGTCGCGGATGTCATGGAAAACCGCACCCTCTTCTCTGCGCCAGGCATCGCTGCACTGCAGCGAGAGTAAAGCGCAGCCAAACCCGATCGTTTTTTTCAGCAGCGGTAAATGCAACCCAGAACCCTTTTCCGCCGGACGCGGAGGTATCGACTATTTCTGCAGCAGAGCGCTGAAAGTACGCCAGAACGCCAGGTGAAAAGCGAGACTGTTTTTTTCCTTCAGAAAGTCATGCAGCGTAAAGGCCGCCGTGTCTGCAGGGGACAGCCGGAGACGCGGCCCTGCGGTGTCGTAGATCGCAAAAGCCTCGGGATGAAATTGCACCCCCAGAACGTTGGGATAGCGCGCATGGGCGATGGCCTCGACCACCCTGCCGTCCAGCGAGGCGGCGGCGACCACCAGATCCTTGCCCAGTTCGTGCACCGCCTGATGGTGGCTGCTGCAGACCAAAGGCTGCTCCTGCGCCGCTCGCTTCATCTTTTGTATAAACCATCCATCGGCAATAAATCGTATGGGATGAAGATGGCACCAGAACAGATCCGCGCGGGGGGCGAGTTGGCGATGGTAGTTGCGGTGACGCGCCGCGCTCTCCTGTGCCAGAACCTCTTCCACATAACGCAGGCCGTAGACCTCAGAGGGAATATCCTGATACAGACTGCCGCCGGCGGCAGCGTTTATGGTCTGCATGCCGAGACAAAAGCCATAAACCACGAACTCGGGTTTCTCCTCCATAAACGGCTTAAAATCCGAGTTCTGACCGCCGCCGAGCAGATGAAAAAGAAACGACAGCTCAAAATAGTGGCGCATGGGGGTGGAGATGTCTGTGAGCAGAGAGGTTTTCCGCCCGTAGGCGACGGGCGGGATATCGTCGCCGCCGAAAAAAATAGCCGCTTCGCTGTTTTTAAATAAACGATAAAACGCGTCGCTGCACGCATTTTTTTGAAAGAGATTGTCCGCAGTCAGCGCCCCGGCCACCGCCTCCACCTCAACCAAAGGCGGCCGTTCGATGCTTTCCAGCATTCTGGCTATCCCCTGCCGGTTCCGCTCCGTCTCCTCATGGTACACGGCCACCAGAACCGGACGATCGACGGTGATGATCCGCTGTTGAATCTTTTTAATCATGCCCTCGAGGTCCGCCGGACTCGGATCGATCAGCAGAATGCGTACGCCGGCGGGCGGCGCAGCCACCATCTCGCGGTGGCAACCGGCCATGCCGGCGACCATGCAAATCGATGCGAGGAAAACAAGAAACCATTTTTTCATAAACAACCTTGTGCAGAGTGATCAGAAGCCGTCTCTCCCATCCCCAGCGAGCCTCCCCGCCGGTGTGCCCGCGCCCGCTGTCGGCCTAACTTAGATATTCATCCAGCGAAAATCAAGATGAAATCTCCATTGGAAAAATACCGCCGCCGCACGCAACACGCTTTCAGATCCGCAGACCATGCGTTGCGCGGATAAACACCTGCTGCGCTGGAAACCGCCTGCGTCAGACAGCCGCTGGCTCTCTGAACATCGCAGCGCTCCGGCAACTCTCTACCGGGTAACGGCCGACCGCAGTTTCATCGGACAGCACGATGCCCTGATATCCGTTCCTTAACATATCATACAGATGGCACACCTCCGACCGGGTCGGCTGCGGATAATGGGTCGTGTGCTCCAAAACCTGGCCGGCGATGTGCACCGGTTTGGTCAACGCGGCAACGCCTGTGTTGAACTGCGCCACCAACCCAGCCATCGCCTGCAGGCCGGTTTCCGCACCCAGATCGCCGCGGCACAGCCACAGCGCATCAACCGACCGCGCTATCTCCATCGCCTCCTTCAGCGCGCTTGGGCGCTCCAGCTTGGCGATCAGAGAGGATTGGCTGCCGAGTAAAAATCGATAGGTGGCCATCTCCTGCGCATCCTTGACAAATGAGAGGGCATAGCCCAAATGGGAGATCCCGGCGGTCGTGCGCACGATCTGTTCATCCCGGCTGCTCAACCGTTCGACGCGAATCGTTGCGCCAGGCAGGCTGAGGCCTTTGCGCCGGCTGATCTCACCGCCTGTCAGCACCCGGCCGCGCACACGTTCGCCGGCGGCTGCCTCGATAGCGATGCGGATTTTGGCGTCATTTAAAAAGAGATCATTGTCGCCTCCGGCCGCCGCTGCACGGAAAAAATCCTCATGCGGCACCGGCAACAGATTCGGACTCTCTACGTGGTCCGCCAGTACCAGATCCACCGGCTGACCGACCGTCAGCCGGCGCGCGGGAAATTCGCCCAACCGCCATTTGCTCGCCTGCAGATCCAGAATCACAGGCACGACAAAAGGCAAATCCTGCAGAAAACGGTGCAGCCGCCCCAGCAGCTCCTCCAGTTCCGACATAGTCAGGTGAGAGGTGTTGATGCGAAAAGCGCTGCAACCGGCGGACAAAAGCCGACGCCAAACCTTGGGGTGGTCACTGGCCGGCCCCAAGGTGACGGTTATTTGATACTCCATGGTTATCCTCGTTCATTGAGCGTAGATGAAGTTTAGCGACATTTGCAAACGGAAGCAAGGAAAAATTGGTTGCTTGAAATTGTAACAATTTATTCTTACTTTGGTTTTGCTAATCCTTATCATGATCCGATGAAGGCCATGAATTATATCGCCGACCTCCACATCCATTCGCATTATTCGCGCGCCACCAGCAGAAAACTGGATCCCGAAAATCTCTTTATCTGGGCGCAGCGCAAAGGGGTGCAGGTGCTCGGCAGCGGCGATCTCAGCCACCCCCAATGGCTCGCCGAGATGCGGGATAAGCTTGATCCCAGCGCCGCCGCTGACGGCTTTTACGAATTAAAGCCGTCGCTGGCAAAGACGCTGTTCGCCGAGGTGCCGGCTGCCTGCCGCGCACCGGTTTATTTCATTCTTTCCGGGGAGATCAGCAGCATCTATAAAAAAGACGGCGAGGTGCGCAAAGTACACAATGTGATCTTTTTTCCCTCCTTTGAGTCGGTACAAAAATTTCAGGATCGTCTTGACCGCATCGGCAACATCCGTTCCGACGGCCGGCCCATCCTCGGTCTGGACAGCCGTCATCTGCTGGAGATCGTGCTGGAAACCGATCCGCGCGGCGTGCTGATCCCAGCTCATATCTGGACGCCGTGGTTCTCACTGCTCGGCTCCCAGTCCGGATTCGACAGCGTGGAAGCCTGTTTTGATGATCTGACGCAGCACATCTTCGCCCTGGAAACAGGCCTCTCCTCCGACCCGCCGATGAACTGGCGCCTGACTCAGCTGGATGGGTACAATCTGGTCTCCAACTCGGACGCCCATTCGCCGGAAAACCTGGCGCGCGAAGCCAATGTGTTCACCACTGAACTCTCCTACGACAACCTGTTCGCGGCGCTGCGCGACAAAAACCACTCCGGTTTTTGGGGGACGCTGGAATTCTTTCCAGAAGAAGGCAAGTATCACATGGACGGCCATCGCAAGTGCAACCGGATGATGCGCCCTGCGGAGACGGTGCGCCGAAAAGGGCTTTGTCCTGTGTGCGGCAAACCGGCGGTGCTGGGCGTGAGCTATCGGGTGGAGGAACTGGCCGACTGCGAAGAAGGCCGCCGGCCCGCTAACGCCAAATCGTTTTCCAGCATCGTGCCGCTCATGGAGGTGCTCGCTGAAGTGATGGACGTGGGAGTCACTTCAAAAAAAGTTCAAGCGTTGTATGACCTGCTGCAGCATAAGCTCGGTGCGGAATTGACCATTCTGCGCGACTGTCCACTGGACGAGATCGGCCTGGCCGGCGGTCCGCTCATCCGTGAAGCCATCCGCCGTATGCGCGAAGGCGAGGTGGACGCCCAGCCGGGCTATGATGGTGAATATGGCGTCATCCGCCTGTTTCGCGGCGATGATCGGGAAAAAATCCTGCAGGCGAATCCCTTGTTCGAGATCGCTGCGATTGCAGAAAAAACCAAGCCCGCGGCGGAAGAGAAGATAAAACCGCCGCGCCGGAGCAGAACAGAGTCGAAAAAAATCAAGGAAGAAAGCGGCGACTATGGCCTGAATCCGGAACAGGAGGAGGCTGTGCGCCATCACGGCGCGCCGCTGATCATTCAGGCTGGACCCGGCACCGGCAAAACGCGCGTTCTGACGCACTGGTTGGCCCATCTCCTTCGCAACGGCATCGCGGCCGCAGACCAAGTGCTGGCCATCACCTTTACCAACAAAGCGGCTGCAGAACTGCGCGACCGTCTGCGGTCGCTGTGGGCAGGGGACGCAGGGCACACGCCCTTTATCTCCACCTTTCACGGCTTTGGCCTGCATCTGCTGCGACAAACAGCCGGATTCTTTGCCCGCGACCATTCGTTTCGCATCATCGTCGCGCAGGACGACCCCGGATTTATCGCGGATCTGGAAAAAGCCTGCGGACGCCGCATACCCGCCAGCGAATTGGAGCGCATTTCACTGATCAAAGGCAGGCTGTTTGATCCGGACACCCTGCCGCCGAGCGTCTCAGCGCAATTAGGGCAGGACTTTCTCGCCCATTTCCGCGCATATGAGCATCTGCTGGCGGAAAGAAACGCGGTGGATCTTGACGATCTCATCTGCATGCCCGTGCGCTTGTTGCGCAATGATCCCGAATGGCGCCGCACTTTTCTTCAGCAGTATAAAATCATTGCCGTAGACGAATTCCAGGATATCAACCAGGCGCAATACGAGCTGTTCAAAATCTTTGCCATCTCCGCCTCCGAAGTATGCGTCATCGGCGATCCCGATCAATCGATCTATGGCTTCCGCGGCGCCTCTCCGCAGTACTTTGGCCGACTGATGCAGGATCTGCCTGACCACCGTTTTATCCAATTAAGCCGCAATTATCGCTCCAGCCAGAACATCCTCGACGCCTCAAGGCAAGTGTTGGGACGATCTTCCTCAGACCTGCACTCCGGCATCCCGACGGAGATTAAAATTCAGCTGCGCCAGGCCGCCTCTGACCAGGCTGAGGCGGAGCAAGTGGTCAAGACCATCGAAGAGCTGCTCTCCGGCACCACTTCTTTCAGCATGGACAGCGGCCGAGTGGCGCGCGGCACAGAGACGCACGGCTATGCTTTCGGCGACATGGCGATCCTGTTGCGCAGTAAAAATCTGCTGCCGCCGTTGATCGAGGCATTGACCCGGGCGGGGATTCCCCACGAAACGATCCAGGAGCAGCCGCTCAGCTGCGACCCCTATGTCCGCTTTGTCCTCGCGACATTCACCCTTCTTCTGCATCGGTCCGCGGCCAGCTTGAAATCGGTCGCAGGTTTTTTTCTCAGCGACGAAGCAGAGATGCTGCACGCGCTTGAAAGCCACTCGGAACCGGCCGCAGATCGCACGCCATTTGCCGGATCGCCGGCCTGGGATCGCTTCATGAAGTTTCGCCAGGCAGCTGCTGCCTGGTCCGCTGAAAGCACGGTCCCACAGCTGCTGGCCTCAATCCGCCAATGGTCTCCGATTGCAGCGGAACAAGAAACGACTTATAAAAAACTGGAAACCTTTGCCGCCGGTTTTGAAAACCGCCTGCAGGCCTTTTGCGATGCGCTGTTGCTGCAAAAAGGTGTGGATGAGTGGGATCCGCGGGCCGATCGTGTGCGCATCCTGACCATGCATGCGGCCAAAGGGCTCGAGTTCCCGGTAGTCTTTATCATCGGCTGTGAAGAGGGCATCATCCCTTTTGCCTTTGGCGCCAAAGCCTTGGAGGTGGAAGAAGAAAAGCGGCTGTTCTACGTCGCTATGACACGCAGCAAACGGCAATTGTATTTAAGCTGGGCGCAATCGCGATGGCTGCAGGGTCAACGCCATGTGCAATCGCCCTCGCGCTTTCTCAGCGCCATCTCGGATAAATTGCTGCAGCGCTGCAGAGAGGAAAAAAAATTAAAAAAAGGCGCAGGACAAATGAAATTGTTCTGATCCGCTGCAGCCGTGTCCTCTGGCGATGAAAAAAACAGCTTTTCGACCACAGCCCTCCGCGTCCGAGTCGGCAAAACCCAATAAAGAGAGAACAAGAACATGACTCACCCCCTTATCGATCTCCGCAGCGATACCGTCACTCAACCCACCGAAGCCATGCGCCGGGCCATGATGAAAGCACAAGTGGGCGACGACGTCTTCGGCGAAGACCCCACGGTCAACGCCCTGCAACAGCGGATGGCCGCTCTCTTCGGCAAAGAGGCGGCGTTATTCGTCTCCAGCGGCACGATGGGAAATCAGCTCGCCATCAAATGCCATACCCTGCCAGGGCAGGAGGTGATCTGTGAAGCGGATTCCCATCCTTTCAACTATGAGGCGGGCGGGCCGGCCTTTCTCTCCGGAGTGCAGATGCGGCCGCTGCCCGGCCGACGGGGCGTTCTCAATATCGAGGACCTGCAGGCCAGCCTGCGCGCGCAAGACCACCACTTCCCGCCGACCAGCCTGGTGTTGATCGAGAACACGCACAACCGCGCCGGCGGCGCCATCGTTCCGCTGGAAAACATGCAACAGATTCATCGTTTCACCCGCAAACACCGCCTGGCGCTGCACCTGGACGGCGCCAGGTTGTGGAACGCCCATGTGGCCACCGGCATCCCTTTGGCCGAATACGGCCGCTGGTGCGATTCGTTGACCGTCTGCTTGTCCAAAGGACTGGGCGCACCGGCAGGATCCGTGCTGATGGGAAGCCGGGAATTTATCGATCAGGCTCATCGTTATCGTAAAATGTGGGGCGGCGGCATGCGCCAGATCGGCATTTTGGCAGCTGCCGGATTGTATGCGCTGGACCACCATATCGAACGACTGGCCAAAGATCACAAAAACGCAAAAAAACTGGCACACAAATTAGCCAAACTCCCAGGATTGCGGGTAGATATTAAAGCTGTACAAACCAATATGGTAATGGTGGATCTGGAGCCCTCTGGACTAAAATCCGCTGATCTGGTTGTTACACTAAAAGAAAACGGCCTCGCGGTCATCGCCGTGAACGCGGGAAGAATCAGAATGGTGACTCACCTCGGCGTCTCCAGCCAAGATATTGACCGGGCGACCGCAATAGTGGAAAAATCAATCAACCAATTGATAAATAAGAAATAATGCCGCCATTTGCCATGCATATCTTTTTTCCTCATAACATTCATCCAAAGGGTATGTTCGTAGCTAACTATTTGACATTCATTATAATATTTCGTAAATTTTAAGCTGAGTCATTGTGCCCATTGACCATTAGTGAAAACGAAGAAGGTGGGATGACCAAAAAGAAGAAGCGAAAACAGTCCGAAACCCGCACCAAAGAATCCATCGAAAAGTATCTCGAGGAGATCGGCGGTTTTTCTCCGTTGCCTCCTGAGGAAGAGATCGCGCTTGCGCGCAGAATCCGCAAGGGAGAAGAGGAAGCCCTGGACCGGCTTGTCAAAGCCAATCTACGCTTCGTGATCAGCGTAGCCAAAGAATATCAGGGTCAGGGTCTTCCACTCCAGGATCTGATCAGCGAAGGCAATCTCGGCTTGATC
The DNA here is from genome assembly GCA_029565685.1 of bacterium. Lineage (GTDB taxonomy): Bacteria > Zhuqueibacterota > Zhuqueibacteria > Residuimicrobiales > Residuimicrobiaceae > Anaerohabitans. The sequence continues at coordinate 334,935 of JAKQNR010000017.1, read as the reverse complement.
AAAGCCGCACAGCGGTTTGATGAAACGCGTGGATTCAAGTTCATCTCCTACGCTGTATGGTGGATCCGTCAATCCATCCTGCAAGCTTTGGCAGAGCAGTCGCGTGTCGTCCGTCTGCCGCTGAACCGGGTGGGCGCCATCAACAAGGTCGGCCGCGCCCTTGAAGCGCTGGAAAAAGAGTACGGCCGCGAACCCAGCATGGATGAGATTGCAGACCGGATGGAGATGAGTTCGTTTGAGGTGGCGGATGTGCTCAAAACCTCTGCGCGCCATCTCTCTCTGGACGAACCCTTCAAGGAGGACGAAGGCAACAGTCTTCTGGATGTCCTGGAGAGCGATCGTTATGATCCACCGGACGGACAGCTCATGCGCAGTTCGCTGCGCGAGGAGATCGAAAAGGTTCTCGGAACGCTGAAATCGCGCGAAGCGGAAATCGTCAAGCTCTACTTTGGGCTTGACGGAGATCGTCCTCTCACCCTGGAGGAGATCGGTGAATACTTTGCTCTGACGCGGGAACGCGTCCGCCAGATCAAAGAGAAAGCTTTGCGCCGGCTGCGGCATCGCTCCCGTTTGGAGCCGTTGCGAAAATATTTAGGGTAAAAAAAAGCCCTTGCTAAGCAAGGGCTTTTTTTATTCACAGGCTGTCTGTCTCATACTCTGCCGCCCCGTGCAAGTACGCGGCTGAGTCGTCCACAGGCGCTTTCCATCAATGGTTGTGACCGCAGCCGCTGCATCCCTGCCCGCCGTCGCACCCATGCTCCTGCTTGGCAATGTCCGCACGCACTTGCTCCATATCCAGTTTCTTCACTTGATCGATCAGATTCTCGAGAGCCGCCTCGGATGCGGCGCCCGCTTCCCGATACAATAAAATACCCTCGCGGAAAATAGCCAGCGTTGGAATGGCCTGTATGCCAAACAAGCCGGACAACTCCTGCTCCGCCTCAGTGTCGACTTTGAGAAAAGCGATATCGGTATGCTTTTCCGACACTTTTTCAAAAACCGGTCCAAAGGCTTTGCAGGGTCCGCACCAGGATGCCCAAAAATCGATGAGGACCATGTCATGGGCCTCCAGAGTGGACTGCAGATTGGCCATAGTGAGGTTGCTTGTCGCCATGTGCGTTCCTTTCAAATTGATAAAAGTGTTCTTTCCTGATTAATCGCTTATTGTATGCGCACATGCGATCGGGCTAAACGAAGCGCTTGCCGCAGGTGATTGTCAGGTTTGCCGCTCGACGGATGGCCGTCAGACTGTTCGCACAGCGGCAGAGAAATTCCAGCGTTTTGTATTAGATGACGGAACCGTGCAAAGGATTCGAACAACACCCTCAAACTTTGCGGCTGCCGGGCTTCACCACCGCCAGACCCTGTTTACACAGCGGGCACTCCTCCGGCGGATAGGTGAGCACGTCCATTCTCAGGGCGGCGAAAAAAGGCACTGAAAACAGAGCCCTTCCTCCGCTGCGGTCCACCAGAAAGGCCGCGCCTTTGACCTTGCCGCCGGCCTGTTGGGCCAGGTCGATCACCTCTTTCACCGACCCGCCGGTGGTCACCACGTCTTCGACCGCCAGCACCGACTCCCCCGCGCGAATCTCAAAGCCCCGACGCAAGGTCATGAGGTTCTCCTCGCGCTCGGCAAACACCGCACGACACCCCAGCAGCCGTGCCACCTCCTGACCGACCACAATACCGCCGATGGCCGGCGAAACGACCACCTCGATGCCATCCGGCCGAAAGCGCTCAGCGATCTCCTGGCAAAACAGCTCTGCATACCGGGGATATTGCAGCACTCTGGCGCACTGAAAATAATTCGGACTGTGCAGCCCTGAGGTAAGGCGGAAATGCCCTTCCAGCAGAGCGCCGGTGGATCTGAATATCTGCAGCGCATGTTCCTTGTCCACAAATAACCTCCCGTTGATTTCAGTTTGCAATAATTTGTGTTGCCGTGGTCAACCGATAGTGATTTGACCGGTGCATAGAGCGGGAATAGGGAAGCGGCTTGAGACTCCGCCGCTTAGCCAAATTCGATATTTCTTCTCCGCTTTCTTTTCAACCGCTCGAACGAAACGGAAAAACGTTCGATGTTTCCTGCCGGTTTGGCAAATTAAGATACCTTCGCCCGGTTCAACGCATCCCGTGTGGCTTTGGCCTCTGCGGCCGCTGCAGCCGCAAAATCATCTCCGGACGAGGCGTAAAGGATCGCCCGGCTGGAGTTGAACAGCGCACCGCCGCCCTGTGCGGTGAGCCCAAAACGAACCGAATTCTCAAGATCGCCGCCCTGAGCGCCGATGCCGGGGATGAGAAACGGCAGATCCGGCGCCAGGCTGCGAAGCCCCTGCAGTTCAGCCGGGTGGGTGGCGCCCACCACCAATCCACAATTGCCGTGGCGGTTCCACTCGCCCACTTTGACGGCGATCTTTTCATACAGCCGGACCTGGCCGTCAGAAAAATGTTGAAAATCCTGGGACCCGGGATTGGAAGTCAGGCAAAGAAAAAACACCCCCCTTTGCGGATCCTGCAAAAAAGGCGCGGTGGAGTCTGTTCCCATCAGCGGATTGACCGTAACGGCATCGGCGCCCAGTCCGGTGAACAACGCCCGGCTGTAGCTCAGCGAGGTGTTGCCGATATCGCCGCGCTTGGCGTCAGCGATTTTGATCACCTCAGCCGGCAGATAAGCAAAGGTCTTTTCCAGCGCCCGCCATCCTTCCAATCCCCAGGCTTCATAAAAGGCGGTGTTGATTTTAAAGGCAGCGGCATAAGGCAGAGTGGCGTCGATGATCGCTTTGTTGAATTGAAACAGGGGCTCCGGCGATTGTCGTAAAGGCGCTGGTATTTTTTCCATCACAGCGTCCAAGCCCACGCATAGCAGACTTTTTCTGGCGGACAGGATGTCGTTCAGCTTTTCCGTAAAGGTCATGGGATCACCTCAGAGAAAGGATCGCCGCACGAGGCGGCTGTTCTCCATCAACTTGCAGCAGCGCCGCGCTCGGCCGCTGGTACTGCCGCGGCCGGCTGATGGAACCGGGATTGATGTACAACGTAGAGCCGACATGCTGAATAGAGGCCACGTGCGTATGGCCAAAGATTCGAATCTGCTGCACCAATGCCGGCGCTTCCGCCTGCCCCTCTTGCGGAATATGGGTCACCTGTACCATCAGACCGTCGACTTGCAGCGTCTGCTGGCGGGGACAATGCCGGCGAACGCGATAGTCGTCGCAGTTGCCGTACACTGCGGTCACGGGCGCCAGCGTTTGCAGACACAGGACGATATCCCAATCGCCGATGTCGCCGGCATGAATGATGTGCTGCACATCAGCGAACAGGCTGAATATGGCTTGCGGCAGTTCGCGATGGGTATCTGAGAGAACGCCGATGCGGCAGGGCGCACGCAGTTCGATGATCGGCTGTTGTTCCAAAGAATCGTTCATCCTCAAACAAGAAAGCCCAGCACGACGTAGCACAGCAAACTGACGCCTGCGGCGGACAAGGCATAGGGAAGTTGAGTGGCGACATGGTCGATATGATCACAGGCGGAAGCCATGGATGAGATAATCGTAGTGTCGGAGATGGGCGAGCAGTGATCCCCGAACACGCCGCCGCCGAGAACCGCTGCCAAGGTCATACCCATGTGCAAGCCCAGCGGTTCGACCATGGGCATGGCGATGGGGATCATGATGGCGAACGTGCCCCAGGAGGTGCCGGTGGCAAAGGCGATGCCGCACGAGATAAGAAACAGCAAAGCGGGCACCAGTTTGGGGGTGATGAACGCGTCGGCCAATCCGGCCACATAGGGTCCGGTGCCCAAGGCCCGACACGTGGCGCCGATGGCAAAGGCCAGCATCATTAAAGCTGCCAGAGAGACCAGCCCGCCCACCCCTTTCATGAACTGGTCCATGATCTCCCGAACCGTCAACAGGCCCTGCAGCCGATAGGCGACTGCTGCCGCAGCCAGACCCAGGAGCACGGCCCAAAACACCGAGGTGGATCCGGATCCTTGCATAAGATTGCCGTGCCCGGTGATAAGCAGGCCGACCGGCATCATGATCACCATCACGCCTATGGGTAGGACCATGTTGACAGCCCGCAAAGGAATTCCGGGTTTGGGCTGCACAGCCAGCACCTCCTGGGAAACCAAGGGCTCGGCGCCGTCCGCGGTCAGTTTCCCCGCCTGCACCCGTCTTTCCGCGGCTGCCATGGGCCCCAGATCCTTTTGGCTGAGGACGCTCCACAGCACCAGAGCGATGGCGATGATGGCGTAAAAATTGAACGGCATGGAAGCGACGAAAGCCTGCACCGGACTGCCCACATGCTGATCCTGAAGCAGGCCGATGATGAACGCGCCCCAGGCGTTGAGCGGAATGAGGATGCACTTCGGCGCAGAAGTGGAATCGCAGATATAGGCCAGCTTTTCCCGCGATACCTTCAATTTGTCAAACAGAGGACGGCTGACGCTGCCGGCCACCAGCACGCAGATGCTGGATTCGACAAACACCACCAGGCCGGTGAAAAATGCGAGCAATCCGGCTTGCCGACGCGTGGCGACCCAGCCCCGTCGGGTCACCCATTGAACAAATCCTTCCATGCCGCCTGAGTACTGGGTAAAAGTGATCAGCGCGCCCACCATGCAGCTGAACAGAATCACCTTGGTGTTGCCGGCGTCGCCGAAAACCTCCACGCATGCTTCCAAAGCATCCACCACCCCTTTGAGCGGATTGCCTCCGGCCAGAATGGTATAGCCAAGAAAAACGCCGGCGAACAGGGAGAGAAAAACCTGCTTGCTCCGTATGGCGAGAACAATGGCCATCAGCGGCGGCAGAATCGACAGCCAGCCGTAGTAGGGTGCGGTCATGATACCTGTCTTTCTGCGACAAGATCCGTGCGCTGCTTTATGAAAGGAGCGACGCTGCCCCTGCGCAGTTCAGAATCAGCGGTTGAAGACCAACGCCGGCTCCTGCGATGCAGGGGATGGGTTAGAATCCCTCGTTGATTTTGTTGTAGATCAGCAGGAACAGGTCGTCGATTTTCACGCGCGACTGGGTCATCGAGTCGCGTTCACGCACGGTCACCGTTTCGTTCTGCAGGGTTTCGGTGTCGACGGTGATGCAATAGGGCGTGCCGATTTCATCCTGACGGCGATACCGCCGGCCCACTGCGGCGCTCTCATCATAAAAGACCGGGAAATGGCGGCGCAGTTTTTCTTCAATGCGGTGCGCCACTTCGGGCATGCCGTCCTTTTTCACCAGTGGAAAAATGCCCGCTTTGATGGGGGCGATGGCCGGATGAAAATGAAGAACCGTGCGCTCGTCCTTTTCCAGTTTCTGTTCCTCATAGGCGTCGCTCAGCACGCACAGGACCGTGCGATCGGCGCCGGCCGAGGTCTCGATGATATACGGCATGTACCGTTCCCGAGTGACCTCGTCAAAATAGGTCAAGTCCTTCCCTGAGAATTCTTTATGGCGGGTCAGATCAAAATCGGTGCGATTGTGTATGCCCTCCAGCTCTTTCCAGCCGAAGGGGAACTCATATTCGATGTCAAAGGCGGCGGCGGCGTAATGGGCCAACTCGTCCTTGCCGTGCGGATGAAAGCGCATTTTTTCCGCACGGATGCCGAGCCGGCGGTAATACTCCTGGCGATCGGCTTTCCAGTATTCGAACCATTCCTGGTCGGTTCCAGGCTTGACAAAGAACTGCATCTCCATCTGTTCGAACTCGCGGGTGCGAAAGATGAAATTCTCCGGCGTGATTTCATTGCGGAACGCCTTGCCGATCTGCCCGATGCCAAATGGAATTTTCTGCCGGGTGGAATCGAGCACATTCTGATAGTTCACGTAAATGCCCTGTGCGGTCTCCGGCCGCAGATAGACGACGCTGGCGCTGTCCTCCAGCGGTCCCATGAAGGTCTTGAACATCAGATTGAACTGACGGATGTCCGTGAGCTCGCCGCCGCAATCCGGACATTTGCCGGGCTCGGCGATCAGGTCGCTGCGAAAGCGGTGTTTGCACACTTTACAGTCAACCAGCGGATCGGTGAATCCGGACACATGGCCCGAGGCCTCCCAGACGCGCGAGGCCATGAGAATGGCGGCGTCGAGACCGACGATGTCGCTGCGCCGTTCCACCATCCACTTCCACCAAAAATTTTTTATATTGCGCTTCAATTCCACGCCCAGCGGGCCGTAATCGTAACAGGCGTTCAGCCCACCGTAGATTTCACTGGATTGAAAAATAAAGCCGCGCCGCCGGCACAGGGAGATGATTTTATCCATCTGAGGATTGGATAGGCCTGCCATGGGTTCCTCTTCTCTAGGTTATTTTAATCGAACTCTGCAATTGCTGTAAATAGGCGACCGAAGCCAGATGATGCAGGTTCTCCATATGATAGCCGATAAAATGCATCAAGCATTCGTCCAGATTCCGGCCCAGTTCCGAACCGACCAGGCTTCGGCCGGCCAGACGGACCGGCGCATTCTGGACATAGCGCAAAATCTCCACCCCGTGGCCTGAGAGACGAAAGCCTGCGACCGACGACGATGGACAACCGGCGCAGCGATAGCCGCCGGTTTCGTATTCGAACACCACCTGCTCGGGTGGGTTCTCCCTGCCGCAGACCGAACAGCCAGCCAGTTGGGGGCGAAAGCCCGAGAGCGCAGCGAACTTGACCTGAAACGCGCGCACCACATTGCGCAGTCCACGCTCGCCCTCGTTCAAAGCCGTCAGGGTCTCCAGCAACAGGGTAAACAGCTCCGGCGCCGCGTGGCCGACCGCTTCATGTCGGTCCACCATTTCACAGGGAATGCTGGCCAGAGCGATGCGTCCCAGTTGGCTGCGGATTACGGGAAACGGATGAATGATATCCACCTGGCTGAGAAATTGCAGGTCGCGTGTCTCTTTTTTATAAAAAACCGCGTCCAGGTGGGTGAATGGTTCCAATGCCCCGCCGTAGCGCGATTTAATCACCCTTGCGCCCTTGGCGATCAAGCTGATCTTGCCGTACTGCCGGGTGAACAGGGTGACGATTTTACTGGTCTCACCCTGGTCCCGATGATGCAGAACGATCGCCGTCGACTTGACCAGAGCCATATTCTTCAGCCGTTCAAAAATAATTCCTGAAAAATACGAATTTTTTATTCAAGAAACAATAACGGAAATCGACTCGGCCTCAGGCAGGGACACCATGCGGGGTGCAGCCGAAGGCGGCCCTCAGGCGGACGTGCGGGAACCGCTGTCCAGCACCTGACGAACCTTTTTGGCGATCTCTTCGATGGTGAACGGTTTGCCGATAAAAAAGGCGCTGGTCACGTCCACGTTGTGCTGGCTGAAAACAACCCCATCCGGATACGCAGAGGTATACAACACCTTGATGCCCTTGCGGCGTTTCAGGACCTGTTTGGCCAGTTCCGCGCCGCTCAGCAGCGGCATGATCACATCCGTGATCAGCAGATGGATCGGCTCCGGCGTGGCTTCGAGCAACGCCAGGGCTTCAACGCCGTTCTGCGCGCACAGCACTTTGTATCCCTGTTTTTCCAGCGTACGCATGGCGCTGACGCGTACATCCGGTTCGTCTTCCACCAGCAGGATCGTCTCGCTGCCGCGCGGCATAGTGTCGTACTGAATCGCGCCTCCCGGCTGCGATTCAGGTTCGTCGACCTGCGGCAGATAAAGGCGGAACAGCGTGCCCTTGCCCTTCTGACTCACACATTCGATATGGCCGCCGTTCTGCTGCATGATGCCGAACACGATGGACAGACCCAGGCCGGTACCGCTCTCTTTCGTGGTGAAAAAGGGTTCAAAGATATGAGAACAGGTCTCCTGATCCATGCCCTGACCGGTGTCCTGCACCGAAAGCATCAAGTAACGGCCGGGACGCGCGCCCACCTGTTTCTTGCAATACGCCTCGTCCAGCACCTTCGGCCGGGTGGACAGGATCAGATCACCGCCGGAGGGCATGGCGTCGCCGGCGTTCATGACCAGGTTGATCACCATCTGCCCCAGCTCGCCTGGATCGATGCGAATGTTGCCGATGCTGCCGTGAATATCCACAGTCAGGCTGACGTTTTCGTGCACCAGCCGCCGCAGCCATTTAATCATGTCCAAAAGAGCGGCGTTCAGATCCAACACCTTGAGCTCAAAGGGCTGTTTGCGGCTGAAGGCAAGCAGTTGACTGGTCAGCGCTGCCGCGCGTTTGCTGGTCCGTATGATCTGATCCGCATAGTCCTGCAGCGTTTTGTCGCCTTTGGCGTCCATGGCGATGAACTCGGCGCTGTTCTGAATGACCATGAGCATATTGTTGAATTCATGCGCCATGCCGCCGGCCAACCGCCCCAGGGCTTCCATTTTTTTGCCGTGCTGCACCTGCCGCTGCAGACGTTGGAACTCTTCATCCGCCTTTTTACGCCGGGTGATGTCGCGGGAGAACAAAAGGATGTAATCCTGTCCGTCCGAATGAAACAGATTGGCGGTGATCTCTACCGCCATCAATCCGCCTTGCTTTTGGCGATGAACGCTCTCAAACGCCACTGAGGATTTGCTGCGCAGCTGCGTCAGCAACGTGGTCCAGGCTCGGGGCGTCAGATTGACATCCAGATCAGAGATGGCCAACTGATAAAGTTCTGCCGGGGCATAGCCGGTGGTGAGCGCGCCCGACTCGTTCACCAGCAGAAACCGGCCCGCTTCGCTCAGCCAGTAGATGCCGATGGCTGCGCGGTCATAGGCGAACTGGGTGAACTGCATCCCTCGTTCCAGGTTCTTGCGGCGCCGTTGCTCCTCCGCCTTTTCCAAGGCATCGGCCACTGCCCGGTTGAGCTGCGTCAGCCGGTTCATCGCCAGGTAGTCTGCGGCGCCGTTTTTCAACGCCTCCACCGCAAGGCTTTCATCGCCTTGGTCGGCCACGATAATAAGGGGGATGACCAGTTCTTTTTCTTTAAGGATTCGAAGGATATCGAGGCAGCTCCCACCCGGAATCGTCCAGGCAGAGAGGATGAGGTCGGGCTTTTCCCCCAAAGCCGCAGCCAGGTCTCTGGCGGCTGTCACGGTGCGGATGTCCGGCTGTGGTTTCTGTTTCATCAAGGTACGAATGATCTGATCCGCCCGCTGCGGATCCTGCTCGAGCACCAACAGCTTGTGTCCGCCCATACGCCGCCACCTTATCGATTAAAAGAAAATTGCGCAACCCGCTTGCTTTTCTCATATAAAATACGACTTTTTCCCGTTTCGCCAAACATTTTTTCCAGCATTTTTCTTTTGATTTTTCCTATTTTTTTTTGCATGTTAATGAGCCGTTGCAGTTTCAGGACCGGCGCCGCCTGACCACCCACCCGGGTGGGGCCGACAGCCATCACTACCATCAGGAGGTATCCTTATGAAACCTAAAAAACTTGGCAGCCTGTTCTTCATTCTTGGAGGATTTCTCGCCATGGACGTGCACGCACAAAAGAGTTTCAACGGATTGAACATGAGCCTGGGCAATCTCTCGCGCCTGTCGCATGCCAAAACACGTTCCATCTCCGCGGAGAATTTTACCGGTGAAAAAGGCAAGGGGGGCATGGCCGTCGAAGGAACCGGCAGCCAGGCGGCACGGGACCTGGGCCAGGGCTGGAAAGTGTCGCCCTGCGTGAGAATTCAGCCCAAAGAGACCTTTACCATGGCGACCATCCAAGGGCCTGGCGCTATTCAGCACATCTGGGTGACGCCGACGGGAAACTGGCGATACTCCATCATCCGCTTTTACTGGGACGGCGAGACCGAACCCTCCATCGAAGCGCCCATCGGCGATTTCTTTGCCTGCGGTTGGGGCCAGTACAGCCAGATCAACTCCCTGGCGATCTGCGTCAACCCCGGCAGCGCCTTCAACTGCTACTGGGAGATGCCGTTCCGCAAATCGTGCCGGATCACCTTTGAGAACCTGGACGAGGAGGCCATGACCCTGTTCTACCAGATCGATTATACGCTCACAGAGGTGCCGGAGGATGCAGCCTATCTGCATGCGCAGTTCCGCAGGACCAATCCCCTGCCCTACAAAACCGATTATGTGATTCTCGACGGCGTTAAAGGATGGGGCCAATTCGTCGGCACCTACATGGCCTGGGGCGTAAACAACAGCGGCTGGTGGGGCGAAGGCGAGATCAAATTTTTTATCGACGGCGACGGAAAGTATCCCACCATCTGCGGCACCGGTACGGAGGATTATTTTTGCGGTTCATATAATTTCGAAAACCGCGAGACCAAACAGTATCAGGTCTTTTCCACGCCCTACAGCGGTCTGTCGCAAGTGATCAAACCGGACGGCGTCTACAACTCGCAGCAGCGCTTTGGTCTGTATCGCTGGCACATCATGGATCCCATCCGCTTCGAAAAGGACCTTCGAGTGACGATTCAGGCGCTGGGCTGGCGCAGCGGCGGCCGCTACCTGCCGTTGCAGGACGATATCGCTTCCACCGCATTCTGGTATCAGACCGAACCGCACGCGCCTTTCCCCAAACTCCCGGATAAGGACTACCTGGAAGTGCGCTGAGGATCAGCGGGTCACGACAGGCGCGGCGCCGAAATGCCCAATTTCTTCATCTTGCGATACAAGTTGGTGCGGTCTATCTTCATGGCGTCCGCCGCTTCGCTCACGTTGCCGTTGCAGATCTGCAGCAACCGCTGAATGTAATCCCGTTCGAAATCGCACCGCGCCTGTTTATAGCTTTTCATCTGGTCAGAGGACGTCAGCGGCGGCCGTTTCAGCACCGCCGCTACGTTCTCGGCTGTGATCAGGGGCCCCTCTGCAAACAACGCCAACCTTTCGATGACGCTGCGCAATTGCCGAACATTGCCCGGCCATTCCTGTTCCATCAGCAGCTGCAGAGCGGCTGAGGAGAATCCTTCGATATAGCGGTTATACTGCTCGCAGAACTGGTGAAGAAAATGGCGCGCCAGTTCCGGCAGATCCTCCATCCGGTCCACGAGCCGCGGCATCTCCAGCTCCACCACATTGATCCGATAATACAGATCTTCTCGAAAAGAACGGGACGCCACTCGCTCCATCAGATTTTTATTCGTTGCCGCAATGACCCGCACGTCGATCAGATAGCTGTCCGTCGAGCCCAGCGGCGTGATCACATGGTCCTGCAGACAGCGCAGCAGTTTGGCCTGCGCAGCGTGACTCAGGTCGGCGATTTCATCCAAGAACAGCGATCCGCCGTCCGCCTGCCTGAAACGACCGATGAAATCTTGAGACGCGCCGGTGAACGCTCCCTTTTTATAGCCGAACAGTTCGCTCTCGATCAACAGTTCCGGAATAGCGGCGCAGTTGACGCGCACGTATGGTCCATCCGCTCTGGCGCTGCGCAAATGAATCGCCATGGCCGCCAGTTCTTTGCCGGTGCCGGTTTCTCCGGTGATCAGCACCGTAGCATCCACGGCGCTGATCTGATCGAGGCGCTGATAGATCCGCTGCATCGCCTTGCCGGCGCCGACCATCCGGTAGCGATTCAATATATCCTCGGCCATCCAGCGGTTGCGCTGCCGCAGCCGTTTTTTCTCAATCGCTCTCTCGATTACGGACAGAATGCGGTCGAACGAGGCCGGTTTTTCGATGAGGTCGTAGGCGCCCAGGCGCGTTGCCTGCACCGCCCGTTCGACCGTCGCATGCCCGGTGATCACGATCAGCGGCACTTCCTCGGCGACCTTGGCTGCCTGCTTCAGCAGCTCGATGCCATCCATTCCCGGCATGGAAAGATCGATCAGCCCCACATCCACCGGCTGCTCAGCCAGAATCCGCATCGCTTCGCTGCCGTCGCGGGCGCTGAGGGTGCGGAATCCTTCCTCGGTCAAATCAGAAGCCAATTGATCCATAAAGCGCTGGTCGTCATCGACGATCAGCACCTGTACGGTCTCCCTGTTCATCGACGTCTGTCCTGTAAATAATCGGCAGGCGGATCAAAACCGTAGCGCCCTGATTCGGCGCACTGGTGATAGACACTTCGCCGCCATGGTTCTCCACAATCTGTTTGACGAATATCAAACCCAGGCCGGACCCATCCCTCCGAGTGGTGAACCCCGGCTGAAAAAGCTTATTTTCATTTTCGCGCGCAATGCCGGCGCCGCTGTCGCGAACCTCTAAAACAGCCCAATTGACGCCGCCCCAGGCCTGCAGCGGATTCCGTTCCAGCATGGTGCTCAGCATGATCACCCCCTCGCCGTGCACGGCATCCACCGCGTTGTCGAGGACATTGTGCAGCGCCTCCTTGAACTGCTTGACGTCGATCCGCGTCGGCATTTCCGCGCTCGCAAAAGCGGTCTGCAACTCCACCCCCTCCGGCAACCGGGATAAATACTCATTCAACCCCTCTTGCACCACGGAGGTGAAATCCACTTCGATAAAAAGCGACTCTTCCAGTTTGGCGAACTTGATGAACGAATTGATCACGTCCTTGACCCGTTCGATCTCCTGGATCGCCTGCCGGCTGATTGAATCAAAGGATTCGCTTAAATGAGGCGCTTGTTTGCGGTAGTTTCGCTGCAGCCGCTGCACAGCCAGCAGAACCGTGGCCAGGGGCGTCTTTATTTTATGGGCCATGCGTTGCGCCATGGCCGCCCAGATCTTGATCCGTTCCGTTTGGTTGGATTCCGACAAATCGATCAGAAGCATGCGGGAATGGTTATGCTTGGTACGGACGATTTCCACCGCCACGGTCCGCCAGTGCATCGCCGGACCGATATTAATTTCCTTTTGCAATTGCCGTTCGTTGCGGCTGATGAAAATCCGCCAGGCCTCCAACAGCGCACTGAACTGAGCATTGTCCAGGATCTCCGGCAGCGTCCGCCCGATAATGTTCGATTTTACCAGATCCGTAATCCGCAGGAAATGACTGTTGCAGTCACGCAGCACGGCCTGGCGATCGAGCAAGGCAATGCCCAACCGCTTCGATTCGGACATCAAGGCCAGCCCATAGTCCGGGGTACGCAGGACGAATTTCCACAACAGAAAAGCCGGCAGGAAAATAATAGGGAGGCACAGAAGACCGAACACTGCCCATGGCAGTTTAAGACGATGACCAGCCCATGCAGCTTGAATGCCGGACGTGGGGAAGAGCGCCGGCAAGGACACCCGCAACAGCCACAGGCGCTGGTCGACCAGCAGGCAATAGCTGCGCACCTCACGGTCTTTATCCGAAACCGGCGCCACTTTAACAAAACGGTGTGTTTCAGAATCCGGAAGGTCGATACGACCCAATGGACGGAGACCGGCGTCGGTGATGGTCAGCTGATTGGGATATTGGCTGGTGATGAACAATTCAGCACTGCCATCCTCGTTTAGATCATCGCTGAAAACCAGTTCCGGCCTTCCCCCAAAGGGGACTCTCTTGTCCGCTGCCAGCCTGCCGGTGGACGGTTGAAAACGAAATCGAGCCATCAGCCGTTCCGAAGTGGAGACATAGAGATAGGGCTGCCGCTTCGTGGGCGAGGGTAGGATAGTAACGCTGCGAAGATCCTCGCCCAACTCTTCGGCAAAGAACTCTTGTTGCTGCGTCAGAGTGCGGCCGTCCACGACGCCCAATCGAGAGCGGCCGGTATTGGTCTTGCGCAAGGAATAGCTGGCATAAACCACATCCAGCACCTGATCCCCGGTGACGTCAAAGACGTCGAACACGACATAGCTGGACTCTCCATCAAAGGCCTTGGAGTAACGCAGGCCGCCGTGCTGATCCAGGACCGCCAGGTAGCTGCTGTCCCGGCTGAACGGAGCGAAAAAGGGCCCGTCGGAGGCCCCGCTCAGAGTGAGCACCAATTCAGAAAAGCCGTCGCCCTCCAGGTCGACCCATCTCGTCCGGTTCACCATGGGGGCGACCGGATATTCACGGATCAATTTCCGCTCCATCAAATCATACCAGAGCAAGGCGCGCGGCGTCACATCGGCGCCGGTGTTGAGAGAGAGGAACAGCTCGAGCCGGTTGTCGTTGTTGGAATCAACGATCTGCGCGTCATAGATCTGCACGTTCACCAGACCGTCTCTATTCCCATCACGGTGGCCCGGGGCTCGCAGAGAATCCATGAATTGAAAGGTGTGATCGAAAAGATAGATGCTTCCGTGATCAAGGCTCGTTCGATAGAGCAACCATCGGTAGCGCGGATGGCCGGTGAGGGCAAACAGGTATTGCGACATCCCCTGCGCCGGCAGCGGCCGTCCCGGGAAAGAGTACGCACCGCCGGCCAGCTCGCGGATGACCAGAAAGAGCGGATGGTCTGTATCCCGGCGCAGGCAGGCGACCTCGTCGAACCCATCGCGATTGAAATCTTGCACCGCGAAATCATAGATGGTCTGGCCAGGTTCCGAGAGGGGGGATAGAACGCCCACCGCGGCGCCCTGGGGTGACATCGTGGTGTCGCTGGAAAAACAGTCTCCGGGCTGCGCCGAAGCGAAACAGAGGCAGAGCAACCATGTCAGGAGGGATGTTTTATTCATTGCACCTATCCAGACTCCATGAACAGCGGTCCGATCGAGCGGCGGCAACCCAGAACGGCGTCCGCTGCAAACAGATTACCAACAACAAACCATAAATCCAGAAGGGAAAACGCCCAAGATGAAAAGTAACAAAATAAGGCGAAGAACATTCTAAAGGGGGAGAGCACAGAACACACGCGTTCCGACCATGGGGAAAATGTGGTCGCATATGTTTCATCGGGAGAATCGGATTTTATCTGCTCAATGAGAGTTCTTTCGTCTTCACCCAACCATCAAAGGCCGCCGGCGCTGTCAACGCCGCCTTCCGGGATCTGCATGCGATCGTGGCCGAAGATCTGCCAGTGCCGGTTTTCGATCGCTTTCTATCGCGAGGAAGTTGTATCAGCAGGGAGAACAGCATACCGCCCTAATCAGCTCCTTTTATCAAATGAAACGGCCGCTGAGAAGGCCCGACCTCATCAGTCTGGAGGTCAATTTTATTTCGCATTCAGCACTCATCATCATCGCCCCCACCTCAGCGCACCATTTCGCCGTCCGCCGCCGGCGCCTGCGTCGGTTCCTTTTCGAAGAGGATATATCCCAGCAGCAGGAACATGCCGATGGTCACGGCGATGTCGGCGACGTTGAATACCGGCCAGCGATCCAGTTCATATCCCGGAAATTTTACAAACAGAAAGCTGAACGCAGGAACATGGATGTCGAAGAACTCGAAATCAAGAAAATCGACCACCTTGCCGGAGAGCAGACGGTCCAGCAGGTTGCCCAGGGCGCCGCCGAGCACCAGCGCCAGCGCCAGGCGCGCCAGCCGCTGCGTCTGCGGCAGCTGCAGCAGATAGTAGGTAATGGCGATGCCGGCCAGCAGGGCAAAGACGGTAAAGAATACATTGTTGCCCAACTGCAGCCCAAACGCCATGCCCGGATTTTCCACATAGGTGATACGGAAAAAATTGCCGATGACCTGGAGGGACGCGTACAGCTCCATGCTGGAGCGGATGATCGCTTTGGCAATCTGATCCAGAACAAAAACCGCCAGGGAGAGCCCAAAGATCCGAACGTTCGCCCTCATTTAATTTTCTGCCTCTCCTCTTTGGACTTGCACTCGATACACAGCCGGGCATGGGGCACCGCTTCCAGCCGTTCCGCGCTGATCTCCTTGCCGCACCCCACACACATTCCGTATTCACCGCGTTCGATGCGCTCCAGGGCGAGATTCAGATGATAAAGCAGATTGCCTTCCCGAGAGGCGAAAAAGTACTGCTGCTCGCGGTCCATCGTGTCCGTGCCCTGGTCGGCCATGTGAAAAGCGTACGAGGAGTGGTCTCCCGAGGTATCCTTCATGGAGGTGTTCAGTCCCGAGCTTTTCAGGCGATCCAACTCCTGCAGCAGCGCGGCACGCTTTTCCATAATGATTTTTTTATAATGATTCAATTGTTCTTTGGTCATTCGATCCTCCTGACACTACGTACAAGCCGGTTAGATTCTGGCGATCCCTACGGAGATAGACTCCTCATCGATCTTCCATTCTTTTTGATGCGTGCCTCCGGTTTCATTGTATCGCAAACTTTCACAGAGTGTTTCATTGCTCACATAGTCGCGCATGCGCTCCACCGCCTGTAGGAACGGCGCCGAAGCAGTGAGCCAGATATGAATGCGGTCCGTCACTTCAAATTTGGCTTCCTTGCGCATGTTCTGCACCCGGTTGACGAATTCGCGGGCCAGACCCTCATAGGTCAATTCTTCCGTGAGAAGGGTTTCTACGGCAACGGTCAGATCGCCCTCGGTGGCTGCCAGCAGGCCGGCCCGGTTCTCCGTTTGAACGGTGATGTCCGTCGCTTCGATGCGGTATTCGTGCCCATCGACCACCAGCGAACGGTGGCCGGCATCCAGGAGGCGCTGGATCTCCTCGTCGGTGAAAGCGCGGATGGCCTCCGCCGCCCGGTTCACCACCTTGCCGAATTTCGGTCCGAGATTTTTAAAAACCGGCTCCGCTTTTTTGCTGACCAGTTCGCTCTCCTGTTCGACGAATTTGATCTGCTTGACATTGAGTTCTTCCAGCACCAGGGATTCCATGCCGCGGATCAGATCCCGCCGTTTTTGCGTCGGCGCAACGATATAGATCCCGGCCAGCGGCTGGCGGGTCTTGATCGCCGCCTCGTTGCGCAGCGACCGCCCCAGAGAGACTACCCGCCGGACCAGATCCATGCGCGCTTCCAGCTTTTCATCGCGATAGTCGAGCAAAGGATCACCGGCGGACGGATAGGCGGCCAGATGCACGCTGATCGGCTGATCGGGCTGGCCGTTGGTCAGATTGCGGAAAATCTCCTCTGAGATAAACGGCGCCAGCGGCGCCATCAGCCGGCTGACGACCACCAGGCACTCCCAAAGCGTCTGATAGGCGGAACATTTGTCCTGTCCCATCTCGGCTTTCCAGAAACGGCGGCGCGACCGCCGTACATACCAGTTGGACAAATCGTCCAGCACAAAGCTGTTGAGGCTGCGGCCTGCTTTGGTCAGATCGTAGCGTTGAAGATTTTCATTGACTTTTTCCGTCAGTCCCTTCAGCGCCGAGCACAGCCAGCGATCCAATTCAGAGCGCTGCTCCACCGGTATGCGTTCCCCGGTCTTGTAGGTAAACCGATCGATATTGGCGTACAGCGCAAAAAAAGAATACGTGTTCACCAGAGTGCCTAAAAACTTTCTCACTACCTCCACCACGCCCTCTGGATCGAACCGAGTGGGCAGCCAGGGCGGGCTGACGGTCAACAGGTACCAGCGCAGAGCATCGGCGCCCTGCTGGTCGAGAAATTTGACCGGATCCACTGCATTGCCGCGGGTCTTGCTCATTTTCTGACCCTCTTTGTCGAGGATCAATTCCAGGGAAACACAGGACTTGAAGGCTGGTTCGTCGAACAGCAGGGTGCCGATCACCAGCAGCGAATAGAACCACCCGCGGGTCTGATCCACGCCTTCGGAGATAAAGTCCGCGGGGAAATTTTTCGCAAACGTCTCCTGGTTTTCGAACGGATAGTGCCACTGCGCATAGGGCATACTGCCGGAGTCGAACCAGCAATCGATCACTTCAGGCACACGGATCATCTCCGCGCCGCACTTTTCGCACGGCAGCTTGATGGCGTCCACATAGGATTTGTGCAGATCGAGGTCCGCAAGCGGCTGCCCGGACTTTTCCCGCAGCTCCTGCACACTGCCGATGCACCGCTGATGATCGCAGGCGCTGCAACGCCAGACCGGCAACGGCGTTCCCCAGAACCGATCGCGCGAAAGCGACCAGTCGATGTTGTTCTCCAGCCATTCGCCGAATCGGCCTTCGCCCACTTCGTGCGGATACCAGGCGATTTTTTTGTTATTGGCGATCAGGCGGTCTTTGATCGCAGTGGTCTTGATGTACCACGACTTGCGCCCGTAATAAAGCAAAGGCGATTTACAGCGCCAGCAGTGCGGATAGCTGTGCAGGTACGGTTCGCTGCGATTAAGCACGCCGCGCTTCTTTAAATCGATGATGATGGACTTGTCCGCATCCTTGACAAACTGCCCGGCCCACGGCGTCACCTCCGCGGTAAAGGCGCCGGCCTTGTCCACCGGCTGCAGAAAGGGCAGATCATATTTCAGGCCCAGCTGATAATCATCTTCGCCGAAAGCCGGAGCGATGTGCACGATGCCGGAACCGTCGGTGGTGGTCACAAAATCGCCCAGCACCGTGTAGTGCGCTTTTTTGTCCGGCTTGACAAAAGAATAAAAAGGTTCATACTCCCAACCGGCGAGGTCTTTGCCGGCATACTGCTCCACGACCTCATAAGGGCCGTCCAAAACCGTCAGACGCGCTTGCGCTAAAATCAGCAGCTGATCCTGATGGCGCACTTTGACGTAGGTCGTTTCCGGATGCAGGGCCAGGGCCACATTGGAGATCAAGGTCCAGGGCGTGGTGGTCCACACCAAAAAGTAGGTGTTCTCCTGTCCGCGCACCGCGGCCTTGACATAGATGGATGGATCCTTTACCTCCTCGTAGCCCAGAGACACTTCATGGCTGGAGAGCGGCGTCTGGCAACGGGGGCAATAGGGCAAAATCTTGTGGCCTTGGTAGAGCAGCCCTTTGTTCCACACCTCTTTCAGAATCCACCAGACCGTTTCAATGTAATCGTTGGTATAGGTGATATACGGATGATCCAGGTCCACCCAAAAACCGATCCGGCGGGTGAGATCATCCCAATCCTGCTTATAGGACCACACGCTTTCTTGGCACTGGCGGCAGAACCGGTCAATGCCGTACTCGATCACCTGATCCTTGCCGTCCAGGTTTAATTTTTTTTCTACTTCAATTTCCACCGGCAGGCCGTGGGTATCCCACCCGGCCTTGCGTGCCACGCGATACCCTTGCATGGTTTTCAAACGACAAACCGCGTCCTTGACGGTACGCGAAATGACATGGTGAATGCCCGGACGGCCGTTGGCGGTCGGCGGTCCTTCATAAAATACGAACGGCTTTTGCGGATCGCGCTCTTGCACGCTGCGCTGAAAAATTTGCTCCTGTTCCCAAAAATGCAGCACCTTTTTTTCAATTTCTGGAAAATTCAGTTTTTCCGGCAGTTCTTTAAACATACACTCCGTCTGTTCCTTGCTTGATCGGGTTGGCAATCCTGTTGGCAAAAGGTTTTAGATATATTTCTGCAGCAACGGAAGAAGCCGATTGACTGTGTCTCTGGGCCAGAGCGCTTTCTCCGTCATAATGGCGCCGGTCAGGGCCTGGCCGCAACCGCAGCAGCGGTCTGCAGGCAACGCCGCCACCGTGCGGCGAATGATCTCCTGCGCCGTAGCGATATTTTTATTCATCGTCTGCACCACTATATCAATGGACACGGTCTGACCGGTTTCTTCTTCATACCAGCAATCGTAATCCGTCACCAGGGCCAGGGTGGCATAGCAAATCTCGGCCTCGCGGGCCAAGCGCGCTTCGTTCATCTGCGTCATGCCCACCACATCCATGCCCCACGACTGATAAACACGGGATTCGGCCAGAGTCGAAAAGGCCGGGCCTTCCATGTTCACATAGGTCCCACCCCACTTGACCGGGGCGCCGCAGCTTTGACCGCTGTCAAAGAGCGCCCGGCGCAGGTCCGCGCACAACGGATGGGCAAAGGGTATATGCGCCACAATGCCGTTGCCGAAAAACGTGTTAGGCCGCGCCTGATTGGTCCGGTCGAAAAACTGATCGATGAGCACCAGGTCGCCCGGATGCAGATCCTGTTTCAGAGATCCCACGGTGGACACCGAGATGATCCGCTCGACCTCCAGCACTTTCATCCCATAGATGTTGGCGCGGCTGTTCACCTCTGTGGGCGACAGACGATGGCCTTTGCCATGACGGGGCAGAAACACCACCTCCTGCCCTTCCAACCGTCCGGTTATGTATTCATCCGAAGGATCCCCGAACGGCGTATCGATGTGCACGGTCTGCACATGAGATAATCCCGCCATGCGATACAATCCGGAACCGCCGATGATTCCAATACGCGCCATCTCTGATCCTTGGTTACAGGGTGCGGATGATTTCCCGCACCAGTTTGACAAATCGAGGCCCCACTTCGTTGGCCACTTGATTGACCTGTTCATGACTCACCGAGATCACCTGATCCGGCATGGCCTGATCGGTTACCACCGACAAGCCCAGGACCTTCATATCCAGCTGCCGGGCGACCAGCACTTCCGGAACCACGGACATGCCGACTGTATCCGCGCCGCAGGTTACCAGCATGCGCAGTTCCGCCCGCGTTTCAAAGCTGGGGCCGCTGACCGCGGCATAGACGGTGGGCGTCAGAACCAGGCCGAGTTTGAACGCCGCCCGCTCGGCCAAAGCCTGCAGCCGCAGGCAGTAAGGTTCGCTCATATCGATAAAGCGTTCGCCGAGAAAAGGATCATAAGGGCCGATGAGCGGATTGTCGCCCATCAGGTTGATGTGGTCTGTGATTCGCGCGATCGTGCCAGGCGGCACGGTGGAACGCATGCCGCCCACCGCATTGGTGACGATCAGGCTGCGAATGCCCAGCGCATGCATGACCCGCACCGGCAGGGTAAGCTGCCGCATGCTGTGTCCTTCATAATAATGAAACCGTCCCTGCATGGCAAGGACTGCTTTTCCGGCCAGTTCGCCGCTGACCAGCCGGCCGGCATGAAACTTAACCGTGGAAGCCGGAAAGCCGGGAATCTCGGAGTAGTTCATCGCCACCGGTTGCTGGATCTCTTCAGCCAGAGAACCCAGTCCAGTGCCCAGAATCAGTCCGATCGAGCTCTCGCGCGGATCACGACGGCGGATGAACTCTGCGGCATCCGATATGGCCTGCCGATAGGCAAGGAGCGTCGGGTCCATCACTTTTTTTGTTTGTCCTGGATCTTTTGCTGCAGCCGTTTAATCTCGGCATCCTGATCCGCCCGTTCCTGGCGCAGTTTTTCCAATTCGGTTTGAACATGCTGCCGTTTTTTCACCTCCCCGTTCAAATCGCGCTGCCCTTGCGCTACCGCCCGTTCCCGACGGATCTGCTGGATGGCCTGCTGGCGGTCTTTATTTGCACCGAGGCGCGAAAACAGCAGCGCCCCGGCCGCGGCGCCGGTCGCCGTGCCGCTGTAGAGGACGGCATCGCGATCCTCATCACCCAGCGCACGCGAGACCATGCTACTGAGGAAAAAACTGGTACCCAGGGACAGAATGCCGCCGCTGATACTGAATAAAAGGGCGTTTTTGCCGTTTTTATGCGCCTGAATTTCTCTCTCCGGGATCACCGCACCGGCAGCGTCCAACACCGACGGCGGTCCACTGATCTTTTCAATAGCGTTCGTTTGCGCTTCCCAGGACTGGCCGTCGCGATCCTTGATCACCAGCGCCCCGGGTTCTTTGGCTACGACCTCACCGGTTACGCTCTGCCCGGAGGTCAAGCGGACCGATACCGTCTGATCGATCAAAACCTCGTCCGCCCGAAAGGCCAACTGCCGGCTGCAGCCGGCGGTCAAATATAAAACCGCCGCGAACAGAGACACATACTTCATCCACCACTCCCGCGTTTATATAATTAGTTGATCGGAAAGGCGATTGTCGGATGGCGGGCGGTTCTCCTCGTCGCGCGGCTCATCCAGCGCCGCAGGGTTGTCGCCCGACCGTTTCAGCAAGAACGGCTCATCGAATTTTTTCTCTCCGCGAATGATCCGGGGCTCTGAAACGGTTGCCGGCTTTTGCGCCGGCGGCGGTTCCACGATCACCGGTCGCGGCAACCGACCGCGCGGAATAAAACGGGCGGTCGCCTCCTCCTCCACCTCCGAGAGACCGATGTCGTCCATGCCGAGCACGTCGATCAATTCAATCTGGGATTCGAGCAAATGGCGCAGCCGACGGGTGAAAGATTCCTTTTGGGTCTTCAACAGACTGATCTCGTGACGCAGCTCCTGCAATTCATTGCGCGCACTCTCGGTGATCTTTTCCGCCTGCAGTTCGGCTTCGCTGATACGCAGCGTCGCTTCACGCAGCGAATTCAGGCGCGTCTCTTCCACCGTATCGGTCGCTTTCGCCAGCGTGTTGTGCAGGGTCTGCTTCACCTCCTGGTAATCGCGCAATTGCGTGCGCAATTTGATGAGCTCTTCATCAGCCCGGTTGCGTTCATGGATCAGGGATTCCAGCTCGTCGGCAACCATGCTCAAGAAGGCTTCCACCTCCTCAGGATCAAATCCGCGCAGGACCTTCTTGAAATCCTGTTTGCGCACATCTAGTGGTGTGAGTTTCACGGCAGCTCTCCCGTTTAGGTTCGCTCCCCAAACAGCGCTCGACCCAGTCGAACCAGCGTCGCGCCCTCTTCAATGGCCTGCTCAAAATCGTTGGACATCCCCATCGACAGGTGCACAAGCGGCACTCCCTGGCGCTGCAACTCGTCCCGCAAGGTGCGCAGCAGGCGGAAACAGGGCCGCACTTCTTGCGGATCAGGTAAAAAAGCCGCCACCGTCATCAGACCGGTCAGCCGGATATGTTTGCATAACGCAATTTCTTTGGCGAGAAGGATTGCCTTCTCCGGCGCCACGCCATACTTGCCGGGTTCGCCGGAGGTGTTCACCTCCAACAGTACTTCCATGGTCCGGCCCAACTGGCCGGCGCGGGCATCGATCTCATTGGCCAATCGCAGCGAATCCACCGATTCGATCACGGAGAAAATTTCGCACGCGCGTTTGACTTTGTTGCTCTGCAGGTGGCCCACCAGGTGCCAGACGACCTCGCGATTCAATTCGATCGCTTTGTCCGCCGCTTCCTGCACCCGGTTTTCCCCGATCACGCGAACGCCTGCATCAATGGCCTCGCGGATGCGCGACACCGGCACCGTCTTGGTAACCGCAACCAGTTCCACTTCCTGCAACGATCGTCCGCTGCGCAAACACGCGTCGGCCATCTGCTGACGGATGTGGATCAAATTATCGTGTACGAGTCCCATGTCTCTGTTAATTTAGGACATGAAATTTACCCTTAATATTGATAAAATGCAATCAAAATGTTCCATCCCGCCGCCCCCCCCGCGCACGAACCGGGCGCTGCTTCGACCAAACTTCCCGGGCGCCGAGTTTACTCTTGTTTTGCAGATTTTATTTTTTTACTTTCCATCCAGAGAGAACAACGCCTCGAAGGCGGACTGGTTTATGGTGGCCGCGGATGGATCGTTCACCTGCCAGAACTCTGAGTTGATCCTGCCTGTACAATCAAAAATTATTTATTCAGTTTGTCGCAGACGCCCTGCTCAGTCAATGGAACGTTATGCAATTACGACTGGTTAGGAACAGAATCCAGGTTTCGAACAGACAACGCCGCCATGCCGCCGCCGTACCCATCCTTTCGGCACTCGCCCTGCTGATCCTCGTCAGCAGCAGTATGCCGCAATCCAGACCGCTTTATTCCGACCCGAAACATCGCCTGCAGGATCTATTCAACCAACTCTCCGCCTACGGCCAGATCTGGGAAAGCCATCGCGAACCGATGACCCCTCTTTTTCATATCGACGACGATGTTCTGGTCGTGCGCTCCGGCGACTATCAGCCGTCCCATTTCACCATCGTCCCCTCGCCAACCAACATCCTTCAGGTTGTGTCCGAGTTTATGCAAGGCCCGGCGGGATCGCTGCCTCTGCGCACCCGCATCACCTATGAGCTGAAACAAAACCGATTGCGCATCCTTTACCGTTTCGAAGCCACCGCCGCCACGGAGGTGAGCGACGGGCTGGACATCCGCATCATGTCTTCCAAGTGGAAGCGCATTCAGAGCCGCAACCATTATAGCAATCTGGAGCCCATTCAATGCGATGACCGAGAACAGGACCATCACCATGCGCTGCAGCAAGTGTATGAATTCAGCGATGAACGCAGACGGCTGGTGTTGCTGTTTCCCAACCCCTACCACAGTCTGGTCAGCATCTCAGAACGGGCGCCCCTGCTGCTGTTTCACTGGCACATACTGCCTGCCTCTTCGTTGATCAAAGCACGGCCTCCGAAAGGACCTGGCTTTGCCTCCGTGCTGGAAAGAGGATTTGCACTGGAAAGAGAATTGCAGCTGTTCGTCCTCAACCAAGTGAATCAGCCGCCTCCCTTCCCCCTCGCCTATCTGTCGCCGTATCCGAACGGTTTCGATCAACTCATCACCATCGGATTGGACGACATCCCCTTTTATCGCTGGACCATACCCGGTGCTGGAGATGAGGAGGACCCGGTTCAGCGACAGCTCATCGCCCTTTTGCAGAACCATCCGCTCATGAAGATGAGCTGGCTGATGGTGCCTGACGCCATCATCGAAGCGCAGGATCTGGCCAATCCCGACTATCCATCCGGCAAATGGTGGCAGGCGCACAGCGTCCATCGGATTCTCACCGCTGCGCCTGAACCTTACAAACAGTGGCTGCACAACATCGACCGCCATCACAAGGTGCTGGGCTATGAAGACCGGGTCGCTTTGGGGAATCATGGACTTCACCACACGCCGGAGCGTGAGTATGGTCATAACTGGGAATTTCAATATTACGATCCGATTTTTTGCGACAGCACCTTCAGCGCCATCGTGCGTGAATATGATCAGCTCGGACTTTCCAGCGCAAGCCGGCAATGGATCCGCTTTCCGGGATTCATGTTCAGCCGCAGCGCCATCGATGCATTGATTAAAAACCGATTTCTCTTGTTCGATTACGACCAAGGCGCCATCGGCGCGCCATGGATTTTTTTTCTGGCGCCGCAGGGCCGGATCTGGGGCCTGCAGGTGCAATGGGAAGGGGACACGCCTCAGCCCTATTCGGTCATGGACCAGGCTCTGAGCCGCGGCATGGTCTGCCATTGCGCCGGACACCCCGGAGTCTGGTTCAGAGACGGCGACCCTGCTGCTTTTGCCTATCTGGACAGCCTGTTCTTCGCCGCAGAAAGAAATTATCCTCATCTCGGTTATCTCTGGCCTGACGAATTGGCCCGCTTCGCCGAGCAGACCGCCCGACTGCAATCCATAGACCTGCAGTATACGGCGCGTATGGTCACCTTTTCGTTTTTTGGACAGACCGACGGGCAATCGGTTTATATAGAATGGCCGCAGCAAACCGCGCTTCCTTCGCATGCGTTTGTCGACGATCAGGAGGCCGGTCTGCCGCTGGAATATCGCAACGCCAGACTGATCTGTCGTCTGCCGAAGCTACCCGCAGCAGATCATAAAATCCGTATTCCGTTTCCCGCTCCCATCAAAGAGCTGGAATTGTCCGCCACAGCCGTTTCAGCCCAAACCGTAGGATTGAATGTGTTTCAATCCTACCCCAACCCGTTCAACCGTTCAACGAGAATCCTCTTTCGGCTGCCGGACAGCGCGTGCGCCGGTCCCACAGAGATCGCTCTGTACAATACCGCCGGACAGCGCGTGCGCTCGCTGTTCAGCGCCGAAGCCCCGCCCGGTCTCCATGAGCTGAACTGGGACGGACGGGACGACCGGAACCAACCACTGGCCGCCGGAGTGTATCTCTGCCGATTCGCCAGTAGACAATTGGTTAGGACGCTCAAGGTGACCCTTTTACCCTGAGCCTGTCAGGAAATAATTATATTGTATTTAAAAGTGGAATGCCGTAATTTATTTGAAGGGTTGGTCCGAATGCGCTCCAGCCGTTTGACGGTGGAGCTTGAATGATTAATAAAAACCCATTCATCATATTGATGCCTTATTGCAGCTCTGTCGACTCATTCAGAAAAAGACGATAACAACGTAACGGATGCAATGAACAGCCCACGCACTAACCTTCTATTCAGGCGCTATGGAAAAAAACAAATTTAACGTGTTGGACGGTTTCACTCTGCTGGTGAAATGGCGCAAGCTCTTTGTCTACAATTTTCTCATCTTTTCCATCGTCGCCGCCATCGTCAGCCTGTTGCTGCCCAAATGGTACACTGCCAGTTGCACGCTCCTGCCCCCGGATCAATCGGAATCCAGCGGTCTGGATATCCTCTCTCTGCTGGGCGATCTGCCGAAAGGATTGTCCGGCCTGCCAGGCATGGCCACCCCCTCGGATATCTATGTCGCCATCCTGAAAAGCCGCAATGTCCGCGACAGCGTGATCCAGGACCTGGATCTGCACAAGGTGTTTAAAACAGACAATCACGATGATTGTCTGGCCATGCTCGATGACGTGACCAAGCTGGATAAAAGCGAAGAGGACATGATCCTCATCAAAACCACGGCGCGCAGCAAAAAGCTGGCGGTGCAGCTGGCGGAATCTTTTGTGCACCACCTTGACCGTGTCAATAAAACCAAACGATTCACCTCCGCCCGCTACACCCGCGAGTTTATCGAAAAGAGGCTGGCGGACAACGAGGCGGAATTGCGCCGCACCGCCGAAGCGTTACGCGATTTTCAGCGTACGCATCGCGTCATCTCCATCGAAGAACAGACCAAAGCCGCCATCACCGCCATGGCCGAGCTGGAAGCGCAGATCGCGCTCAACGAGATCAATTACAACATGGCGCGCCGCCAGATGGACCCCAGCCACCCGGAGGTTCAGCAGCTTCGCATCAAACGCGAGGAGTTGAAAAAACAGGTGGCCAAGCTGGAGACCGGCGCCCGTATGGACAGCGCCAGCTATGTGGTGCCGTTCGATAAACTGCCGGATTATGGTTTACAGTATGCCTTTCTGCTGCGCGATGTCGAGGTGCAGAAAGCGATCTACAAACTGCTGATGCAGCAGTATGAGCAGGCGAGGATTCGAGAGGCCAAGGACACGCCCACCATTCAGATATTGGACAAACCAGTGGAACCGGACAAACGCAGCAAACCGAAACGCGGCATCATCGTTATCAGCGCGGCCCTGTTGAGCGTCTTTGTCAGTCTCACGATCGTGTCGCTGTTTGAATATGTGAACCGCTTAAAAACCTCTGACCCGGCCGGTCACGCCCAACTGCTGTCCGCGGTCGATGTTCTCAAGAACGATTGGCGAGGATGGTTTGGCCGTAAAAAGTGACAACCCTGTCTTGGCGGACCAGGCTCTCTCGCTCGTTCTGCAGCCCGCTCAACGGACTTATGCGGTTTTAGCCAGTCTTCCCTTTCTGTTGATTTATTTGGCCGTGGTTTATTACGCCGGAGCTGGAACAGCCCTGACGCTTTTCGCCGGCCTCTGCCTCGCGGCCTTCGTCTTTATGCGGCCCATCTATGGACTGCTATTCTGCCTCTTTATCATCTTTTCCCACTTGGTCTGGGGTCTGGGCATCAAACAGGGCTACCTGCCGGTGGTTTTCTTTTCCATCGTCGCCCTGCTGGCGAGAAAAATCTACACCCTGGACTTTACTCTGACGTATGACCGCCAGGTGGTCTATCTGATAGCCTTTTTCGGGGTGGCCGTGCTCTCGGTGGTCGGCGCCATGTTCCCTCTCGAGGCCTTTCGCTATCTGATCGTCTACCTCAAAGTGTTTGTCTTTTACTTTTTACTCATCAACGTCATCGAAACCAAGCGGCACCTGTGGCTCTGCCTGCTCACCATCCTTCTCGCTAATTTAAGTTCGGTGCTCTATGGATTTTACAATCTGTTCTTCGCCCCGCAGTCGGCTGGTGAAATGATGGTCAAGGCGCGCATGCGCGGCCTGACCGACGATCCCAACATTCTCGCCATGGGAGTGGTTTTCATCATCCCCGCCCTGCTGTTGATCATTTTCCACGAAGGCTGGAAAGCGCGTTCGTTGCTTTATCTGCTCGGGGTGATGACGCTGCTGGCCGGACTGGTGGCTTCGTTCTCCCGCGGCGGTACCGTGGCGCTCGGCATTGTGCTGGCCATCATTTTATATCTGAAGCGCAGCTGGCCGCTTTTCCTTCTGGTGCTGCTATTGAGCCTGACGCTGGTCCTTTTCGTCATCCCGCCGACCTTTTGGCAGCATCTGCTCACCCTGTTCGATCTGGGGAAATTTCTCGCCGATCCCTCTTTGCGCTGGCGCGGACGCTTGATGATGGGCGCCCTTGAACAGATCAGTCAGAATCCGCTGCTGGGCATCGGCATCGGCAACTGGATGTTGATCACCAGTCGCTACCTGTCGTTGATACCCCTGGCGGTGCACAACACGTTTTTACACGTGGCCGCGGAAACCGGCGTGTTCGGGATCACCCTGTTCTTGCTGATTTTTGTCCGGTCTTTCACAAACTATTACTGCGCCCACCGGCTGTTCTCACAGACCGGAGAGATACGTCTGGCGCTGGTGAGTCAGGGTTTGTTTGTCGGTTTGGTGGGCGTTTTCGTCGGCGCGCTGTTTCTCTCCGTACAGGAAGCGTTGATCATCTGGGCCATGTTCGGCCTCAGCGTAGCCATGCGACGCGTGGCAGAGCGGGAAAATGACAATCCCGCGTCAAGCTCGGACGGTTCAACCCGGCGGAGCAGACCCATGGCCAAGCCCTAAAAGGATAACTCCTCGTTCTGCTGGCGGAGAAAACCCGTCGTAGACCTGTTCACTGTTTCTATCTTAGGAGCGTCGCATGAAAGTCAATTTTCTCGATCTCAAGGCGCAATATCTCTCCATCAAAGCGGAAATCGACGAAGCCATTCTGGCGGTTTTGAATAAAAGCGCTTTTGCCGCCGGACCGTTCGTCAAATCGTTTGAAACCAATTTCGCCCAGCGTCAGGGCGCGAAATTTTGCGTGGGCGTCAACAACGGCACCGCGGCGTTGCACGCCGCCATGATGGCGCTGAACATCGGGCCGGGCGACGAGGTGATCGTTCCTGCGAACACGTTTTTCGCCACCCCGGAGGCCGTGAGCCTGTCGGGGGCCACGCCCGTATTCGTCGATTGTGAATCCCGATACTATAACATCGATCCGAACAAAATCGAAGGGGCGATCACCAAGAAAACTAGAGCGATCATCGCCGTTCATCTCTACGGCCAACCAGCCCAGGCGGATGAAGTGAAAAAGATCAGCGATAAACACGGATTGCTGCTTATCGAGGACTGCGCCCAGTCCCATCTGGCCGAGTTGAACGGCCGGCCCACCGGCACCTTTGGAGTCTGCGGCTGCTTTAGCTTTTATCCGGGCAAAAACCTCGGCGCCTACGGCGAAGGCGGCGCCGTGATCACCAACGACGAGACGCTCTATAACAAACTCATGATGATCCGCGATCACGGCAGCGCGAAAAAATATTATCACGATCTCATCGGCCACAACTATCGCCTGGAGGGTCTGCAGGGCGCCATCCTCGACGTCAAGTTGCGTCATCTCGACGCCTGGACCGAAACCCGTCGCCGCAACGCCGATGCCTATCGCCGGGAGCTGGCGGAGTGCAGCGAGATCGTGGTTCCGGAGGAGATGGCCGGCGCCAAACACGTCTATCACCTGTTCGTCATCCGCAGCAAACAACGCGATGCGCTGCAAAAGTATCTGCAGGAAAACGAGGTTTACACCGGGATCCATTATCCCATCCCCTGCCATTTGCAAAAAGCCTATGCATCCCTGAACTATGCCAGAGGCGCGTTCCCGGTGAGCGAAGCCTATGCGGACGAAATACTTTCCTTGCCCATGTCGGAGATGCTGAAAGAGGAAGAGATCGCTTTTACGGCCAAAACCATCAAAGCCTTTTTCGCCAAATAACAACCTGTACACCAGCCGATGGCGCCGGAAATCGATTCTGCACAAAGGGCTGATCGACCTGGGCGAACCGCCGGCAAGAAAACGGGCTCAGTTTCGCTTTCTGCCGCCCTCCCCAGCCAGGAGGACAGAAAAATAAAACAATTGCTCAAAGCCACCACCCTGTCGGGCACATTCACCGTCCTCAACACGGTCATCAGCTTTGTGAAAACCAAAGCCATGGCGCTGCTCTTGGGAACAGAGGGCGTGGGCTTTATCGGACAGCTGAACAGCTTTTATCTCCTTCTCAGCAATGTCACCTCTCTGGGCAACAACGTCGGGGTGACTCGCTTTGTCGCTGATTTTGAGGCTCGGGGGGAAAGAGAAAAAATCAACCGTCTGATTCACAGCGTCCGCCTGGTCATCGGCTTTTTTGTTGTATGGTGCGTGGTCCTGGGCGTTGTGTTTTCCCGCACCCTCTCCGTCTGGATCCTCAAAGACGAAAAATACTTTTTCGTTATCATCATCGCCCTGATCGGGCTGCCCTTTACGGTTTTGTACCATTTTTACCGTTCGGTGTTCACCGGCTTGCTGGAAATTCGCACCTATGTCCTCACCGGGGCACTCACCGCGCTGGCGGGTTTGTTCCTGCTCCTTCCTCTGGTGTATTTCTTTCGATTGAACGGCGCGGTGTGGCACATCGCGCTTTTCGCCGTAGCCGGCCTGTTCATCGCACACTTTTTCTACAAGCGAATCTGGGCGCGCCGTCTGGCCGGCCTGGCGAGAACGCCCGCCATTGACCGCGCCATTCTTTGGAGCATCCTTCAATTCGGCGCCGCCAGCCTGATCGCCACCACCAGCTTGTACCTGGCCAATCTGATCGTGCGCAAAGTCATCCTCGATCATCTGGGTTGGGCTCAGGCCGGCATCTATGCCGCCATGCTGCAGATGTCCAATCAGTGCATTCAGCTGGTGCTGGAATCGATCAACACCTATTGCTATCCGCGGCTGAGCGGTCTGCGTAAATCAGAGGAGGTTGTGCGTGAGTTAAACGAAATCCTGCGGCTTACGCTCAGTCTGGTCACCCCCCTCATCGTGGCGTTTGTACTTTTCAAGGATCTGATCATCATCGTGTTTTTATCCCGAGAATTTCTTTTGGCGTCCTCGCTCATCGGCATGCAGCTTTTAGGCGACGCTTTCAAGGCGGTCGGCTGGTCCATCGGCGTCAATCTGCTGCCGATGAAAAAGCTCAAGGCGTTTGCCCTCATCGACGTGCTGTGGAGCGCGCTGTTCGCCTCTCTCAGCACGGTGCTGGCGCCGCGGTGGGGATTGAAGGGGATTTTAACCGCTTATTTGGCCAGCTATGCTTTTCATGTGGGGGTGAACTATGTATACGCGGCCAGGTCCATCGGCTACCGTCTGCGGCCCGACAATCAAGTCCTTGCGCTGCTCTCGGCGCTGCTGATTGTGTATACGACGATGTTCTTCCGCGCCGACCCCTTTCATCTGCTGCTCCTGCTCATCGGCGTTCCGGTCTGGTGCTGGAAAGCGGTGCGGCGGAAAGAGATCGCGGCGTTGCTGCGGATCATCAAAAGAAAGTTTTCCGCATGAAACAGCTGTTGATTCTATCCCATATGTTTCCCAACCGCAACGATCCGCGCCTGGGCATTTTTGTCCACGATCAACTGATCGCGTTGAAGGCCCGGTATGCGATCCAGGTTCTGGCGCCGACGCCCTGGTTTCCCAACATTCCCGTATTCAGACGCTGGGCCCGCCATCGGCAAATCGAAAAAACAGCGGTGGTGAACGGCCTGAATGTCGATTATCCGCGCCGGCTGGTTTTTCCCAAAGGTTACGGCCAGGTGCTCATGGGGCTGTTTTACTTTTTTACCGTGTATCGACGTTGCAAAAAATTTTCTTTTGATCTGATCCACGGCCATGCCGTGTGGCCAGACGGTTTTGCCGCATCGCTGGTCGGCCGGCGTCTGCACAAGCCCGTGGTCATCACTTCCCACGGCGCAGACACCTACCGTTTTTTAAAAAACATCACCACCCGTCCATTGGCGCGCTGGGGCCTGCGCCACGCCCAACGGGTGATCGCCGTGTCCCTGGCGGAAAAGCAGTTCCTGCAGGGCCAGTGCGGCATCGAAGAAAAGTTGGTTCTGATCAACAACGGCGTTCATCTGGATAAATTTTATCCGCAGCCGATGAACGAATGCCGGCAACGGTTGCATCTGGCGCTGGACAAAAAAATTATCCTCTATGCCGGCTATCTCTATCCGGTAAAGGGGGTGAGCTATCTGCTGGACGCCTTCAGCCGACTGAGGCGCCTGCGGCCGGATTCCCATCTGGTTCTGGTCGGAGGAGGACCCGAAAGGGAGGCGTTGTTGGCTCAGGCCTCCAGGCTGGGTATCACCGCTTATGTGACCTTTAGCGGCGAAAAGCCCCACGATGAAATCCCCCTGTGGATGAACGCGGCCGACCTTTTTTGTCTGCCCAGCCTGAACGAGGGCTGGCCTACGGTATTGTTTGAGGCTTTGGCCTGCGCCAAACCCATTGTAGCCAGCCGGGTGGGCGGCATTCCGGAGGCCATCGGCGACGAACGCTACGCGATCCTGGTGGAACCGGCACAACCACAATCCTTGGCAGAGGCTTTGGATAGAGCGCTGGAGAAAACCTGGAACCCATCCGACCTGACGGACTATGCCCGGGAGAACAGCTGGGAGGCCAAGGCGAATGAATTAAGCATCCTTTATGAATCCCTAATCGCATGAACACATTGAAAAACAAATCTATTATCTCTCTCGCCAGCTGCCCCTTTCGCCAGCAGCCGGTTCTGCGCAAAGAGGCGGCGACTCTGACTAGAGCCGGGTGGCAGGTTTCGGTGATCGCCTGGGATCGTCGCGCCCTTCACCCGGCATTCGACACCGTCGACGCGGTGGCGGTGGAGAACATCCTTATCCACGGCAGCTATGGCACCGGGAGTCTCAGCATGATCGTCAAGACGCTGATGTTCTGGTTCATCGCCGTGATGCGCCTGATTAAAAAGAGAAACACCTTTTCCATTCTCCACTGTCAAGATCTGAGCACCCTGCTGCCCGCTTTTATAGCAAGCCGGCTGCTGAAAAAAGTCATCGTGTTCGACGCCCATGATCCTTATCCGGAGATGCTCGCGCTCACCCAGCCGCGCCCCATGGTGACCCTTGCGGCGTGGATCGAAAAATTTTTCTGCCGACGGGTCGACGCGATCCTGACCGTGAACCGATTGATGAAAGAACGGTTCGAAAAAATCACCGCATGCCCCATCTATATTGTCTACAATTATCCTGAACTGGAAGTTTTCAAGGCTGAGGCCAAACCGGCCGAAGCCGATCGAACGCCGCTGGTCATCGGCCGCATCGGCACGCTCGCCGAGAACCTGGGCATTGAGGAGACAATCGCCGCGTTTATCGCTGTGGCCGAAGAATTCGACGTGCGCCTGTTGTTCGTGGGCCGCCTCGCTGACACGTTGCGGGATAAAGTGCTGCGCCTCATCGAACCGGTTCGCAACCGCGTGCAGCTGGTGGCGGACATTCCCTATTTTCAGGTGCCCGCCTATTACCGACAAATGGATATCTCGATGGTTCTCTACGGAGAAAAGGGCATCTCCCCCTACGTCAGTCCCATGAAGCTGTTCGAATCCATGGCCATGGCCGTGCCGGTCATCGCCTCGGATGTGGGCGAGGTGCGCTCGATCATGGAAAAAAGCGATTGCGGCGTAGTGGTCGCCTGCGGCGATGAGCCGGCGGTGGAGGCGGCCCTGCGCCGGTTGCTGCGCGACCATGCGCTGCGACGGCGATTGGGAGAAAATGGGCTTGCCCATGCGCGCGCAGAGTATAATTGGGAGATGGAGGGGAAAAAATTGATCAACATGTACGAAGAGCTGTTGACCAGATAAGGGCCGTGCAGCCCGGAAAAGACAATGCCCCAACCCGTCGCAACCCGAGCCGGTTGAAAAAATCGCGCACATTCTATCACGACGCCGTGAATGGCGGCTTGACCGCTGATCGATGAGGCCGTTCCGCGTTACTGGAGTGAAATGAAATGAAAAAAAGGAATGCCTGGAAAGGCGTTAACAGCATGGCGACAGCGATGCTTCTGTGCTGCCTGCCAGCCGCCGGCCTGGCGCAAACTGTCTGGCGCCCGTTCAATGACGACAGCCCATGGAACACGCCGGTCGGCGACCTGCCGCTTATCGACAAAAATTCCAGCGTTTATCTGAAGCAGACCACCACGCTCTATCGCCAACGCACGCTGAAAACCGCCGAGTGCCCGGTCTCTGCCACGCGACAGAACTGGGGGATTGCGCTCTTTTTCGTCGATGGGCTTCGCCCCTATCCCAAAGAACTGCTGATCTCCTGCCACAGTTCCTGGGGCAAGCCGCTGGCTGCGCCTCTGCCCAGGTGGGCTGAGCCCGACCGTTCGGACGACGCCCACCTCTGCCTCATCGACCGCGACAGAGGGCTGGAGTGGGACTTTTGGAATATAAAAGGGAAAAAACCCAGGTTCTCCTGCGGCAGCAGCGCGCTGGTCAACACGCGGGAATCCGGAGTGATCCCGGCTGCGCACGGCTGCAGGGAATCCGGCTTTCCTCTTTCCGCCGGTCTGGTCCGGCCGGAAGAGCTGCGCAGCGGCGAAATCCGCCACGCCCTAGTGTTCGGCTTTGACGGCCGCAACGGCTACGATCAGTTTGTCTACCCTGCCATCACCGGATGCGACAATCAATTCGGGCCTAACGGTCACCAAGTGTTGCCCATGGGCAGCCGCTTGCAGCTGTCTCCGGATTACGATCTCTCCACCCTGACTCCGGCTGCGCGCATCGTCGCACGGGCGTTGCAGACCTATGGCATGTATCTGGGCGACGAGGGGGACGGCCATTCCATGAGCATCTATTTTCAGACCCTGGGTGAGATCGATAACGACGGCTTGGTCGATGACTGGATCATGTTATGGAAAGGCCTGTGGGATGAAACGGATCGCGCCTCTCTGGCTAAACTGAACGCCAGCCATTTCCGCGTCCTGGAGCTGCCGGTGGTCGGCGCCGGAAGGCCGCCGCTGATCGCGTTCACCGCGTTGCCGGATACGATCACCACGGACAAGGAAGTCCAATTCAAGATTGAAAAAAGGGCCGGCGACCAGCCGATAGCCCAAGTACAGTTCTTCCTCGATCAGACCTCCTACGCGCAACCCGCCTACACAGATAGGAGCGCGCCCTTTAGCTGGCGAGTCGGCAAACGGCGGTTGAGTCCAGGGCTTCACAGTATTCGCGCCGTGGCCACAGACCAAAAGGGTTCGAGAAACTGGACAAGCCGCAAGTTCTACGTGGTCCGATAACCCCGGCATTGGACCAGGCGGGGCCGCTTTTACGGAAACAGCCGGCCTGGGCACAACGATAGCCGGCGTCCGGGTCGACCCGCGAATCTCCCATATGTTTTCCGCGCATAAAATACTTGGATTTATGCGACTGGTTTGTTATATTTTCTATTCAAGGTTGCGATCAGTCACTTACGACAAATAACCTGCATGCAAGCGAATTACCCGCTAGTTTCCATCGTCATTCCCATGCTCAACGAGATCAGCGCCATCGAGCGCTGCATCCGCTCGATCGAGGAGCAGGATTATCCCCAGGATCGCATCGAAATCCTAGTGGTGGACGGCCTGTCTACAGACGGTTCCCGCGAGCGGGTCTTGGAGATGGCCAAAACCGCAGGCAACCTGCGCCTGCTCGACAATCCGGCAAAACGCACACCGACCTCTCTCAATCTCGGCGCCAAGAGCAGCCGCGGCGACGTGG
Source organism: bacterium (assembly GCA_029565685.1). Taxonomy (GTDB): domain Bacteria; phylum Zhuqueibacterota; class Zhuqueibacteria; order Residuimicrobiales; family Residuimicrobiaceae; genus Anaerohabitans. The sequence goes on along the minus strand of JAKQNR010000017.1, from coordinate 299,574 downwards.
TCATTATCCTCGGCGCTCACACGCGGATCAAGTCCGATTTCGTCCGGCTGAACATCCACTACCTGCAGACGCTGAAGGTACCCTGCGTCGGCGGCACTCAGATTAATACCGGCGATACCTTTATGCAGACCGCCATCGGTTGCGCCATGGGATCCCGATTCGGCATTCCCAGCGCGCCCTACCGGTTTGATAAAAAAGCCCGCTTTGTCGACACAGTGGTTTATGCGGCGTATAAAAAAGAGTTGTTTGAACAGGTCGGCTATTTCGACGAAGAGCTGCACATCGCCGAAGACGCGGAATTCAACTGGCGTATCCGCCAGGCTGGTCACAAAATCTACTTTACGCCGGATATCGTATCCTACTATTATCCCCGCAAGAATCTTGTCCAGCTGGCCAAGCAGTTCTTCAACTATGGCATTCTGCGGGTCAATGTCGTCAAAAAACACGGCAACGCCGTCAAGCTGCTGCATATCATTCCGCCTTTGTTTCTGCTGAGCTCATTGTTGCTGGCCGGCTGGGGGCTGAGTCAGCCTGCGGCGTGGCGGATGTTGGCCGGCCTGTGGCTGGTCTATGCGCTGTACATCGCAGCCGCCTCTTTCATTACTGCCTGTCAGAGCCGCACCATGGCGATGATACTGGTGCTGCCACTCGTCTTTATGGTGATGCAGATCAGCTGGGCGGCGGGTTTTCTGGTCGGGATCGTAAAAACGCAAAGATCACCGGTTGCCCCTTGCATTTGATCTTTGGATGGCTGCATGCCGAAACCAATAGAAAAACTGCTTCTCCTCACCGTCGATTTTATCACCATCCAGCTGGCTTTCTGGGGCTTGCTGCAATTGCGCACCAGCCTGCATCTGTTCGCCGTACCCGGCGGTCTGATGCAGCTGCAGGTCTCGTTGGTGATCTATGTTTACTGGCTGCTGCTTTTTCTCTTTTTCGGATTATACCAGTCCTGGTATACGCAGTCGCGTTTCGACGAAACGATCTCGGTCTTTAAGGCGATCGCCTTCGGCACGCTGCTCATTTTGCTGCTGACCGCTGAACCGGAGCGGGATCTCTCTCAGCCGCCCACGATCGGCCGGTTGATGATCCTCAGCTATTTCGCTCTTATGGTGTTCTGCGTCGCCAGCGGCCGTCTCATCCTGCACACGGCGCAGAGAAAACTGCTGCAGGCCGGCGTGGGGCAGCGCAACACGCTCATCATCGGCTGGAACGGAAAATCCAAAAGACTGGCGGATAAAATCAAACAGTTTCCGGCTCTGGGCTATCGGGTGGTGGGCTTTATCACGTTGAAACCTGAAGAGACCGGCAAAACCCACAATGGACTGAGCGTGCTTGGCAGTCTCGACGATCTCGGCCGGCTGGTCCGCCGGCAAAAAGTCGAAGAGGTGATTTTGTCGCTGGGACAACTGCCGCAGAAACGGGTGATGCACGTCATCGGACTGTGCGATGAACAGCCGGTGCATATCAAAATCGAGCCGGAGCTGTACCACGTGGTGATGGGCCAGGCGCGCACTCAGCAGATCTATGGATTTCCGCTGATCGAGATCAATCCGCAGATCATGCCGGCCTGGGAGCGGCGCGTCAAACGGATGCTGGACATCGTCTTCGCCATTCTCTTTTTGCTTCTCCTTTTGCCGGTCATGCTGATCACCGCGATGCTGATCAAGCTCGATTCCAGGGGCCCGGTGCTTTTCAATCAACAGCGGGTCGGAAAGAACGGCAAGCTGTTCACGATCTACAAGTTTCGCACCATGATCAAGGACGCGGAAAAATACACCGGCCCGGTCTGGGCGGAGAAAAGCGACCCGCGCATCACCCGCATGGGACGGTTCATGCGCAAGGTGCGACTCGATGAATTTCCCCAGTGCATCAACGTGTTGAAAGGCGACATGAGCCTGGTGGGGCCGCGGCCGGAGCGGCCGTACTTTGTCGAAAAGCTGAAACAGGAGTATCCCTATTACACCCGCCGGCTCAAAGTGCAGCCGGGCATCACCGGCTGGGCCCAGGTAAAGGGCGAGTACGACACCAGCGTCGAAAACGTGCGCGAGAAACTGCAGTACGACCTGTATTATATCGAAAACATGTCATTGCGCATGGACATACGGATCATGCTGTACACCGTTTTCGTCATGCTGAGGTTTAAAGGACAGTAGTGGGCCGGTGCAGGTGCGTTCACGATCGCCCCTGCAAACGAATCAAACTAGAGGTGCTCAACCATGTTGGATGTCAAATATATCCGCGAAAATCCTGAGGCCGTACGCCAGGCCGTTAAAGACAAGGGCGATCATGCGGATGTGGACGGTTTGTTGAAATGGGACGCCGCCCGCCGCGAGATCATCGCTCGGGCGGAGGCAGGCCGCGCCGAACAAAACCGCGTCACCCAAAAGGTGGCGGAGATGAAAAAGGCCGGACAGGACGCCAGCGAAATCATCGCGGAGATGAAAGCGCTTTCGGATCGCATCAAGGCATGGGACGAAGAGCTGCGCGCGGTGGAGGCGCAGATTTATGAGATTCAGATCCGCATCCCCAACATTCCGCACGCCAGCGTGCCCAAAGGCGATCCGTCCCACAATGTGGAGATCAAACGCTGGGGCGACCCGCCGAAAATCGATTTTCAGCCATTGCCCCATTACGAGCTCGCCGAGCGGTTGGGCCTGGTGGATTTCAGCCGCGGAGCCAATCTGGCCGGCAGTTCCTTTGTCAGCTACCGCGGCCTTGGCGCTAAACTGGAACGGGCGCTGATCAATTTCATGATCGATGTGCACGTGGAGAAACACGGCTACACAGAGATCTTTCCACCGTTTGTAGTCAAACGCGAGGTGTTGTTCGGCACCGGCCAACTGCCGAAACTGGAAGAGGACATGTACCACATTCCGCAGGACGATCTGTTTCTCATTCCCACGGCCGAAGTGCCGGTGACCAATCTGCACCGCGGCGAGGTGCTGGACGGCGAGAAGCTGCCCATCCGCTACACCGCCTACACCCCCTGTTTCCGGCGCGAGGCCGGCGCCTATGGCAAAGAGACCCGCGGTCTGGTGCGCATCCATCAATTCAACAAGGTCGAGATGGTCAAGTTCGTCAAGCCGGAATCGTCCTATGAAGAACTGGAGAGCCTGCTGGCCGAGGCGGAGGAAATTTTACGGTTGTTGGGATTGCCCTATCGCGTCATCATGCTGGCCAGCGGGGATCTGAGTTTTTCTGCAGCCAAATGCTATGACATCGAGGTGTATGCCCAGGGGATGGACAAGTGGCTGGAGGTCTCCTCTTGCAGCAACTTTGAAGACTTTCAGGCCCGCCGCGCCAACATCCGCTTTCGCGCCTTCAAAGGGGCCAAGCCGGAATATGTGCACACGCTCAACGGCTCCGGGCTGGCGTTGCCGAGAACGGTGATCGCCCTTTTGGAGAACTATCAGACCGATGAGGGCACCGTGATCGTGCCGCCGGTGCTGCGGCCCTATCTGGGAGTGGATCTTCTCAAACGCTGAATCCCAAGAAACGGCAAGTAAAAAAAGGTCGGCCGCCGTAATCGCGCCCGACCTTTTTTTATCCCCAATAACTGTACATGTTATAGCTTGTTCTTCGGCTCCGCCGGACTCTCGGGCTTGGCCTCGCCGGGTGTTTCTAAAATTTTTCGCAACCGTTCCAGCAGATCCTCCATGCGCTGCCGCTCACTGCGGATGCGCTCCAGCTCAGCCTCCGCCCCTTCGGTTTTCTTCCGCTCCCTGGCCAGATCGTCATATATTTTTTCTTCCGGTGTCGCCTTCTCGATGATGGTCGCCCGCTTTAGTGCGTTCTCCTTTTTGCGCACCATAAGCGCTCTGGCAGGATTCAGCGAAAGCAGGGCGCCGACGCTGATGCGCCATTGCGGCAGATTCAATTCGTCATGCCAGGGCACCGCGGCGTAGCTGCCCTGCTCGCCGTTATAGAAGGTCTCATCCTTGCCGCCCAAAATGCGCAGATCCATCGCCACCCGCAATTTCATCCACGGGTTGGGCGCATAGGTGATGCCGGGCGTTATATAGAGGCTGTTCTCGCGCGTGTACGCGTTCAACGGCGGTTTGGAGGAAAACGCGCGACCATGAATCTCGCCGAAAAAACCGAAATCCTGCCAGGTGGCGCTAAAGGCGCCGCCGTAGATGAACTCCATGGTGTTTTTCTCCACCGTCAGCGTATCCAGTGGGTTGGCCACCAGACGGGCGCCCACGTCGTTATGCGTGACCGCGCCGGCGTTAAAATGGATGTTCATTCCGGTCTCGGGATACAGGGGTTCAGTAAGGATAGTGGCTAGGGCGGTGACGCCCACGCTGATGCGGCCGGCTGAATAGTTTTCCAGCGGCAGGTTGTGAAATTCGCCGGTGGGCAGACGCAGGTCCATTTGAACGCCAAAGCGGGTGTTGCCGCTGCTGTGGCCCAACGATCCCAACTTGGCATGCAGAATCAGATCATCCGGCAGATTGTAGCCGTTGCCGTTGCGGTGATTGTCCTGATAGAGAATGGAGGAGATTCCCAATTCAAAACGAGAGGTGAGACCATACGACAGGCCCAAGGCGCCTTGAATGTCCCAGAAGGTTTGACCCGCAGATAGTCCGGAGGGCTCCTGATGAACCTCGTCTTTGAAAAAAGCGCGCGTGTGAGCGCCAAGGAACAGGGCGGATTTCGGCGCACCATAGGCCGGCCGAACGTGAAGAGTCCCGGACCCGAATCCGATAGTGGACGCGACCACGTTCGATGAAGACAGCAGCCAGAGCACGGAAGCAGGGAGCAGGACAAATCGTTTCATCTGCAAGCCTTCCACTAAAACGAATCAGTATTTCACGCTGAAGTAATGTACCAAAAAGTTCGAACCCATGCAATACCAAAATTTTTCCATAGGCGGAATTCGGCACACCGTCTCATCGCCTTCGCGCCAGTGCGGTGAGCAAAACGCCCGGACCATCGTGCTATTGCGCCTGTCGCCGTCTGTCCCTGCGCCTACGCATCTGGCCAGCGGATTGAACAGGCTTCATTGCTCAGGCGAGAACAAGGTGAAAAAAATAGCTCATTCACACAGATCTGCCTACATTTATAATACAAATTAGTATCTTTTTTACTAAAAAATAACATTTTTGTAGTAAAACTATTAATTATTGCACTCTGCAAACGAAGGCATATTCAACTCTTCAAGCCCTGCCGTGAGCGACAAAACAGATAAAAGGAAAAGACAATTTCATCAATATTATACAAATTTGTATTATTCAATTATATCATTACATTTATGTCATATTTATACGGTTCAATTTACCCTGACCATAACACCGCTCGCGCAGCAAATTTTTTAGATGTATATTTAACAATGAGTTAAAAAAATAAACGCAAGCAGAGCGCCATCCGTTTCTGGCACTCTATTTGCTTTCGGGCAGCCAAACAACGTTAACCCTGTCTGATGGAAGTGCATATGAATTTTTCCGCCTGTAGACGAATTTTTCCAATGATCTTTCTGGCCTTCGCCGCGCTGTTTCCGGTCTATGCCCAGTCGCCGGCGCCCTGCGCCGTCGATTCCGGCGCCACCGCCTGGATGCTTACCTCCACCGCTTTTGTCCTGCTGATGATCCCAGGGCTGGCCATGTTTTACGGCGGCCTCGTACGCACTAAAAACGTGCTCGGCACCATGATGCACAGCTTTGCCGCCATGGCCATCGTCGGCGTGCTCTGGGTAGTCTGCGGCTATGCCATGAGTTTTGGCCCCAATACCCTAGGCGGATGGATCGGTTGGAAAAAGGAGTACTTTTTTCTCTCCGGCATTGACACTACCATCCTCAGCGCCCATGTGCCGGAATACGTCTTTGCCATGTTCCAGGGAAAATTCGCCATGATCACTCCTGCGTTGATCGCCGGTGCGTTCGCTGAACGCGTCAGCTTTCGCGGCTATTGCCTGTTCATCACGCTGTGGAGCCTGCTGGTCTACAATCCCCTCTGCCATTGGGTCTGGGCCAGCGACGGCTTTTTGTTCAAGTTGGGCACCATCGATTTCGCCGGCGGCACGGTGGTACATATCGCCGCCGGAGTTTCCGGTCTGACCGCAGCTCTTTACCTGGGCGCACGACGCGGCTATCCCAAAACCGCCATGAATCCCAGCAACCTGGTCATGACCCTCATGGGCGCGGGACTGCTGTGGGTAGGATGGTTTGGCTTCAACGCCGGCAGTTCGGTATCCAGTGGCCTGGATACCGCCCGTGCGCTGGCAGTCACGCAGGTTGCTGCAGCCACTGGAGCGGCCATGTGGATGGTGATCGAAGCGCTGCAGCATAATAAAGCCACCAGCCTGGGCATCGTCAGCGGTATTCTCGCCGGGCTGGTGGTCATCACCCCGGCGGCCGGTGTGGTGCAGCCGGCCGGCGCCATGGCTCTGGCTGCGGTGGCCTCGCTGGTCTGCTATGCGAGCATACAGATAAAAAACAGAATGGGTTATGACGACAGCCTCGATGTGTTCGGCATTCACGGCGTCGCCGGATTGCTCGGCGCCCTGTTTTTGAGTTTTTTCATCCGGCCGGCGTGGATGGCGGAGGCAGCCGACAAAGCGGGCGGCAGTTGGACCGCTTGGCAGCAACTGGCCGTGCAGTCCGCTGGAGTAGGTCTGACCATCCTCTACTCGGGCCTGCTCTCCCTGGGTCTGGTTGTTTTGGTGGAAAAGACAGTGGGCTTCCGTCTGGAGAGCAAATTAGAGTCCGCCGGCATGGACAGCAGTCTGCACGGCGAACAGGGCTATGGATTGATCAACCTGAGTTGAGGAAGGATAGGACCCCTGCATGAAACTGGTCACCGCCATCATACAACCGGACAAACTGGACGATGTGCGCGAGGCGCTCATCGCGGCCGAGATCACCCGTATTACCGTCAGCCGAGTGTCCGGCCATGGCCGCAGCGTCAATCAGGATTTATATCGCGGTCAAGTCGTTGCACCGAATCTGCTGCCCAAAGTCCGGCTTGACATCGCCTGCAATGATGCGTTCGTAGAGATCGCCGTGGAGGCCATTTTACAGGCCGCGCGCCATAACGGCGGCCGCATCGGCGATGGAAAGATTTTCATCACCCATTTAGAGGAGTGTATTCGCATTCGCACCGGCGAACGGGGCGGCGACGCCATCTAGGCGCCGAACAGCCATCCGCTTTTATCCCGGCTCTGTTCTTTCATTCATCATCCCATCAAGGAGAATAAAATGTCGATTAAAACATCCGGCGCCAATTTGCGCCAACAGGTATTGTTGACCATCGCCGCCAACAATAAAATTGACTTTGCACCGCAGACGGTGTCGAGCCCCAAGATCTTTGGCGTCAACAGCTTTAACGAAAAGGTGATGCGCGAAAAAATGCCCAAGGACGTGTACAACAAACTGCGCGCCACCATCCGTAAAGGCGAAAAACTGGACATGGCCATCGCCGACGTGGTGGCCCATGCCATGAAGGAATGGGCGTTGAGCAAGGGCGTCTCGCATTTCACTCACTGGTTTCAACCGCAGACCGGACTGACCGCTGAAAAACATGACGCCTTTATCGAGTTTGATGAAGAGGGCACAGTCCTAGAACGTTTCCGCGGCGAACAGCTGGTGCAGGGCGAACCCGATGCCTCCTCGTTCCCCAGCGGCGGAATGCGTACCACTTTTGAGGCGCGCGGCTACACCATGTGGGACCCCTCCAGTCCGGCGTTCATAATGGAAGGCCCCAAGGGCGGCATCCTCTGCATCCCCTCGGTCTTTATCAGCTACACCGGCGAAGCGCTGGATAAAAAAACACCGCTGCTGCGCTCCATGGAATCGCTGAGTCATTCGGCGTTAAAAATATTGCGTCTGTTCGGCAACAGCAAAGCCAGACGGGTGATCACCACCATCGGCACCGAGCAAGAGTATTTTCTCATCGACAAGGCTTTTTTTGCCTTGCGCCCGGACCTGCGCATCACCGGCCGAACGCTGCTGGGCGCGGAACCGCCCAAGGGACAACAACTGGAGGACCATTACTTTGGCTCCATCAAGGACCGCGTCCTCGCTTTCATGCAGGACTCGGAGATCGAGCTCTATAAAGTGGGCGTGCCGGCCAAAACCCGCCACAACGAAGTGGCGCCCCATCAGTTCGAAATCGCGCCGATTTTTGCCGAAGCCAATGTGGGAGCAGACCGTAATCAGCTGATCATGGAAATTTTAAAAAAAGTGGCCAACCGCCACGGACTGGCGCTGCTGCTGCACGAAAAACCGTTTGCCGGCATCAACGGCAGCGGCAAACACAACAACTGGTCTATGGCCGATTCGGAGGGGAACAATCTGCTCGAACCCGGCAGCACGCCGGAGGAGAATTTGCAGTTCCTGGTATTCCTTACCGCGGTGCTGCGCGCCGTCTATTACTATGGCGATTTACTGCGTGCGGCCATCGCCTCCGCGTCCAACGATCATCGACTCGGCGCCAACGAAGCGCCGCCGGCGATCATGTCCGTTTTTCTCGGAGATCAGCTTACCAAAGTCCTCGATGCGATCAAAACCGGAAAGACCGTCAAGGCGACGGCGCAGAACATCATCGATCTGGGCCTCACCAAGCTGCCGGCCATCCTGCGCGACAACACGGACCGCAACCGCACCTCGCCCTTTGCTTTCACCGGCAACAAGTTCGAATTCCGCGCCGCCGGTTCGATGGCTTCAGTGTCGCTGCCCAACACGATGCTCAATGCCGCGGTGGCCGATTCGCTGGACGTGCTCTACGCCGATCTTGAAAAAGAGATCGACAAGGGCACGGATTTCAAAACCGCAGTGATCGCCATTCTGCGCAAACACATCAAGGATACCGAAGCCATTCGCTTCAATGGAAACAACTACAGTAAAGAGTGGGAGCAGGAAGCGGCGCGGCGCAATCTGCCCAACGTTAAAAACACCGCCTATGCCCTGGACAGTCTGGTGGCGCCGAAGAACATTGAAATGCTGCTGCGTCAGAAGGTGTTCAGCAAAATCGAGTTGGAATCGCGCTATCACACCAAGCTGGAACAGTATATCAAGACCATCGAGATCGAATGTGAGACCATGAACAACATGATCAACAGCATGGTGATCCCCGCGGCCATGACCTACCAGGCAACGCTTCTCGAGGTGGTGCAGGGATTGAAAAACCTCAACACCCTGGTGCCGGAAGCGTCTTACAACCCCGAGATCGATCTACTGAAAAAAATCACGGAAACCATCGCCCGGCTCAAGGCCAGCCAGAACGACCTGATGGCCGCTGTGGAAAAAGCCGACGTGATCGAGGATCTGTCGCGCCGCGCCAAGTTCATCGCAGATCACATCCTTCCCCTGATGACCAAGGTGCGCAAGCCGGCGGATGAGCTGGAGAACCTGGTGGCGGATGATCTATGGCCGCTGCCGAAATATTCAGAAATGCTCTTCATTCTGTAATCGAATGACGCCCGGCTTGATCAGCCGGGCGTTCTGCTTTCCACACCACAAGGCCTTGTCCACCGCGGCGCCCATATCTCCGGTTTCGCTCCACACCGCCGCCAGACCCGCGGCGAACGCATCCCCGCTGCCGATGGCATTGACCGGCACAACAGCCTCCACCGGCCGCCGTACCACGCGTTCTCCCTGTACATACCATACCGGTTGGGCTCCATCGGTCAGCACCGCGTGGATGCCGCTCTGCTCCAGAGCGATCATCTTTTCCATTATCCGGTGTTCAGACACCGCGGAACAACCCGGGAAAAAAGTATCCTCAAATTCCTGCCGGTTGGGCTTGATCAGGTCGGGTTGATAAGCCAGCGAATCCAGCAGATCCCTGCCGCGATAATCCAAAAGGACCTGCACGCCGCAGGCTTTGGCCTGACGCACCATCCAGGGCAAAATATCCGCCGTGAATCCAGGAGCCTTGCTGCCGGAGAGAATCACCATGCGGGTTCCCGGCAGCAATTGCAGAAACCGTACGCGCATCCGCCCATCCGTGTGCGGCGACACCGGCGGCGCCTCTTCGACGATCTCGGTCGCCGTGTGCGCGCTTCGACTGAGCAGCGTCGTGCAGATGCGAATCTCTGATTCCGAATCCACCCAACTCAGAGCCAGCCCGTCCTGCTTGATCAACTCGATAAAATAATCGGTAAGAACACCGCCCAGTTGGGTCAGATGCAGCACCTCTTTGCCCAGCTGATGCAACACGCGGGCGACGTTCACCCCCTTGCCGGAGGCATCCACCCGCAGCGTCAGGCATCGGTTCACCCGGTTTTCCTGCAGCCGATCAAGCTCGCAGGTGCGCTGCAACACAGGATGCAGAGATACGGTCAGAAAACGCATGAGATCGATCCCATAGAGGGAGAGAAGGTTAAACAAGACGCAGCGGATTCGGTCATCTCCGGTGCAGATTCTGCTGCAGCAGCCGTTGCATCAGCCGTTTGATAAACTCGTCCTTTTGGATGTGCACGCCGATCCGGCCGTTGGCCGGCTTGCTTTCATCGATCACCGTGAAACCATTGTCCAACACTCTGACATGAGCCGGACGGGTGACGAACAATTCAGGCCACAACAGCATGCCGACCGCCACCGCATCATAGAGAATCGGAGTTTCCAATTCCCACAGGCTGTACAGCCCGCACAGGGCATTGGTCAACGGACTCTGACGCATTAATAACCGGTTGCGGTTTTTCTCTTCCAGGGCGACAAAAGTGGTGATATCCAGTCCGGCGTAGGTGATCTCAGCGCCGGCCTCAACAAACGTTTTGGCTGAAGCCACGTCGGCGGCCACGTTCCATTCGGCCGATGGAGCTGGATCCCGACCATAGCCCATATAGAAAGAACCGAACATGGCATAGATGGCCTTGGCTTTTTTCAACGCGCCGGCGTCCTTTGCCGCCACATCCGCCATGTTGGGCACCGGGCCGGTGGTGATCAGTACAATTTCACCCGAATAGCGGTTCAGCAGGTGAATGATCAAGTCGGCCGCCGGCGTACTGACCGGTTTGACCGCGGTAAAATCCTTCGCCCAGTAATATTGCGGATGATAGGGCGCAGGTTCCTGATCTTTGCCCACTATTTGCGCGGTCTGTCTGCCTACTGCCACCGGTATCTTCTCGCAGCCGCATTCATAAAGCATCCGACAGGCGACCAGAGCGCGCAGGTCGGTTCTGCCATGGTCCAGGGTGACGGCCGCCAGTTCTAGCTCCGGGCTGGATAATACCAGGGCCAGGGCAAAGGCGTCATCGATATCATTGCCCAGATCAAAATCCAAAAGTACTTTTTGCCGCTGCCCAGCCGACGCCGCGCCGTGCGCCAGCGCTGTCATCAGCAGCATCATCATGCCTAAAAGCTTCATGTTGCATCACCTCGTTGTGGTTGGTCCAGCAGAATCTCTGTTTCCGTACAATAGCGCCCATCCTGGCACCAGAAGGGTATGTCGTGTCCACCCATGATCAGGCCGTCGCACTCCTCCACCAGCCGTTTGCTCGCCGAGTGCTGTTCGTTGTTGAACACGGGCGTTAATTCCCGCAGTTTGCTCTTCCAGAACAAACGACTGGCCAGTGCATCGCCGCAGATTAGCAGAGAAGGGCGTGTGTCCAATCGCACGCCATAGTGGCCGGGGCTGTGACCGGGCAACGGCTGTAACCTGACAGCATCCGGCAGGTTAGGGCGATCCTCAATCCAACGGATCTGATCCGCACGGCCCAGAAGATCATCGTGCCAGTATTGCCTGGCCAGCCACTGGGCCTGCCAAGCCTCCTTGGCCAGCCGCGCCTCCCGCACTTCGGGGTAATGGCGCCGGAACACCTTCACTGGATCAGCCGCCTCCATGATCGCATGGCAATAACTTTTGGCAAACTCGTAATCAACTCGGCTGACGACCACTCGAGCACGCGTAAACAGCCTGTTATTGCCGGCATGATCAGGATGGACATGGGTGTTCACCACCAGGTCCACGTCCACAGGGCTGACACCCAACCGATCCAACTCATGCAGCAGATCCGGCTCGCCGCTGAATCCGGTGTCGACGATCACCAGCTGACCGGGAAAGTGCAGAAGCGCAGCCATCAAAGGAATGGGCCGCGCGCCGGTTTGCAGAAAGGCCGGCATTGACATGTGGAGGGGGTAAAACCGGATCATGCTTTCTCAGCCGCCAGGCGCTCTCTCGCCTCCTCGAACATGGGCTCGGCAAAGCTGGAGGGCCAGGTGCGTTCTGCAAAGCTGCGGGTCTGCACGCTTTTCAAAAAACCTTCGAATTGCTTAAAGTAGGAGCCATAGATATGAAAGCTGTCCACCAGATCAACGTATCGTCCCACTGCTACCGGTTGGCCGATCTTTTTTGCAATCTGGTCCGCCATTCGGCGCTGCAGATCCGTAAAGGCGAACGCATTCATATAGGCCGCTTTATAGGCATCCCGTGACCGCCAATGAGTGTTCATGTTCAAAACCAGTTGACCCTGCTCATCGGCAAGCATGCGGCACCACACCCGCTGCAGACAGGGTGGATCATCAGTAGGCGGATCCAGCTTGGGATTCCAGGTGATGGCCTGAGCCCGGCGCGTATGCCCAGCCTCGCTGAGCTTGTCGATCATATACTGTATCTGATCCACAACTTGGCTCTCGATTTCATAACAAAAAAGCCTTTTGTGATAGGTGTAGGTCCACTTGCCCTCCTCCGGAGCGATCCAATGGTCGTGCACGCCGACCACCACCTCCTGACGATAGATCTCCAGATCTTCCAACCCTCCGGGAAACGCCCGGTGAATGCGCGGCTCGGCAAAGGGATCCTCGCACACCCACATCATGGTGCAATCCTTGCTGGCCGGGTCATCCGGCCTGTCATATTCTGTTTTGATGTCCACACCGTGCTGCCAGCAGGCGAGCACCGCTTTTTCCCATGCTTCGGGCAAAGTTTTCGCTTGAACGAACAAAGCTGGTATGGAGCCGGACATAAACACCTCGCTTGTTAGGATGATGAATACACAGACAGCGTATGGGGATAAATAAAAAGGCGGAAAAATATTTCCGCCTTGCATAGTCAAGTTCAACTGAAGAACCGCTTATTTAGCTTTGCCTAGAATTTTATAGACGCCTGTTCCGCATTTCTCGCAAGTACCTTTGAGAGCCTCGCGACCATTTTTCATGGTGACCTTCTGCGGGTTCTTTACATCGGTCTTTGCTTTACACTTTACACAATATGCCTGATCAGCCACAGCCAAGTCCTCCCTTTTGATATCAACTGCCGGAACTAAAGTCCCGCTTACTTACATATAAATTTACGATTTATATTATGTAAAGTCAATTAAAACTTGGCAATTCTTGACTTTTATCGCAAAAAAATTAATTATTCGATAAAGGAATTTTCTTTCGATAATTTTCTATTAAATAATGTTTTAAATAAGAAAATACCCGCAAACAAGCCCGCAACATTGGCGATAAAATCAGCAAAATCGGCAAATCGACCGGGAATGAGCAGCTGATGCAGCTCATCCAAAGCAGCAAACAGTGAGGCGAAAAGCAAGGAGGACCGCAGAGCCAAAGAGACCCGGGCCTTTTTCCCTTCTGCTGCAGCCCGCACCCAGAGAAAGCCCAACACTGCATAAAAGGCAAAGTGATAGATTTTGTCCTGAAGCCGAACTCCGAGAGAGGGCGGCGACAATTTGGGCATTGAGGTAAGAACGAGCAACAAGCTTCCCCAGACGATGGGCGGCAAATACCAGCGAACAAACCGTGATTCCCGCATCAATTTCCTTTGAGTGTCATCAGTGCATCGGTCAGCTTGTTGAGAATATCCCCGGCCATCATGCCGGCTTCGCCGAATTGCTGCCTGGCCAAATCACCGGCCATTCCATGTACATAGACGCCGGTCAGGGCAGCGTCCAGGCTGTTCAGTCCCTGCGCCAGCAGCGAAACGATCAGGCCGGTAAGCACATCACCGGATCCGGCAGTAGCCATCCCGGGATTTCCGGTTGAGTTGATGTAAAGCCGTCCATCCGGCGCCGCAATGCAAGTGGGCCCGCCTTTGAGCACCACCACGGCGTTGAACGTCTTGGCCGCGAGCCGAGCGGCTGAAGCACGATTCAGGGCGATCTCTCCAGTGGAGGTGTTCAGCAGCCGCGCCAGTTCGCCGGGATGAGGCGTAAGAATGCGATCCGCCCGGCACTTTTTCAAGGCCGAGGTATTGCGGCTGCAGATGTTCAGGCCATCCGCATCCAGCACCAGCGGCAGGGTCAGCTCTTCAAGCAGGCTATAGACCAGTTGACAGGTCGAAGCCTCCTGTCCCAGACCAGGACCAATGGCGCAGGCGTTCTGATTGCTGATCTTGGTCAATAGAGTGCTCAGCCCCTCTTCGCTCAGGAATCCCTGATCGCGATCCGGCATGGGCCAGAGCACCACCTCAGTCAATTTGGCCGCCATAACCGCGTTCAGGCTGGCGGGAAAAGCCAGGTAACAGAGCCCGGCGCCGCCACGCAGGCAGGCAGCGGCTGAGAGTGCCGCAGCGCCGCAAAAGCCAAGAGAACCGGCCACTACTGCTGCGGAGCCCACTTGATTTTTATGAGCGTCTTCGCGCCGCAGCGGCAATCGGGCAGCGGCATCCGCTGCTTCGACCAGCCACTGATTGACCGGCAGGGCCTGTAGAGCCTGGGGCGGCAGGCTGATGTCCACCACTTTGATCTCGCCGCAGTACTCTCTGGCCGGAGACCAGAGCAGGCCTGATTTGAGCAGGGCCATGGTGCAGGTCACATCCGCTTTGACTGCCGGCCCTTCTACCATGCCTGTTTCTCCATTCACGCCGGTGGGTAGATCGGCAGCCAATACCGGCGCGTCCAGCTGATTTATGAGCTCCACAGCCTGGGCAAAGGCGCCTGTGACCGGTGTTTTCGCCCCAGTGCCCAACAGGGCATCGATTATCAAGCCCGGTCTCTTCGTTGCTGCGGGTTGAGGAAGACCAAAGTGAAGCGTTTGCTGTAATTTTTGCAAAATTTGCAGATTGACCAGGCCATCCCCTTTGATTTTGTCCTCATCAGCCAAAATATAAAGCTCGACCTCATACCCTGCATTGCGCAGGTGGCGGGCCGCCACATAGCCGTCGCCGCCATTGTTGCCCGGACCGCAAAAGATATGCACCAGCCGGTTCCCAGACGGAGCGATCATACGCACGGCGACGTCTGCGATGCCGCGGCCCGCGTTTTCCATCAGAAGCAAACCGGGAATCGAGAGGGTCTCCATGGCGAAGCGGTCCAAACCGGCCATCTGTTGGGGGGTTGCGATGGGCTGCACACAAGCCTCATTTCAGGGTTAAGTATCCGGATTCAGGGAGTCGAGGATCACCACTGCCACAGCCGAGCGATCGCTGTGGCTCAAACTGACCAGAATGTGAAAACGGGCCAGGCAGTCGGCCAGGGGGCCGTTTAGCTTGAGCGACGGCTTGCCGGTCTCCGCATTAACCACTTGCACGCTCTGCCAGGTGAAAAGACGATATTGCACAGAGTCCAGACATTTTATGAACGCCTCTTTGGCGGCAAAGCGCACCGCCATGGATGGCAGAGCAGCGGCCTTACCCCGGCAGTGCGCGATCTCCGCCGGCGTTAAAATCCTTTCCAGCAGGCGATCGCCCCAGCGTTCAACCACTGTTTTAAACCGGTCCAAATCAACGACGTCGATGCCGACAGCCTGAATCATTCTGCTCCCTTTCGGCTGTTTCAATTTAAAGTACTATTTATCGTTTTTTTATGCAACAACTTTTCCTTGTAATTAAAATATTTTAAAGGTATCTTATGAGTTGATCCGGAAAAAGCTTTTTTTACAGGAAAGAAGCATGAAACGCATTCTTGTCACCAGCGCACTGCCCTATGCAAACGGGCCCATCCATCTGGGCCATCTGGCTGGCGCCTATCTGCCCGCGGATGTCTATGTCCGTTACCAGCGCATGAAAAAGCGCGATGTGCTGTACATCTGCGGCACAGATGAACACGGCGTGCCCATTGCCATCGCGGCAGAAAAGCAGAGCATCACGCCTCAGCAGCTGGTTGATCGCTACTACGCCGATCATCTGGACACGTTTACCCGGTTCGGCATGAGTTTTGATAACTTTTCACGCACGTCCAGACCGTTGCATCACAAGACCAGCCAGGCGTTTTTTCAGAATCTGTACAATAAAAATGTTCTGGTGGAACGCACGGTTCAGCAGTTCTATTGCGACACCTGCCGCCGATTTCTCGCTGACCGATTTGTGGAAGGCATATGTCCGCGCTGCCAGCAGCCGGGCGCGCGCGGCGATCAGTGTGAAAAATGCGGCAGTTCTCTCGAGCAGACCGAGCTGATCAAACCCTATTGCAAAGTTTGCGGCCACCCGCCGGTGCTCAAAGACACGCGACATCTTTTCTTCAAGCTGGGTGATTTTCAGTCCCGGCTGGAAACGTGGTTGGCGGAAAAGAAGAACTGGAAAGAAAACGTGCTCAACTATTGCCGCGGCTGGTTCAAAGAAGGGCTGGGCGAACGGGCGGTGACGCGCGATTTGAAATGGGGCATCCCAGCGCCGGCAGCCGGGTATGAGGACAAGATGATCTATGTCTGGTTCGAAGCGCCCATCGGCTACATCTCCGCCACCAAAGAATGGGCGGAGCGCATCGGTCAACCGGACAAATGGAAAGAGTACTGGATGGACAGCCGCACCAAGCTGGTCCATTTTATCGGCAAAGACAACATCGTCTTTCACGCCATCATCTGGCCAGCCATGATCATGGCGCATGGAGATCTGATCTTGCCCGCCGACATTCCGGCCAACGAGTTTCTCAATCTCCAGGGCGAAAAGCTCTCCACCAGCCGCAACTATGCAGTGTGGCTGGGCGAGTACCTTGATAAATTCCCCCCGGATCCGCTGCGCTACTATTTGGCGGCCATCGCACCGGAGAGCAAGGACGCGGATTTCACCTGGACGGAATTTCAGCAGCGCAACAATTCCGAACTCGCGGACATTCTCGGCAATTTCATCAACCGCACTTTGACGTTTGCCAAGCGCCAATTCAACGGCGTGCCTGCAGCCGGCGAGCTCAACGATCTGGACCGCGCCATGATCCGGGTATTGGAAAAAGCACCGGTGGAAATCGGCGACCTTTTCGAGCGCTATGAGCTGCGCCGCGGCCTCACCGCTTTGATGGATGTAGCCCGGTTCGCCAACAAATACTTTAACGATCAGCAGCCCTGGGCCACGCTGAAAACCGATCGCAGCCGGTGCGCCACCACCATCAATCTTTGCCTGCATGCGGTGCAAACCCTTGCCATTCTCATGGAGCCGGTGCTGCCGTTCTCCGCGGAAAAGACCTGGGCCATGCTCGGCCACACAGGAAGCGTGCATCAGCAATCATGGGATGAGGCCGGCAGCCTGACGCTGAAACCAGGACATCGCTTGGGACAGGAGCAAATCTTGTTTAACAAAATCGAAGACAAGCAAATACAACCCGAGATCGACCGTCTGGCAGCGGCCTCGAAGAACCAGCCTCCGACCGTCGCTGCAGCCGAAACGCCAGCTGAGCCGGCGAAAATCTCCTACGATGATTTCAGCCGCGTGCAGCTGCGGCTGGCGCTGGTGCTGAAAGCGGAAAAAGTGGAAAAAGCGGATAAACTGCTGCGCCTGGAGATACAGGTGGGCGATGAAAAACGTCAGATCGTGGCCGGCATCGCCAAACACTATGCGCCGGAGCAGCTGATCGGCAAGACCATCGTGGTGGTGGCCAATCTTCAGCCGGCAAAAATCCGCGGACTCGAATCCAACGGTATGCTGCTGGCGGCCGAGGATGAAACCGGTCAGCTGGCCGTGCTCACGCCGGACCGGCCGGTTCAGTGCGGGGCCAAAGTGAAATGAGGCCGTGGCTGGTCGACACCCACGCCCATCTAGATTTTTCCCAGTTTGACGCGGATCGCGAGCAGGTCATTGAGCGCGCGTCCGAGGCAGAGGTCAGGACCATTCTGTCCATCGGCATCGATCTCGCCACCAGCCGCAAAAACATCAGCCTGGCGGAAACGTATCCGTCGGTCTATGCCGCGGTGGGCGTTCACCCGCATGATGTAACCCGGATTCAGGAGGGCGAACTGGAGCAGCTGCGCGAGCTGGTGCATCATCCACGCGTCAAGGCCATCGGCGAAGTGGGATTGGACTATTATCGCAACCTGTCGCCCGGTGAGCTGCAGCGCCGCTCTCTGCGCACGTTTCTGGACTGGTCGCTAGAAACAGGCAAACCGTTGATCATCCACACCCGCGAGGCGGATGCGGATATCCTGCGCCTGTTGCGGGAGAAAAGCCGCAGCCATTGGCGCGGCGTGTTCCACTGTTTTCCCGGCGACCTGGCCATGGCGGAGGAGGTGATGGCCCTGGGCTTTCATCTCTCCTTCACCGGCGTTGTGACCTTTAAGAACGCCGCCATGGCCGATGTGGCGGCCCGCGTTCCACTGCATCGCATGCTGCTGGAGACCGATTGTCCCTATATGGCGCCGGTTCCCCATCGCGGTAAGCGCAATGAACCGGCCTACGTGCAGCATGTGGCGCAAAAAATCGCCGAGCTCAAAGGTCTGTCGTTCGCTGAAATCGCCCGCGCCACCAGCGAAAACGCCTGTGAGCTGTTCGGCTTCAGCCAGCCGTCGTCTGACCATGGGGAGCAGGCGGAGGGAACAAAGTGACGGTGCATCGCTCTTCGCATCATGCTAAAAAAAGCCTGGGGCAGAATTTTCTTATCGATCCCAACCAGCTGAGCCGGCTGGTGGAAGCGCTGGACCTGCGGGCGAAGGACGCGGTGATTGAAATCGGTCCAGGCACCGGATTGCTCACCGAGCGGATTCAGCCGCTGGTGCGCAAACTATGGGCCATTGAGATCGACCGGGACCTGGCCGCTCAGCTGCAGCACGCCTTCAGCAGCGCCGGCAATGTGGAGATCATCCAAGCCGATATTTTAAAGACCGATCTCATCGCACTGTGCGGCACGGAAGACGCCCGGGTGATCGGCAACATCCCCTACTATATCACCACCCCGATCATCTTCCATGTATTGGATCATCCAGGCCCCTTGCAAGATATGACGCTGTTGATGCAAAAAGAGGTGGGGCAGCGCGTCGTCGCTGAACCGAACAGCAAAGAGTATGGCATTCTGGCGGTGTTCAGCCAGGCCTATGCGCGGGTGCAGTTGCTGCGGTCAGTGCCCGCTTCGGTGTTCCGTCCGCAACCCCGAGTGGACTCCTGTCTGGTGCGCTGGACATTCGATAAAACCGCTGCGTCGAGGATCACAGAAGACGCGCTGTTCCGCCGGTTGGTGCGCACCGCGTTCAATCAGCGCAGAAAGATGCTGCGGTCCACATTAAAGACCTTTGACCTGCAAAAATTATCTCACTGGGATCTGACGCGCAGGCCCGAGGATCTTACCGTCGCTGAATGGATTCAGTTGGCGAACGATTTGACCTGAACGAACAGTGAAGCCCGCAGCATTCTCCCCATCCTGCGCCTCTAGCGGTTGCATCGCATCGCCCGTGCAGAGAGGTCTCACCTTGCGATCACCACTTTGCCGATCTTTTCCACTTTGGCATTCTCCCGTACTGCTTCCAACCGGTACAGATAAACGCCGTTAGCCAGCAGATCGCCGTCTTCATCCCGGCCGTCCCATATTTCCGGAATTTGGTTAAATCCCACGGCGGCAAACATGGGCTCGAACTTTTTCAGCAGCCTGCCGGCGACAGAAAAAATCTTGAGCGTCACCCTGGCGTCGTTGCTCAGTTCAAAGCTGAACTGGGTGTGAGCGGTCATGGGATTAGGATAGTTGAGCAGGTTGCGTACGGTGAGAATCGAATCGGCCACCACCTGAAAGGCCGTCTCCATCATACTCGAGTTGTTGGAATTGTCCCAGGCCTTGATCTGCAGCGTGTGCAGCCCCTCTGCCAGACCGGTGAGCTGATAGTTCAGCACCCCGCTGGTAAAGCTTCCCGAATGGTACTCGAAAAATTGAGTCATATCCTTGGCAGCCGCTTGATCGTCGTCGAGCACCATGCTGATCTGATGGCCGATGTCGCCGGCGATGTTGACGCCGCTTAAAGAATCGCTGATCTCCACCTTCAGCAGCGGATCCGGTTTGGTGAAATCACCGGAGGAGAAATCCTCCTGACCGAATTTGATGCTGATCTCCGGCCCCTGGTGATCGATGAGGTTCACCGCGGTGCCGCCCACCGGCAGGTTTTCATAGTGGCCGGTGCCCTCAGCCGCGTCGTTCCAGAAATAGAGGGAGAGCCTGCCGTCCTCGCCGCCGTAGGAGATGTCTTTGGGCACGATGAATTCCATGCTGAAGCGACCGTTATTGATTTCGGTCACGCCGCGAAACACGCTGTTACCCGGCAGCACGTAATACACTTTGAGTCCCGCGGAGGTTTCATAGACGCGCTGTTTCTTGGCGTCCACAACCCGCAGCAGCAGCTTGCCGTTGAAATCGTTCCAGACGCCTGCGTCCTTTTCGATATAGCCGGAGACGCGCACACGTCGCAACGCCTGCAGACTGTCGGGGGAAATCTGCTCGATCTTGGCCCGGCTGGTCGGCGCTCCCAAACGCAGAGCGGGATCGCCCAGGACTGCATATTTTTCGCTGTTGTAATCGTTGAAGGTGTTGTTTTTGGCGATCATTACTGCATCGCCGATGCGCAAAATTTTGCCGCCGGCCACATAAGGATTAAAAAGAATATCGAACAGCTGGTAATTAAAGCTGGCATTGTCGTAGGAAAAGGCCACGCGGGAAGAGGCGACCATGGCGATGGCGCCGCGTTCGGCTGCGTTTTGAATCCGTTCCGCAAAACTCTGCTTGTCCGGCTGATCCCAATAAGCGAACTCGCAGGTGGCGGCCACCCATAAAGGCAAACGCCCCTGATTCTGAATGCGATGGAAATCCGTGGGCGCATACAGCACCTGTTCGTGGGTCCACAGCTCGTCGTTGCCGTGGCCGATGAAATTGAGGATCAGCGTGCCCTGATTGATCTGATCGATGAGCGCTTCATTGGCCTGGGGTTTGGTGACGCCGGAAACACTGACGGTCCGGACCACCGGATAGTCCATCAGATAGATTTTTCGCACATTGAACAGGTCCGGCACATGGGACTCGGCGAGGATCTCCGCCTGGCGAGTGTGATCGGTCTCCTGGCCGACCCCGCCGGCCTTTAATTCGTCGTCGCCGACGATGGTGATGGTCTTTCGCCATTCTCCGGGTTCATAGTTGGTCTCATAGGCGATGGTCTTGTCCACCGCCGCCTGAGCCTCCTCGACTGATTGCACAGGCATGCGGCCGATGGCCATTTGCATGCCGGAACGGTTGCCCTTGAGATAGGTGAACCAGTCATCCGTGACGCGGGTGTCATTCTCTGAACGATCTGCAGTTTCATAGGGCGGGATGAAATTGGTCACCCCGTGTTTGAGGATGTTTTTATAATCATAGTGACCGTCTCCCAGCAGCAACACATAGCGCGGTTGCGACCAACGTTGATAAGCCGAGAGGAGAAAATCGCGAATGGCAGTAGGATCGCTGATCCCCCAACCGAACTCGTTGATCACATCGTTGATCCGTACTACCTCGGTGGACAGCCGGTCATTGGGGCTCCAGTTTTCGCGCAGGCTTTTCAGCTGCATCGCCTGCTGATAGAAATCATCATACGTGATGATGATATAATCCACATCGCGGGGATTGCGCAGATCGTTTCGCGGCGCAGCGACGATCTCCGCGACCGTGCGATAGGCGGCCGGCGTAAAGGCCAGATAGCGCTGCGGCGCTGCGGAGGAAATCCTGTCGGCGAAGCTGACTGTTTTATTCGCCGCAACCGTGCCGGCGATTCTGCGGACCGAATGAAAATCCGTCACCTCCCAGACCGTGATATCATCGCGGCTGAAGGCGTCGACTTTGAATCCAGCGATGCCTTCACGCAGCGGCGCGTTGAACAGCAGCTGATCGCCCTGGGCGACGAATCGGCGGCCGTACTCCACCTCGATCCAGTCCACATAGGACAACATGATGTCCGAATTGGACAAATAGGTTACGCTGACGGTGTTGTTGCCGTCCATCAAGGTGCCGGGAGCGATAAACTGGGCGATGCGGGTGGTGTAGCCATAGACGTCACGCACCAGGCTCATGTCGCCCAGGGTATTGCCGTTGGCGGACAACCGGAACTGGTGCGTGCCGGCCGAAGCCGCCGCCATCTGCACGCGGTACACTGTGGTGTCCGCCGGCACAGCGCCGGGCAGCGAAAAAGTTTGCGAAAAGGTGCGCTGCTCGGTGGAAAGGCCGGCGCCGAACCATTCAGTCCCTGATTTCAGATAGATGGTTTTTTCTTCCTCCACAAACGCCAGGTCGCGGAAACTGGCTTCGACAGGGACGCCTGCAGCGGATACGGCGGCCTTGTCCGCAATCCGCAAGCCTTTCTTTTTGCCAAAGGTCAGCCAGTAGACGTTATCATACCCATAATGATGAATGTAATGGATGCGTCGTTTCAACGTCGCGTCGTAGGCGTCGCCCTCCAGAGACCGCCCATAAAAAAGCAGATAATCGCCCGGGTCCAGCCTGCCGTCCTCAGTGCCGACCAATTGGATCGGATTCTCGATCATCGAATCAGGCCGGCTCACAGACACCGATTGCGGCAATTCCCGACCGCCGTTGTTGAACAGCTGCACCGTGGTGGGATCGATGGCAGCGATGGGCACATTCGCTTTCTGCAGCGCAGCGCCGTCCACTTTGTAGACGCCCTCTTTCCCGCCTTTGCCGTCGCCGCGGATGATGATCTTGTACCAGTTGTTGGTGTCCAGCTTGGAACCTGTCTTGGTCAGAGGAGAAGGGACGTCTAACCGCCAGGCGCGGCCCTGTTCATAGTTGAGCAACGCGGCCCGATAAAGCTCTTCATCCGCTGCGCCTCGAACCGGACGGCTGGCCGCGGCGCTGGGAAAATGGATCCGCACCTGCACATGGTCATACCGGCGCAATCGCCCCTGACGCGGATTATATTGCAGCGGCCCGATAAAGACGCGAACAATACGTTGCTGGCGAAACCACAGCGGCTCGCTGACGGTCACCGTCTGTTCGGGAAAAAACTGATCGCGACTGTACCAGACCGCATCCCTTATAAATTGTTCGTCCTTACCCGGCTGCACCGTAGCCACTGGCATCAGGGGAAGGGTCTTTTGCTCCTCAAACGGCGCATCGACGATCTCTGCCGCCACCTGACCCTGCAGAGGCACGGCCAGGGTGATGGAACGGCCGGGCAGAGCGGCAGCGCCTGTCTGCCCTATCCATTCTGCCCCCTGAAAGGACAGATGGTGCAGCGTTTCATCGCCCACGGCACACGTGTCCGACTCCCACGCCGGAGACAGCCGGAATTCCACAAATCCTTCGCCGCTGGCCACCAGTTGGACTGTGTTTCTCTCAGCAGCGTACAGAGCGGAAAAGATCGTGAAGGCGGCGCTGACGATCAATAGTAATAAAGCAACGCGTTTGGGAAGCTTGGTAGGCATATTCGATTCCTATGTATCACTTCAGCTGACAAGATAGCATATTTTCCCGCAGCAAGCAAGTCAGTAATTTAACAAAGCCTGAAAGGGGTTTGTTCCGCACAACTCAGAACACCAGAATCTCAACCTCCTCGCTGCGTCGCACTGTGCCACGATCATGGATCTGCACTGCCAGCCGGTGTTTGCCCCTGGCCAGCGGCCATTGATAATTGAAGGGACGCGGAACTGTGGCGACCAGTTGGCCATCCACCAGCCACTCCATGGAATGGATATGTCCTGGAGCAATGGCCGTGCACATCAGGGTCTGGAACTCTCGCTTTAAAACAGGATCAATTCTGAACACATCCCCCTCATCCGGAAAGCTGACCGCCAGCCAGTGCGACCGCTCCTCGATCGCCGGCGACAGCGGTTCCGGCGGTGCAGCTAGGTTGTTCTCTGCCATCCAACCGGCGAATTCAGCAGGCCATACCTCCAGGATCCGCCGTTGCCGCATGGCCGGCGGTGTATGCGCGTCTGCCAGTTGATCATTGCGCCGGTCAAAATAAAAAGCACGATGCACAGTGCAGGATTCTCTGGGTTCGCTGCCTGCGAGAAAATACTCCACCGCATGGCCGGGGCAATCCGGCCCAGCCAACTGGCCGGAGCGGCTGCAGATCACGGTTTCCACCAATCCTGCCGGCCGTGCAAAGGGCGGTGGATCCGCCCTGCGATGCAGTGCCAGCATGACGTCGCGGAACAACGGCGCAGCGCCGGTGATGCCGCTGATGCGGCGCATGGGAGTTCCATCAAAATTGCCCACCCAAACGCCTACGGTATACTCTTGAGTATAACCGATAGTCCAATTATCGCGAAAATCTTTGGTGGTGCCTGTTTTAGCGGCGCAGGGAAATGGCAGTCGCAGCGGACCGGCCCATCCAAACGCCGGCGCCCTGGCCTGGGCGTCGCTGAGAATATCGCTGAGCAACCAGGCGATCTGCGCGGAAAAAATCGGCTGGAACGGTTGCGCCTGCTGGTCGCTCAGAAATACGAGATCACTGTAACGACCCTGATTGGCCAACGCGGTAAATGCCCGCGTCAATTCCAGCAGCGTAATGTCCCCATTTCCCAGGGTCAGCCCATGGCCGTAAAAGGCTGCAGGGCGATCGAGGCTGGCGATGCCGGCTGAATGCAATCGCTGCAACAGCAGATCAGCGCCCAGCGATTCGAGCAGCCTGACCGCAGGCACGTTATAAGAGCAGGCTAGGGCGGTGCGCAGACGCACCGGGCCGTGAAATTTTTCATCATAATTATGGACGGCAAAATCACCCATAGCGGAGGGAGCGAAGGTCTGCACATCTGCAAGAATCGACGCTGCGGTGTATCCGTTCTCCAGTGCCAGACCGTAAGTGAAGGGCTTGATAGCTGAACCCGGCTGCCGCAGGCTGGTCACGCCGTCGACCTGGCCGTGAATATCCGCATTGAAAAAATCGGCTGAACCGACATACGCCTTTACGCGCCGGGCGGCATTTTCCACCACCAGTACCGCCGCCTGACTGACGTGCTGATCACGCAGCGTGGTCAGGTGGCCGGCGACCAGCTCCTCCACCAGATTCTGCACAGGCACGTCCAGAGTGGTGTGCAGCTCTTTGGGGTATTCTGCAGGAAGCATGTTGAGCAGATGCTGACAGAAATGGGGCGCGTGAAAGTTCAACCGGTATTCGTTGATGTGCAACGACGTGGACAAAGCCATGGCATAGCGGCTGGAGTCGATGCGGCCGCTGGCGAGTAGACGCTGCAGCACCATTCTCTGTCGTTTTTGAGCAAGGTCCAATCGGCGATAGGGATTATAGCGGCTGGGCGCCTGAGGCAGGCCGGCCAGGAGGCAGGCTTCGGAGAGAGAGAGCTGCGACGCCGGTTTATTGAAATAGCGGCGGCTCGCTGTTTCCACACCGTATATTTGATTGGCGAACGGCATACGGTTGAGGTACTGCTCGAGAATCTCGCTTTTGCTCAATTGACATTCCATGCGCACCGCCAGTGCCATCTCCCAGGGTTTGACATACCAACGCCGGGGCAGGCTGTACAACTGACGAACCAGCTGTTGTGTGATGGTGGATCCGCCGGATACGATGCGGCGATGTTTCAGATTTATGATCAGGGAGCGCGTCAGCGCCAGAGGATCGACGCCCGGATGGCGGTAAAAACGCTTGTCCTCCGCAGCGATCATCGCCTCTTTCATTTCCGGCGCCACCTGGTGCAGGCCGGCCCAGTAGGCCAGCTCCTGCCGCTGATTGAGCACCTCGCGCAACAGCACGCCGTTGGCATCGTAAATGCGCAGAGAGAGCCCGGCCTGAGGATTGAACTCGCGGCTCAACGGCCAGAATAGAAAAACCAGCGCTGCGCCCATGACCGCCAGCCCGCTGCAGATCATTTTTCTGTTTTCTGAAAATCGCATGGCAAAATATACGCACTGGGACAATGAGAATCAAAAAATATTCTTACCCGCACCGTTGCCACACAGAGGATGGCGGCCCAGCTCATCAGCCAAGAGGCTCTGACCGACAAATAACGGTTGAGTTTCAAACCAAATATGAGTAATTTGCCGGCAAAGGCCGGCTCAGTGACTCGCCTGCACGGCAGTCAAGATTCTGGCTGATTTGTAGGAGAGGATGGACTATGGAGTTGAGACATGTTTTACAAAGCCGCTACAGCGTGCGCGCTTATCAGTCCACGCCGGTTGAAGCGGACAAGCTCGAACAGGTCCTGCAGGCAGCCGCCTGGGCGCCGACAGCCTGCAACCGGCAACCGTTTCAGTTGATCGTGATCACCACGCGCGGTCGTGAGACCGAATTGCTCCGGATCTATCGCCGCGAATGGTTCGTGCAGCCTCCGCTGGTGATCGGGATGGTCGCTATGCCGGATCAGGCATGGAGCCGCCGCGACGGCGTCAATTATGCAGCCGTGGACGCCGCCATCGCCATGGACCATCTTATTCTAGCGGCCGCGGATTTGGGATTGGGCACGTGCTGGATCGCCGCCTTCGACCCCCTGGCAGCCCGGGAAGTGCTGCAGCTGCCGGCAGAAGTCGAGCCGATCGCCTTCACGCCGCTGGGCTACCCAGCGGACATACCCGGCATCAAGAAACGCAAGCCTGTGGCTGACTTGATACGGAAGGAAAAATGGTGACTGCGGCAGATTCCTGGCCAAGAGTAGAAAAACATGTGGCGCGTTGAAACCAACCTGCCGGTGCGTTTGGCTGTGATCAAGATCCACAGCGTGACCGTAAGCGATGAGCGGACCGCCTTTGAGCAGTTCAAGGCCTGCGCAGAGCGTTATCGCGCGCGCTACGGCGACCAGCCGGTGAGCGCGGTGCCCGGCGTGGAGCACAGCCGCAAGCTGTTTCATGCCATTGGCCAGGATCCTACCAAACGCAGGCCTTCCTCTGAAGCGCTGCTCCATCGCGCTCTGAAAGGCAAAACACTGAACCCCATCAACACGTTGGTGGATGTCGGCAACTGGTGTTCGCTGGATTTTCTGCTGCCCATCTGCATCTATGATGCGGATCGCATAGCGGGCGCTGTTGAGGTGCGGTTGGGCCGGTCTGGGGAGAGCTTTGTAGGACACAACGATCAGGTGATGCAGATGGAGAACCGCTATGTGATCGCCGACGGACAGGGACCCATAGGCTCGCCCATCACCGACTCGCAGCGCACCGCGGTGACGTTGGCGACAAAGAACGTTTTCCTCTGCATTTTTGCACCAGGAGATTACCAAAGGCTGCAACTGCAGGCGCACAGCGAAACGCTGGCTCAACGAACGCTGCTTTACTGCAGCGGGTGGGTCCTGGAGAGCGGGCTGCTCTAAAGGCAGTCATTTTACCGGCCGGCTGCCTGTGGATTGAGCGAAAATCTTTGACAAGCGGTTCAGGGTAATCCGTCTTTGCCGCAATCCTGCATCGAAGGAGCGGATCAGGCTTGCAGGTTCGGCAGCAGGCGAAAAACGATCGGCTTCAGCTGGATTGGAAGGGATTCAGACAATCGTCCGGGATGCCGCCTGACAGCAATGTGAGCATATTTTCAGCCGCGCGACGCTGCAGCTCCAGCTTGGCGTTTTCTGAATACCAGGCATAATGGCCCGTTGCCAGCACCTTGGGATGGCCGGCCACTTTTAGGCTTACGCCCCGGGGCGGCTCATGGTCATAGACATCCACGCCTGCCCAGCGGACGCGCTCCTGGTCCAGCGCTTTCAGCAGCGCCTTTTCATCGACCACTGGACCGCGTGCGGTGTTGATCAACACCGGTTTCTGCTCCATCTGCGCGAATTGCGCGGCGCCGATCATTCCTCTGGTTTCCATCGTCAGATTGCAGTGCAGACTGATCACATGGCTCTGCTGCAGCAGCTCGGGCAGAGAAACTCTGCAGCAAGCCAGGCGGAAAAAGCGGCAATCTTCCACATACGGATCGTAGGCCACCATGCGTTCAAACAGTGCGCACGCCTTTTCAGCCAGTCGGCCGCCGATACGGCCCAGGCCGATGATGCCCAACGTGGAGCAACTGAAATCCGGCATCGCTGCAATCGGCGGTTTGCCGAATCCGCCGCCGTTTTTCACCCAGGGCAAAGCGCGGTTGCAGGCGAACATCAACGCCAGGGCATGATCGGAGACCGACTCGTTAGCATAGCCCTGGACGTTGGCGACGCGGACGCCATGACGGGTTGCGGCCGTCAGGTCCACATTATCATAGCCCACGCCGTAGCGCACCAGCGCCTTTAATCCAGGAAGCGCAGAGAAAAAGGATTCATCCGCTGCGGTCCCGCGAATCATCACCCCAATGGCCCCGCGGCCGAATTGGAGTTTGCTCTTTTGGCTTCTGGCCGGACCCCCGTACACTTCCAATTGATAGCCGGCCTGTTCAAAAAGCGCCTGTTCCTGACTGTAGGACTCATAGCCGGTGTCCAGGACCACAATCCGATCTTTTTTCATTATTCCAAACCCATCCCTTAGCAACTGTACCCAACCATAATAACCAAAGCTTGCATTGAATAATATACTGTACTGATTTTTTGCTTGCAATGTGAATTTAAATTGGCTAAACTATTTCATGCATTTTACGCTAAACGGTGAATAGAACCATGAGCCTTTTTGATGTTTCTACGCTGTTTTGGGGTCTGCTGATTTTTTGCGCTCGAGTGCTTGACGTCTCCCTGGGCACCATCCGCACCATCAGCATCGTTCAGGGACGCACCAAAACGGCCTTCATCTGC
Organism: bacterium; assembly: GCA_029565685.1. Classification (GTDB taxonomy): domain Bacteria; phylum Zhuqueibacterota; class Zhuqueibacteria; order Residuimicrobiales; family Residuimicrobiaceae; genus Anaerohabitans. Next base: position 270,864 of record JAKQNR010000017.1, on the reverse strand, counting down.
GGTATTTTTGAGATCAGCCTGTGGATCACCGTCGTCGCCAAAGTGCTGAATGAAATCAGCCTGCGTCCATTGCTGGCCATCTTTTATGCGCTCGGATTTTCCACCGGCAACGTCGTCGGCATTCTTTTGGAGCGCAAACTGGCCTTCGGCCATGTCGTTCTGCGCATCATCAGTTCCAAATACTCGGAAACGCTGACGGCCACGCTCCGCAGTCAGGGCTATGCGGTGACCACCTTTCCGGGACAAGGTATGAACGGGCCGGTCACCCTGGTGCACATCGTCACGCGCCGCAAAGAATTGAAGGCGCTCACCCAGGAAGTGAAGGTTCTGGCGCCCGACGCTTTTTTCTTCATCGAACCCGCCACTTTCGTCAACAAGCTCTATCGTCCTGACCTGCTGACCAGCTCTCGCCGGCGAGGATTAATGGACAAACTTTAACGGTTCGCCTTATGTTCAACAAAGGCTCCGTCGGAACCTCCTTCTCCGCCAAACGTTCAACCAGAGCCAAGAGCCGCCAACTGCTCCGCTGCCGGCACTAGAGCCCGAGCAGAGCCGAACCCATTTGCTGGAATATGCGCTCAGACTTTCGCGTTAACAAAGAAACAGCTGCCGCCCAAGAGTCGGGGGATGTATGATTATGAAACTAGAGACGTTATGGTGCAACATGCGATTAAATACTTGCTGGCCGCTGCTTGCCTTTTCGGCCGGCTGTGGATCAACGACGCGTCCGCTGCAGACCGACCCGCTTCCCCCTTGCGGACTTTCCGGCTTTGCAGTGATCACATAGTGGTGGTTAAATTTAAAAGCCTTGGACTGCATAAAAGCGCAACCGGCCGGCCGGCGTTCTCCGGCATTGACCGGCTGGAGCCCATTCTGCCCCAGACCATGCGTCTGAGAAAAAAAACCAGTTCCGCCGGCCTGGAGAGGATTTATTACGCCCATTTCAGCGGCCCGCGCACACCCCAGGAGGTGGCGGCTGCGCTGCAGAGCGATGCAGAGGTGGAATACGCTGAGCCTAAATACATCCATCACCTGGCTGCTACACCCAACGATTCTTTGATCGAAGCACAACTGCCCTACTTCAATCAGATACAGCTCACCCAGGCGTGGGAGATCGCCAAAGGGCAAGACAGCCCGGTGATCATCGCCATTGTGGACGGCGGAACCGAAATCCACCATGCAGATCTGGCCGCCAACCTCTGGCACAATCCCGGTGAGATCCCTGACAACGGCCAGGACGACGACGCTAACGGCTATATCGACGACCTACATGGCTGGAACTTTGCGACCAATCAGCCGGATCCCACCGGCCTCAGCCACACTCCCATCAACGCAGAGCACGGCACCCACACCGCCAGCATCTGTTGCGCGGTCACGGATAACCAGCGGGGCCTGGCTGGTTCTTCCTGGAACGCCAAACTTATGGCTGTCAATTGTTCATCTCCGTACAGCGACAATTCGATCATCTCTGGTTACGACGGCATCCTCTATGCCGCTGAGGCGGGCGCGGATATCATCAATTGCAGCTGGGGAAGCCTGGGAGGATCCTCGCTCTATGAACAGGATGTAGTGAACCACGCGCTGGAGCTGGGCAGCGTCATCATCGCCGCGGCAGGAAATGACAATGACTCTTCCTTTTTTTATCCCGCGTCCTACGACGGCGTTTTATCCGTGGCCGCTTTGACCAACAACGCCGTGCGTGCGAGTTACTCCAACTATGGGAAAACCGTGGATGTGGCTGCGCCAGGCAACAACCTGTACGGCGCCGTCAGCCAGAACGGCTATAAACCAATCAGCGGCACGTCTATGGCCTCCCCGTTGGTGGCCGGCGTGGTGGCTTTGGTCAAGTCCATCCATCCGGATTGGAGCAATCTCCAGGCCGCTGAACAGGTGCGCATGACCTGCGCCGATATCGATGAGCTCAACCCCCATTATGCCGGCAAACTGGGACGCGGACAGATCGATGCATATGCCAGCCTTACCGCGGTCACTCCCAGCATTCGCATCCAGCAGGTGCGCTACGTCGACGAGAATGAGGACGGCGTCATCAAACCCGGCGAAAGGGTGCGCATCTATCTCACCGTGGTCAATTATCTAGCCCGCGCCGAGCTTGTCGAGCTCACGTTATCCGCGGATAGCCCTTTTATCGACATCCTCGCCGGCACAACGACCATGACCTCGCTCGAGACGCTGCAAAAGCAGGAAGTGGCCACACCGTTTGAAATAATCGTCCGACCGGACGCGCCGCGCGGCCATTTGATTCACTTTGATCTGCGAGCGCGATCCGGCCAATACAGCGACCGCGATCATTTCAATTTGTCCGTGCTGCCGACGTTCGCCAATATCGAGATCAACGCACTGGCTACGTCTATAACCAACATGGGCCGCATCGGCTTTGGCCGAACGGATATCAGCCAGGATGGAATCGGCTTTAAATACCGCAAAGGCCCCAACCTGCTTTTCGAGGGCGCATTGATGTGCGGCACTGGACCGGACCGGCTGGCCAATGCGGCGCGCGGTTTCATTCCGCCAGGCAAATCCTCTATCATTTATGATGCGGATTTCGTCACTGCCGAAGACGGTGATTTGCAGTTTTTCACCCCCGGACGTCATTCAGATCAGGAGTCTATCGGCATCTTTACCGACGGCATGGCGGATCATCCCATGCGTCTGCGCATCATCCAGAGGACCTTTGCCGACCAAGAGGATGAACTGCAGAACCTGATCGTTTTTTCCTACACCATACATAATCAAGGCGACGAAACGCTGACGCCCTTTCATTTCGGCTTTTTATTCGACTGGGACATCGATGGCGGCCATTACAACACCAATATGGTGAACTATGACAGCAGCCACCGTTTGAGCTACGCCTATGACACCGGTGCGGGCCCGGACACTTATGTCGGCATAGCGGTGCTCGATGCCGTGGGTGTCTCCAGCCGCGCGATTTACAACGATCAAAACCATCCGCAAAACAGCAGCTGGGGCCTGTATGATGGTTTTACTGATGAGGAAAAATGGCAATCCCTCAGCGGCGGCACGGTTGTCAGCCAGGCCGGTCCAGGGGATATCTCGCACGTCATCAGCGCCGGCCCCTTAACCCTGCTGCCCAAGGACTCGATCACTCTGCATTTCGCTCTCATGGCCGGCAGCAGTCTGGATGATCTGCAAAACACGGTGGAAAGAGGCAATCATTTTCTCCAGACCCGGCTGATCAAAGATCAACCGGCCCAACCTACACATTGGCATCTATCCGCGAATTATCCCAATCCGTTCAATGCCGCCACCTTGATCACCTACCAATTGCCTCAGTCGGCCGTCGTACGCCTTGAGATATTTGATCTGCTCGGCCGCCATATCAAGACTCTAGTGGACCGGACCGAGGCTGTCGGAGTACACAAAGTGACCTGGGATGGATCGAATCAACAGGGCCTGGCCATGGCCTCCGGCGTCTATTGGTACCGGCTGCAGGCCGGATCGTACAAACGGTCGCGAAAAATGCTGCTGATCCGTTGACCCACAAGGATTAACTGCCTTCGGCGCCCGATTGCACAACAGCGCCCTCCGAGGCTGGAGCCGCTGCTCTGATCCACAGCAGGGCTGACCGTACATCCAGAAATGCTCAGCCCAGTTCACACGCATGAAAGACCCGGCATGAAAAAAATCATTCTCCTACTCTTACTCCTGGTCGCCTCTGCTTTCAGCGCCACCCGCATCGCGGCAACGGACGGCAACGACACCAACCCGGGCAGCCTCGAATCGTCCCTCGCAACGGCGATCAAAGCCATCAACCTCTCCGGTCCCGGCGACGCCATTCTGGTGCGCGGCGGCCTCTTTGCCCAGACCGCCACGATCTCCATCAGAAAGAGCGGCCATGCGCAAAACAAATATTATCTGCCGGCTTTTCCGCAGGAGCGGCCGGTGTTCGATTTTTCCAACCAACCGCTTGGTCAAAGAGGTTTCAGCCTCAAGGCCGATCATTGGCTTATTCAGGGCCTGGAGATCAAAGGCGCTGGGAACAACGGCATGGAGATCAGCCGGGAATCCTACAATCGCATCGAACGATGTTCATTTTATGAAAACCGCGACACCGGACTGCAGTTGAGCAATGGAGCGGCGTTCAATGAAATCATCAACTGCGATTCCTACTACAACGCCGATCCGCCGGATTACGGCGACGCCGATGGGTTTGCATCCATGCTCACGATGGGAACGGGCAACTATTTCTTCGGCTGCCGCGCCTGGGTCAACAGCGACGACGGCTGGGACGGTTACCTTCGCGGCGCCACGGATATAACAACCACTCTGGAACAGTGCTGGTCCAGGGGGAACGGCTACTTGACCGACGGCACCGATCCCGGCACGCAGGCCAACGGCAACGGATTCAAGATGGGCGGAGGAGACAACAGCAACCGGGACCAGTTGATGCACCACTTTATCCTTAAGCGCTGCCTGGCCTTTGACAACAAGGCCAAGGGATTCGATCAGAACAACAGCTGGATGGCGCCCTTTCATGTGACCAGCGAAGATTTCGTCAGCCTCGATCCTGCATGGACTCGCTCTCCGCGCCGCGATGACGGCCGTTTGCCGGAAATCCCGTTTCTGCGTCTGGCCGATGGCAGCGATCTCATCGATGCCGGCGCGGTCATCGACTCTGCGTTTTTCGGTACAGCGCCGGATTTGGGCGCCTTTGAAACCTCAAATAATTCTCACGCCGGTAAGGTAAACGAAACTCCCGGAGGATTTCACTTGGCGCAAAACCACCCCAATCCGTTCAATCCATCCACGGTCATTCGCTATCATTTGGCCGCGTCATGCCGGACTTCACTGAAAATATTTGATGCAACCGGACGTGAGATCGCCGTGCTGGTGGACAGTGAAAAGCCGGCCGGCGAGCATTGGGTGACCTGGCACGCCGGAAGTTTATCCGCAGGCGTGTATTGGTATCGTCTGCAAGCCGGCGCTTTTGTTCAGATAAAAAAAAATGATCCTGGTGAGATATAAGTCCCCGCCGCTTTGCCGTTGCCCCGGCAGGGGCCATTGCTTTAATCCTTAAAACCTGATTCGACCCTAATCCCCGGAGGTTCGCTTTATGCCGTCAGCCACCGTCCCCACGCCCTCCTGCCGCTGTCACAGAATCGACCGGCCGTTTGTCCTGTCCGGCGCTCTGGATGATCCGATCTGGAAGCGGGCATCCACGCTGGAACTCTGCGACATTCACGGCAAACCCGGCCGCTTTAAAACCCAAGTGCGGCTGCTGTACGATGCGACGTTTCTCTATGTAGGCTTTACCTGTGAAGATACGTACGTGTGGGGAACCATCACAGAACGCAACGGAGCCATCTATGAGCAAGAGTGCGTGGAGGTTTTTCTCAATCCAGCCAATGCCCGGCATCAGTATTATGAGATCAACGTCAGCCCGCTGAATACGGTTTTCGACGCCTGCATCGTCAGCGGCCGGACTCCGCAAAACCCCCAAACCCCTTTTTACGCATTCCCCTCCTTCGATTTAAAAGAGTTGCACACAGCGGTGAAGGTATTGGGAGAGCTCAACCGACCTGGGGCAGCCAAAGGCTGGCGCGCGGAATTGGCCATCCCTTTCGCTGAGTTGCCTGGCGCTGAACATACGCCGCCCCAGCCCGGTGATGTATGGCGGGCGAATTTTTATCGCATCGATCAGCCCGATCGATGTGAACCTGAACATTACGCCTGGAGCCGTACCGATCTGGTGAATTTCCATTTACCCTGGCAGTTCGGTTATTTGCATTTTGATTGAAAGCTTCGGCGGCAGGGGAGGGCCGCCGAAGCTCCGACGGCAGGCGCCGGTGGAACTTTCAGCGGAAACGCCCAACGGTCAGCCAAGCGGCCGGGAATGGCTGCGCACCAAGGCGATGAGATCCGCCGCATCCTGATGATCTCGGCAATCGACGATAAAAAAGATATTGCGGCCGCTCAGCTCTGTGATATGCTCGCGTAAATGATCACTGTCGGTGACGTGCAGCATCAACGCCGCCTGGCCGGTAGCGGAAAAAATATGATCCCGGTCCAGCAGGTGGTAAGGCGTTTTGGGATCCCAGGAGACCTGCAGCAGCCGCATCCCGGGCAGCTCTGCGACTCGAGGGACAAAATGCATTTTTTCATTGTGCACATGATAAAGGGTATGGGGAAACTGCAGACACATCTCCCGTTCATAGGGAAATCCAAAGACCTCATAGATCTGCGCGTTGCACAACATGGCGGCATCGTTGGATAAATGGCCCAGGCCTGCCGGAAACCAGAAATCCGATAGGAACATGGCATAGCCCCCCTCCACCTCATCGGCCCAAGACAGCAGATGGCGGTAATACCAGATCACCGCTGTGCTTAAAAAGCGCATCAGACGATGGACGAATGCCGGATCATCGTAGAAATCATAAAACAGCTCATCTCCGCGCAGAGCGTTGGCTATATCCATGGGCGCCATAGTGCCGCGCACGGATAAAAGAAAATCCCCGCACTGCCTGGTTTTCAGATAGCGATATCCGCGCTGCATGTATTGAAACCAGCGGTGGCGTTCATCGCAGGTCAACCGCTGCAGGTCTTTCTTGTCGACGATCATGGGGATGGGCACACAGGTGTCGTGCTGCAAAAACACCTCGCTTCCCAACCAGGCCGAGTGCTCTGCGATGCCGAAACGCGGGCACACGCAGGGGACCCGATCGTCATCCAGATCAGCGCCGGCAGCCCAAGTGGCCCGGCTGCAGTCGAGCTGATGATCCATCCAGCGCTCCAGCTCGCGATCCAGGTTAAAATCGGTCAGCGCCGGCATTTCGGGCCGGTCATGTGGAAAACGCGTTTGGATTAAAAAGTGGCCTGGAGTCGTTGCAGCAAAAAAGACCTTGCTGCGGCTGATGGTGCGATGGATTTTTTCTACCGGAGTCACCGATCCTCCTCTGTGAGGGCAAAAAGGTCCGACTTGAAGAGGCGCCGCCATGCAATTCATCACCCCCTGGCCTCTCATAGCCTCAGCCGGTTTGCACAGTGCAGAATGTCAAACAGGGACAGGCCGTAAAATGCTTTCCGTCGATCATCACCGCCTGTGGACGATTGTGGATCTGGGGCATGGATTGTTCAAGGGTGATTCTGAGGGAAAGCGCCGATCGCCGTTTACGCGGCTTTGGTCCGAGTGGCAGCGGTCATGATCTTTTCCTCCGAGGCCTCTTCACGGCTGAACTCGGCGACCATCCGTCCTTCGCTCAGCACCAAAATGCGGTCGCTCATCGCCAAGATCTCCGGCAATTCCGAAGAGACCATGATCACCCCCATGCCCTGTTCGGCAAACTGATTCATCAGGTGATAGATTTCCGCCTTGGCGCCCACATCCACGCCGCGGGTGGGATCATCGAGAAGAAGAATGGAAGGAGTGGTGGCCATCCATTTAGCCAGGATCACCTTTTGCTGGTTGCCGCCGCTCAACGTCTCGACAGCGCCGGCCAGGCTCGGAACTTTGATCCGCAGCTGATCGATATAGCGCTGGGCCATGGCTTTTTCCAGCCTGTGCCGCAGCACCCATCGTTTGACCACCTGGCGAAGGCCGGCGATGGAGATGTTCCATTGCACCGGCAGCTGCAGAAACAGGCCTTGCGCTTTTCGATCTTCGGTGACCAGAGCCAACCCATGATGGATGGCCTCCTGGGGGGAGTGCAATTCCACCGGGCGCGAACGGACAAAGAGCTTGCCCGCCACCAACTGCCCCGGACTGGCGCCGAACAACGTCATCAGCAGTTCCGTCCGGCCGGAGCCCAAAAGTCCGGCGATGCCGAGGATCTCCCCGCTGCGCAGACTCAGATGGATGTCTTCCAGCAAATTGCGATGGCTCTGGGAGGGATGACGGACGGTCAGCCCCTCCACGCGCAGCAGCTCTTCGCCCAACTGGACTTTCTCTTTGGGAAACAGATCCGCCAGTTCTCTGCCCACCATCATGCCGACCAATTGTTGAGCTGTCGACTCTTTCACCACACAGGTGCCGATATATTTTCCGTCGCGCAACACCGTCACTTTATCGGCGATGGCAAAGATCTCTTCCAGTTTATGCGAGATATAGATGATCGCTACGCCGTTCTGCTGCAACCGGCGAATGACCTTGAACAGTTTTTCCACCTCCGTCTCGCTCAACGCCGAAGTCGGTTCGTCCATGATCACCACCTTGGCGTGCAACGACAGCGCCTTGGCGATTTCGACAAGTTGTTGCTCGCCGACGCGCAGCTCGGCGATCCGCGCCTGCACCGGAATGCGCACTTGCAGCTGTTGCAGCTCCGCCTCCGCCGCCTGACGCATGGCTTTAAAATCAACCAGACCGAATTTAGTGCGCGGCTCGCGGCCGAGATAAATGTTCTCCGCCACGGTCATCTGCGGGATCAAATTCAGTTCTTGATGAATGATGGCGATGCCCGCCTGTTCCGCGGCGCGGGTGTCGCTGAACTGAACGGAACGCCCTTCTATCAGAATCTCGCCGCTGTCCGGTTGATAGACGCCGCTGAGAATTTTCATCAGCGTCGATTTGCCGGCGCCGTTCTCGCCCAGCAGCGCATGCACTTCTCCCGGCTGCACCTCCATGTGCACGCGGTCCAGCGCCTGAACGCCGGGAAACGACTTGCTGATCTCCTGCATTCTTAAATAGCTATCCATGGACTGGCCCTGTTCAATTAAAAGCGGTTTTGAAATCGTTCAAAGAAACGCCCAGCACCGCCAGACTGATCTGGTCCAGCAGGTTTCGGTCGCCGCTGAAATGAAAAGTGGCATGACGATGTGTGCACGACTCGTTCGGCGCCAGCGCGGCCGCCGGCGAGGAGCTTTCCAATTCATAGAACGGGCCCATAGGCTTGGCGCCCGGATAAGCCGGTCCATCGTTGTACGAATTAGCCACGTCGCCGGCATAGGGTTGATCGGTTATTCTCCACTGGCTGTTGACGTAATCGCGGGCCTCCTCGGGCAGAGTGAACCGGACCAGCGTCAACACACCGAGCGCCGAATCATAGCTGCCGAGCACCGGTTTGACACGGCTGCGCGGCATGCCGATCTTGCTGCGATACAGGCCGTCGCCTTTGAAGAATACCGCCTGATCCTTGATTCGCAGCCGGTCTGGAGGAATGGCGCCGAAATAATCGGAGACCACCACGGGACCCCGGGACGCCTCCGCTCCCGCGACATAGGGCACAGCGATGACCGTGGTGGGCGACGGAGTGAACATGCCCAGGATCCAGATGGACACCAGACCGGTCTCTTTTTTCCAGGCTTGCTCGCCGATGTTGGTGATGGTGTTTTCGCTTTCAAAGCCCACGGCCGGCAGGGCGGCAGGCAGCTTGACCTGGGCATGTTGTTCAAGTTCCGCTCGAGAGAGCAAGCGAACGGTGCGTTGCAGTTCAAGGGTGAAGACAAAATCAGCGTAATTTCTGATCGACATCCGTTTGCTGAAAACCACGGACGATGGATTCCGGCGCAATACGATGAAACCCTCCTCATTAAAGGGTCTTGGCGTGTACCAGTGCTCCAGATCAAACGGGTCGCCCTTGGCAAAGTAGAGGCTGTACTGACCGCCCTCCGGCCCCAGCCAGAAACGGTCTTCGCCGCCAAAAGCGTTGATATGCCGGTTCGGAATGCCTGAGGCGATCAGCTCGCGGTTGATCCAGCCAAAACTCTGGCCGGCAGCGCCGGTCGCCGTGCTGGTCATCACCCGTCCCTGAAGGTCCGGAGCGACCGCGACTTGCGCCGATGAATCTGCAGACGACAACAGGATCACAGAAGTATACTTGTTCAGAAAAGCCACATCGTCCTGAAACGTCACGCTTGGTTGTTGCGTGCCCGGCCTGCTGCAAGCCAGGCTCAAGGACAGAACCAGCACGACGGCGAGCCATTGTTGTTTCATAGGGACTCCCGCTTGTTACCCGCTTGTTGCCTGCGTTCGATCCATTCCGAACGCAGAATTCCATAGATCACGAGATCGATATAGTCGCCCCACTTGAAATAATGCCGGCGCAAACATCCCTCGCAGCGCATGCCGAGTTTCTCCATTACGCGACCCGACGCCGGATTGAGCTTGAAATGGCGGGCGAACACACGCTCCAGCTCCAGGCCATGAAACGCTTGCTGCAGCAGCGCCTCGGCCGCCTCGGTGCAATAGCCGTGGCCCCAGTAGGGAACGCCGATCCAGTACCCCATCTCCGCGTGGCGGCTCTCCCGGTCGATCTTTAAGCCAATGGCGCCCAACAAAACGCCGCTGCTCTTCAAGCAGACGGCGTACACCAGAGCGGTTCCCTCCTGCCGCTCCTCTTCCTGAGTTTTGAACCATATTTCAGCCGCACCGTCCGGATAGGGGTGTGGAATCCCTGCGGTGGTGGCCGCGACCTCGCGGGCGCCGGCCAGCCTCTGCACCTCCGCCGCATCGCTGATGTGAAACGGACGCAGCAACAATCGTGACGTCGATAACTCGGGCTGCATTAACACGGTAAACTCCATGGTTTGAATTTCATTTTACAAAACCCGTGGGATTAAAGCAACAGAAAAACATCCCGGCAGGAAAACAGCAAAGGGGCGTTATCGATCGGGGTTATGTTGGTTCCGGTACGGGCGTAGATTAGGCGCCGCGCACCACGCTGATGAGGATTTGGCCTGGTTTCGGATACAATGGGCGGTCGCTGGTAAAGACCTGCAGTTTTTTATCCTCGGTGATCAAAAAGAGCGGCATCGCTTTGTCTCGATAGAAAGCTTGATAGGCGTTGAAATCAAACTCCCGGGTCAGCGCCGTGGTTTTCAGCCTGGCGCCCTCGGCGAACAGGGCATTCAAGCCGGCAAAGGTCGCCTTGGGCGAAAAGAGCATACGACCGCATTGATCCACAGACAGGTTGGCCTGGTTGCCTATCCGTTTGCCCAGGCAGGAGAGCTGGTACGTCTCCGCCCGGCCGAAAAGATCGATAAAATGCTGGGAGGCAAGCGCATTGACCTCATCGTTGGCCGTGAGCGCCAGCAGTTTACCGATGCCAAAGAGATTTAACTCGCTGGCGATGTCCTCGGAGGTAATGCTGCCATGGTGGGTGGCCAGCCCTCTCATCCGGCTGGCGGACAGGTTAGCGTAATTGGTGTCGACCATCAGCACCTCCAATCCCTCCCGTTTAAGGCTTTCAGCCAGTTCCCGGGCCCAGTCATGTGCACCGACAAAAAGCACGCCCTGGGGATTCTCCTTGGCCAAATTCAGTTTGCGCGCCAAGGGCGCGGCCAAAAGGCCATAAAAGGTCACCGTGCAGATAATGATAAAAAAAGTAAGCGGAATGAGCCGCTGGGCGTCCCCATACCCGGCGGCGACCAGGGTAAAGGAGAAAACGGAGGCCACGGCAGCGGCGACGATCCCCCGCGGCGCTAAAAAGGCGAGAAAAGTTTTTTCGCGCATGTTCAGATCGCTCTTCCAGGTGGAGAGAAAAATGGCCAGCGGCCGGGTAAAAAAAATCAGGATGGCTACAAAAGCGGATTCCCGCCAGCCGATCTGTTTCAGATCGGCAAGCTGCAACCGCGCGGCGAGCACGATGAACAGTCCGGAGATGAGCAGGACGCTCAGATTTTCCTTAAAAGTAATGATATGCTTGACCGATACAAATTTCTGGTTGGCCAGAACGATGCCTATTATGGTGACCACTAACAGTCCGGACTCTTTTTGAATCAGATTGGCGGCTGTAAAGGAAACGATGACCAGCATCAGGGTGATGACTTCATCCAGATGGTCGGGGATGAGAAAATTCTTCAGCAGAAAAACCAGCAGCGCGGCGGCCGCGACGCCGAGTACAGAGGCGGAGAACACTATTTTCAGAATGGCCAGCAGGCCGGTGCTGAAGGCCTGGGGAAAACCGCCGACCAGCACCGCCTCCGACACCAGAACCGCCAGGATGGCGCCCACCGGGTCATTGACAATGCCCTCCCAGCGCGCCAGGGAGCTCACCCTCCGCACCGGACGGACCTGCTGCAACAACGGGATGATCACCGTGGGACCGGTTACAACCAAAATGGCGCCGTAGATGATCGAAGTGGGGAGCGACAGCCCTACCACATAAAAGGCCGCGGCTGCGGCGATCACCCAGGTGATCAGCACGGCTATGGAGATCAAATTGCGCACCGCACCGCCGATCTCTTTCAACTCAGATAGACGCAGACTAAGTCCGCCTTCAAATAGAATGACGGCGACGGATAGAGAAACCACGGGATAGAGCAGATCTCCCAGCAGCCGGTCAGGATCGATCAAATGAAACAACGGTCCGACCAGCAGTCCAGCGCCAAGCAGAATGAGGATAGACGGCACTTTGAGACGCCAGGCCAGCCACTGCGCGCTGATAGCAGAGAAAGTAATCGCAGCCAGTCCGATCAGTACAGATTCGCTCATCTTGGGTCAGCTTTCTTAAAGAGGTGATAAGTCGGTCAACAGCGATCCATCACAGGATACGAAGATGATTTTGTCGCAGGTCTCAAAGCGGTATAAGGCGCGCTGTACGTTTTATGTCAACGCCTGGAACCCCGCAAGCCGGGCGAAAACAGCCGGCTCTCCCCATGAAATCAAAAGCCCTTCTCATGAATCATTTCATTGGGAAGGGCTTTGAATGTGTGGAGACGGTGGGAGTTGAACCCACGTCCGAGAAACCAGCCATAGCAGCATCTACATGTTTAGTCTCCTGCTTGCATCTCGATCGCCTCTGTCGCAGGGACCAGGCCAAGACGACCCAGCTCTGTATGATCTCGCCGGGTGCGCCAGAGCGTCACAACCGGCCAGCCTGCTGTATCGACGTTCTTCTCCGCCCCAGCAGGCGCAAACGGAGAGAACGAGGCCGCCTTAGTTAGGCAGCCAGAGCATACGCATAATTGTCTGCGTTTACTTGTTTTCCCAGATGATTAACGAGGTCACCGGGTTCCTCGACATGCAGCCACTACCACCATGTAACCCGTCGAAACCAATTTCGTCCCCAAAAAGAACGCCGGATCGGACAACTCACCCAGCATTATCTTAACGTTCGCAGGCTTATTTTTGTTCCACCGGATTCAGCAATTTTTGTACCTCCGGCGTGTCGACATTCTCCACCGTCACAATGGTCACCCCGGTGTCGATCCGTTTGTCCACCTGCCCGCCTTTGATCAAGGTCACGGCCGCCTGGACTCCTTGATAGCCCATCTGAAAGGGATTCTGCACGATCAAAGCATGCACAACGCCGGCTTTGAGCAGTTTGACCTGGTCGGGCGAGGCGTCGAATCCCACCAGTTTGACTTTGCCCGCCAGACCTCGGCTGATCAGCGCTTGAGCGCAGCCGATGGTGCCCGCCTCACTGGCGGCAAAAATGCCGGCCAGGTCCGGATTGGCGGTTAAAAAATTTTCCGTCACTGCCATGGCGGTGGCCACCTCGCTTTGAGAATATTGCACCGCTACCAATTGCAGGCCGGGATACTTGACTAGTGCGTCTTTGAATCCCTGTTCGCGCATGATGGAAGTAGCTGCGCCGGGCACAATGGGAACGCACGCGACCTTACCCACAGCGCCCACCAGTTCAGCCAGTTTGTCGGCTGCCATGGACGCGCCGAGAACATTGTCGGTTGCGATGAACGAAGCCGGCAGATCAGATTCAACCCCGCTGTCAATGGTCACCACCGGAATGCCGGCTGCCAACGCTTTTTCGATGCTGGGGATCAGGCCGCGCGTATCGCAGGCGGCCAAAACGATGGCATCTACCTTTTTGTTGATATAGTCTTCCACCATGGCGATCTGCGCTGCAATCTCCAACTCGCTCTGCGGGCCCTTCCAGATCACGTCCACTTGCAGGTCTCTGGCCGCGGCGTCTGCGCCCGCTTTGACCTTGAGCCAGAAATTCTGCGTCAATCCCTTTGGAGAAACCAGAACCTGTGGACGCCCCTTTTTCTCCGCCTGACAAGCCAGCAGCATGAGGCTGGTCCCCAGTACAATCCATCTAAGCCAACGCATATTCGCTCCTGTTTTCAACTACGGGTCCTTCGATGTTTTCGGTATTGATCGGAAAGCACCGCAAAGATGATAATGGCGCCGATGGCGATCTGCTGCCAGAACGGTGAAATGTTTAGCAGGTTGCAACCATTGCGCAGCACGCCCATGATCATAGCGCCGATCATGGCGCCGAGAATAGTGCCCTCGCCGCCGGTCAGGCTGGCGCCGCCGATCACACAGGCGGCGATTACGTCCAATTCATAGCCTGTGCCGGCTGTGGGCTGTCCAGAGCTCAGGCGCGAGGCCAGCACGATGCCGGCAAAAGCGCAAAGAAGACCATTGATCGCATAGATCTTGATCAGCATGTTATTGACATGGATGCCGGACAACCGAGCGGCGGTTTCGTTGCTGCCGATGGCGAAAATGTGACGGCCGAACGGCAGGCGGGTCAGCACGAAATGACCGGCCACAGCGATCACGATGGTGAACAGCACCGGCAGCGGCAGGACATTGAACAGTCGGCCGCCGCCTAAAAAATTGAAAGAGGGCGGCAAACCGAACACCGGCACTCCGCCGGTCAACAGCAACGCAGCGCCGCGAGCGATCCCCATGATGCCGAGCGTGGCGATGAACGGCGGCAGATGGCCGTAGGCGATCAAGCCGCCGGCCAAAGCGCCCAACAAAAAACCAAGCAACAGGCCGATGGCAATGGCCGGCACAATGCCCACTCCGCTGGTCAACAGCAAGGTGACCGCCATGCCGGACAATCCCAGAATCGAACCCACCGACAGATCGATGCCGGCTGAGATGATCACCATCATCTGACCCACGGCCATGATTGCCACCACCGACATCTGCAGGCCGATGGCCAACAAATTGTCCACACTGAGAAAATAGGGCGACAGAATGCTCAACAGCACCGCCATGAGGATCAGACTCATGAACGGCGCTGTGCGCCGCAACAGCGATTTAACCGTTCTCCCGCGTTCCACCATTCATCCTTTTTCGTATCAAAAGATCAATGTAGGGGATTTATCCGAATTTGTCAAATGGAATGTGGCGGGCCAGCTAAAGCGCAGGCTCAG
This sequence comes from bacterium, assembly GCA_029565685.1. Classification (GTDB taxonomy): domain Bacteria; phylum Zhuqueibacterota; class Zhuqueibacteria; order Residuimicrobiales; family Residuimicrobiaceae; genus Anaerohabitans. The sequence continues at coordinate 255,816 of JAKQNR010000017.1, read as the reverse complement.
GAAAAGGGCGGGCATGCGAATATGGACGGTCTCAGTGCACAGAGTCTACACCGATCCCTGCACAGCTGCACCATCAGCGCACCAGCACCCATCCGCTGGTGGGCGGCAGCACAGCGGTCCCATCGGAGATCAGCCGCAGCGGCGTTGCCCCCGCACGCTGCTCATCGGCCAGAACCGACCACGTACCCGGTGGAAGCTGAAACGAAGCGGATTCGTCGCTGTGGCCGTTCAACAGCACGAGGAGTTGGACTCCCTCCTTGGCGTCGCGCCGGTCGATGGTCATGCCCAGGGCAAAGGGATTTTCATGCTCGATGAATTGTATGGAGCTGCGCGGCGCGGCGCGCAACAGACGATAGCGGCGGCGCAGAGCGGCCAATCCCGTATAATAGTCGACCAGATCGCGATTTAGATCAGCATGGCTGTAATCAAGCCAATTGGTTTCATTGTCCTTGTTGTAGCTGTTATGATCCAGATGACCGGCGGCTGAATCCGGCGCGCTGGTGCGGGCAATGACCTTGCTGCGGCCATATTCCTGGCCCTGCTCGATCATGAGTGCGCCCTGGCTGACGTAGAGAATCAACGCACCCAGTTTGTTGACCGCGACCTGGCGCGGTGTCAATCGGGCGTTGGATATTGGATCCTGAATCGTCTGTCCGGGGCGCACGTCGCCGAGACCGATGCGCACGAAATCGCCGAAAGTATGATCGTCATGAGAGCCGAGATAGTTGATAGCGTGACGGCTCTTTTGAAACAGCCCGCCCTCTTTGGCCAAGGTGCCGGTCAGATAGCTTTTAAGAGTCTCCTTATTGTTGTCCCCCCAATAGCGGCCAAAGATATAACTAGTCCCATTCTCCGGATTCTGCCCTTTGACGCCGTTGCGGAACCGGTCGTTCCACGCCGCCCAGTCGTGCTGCGAAAATTCTGCAGGCAGATAGCGGCCGCCGCCCCACGGTTCAGCGATTAAAATGACATTCGGGTTGAGCTTGCGCGCTTCTATGGTGATTTGGTCGATGGTCTCCCAATCAATCAAGGCTGCCAGATCGAAGCGAAAACCGTCCACATGGTATTCTTTCATCCAATAGAGAATACTGTCGATGATGAGCCGTCGCGCCATAGGCCGTTCGGTTTTGAAATCATTGCCGCAGCCGCTGGCGGTGAGGTAGCGACCTTCTTCATCGAGACGGAAATAGTACTTTTTGTCGATCAGTTTAAAGGCATTCTGATCATACTGGGAGACGTGATTATAGACCACGTCCATAATCACCGCCATGCCGGCCTTATGGAACGCACGCACCACCTGTTTGAACTCGTCCACCTGCCGACCGTCGGCGCCGCACCACGCCTCCGGCGACAGACTGCCGCCGCTCGCATAATAGGATTCCGGGGCAAAGAAATAAGAGGTCATATAGCCCCAATGATTCCGGCTGTAGGGATTCCAGGTGTTGGTCACCTTGTCGACCGCCACCTGATAGGGGATCTCGATGTTGCCGAATTCCTGAATCGGCAGAAATTCAACGGCGTTGACGCCGAGGGACTGTATGTGCCGAAGGCCGCCGCGAATGGAATCATCGATGGCGGCCAGATAACTGCCGGCGATTTCCGGCTCAGCGCCGGAGCTGGGATGACGGGTCAGATCGCGCAGATGGCACTCATAGATCATCAAATCTTCCGGAGCAATGACAACCCCCTGGTCCCCCTGCCAGTCGAAGGAGTGGGTGTCGAGGATCAACGTCCGGCCGCGGTGCAGGTACTCGTTTCGCGTGGCCACCGCCCGACTGTAGGGATCGCAGATCGCTTTGGTTGGATCGAACTCTTCGTCGTCGCCGGTGGGCCCGTCCACCACGTAATCATAGCACCAGCCGATGTACTGGCCGGCGAGCAGGCACTCCCAGACGCCGTCGCTGTCCTTCAACATCTCGTGCTCCTGGCCTGTCTCCGCCTGCAGTGAGTCGTACAGCCGCAGCTTCACGCGCTTTGCCCGCGGTGCGAACAAGCGAAAGATGGTCCGTTCCTCATTCCAGCTGCAGCCCAATTCCTTCTGTGAAGTAAATTGATTCAGCGCTTCGTCCGGCTGAATCGCCCGCTTTTCGCCGCGATAGCTAAGCCAATAGGTTTGACATAGATCGAGGGGCTCGGTAATCAGACGCAGTAACTCCGCCTCCTTTTCAATCCGGATGATTTTGGTTTTCGGCGAGATGGAGAAATCAGCGCGGCCGGCATCGGCGGCGCCGTCCGCCAGCCGCACGTGGATCATATGGTTGGAGCTCATCTTTGCGGAAATCAACATAGTGGTAACAGCCCTTTGTGTTTGACATGCTGCAGACCAGCCGATCATCAGCAGGGACAGAATGAACAAATAGAAGCGGATCGTCTTACAGGACCCCCAGAGGACCGTCAGGTGATCACAGGGACAGCAATTCATCCAACGCCTTTTCAGCTTGAGTGCGATCGTTAAATTCAATCGTACGGTCGCGCAGGGTTTGCGTGGTCTCATGGCCCTTGCCGAGCAGCATGACCATGTCGCCGGGCTGCGCCATTTTGACCGCATAGCGGATCGCCTCGCCGCGATCCGGCACACGATGCAGCGAAGCGCCCGAACAGCCCGCAGCGATCTCTTCGATGATCTGCAGCGGTTCTTCAGTGCGCGGATTGTCTGAGGTCAGAATAATTTCGTCGCTGTACTTGGCCGCTGTTTCGCCCATGATCGGCCGCTTCTCCTTATCGCGGTCGCCGCCGCAGCCAAAGACGGTGATCACCCGCTTCGGATTCAAGCTTTTTGCCAGGCTGAGCACATTTTCGACGCCGTCGGGCGTGTGGGCATAGTCCACCACTACGGCAAAAGGTTGGCCTTTTTCCACCAATTCAAAGCGGCCGGAGACCCAGATCCGGGCCTCCAATCCTGAACGGATGGTCTGCAGGTCCAAACCATGAGACAGGGCGACGCCTACCGCGGCAAGGGCGTTGTAGACGTTGAACCGCCCCACCAATTTGGTGTGAATGGTGATCTCGCCGCCGGGCGTAACCAGGGTATAGTCCGTACCGTTGATGTGATAGTGTATCTGGGTTGCGCGAACCTGGGCGCGCTCTGACAATCCATAGGTCAGTGTTCGAGCGCGGGTGGCAGCGAGAAACTTTTCCCCGGCCGGATCATCGATATTGACGATGGCATGATCCGCAGGGGTCAGCCAGCGGAACAGCTTTAATTTGGCGTTGAGATAGTTCTCCATGGTTTTGTGAAAATCGAGGTGATCCTGAGTCAGATTGGTGAACACTGCTGTTTTAAACGTGCAGCCTGTCAGACGGTGGAATTCAATGCCGTGCGAAGAGGTCTCCATGATGCAATAGTCGTATTTCTCATCCGCCATTTTGCGCAAAATTTCCTGCAAGTCCGGCGGTTCCGGAGTGGTATCCTTGGATTTGTGAATGACGCCGTTCATTTTGTAATACAAGGTGCCGATCAAACCGATCTTATACTTTTGAATGAAAATGCTCTCGACGATGTGGGTGGTGGTGGTTTTACCGTTGGTGCCGGTCACGGCGATCAGATCCAAGCTGTTGGAAGGGAACTGATAGAAACGTGCGCTGATCTGGCCCAGCGCCTGGCGGGAATCCGGCACCAGTACCTTGACCACATGGGGCGGCACCGGCTGATCTTTCTCCAGCATCACGGCAACGGCGCCCCGGTCGATGGCTGCATCCACGCCGGCATGGCCGTCGGGAATTTCTATTTTATCCAATTGGGTGTAGATCGAAATGGCGACATAGATAAAGCCGGGTTGGACGCGCAGGGGATCATAGGCCACCCCGCGGATCTCCACACTCCGGGGATCGCCGTGAATCTGTTTTTCCGGCACTTGGTTCAGTAAAATCGATAATTCCATATCTCTCCTTGCCACTGCGGCTTTGTTCAACGATCGGTCGGCGGAAGAAAAAACGGCCGGCGATCAGGGAATGTTTTTGACCAGCGCCACCTCATCGCAATCGGGAAACTTGGGACAATGAATGCAGTCCTTCCAGACTTTATGCGGCAGCTCTTTTTTATCCACCCGCGTAAAGCCCACTTTTTCGAAAAAAACCGGTTTATAGGTCAGGGTGAACACCTGGGGCAGGGCCAGATCAGCGGCATCGGCCAGCAAACGGTTGACGATTTCACGGCCAAGACCCTGGCCGACATAGTCCGGCGCAATGGCCAGGGACCGGACCTCGGCCAGATTGTCCCAGATGATATTCAACGCGCCGCAGCCAACGACGCGATCCCCATCGACCGCCACATAATAATCGCGCAGCTGACTGTACACCTGCATGTGCGAGCGGCTCAACATGTCGCCCAGCTTGGCGTAATGGTTGATGAGCTCGGTGATGTCGTTGACGTCTTTAATTCTCGCCCGTCGGAACAAGACATTCGCGGATGGCATCTTCCAATATCTCCACAGCTTCTTCAATCTGCTTTTTATCCACAATCAAAGGCGGCAAGAAGCGCAGCACATGATCTCCGGCCGGGCACAACAGCAGGCCGAAATCGGTGCATACCTCGATGACCTTTTTCGCCGGTATATTGAGCTCTACGCCCACTATCAGCCCCTGGCCGCGCACCTCTTTGATAGCCGGCAGTTCGTCCTGCAGCAACTGCAGCGATTTGAGCAGATGGTCGCCCATGGCGGCCACATGCTGCAAAAATGCGGGATCTGTGATGCGTCCCACCACATAATCGGCCACCGCTGTGGTCAACGGTCCGCCGCCGAAGGTGGAACCATGCTGACCTGGTTTGATGTGATCGGCGACGTCCTGAGTCACCAGCAGAGCGCTCAGCGGCAATCCGCCTGCCAGGGGCTTGGCCAGCACCATGATATCGGGCTCGATATCATACCATTCATAGCAGCAGAAACGTCCCGATCGGCCCATGCCGCACTGGATCTCATCCAAGATCAACAGGCAGTCGTTCGCATCGCACAGGCGGCGCAGCCCTTGCAGAAAGGGCGTTGACGCGACATGTACGCCGCCCTCACCCTGGATCGGCTCGACGATGATGGCGCAGGTCTTGTCCTTGTTCACCAGCCGGCTGACGCTGTCCAGATTGTTGAATTCAGCAAAGCGGATGCCCGGCAGCATCGGATCATAGCCCTGCCAAAACTTGTTCTGCCCGGTGAGCGACAGGGCGCCCATGGTGCGGCCGTGAAAAGAGTTCTGCATGGCGATGATCTCGTGGCACTCCTCGCCTTTGATCTCATGGCCCCACTTGCGCGCCAGTTTGATGGCGCCCTCCACCGCCTCGGCGCCGCTGTTGGCGAAAAAAATCTTGTCAGCAAACGTGGCTTCGGTCAAGCGGCCTGCCAGACGAATGGGCGGCTCGGTATAGAAAAGGTTGGAACAATGCCAAAGTTTTTGCGACTGCTCCTGCAGCACCTGCACCGCGCCTGGATCGCAATGGCCGAGCGCATTCACCGCAATGCCGGCGGTAAAGTCGAGATATTTTTTGCCGTCGCTGTCATAAAGATAAACGCCATGGCCGTGAGTGAATAAAATATCCGGCCGGCTGTAGGCGGCCAGCAGCGATTCTTTTTCCATTTTCAGCATTTGCCAAGTTCCCATAGGGTCGATTCTCCATAAATACGATCGAGCCGGAGCGCAGAGTGACCCGCGTCGATCAAGCGCTGCCGGACAGCTTCTGTCTGGCTTAAAAATAATAAATAAAATTTAAACATTTTTACGATATTTTCACACTTTTTTTTACGGAAGAATGCCGGTCACACCAACATAGAGCGATTCAATGCTTGAGTGAGTCGAAATTCCCACCGCACCTCTGTATGCCCGCGGCAAAGCAAAACAGCCCCGCAGGCAGCCGGCTTACCTGAAGCGGCTCTACCGGCGCCTGCCGCTGACAGTCGGACCCTGAAAAAATAGTTCGCCTGGAACAGCGCTCCCGCCTTGAATGAGATCGGCGGATGCGCAGAGACGCTGGCGCAGGTGAGCCTGAAAGGCCCGAAGAGGAAGGGATGAAAGCAGGAAAGTTCCTTTGCGCTGCCACAGGCCATGTTCCTGAGAGCACTCCGCAGAAGGAGGTATTCTAAATAGAGACTAATCTTCTTCTCGAGTCCGCACTGCGGCAAAGGAGCGAGCGGCCGTTCAGGAACACAGGATAATAGAAAAAAGCAGTGTGCGGCGCAGGCGACCATCCCTTTTTCACCCGCTTTGTCGGCGTTCACTTCATCCTAACGCGGTCAAGGCAATGTAGCCTTCCCCCCCTGCTTACTTGATCACGGCGGTGCCGAAATCATACCTGCCGGAGAGAATTTTCTCCAGCGTCTCTTCGCCGCGCCAGGCGCTGATGTGCACCCTTCGCACGCCGGCATCCAGCGCGGCAAACGCCGATTCCATCTTGGCGGTCATGCCGCCGTGAATAATCCGTTGTTCCATCAACCGCCGCGCCTGAGCGCACGTAAGGGTGGCGGCCACTGTTCCGTCGACCTGCACGCCGGCCACGTCGGTGAAATAGATCAGATCGCTGCAGGCCAGGCTGCCCGCGATGGCCGCCGCCGCGCTGTCTGCATTGACATTGTAGGTACGGCCGTCTCTGTCCGCTGAAATGGGAGAAATCACCGGCACCTGCATTTTCGCCAGGGCCTCGATGATCACCCGTGGATCGACGGAGTGCACCTGTCCCACACAGCCCAGATCACGACCATGGTGCATCAGCTTTTCCACTAACAACAGAGAGCGGGATTTGCCTGAAAGCCGGCAGACCGACAGGCCGGTCTGCTGTAGAAACCCGGCGATACGGCTGTTCACGTCTTCAGACAGCACTTTTTCCACGATCTCCATGTCTTCGATCGTGGTCACCCGCAGGCCGTCGATGAAGACCGGCTGGCGGTTCGCCCGTCGCAGCGCTTCAGAGATCTCGGCGCCGCCGCCGTGAACGACGATCACCTCTGTATCGTCCAGCGCACGGATCGCCCGTCCGAGAGAGACAAATCCCTCCTCCCCTTCCAAAGCTTTGCCGCCCAGTTTGATCACCACTCTGTTTTTCATCAACACAGACCCATGGTTTCCGGAAAACCGAACATCAGATTCATATTTTGCACCGCCTGGCCGGCGGCGCCTTTGCCGAGATTGTCGATGGCGCTGAAAACCGCAGCGTAAGAGGTGTCCTTCACCGCTTCAGCGGCGAGAAAACAAAAATTGCTGTGCAAAGCCATTCGCGTGGCCGGCAACTGGGGATCCACGATGCGAATAAAAGGCTCGGCTTCATACCGCTGACGCAACAGGTCATTGAGCTCTGTGCGGCTATGCGCCGACCGCAGTTTAAAGTAGACGCTCGCGTACAAGCCGCGGGTCTGCGGCACGAGGTGCGGGGTAAAGACCACCTGCAGCGGTTTTTGTGAATGACGGTTCAACTCTTGATCGATCTCGCCCACATGGCGATGCGATCGGCCGGGCTTGTAGGCGTTGACGTTCTCATTGGCCTCCACATAATGGGTGGTTTTGGTCGGCGTCTTGCCGGCGCCGGATACGCCGGACTTGGCGTCGACGAGCACCGGCTCCTCCGCCACCCAACCGGCTTGCACAAAGGGCAGCAGCGCCAGCAAGGCCGCGGTGGGATAGCATCCCGGATTGCCGATCAGCCGTGCGGTGCGAATCTCCTGCCGGCGCCATTCCGGCAAACCATAGACCGCCTGCTCCAGCAATTCAGGAAACGGATGGCTGGTTCCGTACCAGGCCTCATAGGCTGACGCAGTGGAGAAGCGAAAGTCCGCGCCCAGATCGATCACCCGGCTGCCGCGGTCGAGAAAAAACTTTCCCCACCGGCTGGACTCGATAGCCGGCAGGCAGAGGAATACCAGATCAACGGCCTGCTGCAAAGCCTGCTCCGCCGTGCAAATGGTCAAATCCCGGAATCGAGGAAAGGGCGGATACAGATCGCCGAGCTTTTTGCCGTTCTCGTTTTCCGAGGTCGCGGCGACCAACTCCACCTCGGGATGGCGGGAAAGGAGCCGCACCAGCTCTTCACCGGTGTAGCCGGTGACGCCCAGGATGGCTGCTGTTTTCATTCTATCTTTTTCCAATCAAGTATGATATTCAGCGTTGATTTTAACATAATCATAGGAGAGATCGCAAGAAAAGACCCGAGCGTCCGCCGATCCGACGGCCAGGTCCACCGACAGCACGATCTCTTTTTCCGCTAGAGCGGCCTTCATGGCTGCAGGATCAAACGGAACCGGATGACCCTGAGCCAACACCGGAATGCCGGCAAAGGAGGCGGCGATGCGGGTCGGCCGCAGCTCCACGCCGCTGCCGCCGACGGCGGAAAGAACCCGTCCCCAATTAGGATCCCGGCCGAATACTGCGGTCTTGACCAGCAGCGAGTTGGCGACCGCTTTGGCCGCCCTGCGCGCCTGCTCTGAATCCCGGGCGTTGATGATCCGGACCAGCAGCAGTTTGGTGGCGCCTTCGCCGTCCATGGCAATGGCCCTGGCGACCGCCTGCAACACGGTGCGCAGCGCTTGAGTAAATGCCTCGAAATCCGGACCAACCGCATCGATGACCGGATTGCCGCATTGGCCGTTGGCCAACAGCAGGACGCAATCATTGGTGCTCATCTCGCCGTCCACCGTCAGACTGTTGAGCGAATCATCGACCGCCAGACGCAGGCTGCGGTCAAGCAGGGCGCTGCTGACAGCCGCATCGGTGGTGAGGCAGCAGAGCATGGTGGCCAGATTGGGGTTGATCATGCCGCTGCCTTTGGCCATGGCGCCGATGCATGCTTTGTATCCGGCCAATTGAAAGGTAACCGCCACCTGTTTGGCTGTAGTATCCGTGGTCAAGATGGCGTGCGCCGCCGCGTCGCCGCCATCCTCCTTGAGAGAAGCAAGCGCTTCGGCCAGACCGCGGCGCAACTTGTCCATGGCCAAAGGTTTGCCGATGATGCCGGTGGAGGCGACCAGCACCTCCTCGCGATCGATATGCAGCCCCTGCGCAACTAGGGCGAGCGTTTCTTCCACGTCTCGATCACCCTGTTCGCCGGTGCAGGCGTTGGCATTGCCGCTGTTGATCACCACCGCCCGGCCTCGGCCGCACTGGACGTTTCTTTTGCTCACCTGCACCGGGGCAGCCTGAATCAAATTACTGGTGAACAGGGCTGCGGCGGCGGCCGGAGCCGCACTGTATACCAAAGCCAGGTCCAATCCTTTCTCCTTCAAGCCGCAGCGCACGCCCGCAGCCTGGAACCCCCTGGGTGTGGTGACGCCGCCGGCGAAAAGATGATCAGTCACTGTCATTCCTTTACGAAGAATTTCAATCTTTGCACTGTTTCCTAAAGACATTTCGACGCGCAGCTTAGGCGGAAACCCGTATGGGCAGCATGATGAGCGGAATGCCCTGATAGTAAAACCGCCGCTGAATGGAGAACACGGTATAGTTGTGCAGCCAGCGGCCGAACATGGGTTCATGAGGAAACACCAGCTGTCCGCCGAAGAACATCGCCTGGGGAAATTTTTTCAGCACCTCCGGCGCCAGTTTCGAGACCTCTTCCACCACATCGATGGCGATGGCAGAGACCGCCTCGGCATAGTAGCCCTGATGACGCATGAAATCGCAGTACTTTTCCAGATCCGCATCCACTTGATGCTTGAGCTGTTCGATCTCCTCCGGACTATTGAATGTGCCCGCATCCACCACGCCGATCTGCAGGAAGACGAAATTTTTCATCTCGCCGCGGAACATCTGAATGGCGCCGAATAATGTGTGCAGCCCCAATCCGTTAAACCCGCTGGTGAGTATGACTCCGGTACGCGAACGAACAAACGGCGTATTGCGCAGACGCCGGGATTTGCGCGCTGTCCCTGCAACGGGTGGAACAGAGAGCTTGACTGCTTCCACCAGACTGTCCAACCGTTTCAGCAGCGCTGCAGTATGAGTATAGTGTTTTTGAACCAGCAGAACGATGACGATCAGCGTGCCGGTGACCAAAACGGTTATCCAGCCGCCCTCGGTAAATTTAAGCGTAGCGACCGAAAGTAGAATGAAACCGGTGAGCACCATGCCGATGCCGCTGATCACCAGTTTCCTCAGCCAGCCTTTTTGCGTATGCCGGTTCTGCCACCAATGGCGCACTAAACCCACCTGGGAGAGCAAAAAGGTGATGAACACATTGATCGAGTACAGCACCACCAGCAGACGCACCGAGCCTCTGCTCAGAAACATCAAAATCAACGACGCGCCGCCCATGAGCAGAATGCCGTTCTGCGTCACCAGCCGGTCGCTGAGCGTGGCAAAACGGGTGGGGAACCAGCGGTCCAGCGCCATATTCGAGAGCACCCGCGGACCGCCGAGAAAACCGGTCTGCGAGGCGACAAACAACAAAATGGCCTCAGACGTCAGGGCGATCAAAATGAACAGGTACGCAAGGTTTTCGTTCCACCCGGCTGAAAGAGCATTGAACAAAACGGCGTTCAATGTTTTACCCGGCACGTGTTCGACGCGAAAAAGCGTATAACCCAGCATCAATCCCAACACCATGAATGACAGGGAAAAAGCCATATAGCGCATGGTGCTCTTGGCGGTCTTCACCTTGGGTTCACGCAGGATCGGCAGGCCGTTGCTGACCGCTTCGATGCCGGTGTAGGTGCCGGCGCCCATGCTGTAGGCGCGCAAGATCAGCAGCACCGTGCCCAAAAGGCCCAACTCGGCGTTGCTCTGCCGAATGTCCATTCGAGTGGTCTCTATCAGCGTCGTCAAATCCGCCGCATGAACGTACAAAACATACAGAATGGCAAAAATATGGGTCACGATAAAGGTTAAAAAGATCGGCACCAAAGGCACCACAGACTCTTTGACTCCGCGCAGGTTGAGCCAGATCAGCAGGACCAATCCCGCCATGGCAAAGGTCAATTTGTACGGCAGCCAGCTGAGCGGCAGAAAACTGAAAATTGCATCCGCGCCGCTGGCTACGGATAGAGTGATGGTCAATACATAATCGATCAGCAGGGCGCAGCCCGAGACCATGCCGGCTTTAGGCGACAGCAATTTAGACGCCACCATATAACCGCCGCCGCCGGCGGGAAAAAGTTCAATGACCTGCAGATAGCTGGCGCTGATGATAAAGATCGTCACCACCGAAGCCAGGGCCACCAGAACGCCCAGATGGAAATGACCTTCGAGCGCACGGAACGCCTCCTCCGGCCCATAGCAGGAAGAGGACAAGCCATCCGCCCCCAGACCCACCCAGGCGAAAAAAGCGATCAGGGAGAGCTTGTGAAAAATATGCGGATCTTGAGGACTGCGGGCGCCCCCCAGCAAGGCGTCTTTCGCCCTGCGTTTCAAAGATGGCTTTTCAGGTTCATCCATGAATGTCGACGACCTCACTCTTTAACCAATGAGCTTGCAGCGTTAAAACAAACCGGATAATTTACGAATTTTATAAATAGTAAAGAAGAATAAAATATAGTTTTCAAGCGAACCCTGGTCACGGTTCGCTTGAACCGGTTTTGCGAGGCATGGCTGCGAAGGGAGGCGTTAAAGCAACGGCAGGAGCGCTCCGTTCATCTTTGGTTGGTCTTCATAAGCTTGTAACTGATGCTGTCCACCAGCGCACGCCAGCTGGCTTCAATGATGTTTTCCGACACGCCGACCGTTCCCCAGGTCTCCCGGCCGTCGCTGGATTCGACAAAAACGCGGACTTCGGCGGCCGTGGCCTTTTCGCTGTCCAGAACGCGCACCTTGTAATCCACCAGTTTGACCGCCTTTAAACTGGGATAAAAGGGCAGCAGGGCTTTGCGCAGCGCTTTATCCAGCGCATCGACCGGGCCGTGTCCTTCGGCCGCCGTGTGTTCGATTTTGCCGTTCACCTCCAGTTTAAGCACCGCCTCGGCGTACAGAAAACCGTTTTCCGTACGGTCCACGGTTACCCGGGCGCTCAGCATGGTAAAGAACGGCTTGACCTCGCCGATGGTTTTCCTGACCAGCACTTCAAAGGAACCTTCAGCGCCCTCGAATTGATATCCCAGATGTTCCAGCTTTTTCAATTCCTGGACGATTTTGCGGACCTCCTCCTTACGGCTGTCCAGATCGAGTCCCATCTCGCGCGCCTTGTACAGCACATTGCTCTGGCCGGCCTGATCAGACACCAGCACCCGTTGACGATTGCCCACAGATTCCGGCGGAATGTGCTCATAGGTGCGCCGATTGCGATGAATCGCGCTGACATGAATGCCGCCCTTGTGTGCAAAAGCGCTGTTGCCGACGTATGGCATCTCCTCCCGATGGGTTAGATTGGCGATCTCGCTGACAGTGCGGGAGAGCTCGGTGAGTTTTTCCAATTTTAATTTTCTATGAAACGAACAGCCCATCTTGAGCTGCAGGTTGGGTAGAATAGTGCACAGATTGGCGTTGCCGCAGCGCTCGCCATAGCCGTTGATAGTGCCCTGTACATGGCTCACGCCCAGACGAACGGCCGCCACCGTGCTGCTGACAGCGGTATCGCTGTCGTTATGTGCGTGCAGACCGAGCGGCATGTCCGGGAAAGCCTCCCGCACCCGGCGGATCACCTCTTCGATTTGAAAGGGCAGAGCGCCGCCGTTGGTATCGCAGAGCACGATCACATCCGCGCCGGCATCCCAGGCGGTGACGCAGGTCTCCAGGGCATAGTCCGGGTTTTCGGCAAAGCCGTCGAAAAAATGCTCCGCATCGTAAATCACCTCTTTGCCCTTGCTCTTAAGATAGGCGACCGAATCGTGGATGATCTGCAGATTCTCCTCCAGCGATGCGCGCAGGGCTTCGTGAACATGCAGATCCCACGACTTGCCGAAAACCGTCACCACCGGCGTATGCGCTTTCAGCAAAGCCTGAATGTTGGCGTCCTGCTTGACATGGGACTTGACCCGGCAGGTGCTGCCGAACGCGGAAATTTTTGCGTTCTTCCATTTGATCTGTGCGGCGCGGCGGAAAAATTCCAGATCCTTGGGATTCGAGCCGGGCCAGCCGCCTTCGATATAGTCGATGCCGAATGCATCCAACCGCTGCGCGATCTGAATCTTGTCCTCTGCTGAAAAAGCGATCCCTTCATGCTGGGAGCCGTCCCGCAATGTTGTATCGTAAAGCCAGACGCGATTGCTTTTCATGGATTCCGCCTTGTCGATGTAATGCCGACCTCGCTCGTGTGCACGGCCGCAAGGTCAGTTAATAAAATGCACTCCGTTGAGAGCGTTGGCCTTCAATCGGAATGCGCAAAAGAGTTCCGCTCGAGTTCCTCACCTGTCCGCAGATATGGTTCGCTTACAGAGCCTCAGTGATCAAGGCGCCCATCTCGCTGGTAGACACCACCCGGTCGCCCTCGGCGGCGATATCGCGCGTGCGATAACCGGCCTCCAGAACTCGGCTGATGGCTGTCTCCACTCCTTCCGCCTCCTGCGAACGATCAAAGGAATAGCGCAGCATCATGGCCACAGAGGCGATCATGGCGATGGGATTGGCGATGTTCTTGCCTGCAATGTCGGGCGCTGAGCCGTGCACCGGTTCATACATGGCAGAGCCGGTCCCCAAACTGGCGGAGGGCAACATGCCCAAAGAGCCGGTGAGCATGGACGCCTCATCGCTGAGGATATCGCCGAACAAATTTTCGGTGAGGATGACGTCGAATTGCCGCGGGTTGCGCACCAATTGCATGGCGCAATTGTCGACGTAATAGTGATCCAATGCGATATCCGGATAACGCGCCGCCACCTGCAGCACGATTTTGCGCCAGAACTGAGAGACCTCCAGCACATTGGCCTTGTCCACAGAGGTCACCTTTTTACCGCGTCTGGCCGCTGCCTCAAAGGCCGTTTGAGCGATGCGTTCCACCTCATGGCGACGATAGACCATGGTGTTGAATCCCATCTCTTGCTGCAGACCGCGGGGTTCGCCGAAATAGAGTCCGCCGGTCAGCTCGCGCACAATGAGCAGATCGATATCGCGGACCACCTCCTCTTTGAGAGTCGATGCACCGATCAGGCTGGGATAGATTTTCGCCGGCCGTAAATTGGCATAGAGCCCCAACTCGGCGCGCAATCCCAGCAATCCCTTCTCCGGCCGTTTGTCAGAGGGCAGGCTGTCGTATCGGGGATGGCCGATGGCGGCCAGAAGCACGGCATCCGCCTGCCGGCACGTCTGCAGGGTGGACGCGGGCAACGGCGTGTTGAACTTTTCAATAGCCACGCCGCCCACATCGGCCTGGTTCAGCTGCACTTGAAACCGATTTTTCAGCGCCACAGCCTGCAGGACCTTGAGCGCTTCTGCCATGACCTCAGGCCCAATGCCGTCGCCCGGCAGCACAGCGATGGTGTACCTTTCTTTTTTCATGCGTCTCCTATCGAATGACTGGTGCAGTCGGGCGCCTTGTCCGTTCCCGTTGCTGAAAAGCCAGAGGTTTCATCTGGGCTGGATCACGCTCTGAATGCGATTGAGCGCATGCAGATAAGCGCGAATGCTCGCTTCGATGACGTCGGTGCTGACGCCGCGTCCTAAATAAATCGCGTCCTGATATTTCAACCGAACTACGACATTTCCCATGGCGTCCTGACCGCCGGTCACGGCGCGCAGAGAATATTCCTCCAGTGATACGGGAAGATCGACCATGCGATCGATGGCTTTATACGCCGCATCCACCGGACCGTCTCCCACCGCAGCCTCACGGAGCACCTCATCGCCTTTTTTCAGAGTGATGGTGGCTGTTGGCAGCAAGCTGTTGCCGCTGAGGATGTGAAAATAGTCCAGTTGATAGACCTCTTCCGCCTCACGGGCGGCGCCGCTGACTAAGGCGACGAGATCCTCATCGTACACTTCTTTTTTGCGGTCCGCCACTTCCAAAAAGCGCTGATAGACATGATCCAATTCCACCGCACTCAGCGCATAGCCCAATTCCGCCAGGCGGTTCTGCAGTCCGTGCCGGCCCGAATGGCGGCCGAGAACGATCCGATTGGAATCCAGGCCCACCTCATGGGGTGTCATGATCTCATAGGTACCGGCGTCCTTGAGCACAGCATCCTGGTGGATGCCGGACTCGTGTGCAAAGGCATTGCTGCCGACGATCGCTTTGTTCGGCTGCACCGGAATGCCCATCATGCTCGACACCATGCGGCTGGTGCGCGTGATCTCATGTGTGTCGACGCCGGTATGGCAACCGAACAGATCCTGACGCACCTTGATGGCCATCACCACTTCTTCGAGAGAGGCGTTGCCCGCCCGTTCGCCGACGCCGTTAATGGTCACCTCCACCTGCTGTGCGCCGTTGCGCACCGCTGCCAGCGTGTTGGCGACGGCCAATCCCAGATCGTTATGGCAGTGTACGCTCAGGATCGCCTTGTCGATGTTGGGCACCGCGTTACGGATCTCTTTGATCAAGCCGCCAAAGTGTTCCGGAATCGCATAGCCGACGGTATCCGGGATGTTGATGACTGCAGCGCCGGCGTCGATGGCCGCTTCGACGATGCGGAAGAGAAACTCCCTGCCGGTGCGCGCCGAGTCCTCGGGAGAGAACTCGACTACTTCGCAATAACGGCGGGCCCGGCGAATGCCCGCCAGGGCCATGGCCAGAACCTCGTCCTCGGATTTGCGGAATTTCTTTTCCAGATGAATTTTCGAGGTGGCCACAAAAACATGGATGCAGGGCCGTTCCGCCTTTTTCAGCGCCTCGCCGGCCGCATCGATATCCTTGTCGATGCAGCGGGCCAGAGCGACGATTTTAGCGCCGCGCACATTTTCAGCGATCTGTTGCACGCCGTCGAACTGCGCCTGCGAGGAGACGGGAAATCCAGCTTCGATCGCATCCACTTTGAGCCGGGCCAATTGATAGGCGATGGCTACTTTTTCCGCCACGCCCAGACTGGCGCCCGGCGATTGCTCGCCGTCGCGCAAGGTGGTGTCGAACACAAAAATACGCTTGGAGTCCATTATCCGGACCTCCTACTTTTTTATCCACGCCATCATGCCGCGCAGAGCAGCGCCGACTGTTTCGATCTGCGAGGTCTGCATCTGACTGCGCAGCGCTTGAAAACGGGGCGCGCCCGCTCGGTTCTCCAGGATCCACTCTGTGGCAAAGGAGCCATCCTGAATATCCTGCAGCATCTTTTTCATCGCCTTGCGGCTTTCCTCGCCGATCACCATAGGACCGCGTGTTAGTCCTCCGAACTCGGCCGTATCGCTTACCGAGTAGTACATGCGCGACAACCCGCCCTCATAGATCAAATCGACGATCAGCTTCATCTCATGCAGACATTCGAAATAGGCGATCTCGGGCGCATAACCCGCGTCGACCAGAGTCTGAAAGCCGGCCCGAATAAGCTCCGTCACACCGCCGCACAGCACCGCTTGTTCGCCGAACAGATCCGTCTCGGTCTCCTCCTTGAACGTGGTTTCGAGAACCCCGGCGCGGGTGCCGCCGAGCGCCTTGGAATAGGCCAGCGCGATCTCGCGCGCTTTGCCCGAAGCATCCTGATAGATGGCGATCAGGTTGGGCACGCCACGGCCTTCGCGGTACATGCGCCGCACCAGATGGCCCGGACTCTTGGGCGCGATCATTATCACATCCACATCGGTCGGAGGTTGAATCTGATGATAATGGATGTTAAAGCCGTGGGCGAATGCGAGAACCTTTCCTGCCTTGAGATTGGGGCGGACGTCTTTCTCATACATCTGCGCCTGTACCTGGTCCGGAACCAGGATCATGATCAGATCCGCCCAGGCGCAGGCGTCAAACGTGGGCAATACTTTGACGCCGTCTTTTTTCGCCACCTCATGGTGTTCGCTCTCCGCATGCAGACCTACCACCACCTGCACGCCGCTTTCAATCAGGTTCAGCGCATGGGCATGACCCTGGCTGCCGTAACCGATCACCGCCACTTTTTTGTCCTTGATCACTGCAAGATCGGCGTCTTGTTCATAATACACTTTCATTACAGCCTCCTCATCTCTTTCTAACCTGGCCCATGGCGGACCGCCGTGGACTATTTACTGTTATGGTTGTTCTTAAAATTAGAGTCCCGCACCATGGCGATGGTAGCGCTGCGCACCACCTCCTTGATGCCGAAAGGCCGCAACGTCTCGATAAACGCAGCGATCTTGGCCTCCTGGCCGGTCAGCTCCAGCATCATGGATTTAGCGCTGATATCCACTACTTTGGCGCGAAAAATATTGGCGATCGAAGAGGCCTCCAGACGCCGGGTCGGTGGACAATTTATCTTGAGCAGCACCATGGCGCGGCCGACGTAATCGTTCTCCGTTACATCCGTCACGCGAATAATATCGATCAACTTGTTCAGCTGTTTGATGATCTGCTCGATCACACTGTCGTCCCCACGAACCACCAGAGTGATGTTGGAGGTGTCCTCATCCTCAGACCAGGCGGCGCTCAAACAATCGATATTGAACCCGCGGGCGCTGAACAATCCGGCGATCCGCGCCAGAACACCGCTCTGATTTTCGACTTCCAAACTGATAATATGTCGCATTAGGCGATCCCTCGCAGCATTTGATCCAAAGCCTTTCCGGACGGTACCATGGGAAACACGTTTTCTTCCTTGTCGATGCGGAATTCCACCACCGCAGGCCCCGGCGTCTTCAGCGCTTTCTCCAGCGTCGGCCGCACCTGTTCAGGCCGGTCGGCGAAATAACCAGGGATGCCGTAGGCCTCGGCCAGCTTGGTGTAATCGGGCACATAGGCGATGCCGCAATTCTCCATGCCGTCGCAATGCGTCGGGCAATCGATGTTTCGGCGCAAACAGGTGTTGGAAAACCGCCGGTGATAAAAAATAGCCTGCCATTGTCGCACCATGCCGAGCGATTGATTGTTGAGGATGACGATCTTGACCGGCAGACGATAGGCGGCCACGGTCGCCAGCTCCTGGATGTTCATCTGAATGCTGCCGTCTCCCGCGATGTCGATGACCGTAGCGTCCGGGTGCGCGACCTGCGCACCGATAGCTGCCGGAAAACCAAATCCCATGGTGCCCAACCCCCCGGAGGAGATAAAATGGCGCGGCTTTTTGAAATTGTAAAACTGGGCCGTCCACATCTGGTGCTGGCCCACTTCGGTGGCGATGATGGCCTCGTGATCCGTGATCTCGGCGATGGTTTCGATGACCACCTGAGGCAAAATCGATCCGTTTTGACGATAGACGAGCGGATGGGCCGCTTTCCAGTCGTTAATCTGGCGCAGCCAGGCGTCATGGTTCTTCGGCTTTAATTCATCCAGCAGATCCAGCAAAACCGATTTTACATCGCCGACCACCGGCACCTCCACCTGGACGTTTTTATGGATAGTGGTGGGATCTATGTCAATGTGGATGATCCGAGCTTTGGGCGCAAACTTGCGTACATCGCCGGTGACCCGGTCATCGAAACGGACGCCCACGGCGATGAGCAAATCCGATTCCTGAATCGCATAGTTCGCATAGGCGGTGCCGTGCATGCCGAGCATTTTTAAAGCCAGCGCATCGGTCTCCGGGAAAGCGCCCAGCCCCATGAACGACGTGGTGACCGGCGCTTGGATCTTGTGCGCCAGAGCGACCAGCGCATCGGCCGCATCGCTGGAGATAACTCCGCCGCCGGCAAAGATGACCGGCCGGTTCGCTTTGGAGATCAACGAGGCGGCCTTCTGAATCTGCTGAGGGTGCCCCTTGACCGTGGGCCGATAGCCCCGCACCGACACCTCCTCAGGATACAGCGACTCTGTGCTGGCTTGTTGAATATCTTTAGGCACATCGACCAAAACCGGCCCCGGACGGCCGGTGCGGGCGATATAGAATGCGGCCTTTAAAATCCCAGCCAGCTCGTCGACCTCTTTGACCAGATAATTGTGTTTGGTGATGGAGCGGCTGATGCCGAGCATGTCCGATTCCTGAAAGGCATCGTTGCCGATCAGGTGGCTGGCCACCTGGCCGGTGATGGCCACCAGGGGGATGGAGTCCATGTAAGCCGTTGCCAGGCCGGTCACCAGGTTGGTGGCCCCGGGCCCGGAGGTAGCCATGCAGACGCCCACCTGACCAGAGGCGCGGGCATAACCATCCGCCGCATGCGCCGCCCCCTGTTCATGGCGGGTCAGGTAAAAGGGAACGGGAGAGTCATACAGCTTGTCGAAAACATCGATGATCGCGCCGCCGGGAAAGCCGAAAACGGCGGCCACACCCTCTCGCTCCAGGGCATGCAGGATCATTTGTGCACCGGTCATTGATTTTTTCCTTTGCTATGTGAAACACTACGCCTGTCCGGCGAATGATAAAAAATACAAACCCTTTGGGTGCAAGAGAGACGTCAAGTCGATGTTTGGTACGTTAGGGAAATTTTTTAAGGGGTGTGGGAGCGTCCTCTTGCACTTTTTTCAGAAAAGAATCAGATGCAAGAGGCTAATAAGAATAAGAGGCAGGCACAGGAGACGCACACGGATTCGAATGGAAACCAGTTCCCTTCGGAGATGGACACCGACGCCATGCAGCCGGGGAGCCCGGGCAACGTGCGGTAAAGAAGATATGTAGGAGTTTGCGTCCATCGTCCTGTTAAAGAAAATTATCTGCCAATCTATAGCTAAATATACACTAAAAAATCATAATGTCAATAGAAAAATAACACTTTCTTATCTCTCGATAAAATGGTACATTTTTTCAAAAGACTCCTGACAAATTCGAATGGGCGGCCATTTGCGCAAGGCGATCACTTCTCTATTATTTTTTGGCTGGCTGACCCTCCTTTTCATCGAGGCTTGGGTCTGGGGCCATGTCCAGGACTTGTTTGTTCCGGATCATCAGGTCACCCAGATGATCGCCGGCCTGCTGCAGGACACCCTGTGGATTCCGCCTGCTCTGGCCTTACCCGGCTACCTCTATTTTCATCTTTGCCGCTGGACCGGGCGGACCGCACATCGGCTGCTTTCGGCGATCGCGCTCCTGGCAGTGACCGGCTGGGCGGCGTTGAACCTGTTGAACTATTTCCGCATCCTGTTCTTCCTGTTGACGCTCTATTTCGCCGTGTTCTGTCTGCAGCTGAGAAAAAATCCCAGGGTGCGGGCAAATGTTCTCTTCTTCACCCTGGCCTTGGCTGGACTGGTCCTGCACTATCGTCAGCAGCTCATCCCCAAACTCGGCGGCAATCCACAGGACACGGTGTCGGTGCTGGATTACAATATCCGCATCAACCACCGATTCGAGGAGCGACAGCAAGTGCTGGATCTCATCGATCGGCTGCAACCGGATCTGGTGTTCATTCAAGAGATATCCAGGCAGGACCGTCTGCTGTTCACCCGCCGTTTCTCAACCAGCCATCCGCATCAGATCTGGGCGGACGCGCGGGAAAATTATAACGGCGGCGCTATCCTGTCCAAATTCCGCTTTCTCAGCCGCCAGAACATCGACATCGGCACCGAATACTCGAAAGGCCACTTTAATTTGAACCAGGCGGTGATTGAGATCAAGGGGGAAAAAATCCACCTGCTCAACTGCCATCTGTTTCCCAGTGGTCACGCCTTTATCGAATTGATCGCCGGCCAACGCTCCTTGGCGAGCTTTATTCATGACACGAGAACGACCTATCAGCGCCGCAACCGTGAAGCCGAACGACTGGCAGAGCGCGTGCAAAAGATTCAAGGGCGGGTTATTCTCGCCGGCGATTTCAACGACACGCCGGGCAGCCGCGTCTATGAGCTCTTTGAACGCACTTTGAAAAACGGCTTTCGCGAGGCAGGTTGGGGCGTGGGCGCCACCTACGGGCATTACAGCCTGATCAGAAGCCTCCCCCCCCTTTTAACCCGTTTCGCCATTGATTTTTTACGCATCGATCATATCTTTGTCTCACCGGACATCCACGTGACCTCCGCTGAGGTGCTGCCGCTGTCGGTCTCTGACCATCGGGCGCAGTTCTACCGGCTGCGGCTCGAATAGACCAGCCTGTCCGCTTTCTCTTCCAATCCATCGTACGGCTGCACAGCATGAAAAAAGCTTGTTTTCGACCTTTTTTTCATTATATTTAAACTTATCTATATTCTGGTGGAAAAACCTTTAACGGAAAATCATGAACCGCAGCATCAGCGCCACAACCGTTTTACTCCTACCCCTCCACTGCTCTCCGCAGCAGCTGCGTCGGCGCGGTCCTATTTACTAAAACCACCCCATCGCACTTTATTATTCACCCATTATTTTTAAAACAGGATAAAGCCATGTTATCAGACTCGATTAAAAAAGGCATTGAACGCGCCCCTCACCGCAGCCTGTTACGCGCCACCGGCGTGAAGGAAGAAGATTTCGCCAAACCATTCATCGGCGTTTGCAACTCTTATATCGATCTGATTCCAGGACACGTTCATTTGCAGGAAGTCGGCCATAAGGTAAAGCAGGCGATTCGGGAGGCCGGAGGCGTGCCCTTTGAATTCAACACTATCGGTGTGGACGACGGCATCGCCATGGGCCATGTCGGCATGCGCTACAGCCTGCCCTCCCGCGAACTGATCGCCGATTCGGTCGAAACCGTAGCCGCCGCTCATTGCCTCGACGGAATGGTTTGCATCCCCAACTGCGATAAAATCGTCCCCGGCATGCTGATGGCTGCGGCGCGGCTGAACATCCCTACGCTCTTTCTTTCCGGAGGCCCCATGGCCGCAGGCCGTAAAGCGAACGGTGAAAAGATCGATTTGATCACCGTCTTTGAGGGCGTGGGCAGCCGCCAGTCCGGCAAGTTAAGCGACGCCGAACTGGAGGAACTGGAGAAAAACGGCTGTCCTGGATGCGGCAGCTGCGCTGGCATGTTCACCGCTAACAGCATGAACTGCCTGATGGAAGCCCTGGGCATGGCTCTGCCCGGCAACGGCACTATCCTGGCGATCGATCCCAAACGCGATCAGCTGATCGCCGCGGCCGGCCGGACCATCATGAACCTGGTGCAAAAAAACATCAAGCCGCGCGACATCATGACGAGCAAGAGCTTTACCAACGCTCTGATTCTCGATCTGGCCATGGGCGGCTCCACCAACACCATCCTGCACACGCTGGCTGTGGCTCAGGAGGCGGGCGTAGTCATTGACTTGAAAAGCTTGAACGGACTGGCGGATCGAGTACCGTATCTATGCAAAGTCTCACCCGCTCTGCGCACCGTGCACATCGAGGATGTGGATCGCAGCGGCGGCATCCCCGCCATCCTCAACGAATTGGCCAAAATCCCGGGTCTGCTTTATCTGGATCAGCAGACAGTGACCGGCGGCACCCTCGGCGAGTCCATCAAAGAGGCGGTCATTCGCGACCACGAGGTGATCCGTAGTATCGACAACCCCTTTGCCCAGACCGGCGGGCTGGCGCTGCTGTTCGGCAATTTGGCGCCGGACGGCGCGGTTATAAAAACCGGCGCTGTGGCAGCTCATATGTGGAAATTTTCCGGTCCAGCGCATGTGTTCGACAGCCAGGACCAGTGCCTGGATGCGATCGCTGACAACCGCATCAAAGCCGGGGAAGTGGTTGTGATCCGCTATGAGGGACCTAAAGGGGGACCGGGCATGCCTGAGATGCTTTCTCCCACCTCCGCGATCATGGGTATGGGCCTGGGCGGTTCAGTGGCGCTGATCACCGACGGAAGATTCTCCGGCGGCACGCGCGGCGCCTGCATCGGCCATGTCAGTCCAGAGGCCGCGGCGCATGGTCCCATCGCCGCCCTGCAGAATGGCGACATCATCGACATCGATCTGCACCAGCGCACGCTGAATGTACGGCTTGCGCAGGAGGAGATCCAACGACGGCTGCAGAGTCTGCCTGACTTTGAAGCAAAAATAAAAACCGGCTGGCTGGGGCGCTATATACGCATGGTGACCTCGGCCAACAGCGGCGCAGTGCTGCAGTAGCCGTGAAAGCAACGGCGTTTTTGCCTGCAGCTGCATTCGAGTCGGCGCATCTGCCATAAAAAAAATGTATCATCTGTTAGGGCAAATCCATGAAACCGCAAACGCTATTTGAAAAAATCTGGGACCGCCACGTCGTACACAGCGAGCCAGGCGGACCCGACATACTCTATATCGATTTCCAGCTGATCCATGAAGTCACTTCGCCGCAGGCGTTTCAGGGCTTGCGGGAAAAGGGCCTGACCGTGCGCAGACCGATGCAAACCCTCGCCACCATCGATCATTCGATTCCCACGACGGATCCAGACCGGCCTATCGCCGATGCTCAGGCGGCCAAACAGATCGAACAGCTGGAGCGCAATGTTCAAGAGTTCGGCGTTCCTCTGCATGCGGACCGCCGCGGCGTCGTCCATGTCATCGGTCCGGAACTGGGATTCACTCAGCCAGGCATGACCATCGTCTGCGGCGACAGCCATACCGCCACGCACGGTGCGTTCGGAGCACTGGCCTTTGGCATCGGCACCAGTGAAGTGGAGCATGTTCTCGCCACCCAAACGTTGTTACAGACCAAAGCCAAAACCATGAAGGTGGAGATCGACGGCTCTCTGGGAAAAGGGGTCAGCGCCAAGGATATCATTTTGACCCTGATCAGCCGCATCGGCGTCGGCGGCGCCACCGGCCACGTGCTCGAGTACGCTGGAGATACAATATCCGCACTGAGCATGGAAAGCCGTATGACAATCTGCAACATGAGCATCGAGGCGGGCGCCCGCGCCGGCATGATATCGCCGGACCATACGACCTTTCAGTACCTGGCGGATAAGCCCTTTGCCCCTAAGGGGAAGGAATGGGAAAAAGCGCTGCTGGAATGGCAGCGGTTGCCCTCTGACCCGGACGCCGTTTTCGACCGGCAGGTCACGCTCCATGCCGCAGAGCTGGCGCCCATGATCACCTTCGGCACTCATCCAGGCATGGCGATGCCCATCGACGGCCTGATCCCGGATCCTGCTGACAGCGGCCTGGCGGATGAGAAGCAAAGCCTGACCAAAGCGCTGGCCTATATGGGATTGAAACCAAAGGAGAAATTGCTTGGGCATCCCATCGATGTGGTATTCATCGGCAGCTGCACCAATGGACGGCTTTCAGACCTTCGCAGCGCCGCGCAGGTTATGAAAGGACGCCGGGTGGCTCAAGGCGTGCGGGCGCTGATCGTACCGGGATCTCAGGCGATTAAGCGGCAGGCTGAGGCAGAGGGCCTGGATAGGATTTTTCTCCAAGCAGGCGCCGAGTGGCGGGAGTCCGGCTGCAGTATGTGCATTGCCATGAACGGCGATCAACTGCAACCCGGGCAATATTGCGTCAGCACAAGCAATCGCAATTTTGAGGGCCGTCAGGGAAAGGGCGGCCGTACCCTGCTGGCCAGCCCATGGACAGCCGCCGCAGCAGCGGTGACCGGCGTGGTGACCGATGTGCGCACGCTGCTGTAAACCAGCCTTTGCATCAGCCGCCGGTTCGCGGTTGATCATTCATGCGCCGCTGAAAAACTCTTCACCGGCAGGCGATATTTAAATTTCGGAGAAAACCATGCAACCCTTTACGCGATTGACCAGCCCCTTTATCACTCTGCCGGTCAATGATATCGACACCGACCAGATCATGCCGGCCCGCTTTTTAAAAATAACCGATAAAAAGGGATTGGGCGCCAATCTGTTTTACGATTGGCGCTACGACGATCAGGGCCGGACAAATACTGAATTTGTTCTCAATCAGCCGAACGCCCGGAAAGCAAAAATTCTGGTGGCGGGAGACAACTTTGGCTGCGGCTCCAGCCGCGAACACGCC
The DNA here is from genome assembly GCA_029565685.1 of bacterium. GTDB lineage: Bacteria > Zhuqueibacterota > Zhuqueibacteria > Residuimicrobiales > Residuimicrobiaceae > Anaerohabitans. The sequence goes on along the minus strand of JAKQNR010000017.1, from coordinate 231,137 downwards.
CCCTGGGCTCTGCTGGATTTCGGCTTTCGCGCCGTCATCAGCAGCCGGTTCGCCGACATCTTTTGCAGCAACAGCCTCAAGAACGGTCTGCTGCCGGTGACGGTCGACATCGCCACCCTGCACAAACTCTTTCAGCTGCCGCCGGATGCGGAGCTGACCATCGATCTCGCCAGCCAGCAGTTGCTTCTGCCCGACGGCGAATCCCGTACCTTCCCCGTCGATTCGTTTAACAAGCTCTGCCTTCTGGAAGGGATCGAGGCGTTGGGATACCTGCTCAAACATCAGATCAAGATCGACGAGTTTGAAAAGGCACACCCGCCGCGGATTCAAACCGATGCACTGCGGTTTGCGCGGTTAAAAGAAGATTAGCGTCGTGAGTACGAACAGGGGAATTAGAACCAAGAGGGAATAGAGCATATAGCCGAAAAAACTGGGCATTTTGACGCCGGCTTCTTCGGCGATGGAGCGCACCATAAAGTTGGGCGCATTGCCGATGTAAGTGTTGGCGCCCATGAACACTGCGCCGCAGGAGATGGCCTTTAAATAGATCGGATGCTCGGTCAACAGACGGGCTACTGCCTGCGCCTCCGGCATTCCCGGATAAAAGTTGCCCAGTGCGGTATTAAAAAAAGTCAAATACGTGGGCGCGTTATCAAGAAAGCTGGACAGGCCGCCGGTGATCCAGAAATAGTGCCAGGGCGCCTTTACACCGTTAATAATGAACGCCAAATGACCCTGGCTGCCGGCGCGCAGCATGGCCAATGCCGGAATGATGGTCATGAAAATGCCCGCGAACAGGATCGCCACCTCTTGTATCGGCCCCCAAGTGAATTCGTTGCCTTGACGGATCTCCACCCGCGTCGTCTTGAGTGAAATCAAACCGATCATGATCAACAGGAAATCGCGCAGCAGATTCTGCAATTCCAGCGTGATCCCCCACACGGTCACTTCGCCCAGATGCAGCACGCCGCTCATCAGCACAGAGCCGACCACGCCAGCCAGGAGCACAAAATTAAACACACCGCGAATGCGCACAGACGTCTCGGCCTCTGCGACGAGCGTTTTTTGGGTCGACGAATAAGCTTCCCGTTTATATAAAACCGAATCCATGATAAAGAAAACCGCTAGAGCCAACCCGGCCACCAGCAAGGTCTCCGGCAACAGTTGCATGGTCCAGAAAAACGGCACGCTGTGGAGAAATCCGAGGAACAACGGCGGATCGCCCAAAGGGGTCAAAGCGCCGCCGACGTTGCTGACCAGAAAGATAAAAAATATCACCACATGGACCTTGTTCTTGCGGCTGCTGTTGGCGCGAAGCACCGGACGGATCATCAGCATAGAGGCGCCGGTGGTGCCGATCCACGAAGCGATGGCCGTGCCGATCAACAGCATCAGTAAATTGCTGACCGGCTTGCCGACGATATCCCCCTCCACCAGCAGGCCGCCGGCCACGGTGAACAGCGCCCACAACAGAATAATAAAGGGTAAATAATCGATAAGATAGATATGCAGGATTTCGTGCAAGGCCGGTTCGCCGTAGGCGATCGCAAACGGAACCGCGAACAGCAACGCCCAAAAGGCCGATACCTTGCCGAAATGGCGATGCCAAAAATGAGGGGCGAACAGCGGAAACAATGCGATGGACAACAAAATGCCGACGAACGGCAAGCCGCTCCACACCGGCAATAGCTCTCCCAAATGGACAGCCTCGTGAGCCGCTCCTTCCGACGCGCGGGCAACCGCGACCAGTGACAATAACATAAAAACGAACAAGAAATGCTTCTTCATAGCCTCGACCTTTTTCGATAACCAGAGTCTTCTTTATTCCAGCCTTTAAGGTACTACTCTCGAGGCAATTTTACAATCCAATTTTATTCAAAGGACTTAAAAAAAGCCGATATTCTTAAATATCGGCTTTGACCGTTAACCGGCGGTGCGCTGCGTCGCTACCCCTGATAGGGGACGTTGGATAAAACTCATCCAACGCCCCCTATCCACCACACCACCCTTATTTCAACAGCGCCATCTTTTTCGTCGAGCTGAAGGACTTGCAGGTCAACCGGTAGTAATAGATGCCGGATCCGACTCGGACTCCGTATTCGTCGCGGCCATCCCAAACCGCGATATGGTAGCCGGCCGGCATCTTGCCGTCAACCAACGTGCACACCAGCTGACCGGTGAGATTAAAAACCTGTATTCTCACCTGGTCGTTCTGCGGCAATTGAAAACGAATGTTGGTCGTCGGGTTGAAGGGATTGGGATAGTTCTGCGCCAGATCGTAGTTCTCCGGCGCCGCCACTTCCGCCAACACCGGGCCGTGCGTCTGAGCGGCGCCGCTGGTGTTTATGTCCTCGATTTTATAATAGTATTTGCGGCCCACTTGCGCCTCCTGATCGATAAAGATATATTTGCCATTCTCACAGGCTGGCACCAGTTCAGCGTTGATCTTGTCGTATTTTCCGGCCTCACTGAGGCTGCGATACACATGGAAGCCCAGGTTGCCGGTCTCGGAAGCGGTTTCCCATTCCAGCTTGACGCCCTGATAGGGAACCGCCGCGCAGGTGAACGTCTTCATCTCAACCGCACTGCGGATGTCAACCACCCAGGTGCTGATGATGCTGCTAACCCCATCAGAGACCTCCACCGACACTGTGTGCTGGCTCGTCGCCGTATAGTAACGTGAGTCGAAGAAAAACGCGGACGAGTTGCCGACCACCGCGTTATCCACCTTCCAGCTGTAGGTCAGCCGGTCGCCGTCAGGATCCATAACCTGGACGAGAAACTCCTGAGTCGACTGATAAGGCACCAGTGCATACTGGTCCACTGGACTTTTGCTCACCAATTGCGGGGCCGCGTTGTCGTTGCGCACCATGATCTTGATTGAATCGAGATCGCGTCCGCCGCGGCTGTCCAGCGCTTCGAACACCGCATAGTACGGATCGCTGCGGCCTTGGTTCGGCGTCGGCGTCCAGTTGAGTTGATAAGAGCCAACCGGTTCGTTGAAAACCGCGCCTTCCGGCAAGCGCAGGGCATTGATGTATATCTGGTCGCCGTCGCCGTCGGACGCGGAGATGGTCAGCAGCAGCTGCTGCAGTTCATTGATCACATGATCGCCGGGCAGCGACAACACCGGGTAATTGTTGGTTTCCCCCGTTGCGTTAAAGGTGATCTGGGTTGCGCCGCAGGGCAGCAGTGCGGTGGCCAGCGCCACATTGGTGCCCGCTTTGCCCAACACCCAGTGCGCGGCAGCCACGCCCGTGCTGTCCGAATAAACCACGTTGTTGCCCACCAGGCTTCCGCTTTGCGGCATCACCACAAACTGCACCATGCCGTTCTGCGCCGGATTGCCGTATTGATCGCTGACCAGAACCTGGATCGGATCGATCATCATTTTGCCCACCTGGCCGCGCAGATTCTTGACGCTGGCGTCCGTCATGCAATGCGGGGCATCGGCTTTGCCATAGAGCATAAAGGGCATGCTCACAGGCTGCAGCCCAGCCGCAGAGACCAGTACTTTGTTCAATCCGGCGCGGGTTCCCGGGGTGTAGGTGATGGAGGCGATGCCGTCTGGGCCGGAACGCACGATCGCGGATTTGACGCCGCCCGCCAGTGCGCCGACAGAGAGCACCGTGGCGTCATCCACCACGGAAAAATTAACCGGCACATTGGCGACCTTGTTGCCATAGTCGTCCTCAGTGGCGACTGTCAACAACTGAGGCAGGGTCCGATTGACCGTTCCTTTCTGATGATTGCCGGCGATGTACACCAGCCGGCTGGCGGTCCCGTTGATCGTAGTGGCCCTGAAGGACAGGGTCTGAATCGCCGGGGCTTCTGGCAGATGAGCGCTGTACAAGTTGGTGCCTTGAGTGAATCCCACCACCACGCTGGCCTGGGCTTCACCGTTCATATCGGTTTTCACCGGATTGGTGCTGATCACATTGCCGTCGTTGAGCAGAACGCCGAACTTGACCTCGACGCCCCAGATCGGTTTATTGTTCAGATCCAACACGCGTACTTTGAGCGGATTTACCAATTGCTGACCAGGGGCAGCGGATTGTTCATCGCCGCTGACTTTGACCAGATACGACGGTTTAGATTTTTTACCGGACTCGGTGAACCGCACCGGGGAGTTGCTGAGCGCCGCACCGGTGGTCTGATCAAACGCCCGCGCTTCGATAAAGTTGACTCCCTCCGCCGGGCCGAGCAGATAACGGGCCTGCGCCAGGCCGGTCGAGTCGGTAAACACTTGCGGTCCATCCAGCATCTGGCCGCCGCCCTGCGTCGGGACGAACGTCACCGGGAAATTGCGAATGGGATTGCCATATTTATCGCGCACATACACGCGCAGCGGCGAAGTCAAGGCCGTGGCTACATTGGCCTCTTGGGCGTCGCCATGATTGGTGCTGGCCATGATGATCTCAAAAGCGGCCAAAGCCTTGAACGTCACGCGCACGCTGTCCGCTAAAGTAATCTGGCTGTTCAAATCACGTGCCTTGAGCCAGGTGGCGCCGGCCGATGTCGCAGTGACATAACCGGTCGCCTGCCCCTTGTCGTCGGTGGTGGCCATGGGCTGGGTAATGTTGGTGGTTGTATTGGAAGCGGAAAGGATGACCGCTTTTTTGGACACCAGGTTGTCGTACTGATCGCGCAAAGTAACCTGAATGACCGACTTGGAAACGCCGTCCGCCGGCACCTCCACAGGAAACGCCTGAATCTGGCTGCGTTTCGAGTCGGTGATGTCCGCAGCAGCAGAGGCCTTGAAAAACAACGGCGCACCGGCCAATAGGGTCGACCCATTGGTGGAAGTGACTTCCACTACGTTCTTGTCCGCGCCGGCCACGCGTCCCAGCTTCCAGGCCACGTGAGCGATGCCATCCGGTCCGGTTTCCACGACTTTGATCGCCAGAGTGTCCGCACCGAGAGAAGATTTTTCAGCAGCGCCTGTAGTCACGCGAAAAGTGATCGGATGTCCACTTACGCCGTTTCCATATTGATCCATGGCCATGACCTGCAGCTCGTCCGCCAGATATTGACCGACCGTGCCGTTCTGATTGTTCCCCCCTTTGGCCTGAATTTTGGCAGCATTCGATGCGCGACCGGAAATAAAAAAGGTCACCGGCGATCCGCTCAATTTCTGGCTGGCAAACTCGGCGCGCGCTTCAACCCGGTTGATCTTGTAGCCGTATTTATTGCCGCAGTAAAAAAGCACGCTGGCCATGCCGTACGAGTCGGTCAACACGGTCTTTTTGGTGTCCACCACGCCGTCCAGCGTGCCGCCGCCGGCTGCCGCTGTGCTCATGACCTCGAAAACAACCTCCTGATTGGCGATGGGATTGGCGAACATGTCTGTCACGCGAACGCGCAACGGTTCCGACAGCGCGGCGCCGATGGTGGTGCCGGCGGACAGCTTGGCCGTGTCGCTCTTCATGGCGATAAGCGCTGGATCACCGATGATCGCTGTGGCATAGAACACATACGGCGCATTGGTCAACAGCGTGTTGATGTGACGGGAAGTCACTTCCATAATGTTGTTGCGCGAACCCGGACGTTTGCCCAACACCCAGTTCACTCTGGCAAAGCCGTCGATATCCGTGGGCACCGTTTTCGTGGCCAAGCCGTCGATATTGCCGCGCACCGAATCCGCACCCTGCACCGTAAACACCACCGCATGGTTCGGCACGCCGTTGCCGTATTGATCGACGATCTGCACTTTGATGGGCTGAGCCAGGGCCACCCCCACCTTGCCGACCTGATCCTTGGCGGTTTTATCCTCGATCAACCGGCTTGGAATGTCGGGCTTTGCCGAAGCTTGAAATGTCAGCGTCGGATTCACCGTCACCGCCGCGCGCGCCTGCACGATGTTATTGGCCACGCCGCGGACGGTTCCTAAGGTCCAGGTGACCTCAGCGATTCCGGAATCGACCGACGTGGCCACCGTCTGGGTCGAGGCGCTGGTCAATCCGTTGCTCAACGACCCACCGCCCTTGGTGACCACAAACGTGACAAAATAGCCGCCCTTGGGCAGATCATTGCGATCAGTCACCCGGACGCGCAACAGCTGCGACAGCGGTTTGCCGGCAACGCCGGAAAGCGTATCCGCGGTCGTCAGAGAGAGCATCTTGTAGGCCTCGCCGGTCACCGAGGTGGCGGTAAAGGAGATCGGGCTGCCGCTCAGTTCCTCGCCGTTCTCCTTGGCAGCAGTGGCCGTACAGCTGACCGGCCCCAACGAAGTCGGCATTTTCCATTTCGCCGACGCATAGCCGTCCTTGCCGGTTCTGCTGATTTGCACCGTGCTTTCGGTGGCGCCGCTGATGAACGTACCGCCGTCCGCCTTGATCTCAAAGGTCACCGGGTAATCGAAAATGGGGTTGCCGTATTGATCGAGAACGCGGGCGCGGATGTCCTTGAGCAACGGGGCGCCTGCGGTTCCGGATTGAGCGTTGCTGGCTTCATCCCGCTCCACGCGCGAGGCCACATCAGCGACTCCAGCTGCGATGAAGCGGACCGGGGAACCCTTTAATTGCAGATTGACATTATCGCTGCGAGTGGAGGTGGCTTCCACAATGTTGGCCGAATCGCCCGCCGCAGTGCCGATGGTCAGGTTGGCGCGCGCCAAACCCTGCGCGTCGGAAACAACGCTGATAAACGTCTGTCCGTTGATATTGCCGTTGCCTTTAGTGACAGTGAACTTGACCGTCTGACCGCTGATGGGGGCTTCATAGGGGCCCAGCGTGCGAACGACCAACGGCTGGCTCAAAGTCTTGGTGACTGTGGTGTCCTGAAAATTTCCCGATATATACTCCAGAGCGATGGCCACAGCAGCGGTGGAGGTGGCTGTAAAAGTGACCACTTCCGGATTCATGCCAGCGGCCGTCGCCCGCACCAGATGCTGCTCATTGGGCAGGCTGCCGATGAACAGGTTCACCTGCGCCAGACCCTGGTCATTGGTCATCACTGTGACCGATTTATTCAAGTTGCTCGGATTGTCCAGATAAGCGTCCGTGCCCTGGATCACGGTAAAGACCACCGGAAAGCCAGGAATGGGATTTTCACCGCATTTGTCGGAGATCTTGACCACCAAAGGTTTTTCCAGATTCACGCCCACAGGTCCCTGCTGCGCGTTGCCGGAGACGATTTTCAGCACTGCGGCCGCATCCACATTGCCGGTAGCAGTGAACACGATGGGGCTGCCGGCCAAACCGGGCGTTTGCGCCTCCACCGTGTTGATGCCGGCCACAGCGCCGGTCTTCCAATACGCCTGCGCCAGGCCTTCGCTGTTGGTCTTGATGGTGACCGTGGAGCTGTAACTCTCCGGGCTCAAAGCGCTGACGCCGCCGCCTCCGCTCGTCACCTTAAACTCCACCGGATAATTGGCAAAGGGCAGGTCGTTGTTGCCGATGACCTTGACGATCAGGGGATTAGGCAGCCGGTCGCAGGAGAACCCTGTTTGATCAGTGCCGCTGACGTATTCGATCTGCTTCGGCGGCACGCCCGGCTTGACGTAAAAGGTGACCGGCGCATTTCTCAGAGTTACACCGCCATTGTCCGTGGCCGTGGCCTCGATCACATAGAACGTTTCCAAAAGAGATAAAGTAAGATAGGTGTTGGCCTCTCCGTTTTCATTGGAAACCGCAGAGGCAGTGGACAAGGTTCCATCGCCGCTGACAATGCTGAAACGGACCGTGGCGCCCGGCACGCGGTTGCCGTAACTGTCCAAAACCAGAGCCTGGATCGGATCGTTCATCCTTTGTCCAGCCGTCCCCTTCAGAGTGTCGAGTTTGGTGCCTTTGACCAAGCTGTAGGCCGGTCCAGGCGTCGGGTCCAAAGTAAAATGCACCGGCGCTCCGTTCAGCATGGTCTGGCCGTCGGATGTATATCCTATGGCCTGCACCACCACGTTGGTGTCTGCGTCAGAGCCAAAGGTCACCCGGGTGGAGGCAATGCCATCGGCATTGCTGACGTTGCTGAAAAGCGGGCCGGATCCGCCGGTTCCCGACGGGCTGGCCTCACGATATCTGATCCGATCCCAGAGGGCGACTTTATCCCAATCCCAGCCGGGATTTTTGGTGACGTAAAATTTGAGCGTGTGAACGCCGCGGCTGACAGTAAAGTAGCCGACTTTGTACCAAACAAAGGAACTGCTGATCGGCGCTGCACTGACCGCTAGACTGTCCTTGTCATCCAATTTGAAATAACCACGGTTATGTTTAGAGTCCGAAGCCCGGCATCTGAGCCAAAAATCATAGATCAGGTCCTGGGGCGAGTAAAAGGTCATGGTCAAAGGCACAGTGCCGGTCTGATTGACCGTGTCCGGAGTGGAGACATACTTGCCTCCGGAGGCTCCGGTATCCGTCGCTTCAAAGGCCAGACCGCCGAGAGCGGCGTCTTCGCACTCTTTCCAGATTTTGCCGTCGAATTCATTGGTGTCCACGCTCAGGGTGGCGCGGCCTTGGGTGACGGCAAAAGAGATCACCGCGCCTTCCACCGGTAGATTGGCGTTGTCGGTCACCAGTACCGCGACCGAGTCGGGCAGTTCGGTGTTGATGGGCCCGGTTTGATTGTTGCCGTGATATTCTGCCATCTGGGCGGCATCAGGCGTTGCGGAACCGGGAAAACACACTTCAAAATTATCCACCGTATAGATCTGCTTGTTGTCATAGATCACCACGCCGGCGTACCAGGTCTCCAGGGTGACTCCGGCCAAATTCAGCGTGGCGTCAAACTTGTTGTTGATATAAAAATCGATTTGTTTGCCGCTGGGCAGATCTTTGACGACGGCGGTCACCTTGTCTCCGGCAGCCGGAGTGGCTTGTTTCAGGCTGGTGGTCGAAGTGACGGTAGAGTTGTCGGAAATTTTGTTCAATTGCAGAGCATTGTTGGTGCGCTTGAGCCAGTAGCCGTTGGCGACCGAACTGGGTGAATCCAGCAGAACAGCCAGAGCGACCGGCACGAATAAGTTGTTGTATTTTTGCGCGTCCGCTCCGATGGTATACGAAACCTTCAACGAATCAAGTTCCGGGGTTTTGTTCATGCCGCTTTTGATATAAACCGCCAGGTTGCTCCACGAAGCGCCGTTGGCTGTGGAGGCGGTGGTCAGCTGTCCGTTGACAATGGTAAACGTGGGCGCCGACCAGTCGCTGCCCAACAAAGTCCTGTTAAAGGCGTCCGGGTCCGCGCATTTCCAGCCGGCGGATACCGTGCCGCTGCTGGCCGTGGCGGTTGTGGTTGGACTGGCGGTGGTAATCGAAGACCAGTTCGCAAGCGCGTCGCCGGCGCGAATGGCGAAATAATAGGTGGTCGACGCCGACAGGCCGGTGACGGTGAAAGATTCGGTGCCTGAAGATTTGGGCGTCGGCTCGCCGGAGACCTGCGTGGCGGAGCCAAAGTTGGACGCGTTGATGGAAGAGGTTGAATAACGAAGGTCATATTGTGTGACCGCCACATTGTCGGTGGTGACCGGCCAGCTCAGGGTGGCTGAACTGCTGGTGGTCGAATTCACCGTCAGCGAACCGATGGCAGCCGGCGGCGTGGTATCGCCGGAAGTGGAAGCCACGATCGCGGTGAAAGAGTCAATGTCAGAATTGATGGAGGCATCACTGGTGCCATAGATCATCACGCCGGCATAAACCGTTGACAGGTTGGTGCTGTTGTCTCCCGGAGTAGTATCGGTCAGCACCCCCACCAACGTACCGTTGATATAAACGGTGAAAGTATAATCTGAAGCAGCCGTGTTCACTACAACCGTCATCGTGCCGCCGGCCGCCAAAGAGATATCCGGATTGGCCGTGGCCGTGCCCAGACTGTATCCGGCGGCCGGCACCTGGCCATCAGTGACCTTGAACAGACGAAGAGAATTGCCTTTCTTTGTAATCAGATAGCCATCCGCTGCCGCCGTCGTTCCATTCACAAACAATACGCCGGAATAGGTAGTCGTCGTGGCAGACGGAGAAAAAGTGATGGAGGCGCTGTTGGGATTGGTAACTCCGCTGCCTTTATAGATGGCATAATAACTCCAGCCCGAAAGAGTCGCCTGACAGTGCAGGTTGCCGCCGGAGAGCACCATATCCGGGTGCGCGCTCCAGTCGGTGGCAAAGGCGGAAGGGTTGAGGAAATCATCGGTAACTGCCAGCGCGGCAGTGCCGGTCAGAAGACTCAGCATCATGGTAAGCACCAGGAACTGAGAAAACTTGACAGCGGATCTCATGGCGTTAACCTCCAGAACAGGGTCGTTTTGTTTCATAGCAAAACAATTGTTTGCATTCAGTACAGGATCTGCATGACGCTGCGATGAAAAAAATATTTTTAATGCAATAAAATCAATAGTCTTGCACGATCGCAATCATTGATTACGCAAATAGTATGCCATGAAGGGAATGCAGCGGCGCATCCGTCTCTAAACGATGAGCGTAAGAGAGGGTTAGGGGATGAGAGGGAAGACAGTGAGTCCTTTGGGCGCAGCCGGGGCGATGGTGTCTTTTTTATAAAAAGCTTCCACACTGAAATCATCAAAGAAACAGGTGTCGTTGTAGGATCCCAGTCCGATCTGTCCGTCCGGCCGTTGTGGAATCGCGTATCGCAGCACCGTCTGCTGGTTCAGCGTCACGGTGCAGGTATCCCATTGCACGCGGACCAGCACGGAAATCGACTGGTCCAGTTGGACCGACGAGGTGATTTTGCTCAACACCTCTTTCTCGCCGTTTTGGATCCTGGTCAACACCACATCATAGGGATGAAATTGCACATAATAATAATTTAGGCTGTCCTGATAGGAGAACAGAATCGCGTGATCGGCGTAGCGATTCTCCAGCATATTTTCCGTGCTGCGTGCCGAATATCTCACAGTAAACTCGCGGCCGTAAAAACGGGACGGTTGCAGGAGCAGGTACTCGCCCAGCCGTTTGCCGTCCGGGCTGTCATAAGCCTCATCGAATAGGTTGAGGGCATCATCGCCCTCATTCTTCGCCACACGCCAACGCTGCGGATTCAGCGGCGACCAGGCATCGGTCAATCCGTTGCTGAAATCGTCGATAAAATCAGAGAGCAGTCGTAGATCGACGGTTGCGCCGGCCGGCAGCAGATTGCCGGCCCGGCTGATATCGCGGATGTTCTGGATGGCAAGCCGATAGACGACGCCCATCTGCATTTCATCGCAATTCAGCGTCACCGTGAGAGCGTCCGCGGACAGCAACGCGGAACGCACGCTGAGGTCCGGCTGCAGGGTGAAATTGGCCAGCGATTCGGCTGAGCTTTTTTCCACCGGTTCGGAAAATTTCACCGTCAGGCGGCTGCGGTCCAGCACCGAGGCATAGACGATGGTCGGCGGGATTACATCGGCCCGGGTTGAAACCTCGAGCGTGGCGGACGACGGGCTGGTGAGGCCGGCTTTATCCACGGCATAGACGTCATAACGATAACGGGTGGCTTCGCGGACAGCGGTGTCGGTATAGTGCGTATCAACGATTTCACAGATCAACGCGTCATCGCGGTAGAGGCGGTAAAAAGAAGCGAAATCTCCATCCGTCGCCTGTGCAGACCGTTCCCACACCAGTTGGATGGCATCGAACGTCTGCGACGGACTCGACAGGCCGATGGGCGGACGCGGCGGAGTCTCGTCCGCAGGAACCGCATCGCGATTGCCGACCGCAAAAAGATAGAGGTCGCCCGTCGGCGCCAGATAGGTGCTGCGATAGACCACCATGGTTCCCTGACGATTCACCACCAGATCCGGCTGCCAATATTTTTCAGATTTTCCAGCCACTGCGCGCGAGCGGTGGTGGACCAGTCGCCGCACCGCTCCTGATCCGTCAGTGGGGATTTCCACGATCTCCCCCCAGTACGGCGACCAGAGTTTATCCGGATCGCTGGAACGGCCGTAAAAAGCGACATAAACATATTTATGGTCTGTGACTGAATTGCAGCCGCTCATGATCTGCGAGGCCCAGGAGGGCATGTGGTGCAGCAAGCGGATATAGCCGTCCGACAGACGGATGGATATGATATCGCCCGGCTGGACGCCGCGACTGGTGAAAAACTCGGATACCGCGAATCCGGCTGTGGTATACAGAACCTCGTGGCCGTAGCTGTCGACCCCTAACTCCCAATGGATAATGCCGGGGTATATCTGGCGCTGAAAATTAAACTGACGATCATACACCTCGATGCCGTGATAGCGGGCTTCCTGCGGCGTGGTGCTCCAAGAGACCACCACATAACGACCAAGGGGAGAAATCGCTGCGTAATCCACTCCCAGTTCGCTGCCCGGTGAGCCGATAACGCCGGCGTTGAACGTGCTCGCCGGATGTTTGATGTCATCGATCAGATCATAAACGAACAATTCTCGGCCATCGCCGTCCAGGCACCAATAGCGGCCGTCGTCGGACAGATCGCCCTCACCGCCGGCCGGTCCGATGCTCTGATATTCGCTGAACCGACGCAACGTCACCCAGCTGTCCATATTGCGGACATCGTACAATCTGATCTCGTTGCCTTCATATTTGTAAAAGTGATGTTTCGGGTCAAAGAGGACGTATTGGCCGTTCTTTTTGTAGCGGTCGGCCAACGCCCAGCGAATCCACCAGGGGCGGATCGTGTCCTTGCCGAGCCGCTTCAACCGGCCGCCGGTGCTGCCGGAATATAAAAACGTCGCATTGACTTCAACCCCATTCTCCACGACATTTTCAGTGGCGATGAAAAAAGAACCGTCCGAATTGAACGTGCAGATCTCGCTGTTGCCCATATAGCCGCCCAGCACTTGGCTGCCGGCCATGCCGCAATTGGTCACTCGTGTGATCCGTGTGTTGAACACCGGGTCCACATAGGAGGCGCCCACGGCGGCCGGCGGACTCAGGGTGAAAAAATCGGGCGGTTTGATCAGTGCATCGCTGATCAAACCGTTGCTGCTGGCCAAAATCGAACCAGTGAACAGCAGGCACAAGCCCAACAGTCTGCAGAAAAACAATAGAATCACCTCATCATTTCGCCAATATCATAGAGCGGGTGGCGCTGAACTCTGAACTGACCAGGCGGTAAAAATAGACGCCTGCGGCCACAGAGCGTCCGTCCTCATCCCGGCCGTCCCACACAGCGGTATGCCGGCCGGCCGGAAACCTGCCGGACAGCAGCGTTTTGATCTGGTTGCCCAACAGATCATAGATCACCAGGCTCAGATCAGCCGGACGGTTCAGCGTAAAAACGATCGCTGTGGTCGGATTGAACGGATTGGGATAGTTCTGCTGCATTTCAAAAAACACGGGTTGTCCGCTCGCCGACCGTCGCACCGCCGTGTTGACTTGAGTCATGCGATAAACGCCGTTGGCAGTGCCGCAAAAAACAGTGGCGCTGCTGAAAGGATCCAGAGCCAGACAGGGAATATAGGTGGGGACCAGACCGTTCATCAGCGGTTGCCAGACTTGGCCGCCATCCAGAGATTTATACACTGTGCCCGTCCCGCCCATGACCCCGCTGCCGGCGTAGACGACGGATGATTGGGTCGGATCCACTGCGAGGCTTCTAATGGATAATTCAGCCAGGCCGATATTACACGGCTGCCAGCTGCTGGCGCCGTCGGTGGATTTAAAAATGCCGCCGCCCGTGGTGCCGGCGTACAGCGTCTGCGGATTGCTCGGGTCCACCACAAGGGAGCGCACTTCCATGGCGGTCAGGCCATAGGACGCCTGGAACCAATTGTTACCGCCGTTGCTCGATTTCCACACCCCGCTCTTCATGGTGCCGATGTACACCATATTTGAATTATAAGGTACGGTCACAACACAACGTACGTCCAGATCCGTCAATCCGTTGTTGACAGCCGTCCAGGAGATGCCCTGATTGACGGATTTGAAAATACCGCTGCTGCTGGTGGTTGCGTAAATGGTGTTGGCATTGGACGGATCGATAGCCAGTTCGCGCAGATCCGGCTGATTGGGCAGACCGGTCTCCAGCTTGGTCCAAGAATCCGATCCGCTGACCAACTTGTACACTCCACTCTTCCACACCGCAGCATAAACCACGCCGCTGTTGACCGGATCAGCGACCAAATCCTGTACCGCCAAAGTGCGCAGACCGGTATTGATGGGCTGCCAGCTGCTGCCGCTATCCGTGCTGCGGAAAACACCGCCGCCGTCAAGGCCGGCGTAGAAAACATCTTTGCGCGTCGGATCAGCGACCACGATGGTCACATCGGCGTTGCGCATTCCCTGACTCATCCACTGCCACTGCGTGGCCTCCAGAACACTGCGATACACGCCGCCGCCCAATGAGCCGACGAACAATACTTTGGGCTGCGTCCGCGAGACGTCCACACAGCGCAGATAGGTGTTGGCCAAATTGGCGTTGCTCTCAGCCCAGAGAAAGCCGCCGTTCGTGCTTTTATAAATGCCCTTGCCATCCGAAGCGGCGTATAAAATGCTTGGATTGCCCGGTTCCATGGACACATCGTTGATATACTTATTCGCCAGACCGTTGCTGAACAATTGCCAGCTGTCCCCTCGGTTCGTGGTGCGGAAAATGCCTCCGCCGTAAGTGGCGACCAGAATTTCTTTGGTGGTCTCAGACTTGCTCATCAGATCGGTGATTTTGAGATTCGACAGCCCCATGGTGACAGCGTGCCAGGCGGTGTCCTTCACATGGCGCCGGAAGACACCCGCCGCTGCAGTGCCGGCATACAGGGTGGAATCGTACGGAGTGTAAAGAAGAGAAGTGATATCCCAGCTGGTCAGCGAGTCCGCAGAGACAGCGGTCCATTCTACACCGCCGTTGCTGCTGTGAAACACACCATAGTCGCTGCCGAGGTACATCCGCTGCGCTGAGGATTCATCAAACGCAATGGCGCGGATATTAATCGTGGTCAGACCGGAATTCGCCTCCTTCCAGCTCATTCCGCCATCGACGCTTTTATAAAAGCCGCCGTTTCTCGTTCCTGCGTAAACGATCTGGTTTGCAGAGGGGTCGATCCGAATCACCTGCACCGTTTGATCCAACAAGCCCTGATTGATCGGCGACCAGTTTTGTCCGCCGTCATTGGTTTTATAAACGCCTCCGTCCAGCAATCCGGCATAGACGATGCTGGGATTGGCATAATCGATGGCAATGGTTTTCACATCGCCGCTGTAAGGACCATTGCTGATCCATACATTGTTCTCAGCTGTTGCGGTTCCTAAACAGAGCAATCCTAGTATCCAAACGCGTCGCATGTTTCTCCTCCTGTCCTGGCTTTTTACACGAACACACCGATCCGCACCTTTTCTCTATACGGATTCAGGCCGGACGTTGTGTCTCCCTCCTGGTCGATCTCTTTTTCCTCATCCAGTGGTTGCCCGCCCCTGCGGAGGCGTGTTTTTTGCACCAAAGAGATTAACCACCACCTGGCGGATCACCAGACCGATATAGATCGAATTGGTGACCAAGTAACGGCGCCAGAGCCTCTTTGGTTCCTGCAGAACGCGGTAGAACCACTCCAATCCACTGCACTGCATCCACAGCGGCGCCCGTTTGACATAACCGGCCAAAATGTCAAAGCTGCCGCCCACGCCGTGAATCACCGGCGTCGCCAAATCGTTTTTATATTTACGCACCCACTTTTCTTTCATCGGCGTGCTCATCCCCACCAGCAGGATGTCTGCCCGGGAAGCGGCGATGGCAGCCACCGCCTCGCGCTCCTGTTCAGCCGAGGAAAAATAACCATGGCGATAACCGGCGATCTGCAGCTTTGGATAGAGCTTCTGCACGTTGACCGCCGCCCGTTCGATCAACTCTGGGGTAGAGCCCAGCATATAAATCCGGTAGCCTCTTTCCGCCGCCACTTTAATGAGCTGATTCATCAGATCGGTTCCGTTCACCCTTCCCGGCAGCGGTTGCGCCAGCAACTGGGAGGTCCAGACGATCGGCACTCCGTCTGCGCCCACCAGGTCCGCAGTCCGAATGATCTGGGCCAGTTCCGCATCCTCCCGCGCGTGCACGATTTTAGCTGCATTGACCAAAACGATGTGTTGACAGCGCCGCGCCGGTATACCGGCGACCAGGCGTTCCACACACTGGTGCAGGGTCATCTTATCCACCATAAATCCCAGTATGTTTGCGCGGCCATTGCGGCCGGCCATCGCCTTCGTTTGCCGCTTTGTTTCCTCCGCTGCCTTTGCTGGTTCTTTCACCAGATCTTGTTGATTCATAACCTGCGTCCGTCTGATTGATTCGCGCTTTCCACCCCGCATCCTGCATAAAGACGCTCGTAAGCGGCTACCATGGTCTTCATGTCGTACTCTCTTTTGACCATCTCATGGCCGCATCGCCCCAGCGCTGCGCCACGGTCCGGTTGAGTCAAAAGGTCGAACAGAGCCTTGCCCAGCGCTTGAGGATCCTCCGGTCTGACGATCAAACCGGTTCGACCATGTTCCACCAGGTCGCTGTTGCCAGGCACATCAGTCACAATCACCGGCCTGGACAGCGCCATGGCTTCCAAAACAGCATTCGCACAGCCTTCACTCTGTTTGGAGGTCAGGACCACCACATCCATATTGGCCAGATAATCCGCCACCTCTTTGACCGCACCCACCAGCTGGACCCGGTCATTGAGGTTCCACTGTTGTACTTTATCCTCAATCTCCTGCCGCATGGGGCCGTCTCCCACCAGAAGAAATTGCACTTGCGGCATTCGTTGCAGCAGCCAGCGGGCGGATTTCAAAAATGTAATCGGATCCTTTTGTGAAAAAAGCCTTGCCACCATCCCAACCACCGGGCGATCCGACGGCCAACTCAATTCAGTCCGGGTCCGTCTGGGTTGCAGACGATCCCAATCAAGGCCGTTGTTGATCACTCTGATCCGGCTCGCTGGAATCCTGTTTTTCAGGCAAAACCTGCGGCCTGCCTCACTGTTGGCTGCCACCAGAGTGGCATGCCGCATCGCACGGTGCTCAAAAAAATGGTACAAACGGCTGCCAAGGGACGAATAAACCGCGCTGGCGTTGCGCTCAGCCATGATGGTTTTCGGTACACGGCCCCACCAGGCGAGAAAAAGCCCCACTAATCTGGCTGAAACGTTGCACGCATGAATCACATCAAAAGAATGTGTGCGCATAATTCTTGCTGCCGCATACAAGTATGCAAAATCCATGCCCGACTTTTTATGCAGGCAAAACAGCTGCACATTCGGCAGGTTGGCGAACTCGGCGTGCATGGCGCCGCCGTGATAAAAAACCATCAGGCTTGCTTCGAACCGGTTTCGGTCCAGATCACGAAGCAAATAATAGAGTTGCCGCTCTGCACCGCCGATCCCCAGAGAGGGAAGAATATATAAGACCCTGATTTTCGTTGCAGCCGCAGCCTTTTCATGCATAGCCGAGAGCCTTCAATTTTTCCCAGGTTTGCTTGTCAAAACCGGGCTGAGCTTGATTGGCCTGATGGGGCTGCAGGCGGGAACGCCATTTTTGTAATTGCCGGACAAATTCGTTGCCGCGCGGATCATGGCCGAACAGATTTTGCTTTTCATCTGGATCCTGATGCAGATCATAGAACTCGTGCTGGCTGTCCGAAGTCCAGATCAATTTAGCATCACGGGTGCGATAGCAATACAGATCGCGCAGGTATTGATTGAAATCTTCCTCCGTCAATCCTGCTCCTTTTTCCAGCCATCGTTTGACCATCATGGTCGCTGAATCGCTTTCGATATACACCGCTTCACGCTGCGGAGCATGGAGAAAGGAAACGCCGTCGTTCGGTCCGGGCTCTATACCCATGGCCTGCAGACAGGTGGGCAGAATATCAACTGATTGCACCAGCCGGTCATCGCTTTCATCGCGGCGGCGCCATGCGCCAAAACGCACGATAAGGGGGACACGGATCAGGCTTTCGTAGAGGTTGAACGCATGCCAGATATAGCCGTTCTCGCCGAAACACTCGCCGTGATCTGCAGTGACAATCACCATGGTATCATCGATCAGATTTCGCCGGCGTAAAAAATCGAACAGCCGACCCAGCCGCCAATCCAGGTAGGCGATCTCGCCGTCGTACAGAGCTAGATAATTCTCCATCTCTCTGGCGGTGAACGCTTTTTTACCGCCGTAATAGGGCGCTGGATCAAAACGGAGATAATCCCATTGCTGCAACCAGCCTTCAGGAAAAAAACGCTTGCGGTAAACTTTAGGCGGAAAATATGGTGAGTGGGGCTCCTGATAATGCACATAGGCGAAGAACGGCCGCTCCGGTTGCTGCAGCAGCCAGTGAAAGATCGCCTGTTCCGTGGCGGCCGCGCCATCGTCGCGGCTGAGGCTTTTCTGCGGATTCAGCCAATCCGCCGTATCCCGCACCATGGTTTTGGCTGCCAAGGGGATGCGTTGTTTGAACCGGCTCCATTTCGACGGTCGCATCGGTTCGGAAGATCCAGCCGCTATCGCCGCTTTTGCGCTGTTGAGGCCGCGATAGTAAAAAGCTTCAAATCCACGGTTCAGTCCGGTCTGGGCCGTGATATAGAGGTTGTTGGAAAAGCAGGCTGTGCGATATCCCGCTGCCCGCATATAGTCAGCCAGGGTCGGCACATCCGCATCCAGATAATAGCGCTGATTGGTATAACCGTGGCAGGTGGGATAACGGCCGGTCAGCAGAGAAGCCACAGCAGCGCCGGTCCAATTGGTGGCGGAGAAGGCGTTTTGAAACAGCACTCCTTCTTCAGCCAGCTCAGCCAGGTACGGAGTGGTCTCTTTGGCATATCCATAGGCGGAAAGGTGATCCGCGCGCAGGCTGTCGATGGAGATCAGTAGGAGGTTCGGCTTTTTCATCTTTTATCCATTAAAAAATCGAGAATGTTTTGTGCCCGCTTTTCCCAGGTATATTGGCGGACCTGCGCATAGGCCCGGGCTGCAATGCGGGCCGCCAGCGCCTCATCCTGCAGCAGCCGTTCGACTGCATCGGCCAGGGCGGCGGGATTGCCTGCAGGGACCAGCAGGCAATTGTCCTCATTCGTCAACACCTCGCGCAGCACGGCAAGTTCGCTGGCGACGATCGGCCGGTTGGCCGCCATGTATTCAAAAAGCTTTAACGGCGAAGTATACGCATGAATGGAACCCTCCGCCACATTGGGCAGCACCAGAACATCCGCAGCCGCCTGGAAGAGCGGCGCCTGGCTGGGAGCCACTCTGCCCGTGCAATAGAGATTGGCCGGAGCCGGCCGCCTGACCTCAGCCTGCCCTCGATCGCCGACAAATAGAAACAACACATCAGCCGAAGCCAGTGCAGCGGCCTGAACGAACATCTCGGCGCCTTTGCCCGGTTTGCTGGATCCAGTATAGACCACGAGCTTTTTAGCAGAGCAGGGCATATTCACCGCTTTTCGTGCTTCCTCGATGGAACGCGGCGGCGAGGCGAGCCGCTCCTCGCTGATTCCATCCGCGGCCACCAGCACTTTGTCCGCTGCCACGCCCAGGCGGACGGACAGATCTGTTTTCAATGCGTGCGAGATGGCGATCACGCCATCGCAGCGCCGCAGCACCGATCGAAAAAAGACGGCGGGTTGCTGGGCCAGGCTGTGCGCTTCAAAAGCTAAAGCGATCGAGCGGTTGCGGAAAAACCTTTGCCGCAACCAGAGTCCGATCATCGCCGCGTTCACGCTGCGGCTGTAAAGCAGCAGCGGCTCACCGGCCGGTATCTTCCGCAAGCGACGGTACAGCCAAAAGCTCATAGTCAGCCAGACCGATGCGCCGCCCACCAGGGGAATGCGCCAGCGACCGGGAGACGCTGGACGACTCAGGTTCAACAACGTTGGCGTTGTGACCACATTGAAATTGTCCAGCGTGCCGTAGAACTGCGCCAGATCCGCAGGACGGTCGGCGCCTACGCCTGCATACCAGGGCCGCACCAGCGTCACCTTTGCATGGATGCGGGCAAAAGCAGCGCACATGTGCACCTGCTGAATGGAGGCAGCGGAAGGACCCGGGATCCTCTCGTTGGACAGGTACCATAGGCGGCCTGTTGCTGCAGGGTTCATCTCAACCCCGCTCCTGTCGAAAACGCATAACCACCCAGTAACTCAGCACCGCACGTATCAGAGTGATGGCCAGCAGCGCCCAAGCCGCGCCGACTACGCCCTGGTTGCGCAGCAACCCGGTCAGGAGAAAAAAGTAGAGAACCATGCTAAAGACCGTATAGCGCAGATGCGCCATCAGAGCCTCTTGCCCCAGCCGGCCTACGATCAGACTGGATGACAAACTGTACAGCAGACGAAACACGCCGGCCACAGCGAGAATTTTCAGCAGAGGTGCGCCCGCGTCATATTTGCCCTTATAAAAAAAGTGCAGCAGCGGTTCAGCGGTCCCTATCAATAAAATAGCCAACAGCACAGCGGACAGCGTGACGCCGATGGTCAGCAGACGAAAACGGGTGCGTTCATTTTTGCCGAATTCAGGCACCCAAACATATTTGGCTGCGCGAGCAAGAATATTGAACAACTGGGCCGGCACCAGGACCGCCGCATAAAGGCCAAGAGAGGCGTAATCCAAAATCTTGGGAATGATCAGGGTATCCAGAGACGAGAGCACATCCACAGACACCTCCACTCCCATGAGGATAATGCCGGCTTTGTGCATCTCCGTCGGCACCGGCCGGTTTCCCGCAGGGATTCTGCGCAGTCCATACCACAGATTGAAGCAGCCCATCACCACCACCAGCCCGAGATAAAATCCCACGGCCGAGGTCTTGTTCATACCGATAGTAAAATAGGCGACTATCAGTACGAAAAAAAAGAGACCGCGAAAGCCGTTCTCCATGAGCACGGCCGGCACGTAATGCCGCTGGCTGCGCATCAGATTGGCCAGGAACAGGGTTGAACAGAAAAAAATCACGGCGACGAACAAAGCGACGCATACCAGCAGCGGCAGCCGGTAGATGAGGGCCGCACCCGTCACCCCGATCAAGGTGAGGACAGCCGACACGGCGAGAATCTTGCTCATAGCCCCTGGCCAGTCATATTCGGAGGGCGGATGTTTGCTGAAATAGCGCGCGGCGGCGATGCCCTGTCCCCAGATCGCCAGGAACGGCAGAAACAGCACAAGCATGCGGATCAGACTGAACTCGCCGAAATCCGCATCCGACAACAGGCGGCCGAGAAACAGCGACGAAAGCGAGGCGAACGCCATAATCACCGACAACACCAAGGAGACGCCGCCGATATGATACGCCATTTTCTTCAGCACGCGGTCTCCTTGTCCCGCAGGACATGAAGCGCGGCAGTCAAGGCCAGCAGAAGATAAAACTGTGCATTGTTGCCCGGCGGATGTTTGTCGACAAAACCGTGGATGGAAAACGCGCACAACCCGGCCAGTATGCTGATGGCAGAGATGGAGACAAACGCGGAGCGGCTGCGAAAACACTTGGCCAGCGTCGACAGGGTGACGATGAGCAGCCAAAGAAAGAGCGACAACCCCAGCAGACCGGTCTCTCCTGCGATCAGCAGATACATGTTATGCACCGGTCGGGCGATGGTGGTGAAGCGGCGACCGATGAGAGTGTCGTTATACTCGCGCATATTGACCGCATAATTGTTGATGCCCACACCGCCCAAGGGGTGATCTTTGATGATAGACCAGGCGATCTGAAACATGGGGATGCGGCCGATGGCCGAATTATAGTCCTCGCCGAACAGACGGTTCTCGATGGTTTCGGAGAACAGCAGGCCCACGGCGGACAGGATCATCAGAAAAAAAACGCCCAGCCGCAAAATCCGCCCCAGCGCCACATGCTGGTTGCGGACCAGCCAGAAAAAAAACATCAGCATGGCGACCAGCACTCCGATCCAGCCGCCCCGCGAGCCGGTCAGAATCAATCCCGCCAAACCAAAGCCAAAACCAAGGCCGGCGAAAAGCCTGAGGCTGCGTTTTTTTTCCAAAAGCGACAGACCGAAGCAGAGCGGCAACAGCAGTTCGAGATACATAGCCAGCCGGTTGGGATGGCCCAGGGTTCCACCTACGCGTTGCAGACGGCCGTATTCGCCGGTATCCACCTGCATCTCGCCGAGCAGATCCAGGGCGAGCGACCGGCCGCTGACCAGTTGCAGGATCGCCAAAGCCCCTTCCAACAAAACAGTCGCGGTAAGCACGCGCAGCACCAGGCGGATGTCCTCCTCACTGCGCAGTTGATTGGCCACGATGAAATATAAAATCAGGGCTTTGCTCATCTGAACGATCTCCATGATCGCCAGATCGCTGCGCGGCGCCCACAGCAGCGTCAAAACACACGCCTCCAAGTATAATAACGCCGGAACCGTGATGCGCGGAAAAAAATGAAAATAGCGCTTTTTCAGCGCCACGGTCTCGACGATCCACCAAAGCAGCAACAGCAGCACCAGGATATCGCGCACCGAAACACCGACCGTCGCCGCGCCGGCCTGGTTTTCGAACAGATGCTTGAAATTGACGTCCAACGCAATCGGCAGACTCAGGGCGATGGCCATGAGCAGAAAACGGCGGAGATCGGCCGCCATCATGGCGACAAAGGGAAACGCCAGAGCGAGAATGGCCACCGAGGCGAACCGGCCCGGCAGATCAGAGAAACGGATCACCAGCACGCCGACCAGCAATCCGCCGGCCAGGAACAACGCCGCCTGCCAGGAGAGCATTTTTTTCACCGCCGTTTGCATGAAGGGATCCTGATTTCTTCTAGTTAAATTCCTTCGCCTGCTGAGACAGTGCGGCCGACCCCGCTTCCTCTGCGTCGGCATGCTGCGCATGCTGCAGCAGCTTCGTCACGCCCAGCGCGGACCAAATCAGAATCAGCGGTTCGAGGGGAATCCGATAACGCACCTCTGAATAGATCATGGAATAGCCTACGCCCAGACTGAAAAACGTCAACAGCCACAACCAGGTGATGCGGCGATCAAGCCGGTAGGCGAGCAGGGCTCCATAGAGCGCTAGAAGGAAAATCGGGGTCATAATCAAAATGCTGGGCCATTTGACCCATTTCCAGAAATTGCCATTGATCTCCATGCGGCTGTCCTTGGCATGAAGATGGGCGCGATAGGAGTACTGCACAATGTCCAGCCGATCCGGATAGAGCGCCCAGAAATGGCCCAACTCACGGGCCATATGCTGCACAGTGGCCGTTGGATGAAGCAGGTAATGACGGAGCGTGTTCAATAAGCCGTCCTCATGGGTGCCGGTGGGGTGGTCCTTGTAGTGACGGACCGTAGACTGGAATCCCGAAGCGACCTCCTGCTCCTGCGCCGCGCGGTCCTGCAAATTCGGCAGCGCGGTGTGCGGCAACGGTTGCGACAGGGTCACGCGGCCGTAATGGATGTAATTGCGCACGGTCCATGGCGCTATCACCAAAGCCATGACGCCGGCAAAGACAAGCAGGGCCGCCCATCGCGGTTTGCCCTTGGTCCACAGCAGCCAGAGCATCCAAAACGGCGCAATGAAAAAAAATGAAGCGACCGTCAACATCGCCAATCCGGCCAAAGCGCCGCTGGCCGCCAGATACCACTTTTTACCGCGCCGGTCGCCCTGTACCAGAAAATAGGCTGAGAGCGTCAGCAGCAGTGCGTACAAATGGGTCGGGTAGAGAATGCCGGCGATGAGAATGAAATGCGGAAAAAGCGCAGCGAGCAGCGCAGCCCATCGCGCCGTCCTCTCGCCGTAAAGGTCGGCCGCCAATCGATAGATGGTCCAGCATAACAGCACCCCCAGGACTGCCTCAAAAAGCCGCATGGACAAAAAAGAACAGCCGAATCCGCTGTATACCGCTGCTATGACCAGCGGATACAACGGCGCACGGTGGTATTTTTCGCCGAAACCCTGTCCGTTCAGCAAACTCTTGGCCGCTCCATCATAGTGTCGGGCATCGCTGAAATAATAGCGGTCAGGATTCAACAGACAGACGAACAGCAGACGGATCAGCAGCGCTGCCATTAGGATCGTTTTCAGGGCATGCCTGCGTTCCAGATAAGACCAGATATTCATTTCTTTTTTCCACATTATTTTATGGGTATCGCCTGGTTGCAGCGATTCGATTGCTTTTTCATCAGACGGTTGCGCACCAGTCCGTACCACTGTCCCATGCCGTAACACACATGCGTACCGATCAACAAAGCGCAGAGAGGCAGGCTGAGCGCCGGCTGGCGATTGCGCAGCGCGATCCACAGGCTGTAAATCGCCATGCTGATCCCATAAGCGGCCGACGGCAGCGGAAACCACCAGGCGGCCAGGATCGAGCCCACCAATCCCATGGGCAGCAGCAGAACCGGATCGATCTCCTGCGGATGCCGGCGCATCAACCACATTCGCCCCTTGCCGTAAACGAACATGTTGTGAAACCAGGCGCGCATCGTGGATCTCATGGCGTGGGTGATGGTCGCATCCGCCAGATAATAAAGGGAAAAACCGGCCTGCTGCAGCCGATAGCTGAGATCGCGATCTTCTCCGATGTTGTAAAAGGTCTCATCAAAGCCATCCACTCGCTGCAGGGCGGACTTGCGATACAAAACATTCAGAGTCGGCAGATGAGGCGTCTCTTGATCATTTTGATAGCAGCGGCCCTGCACGGAGCTGTGGCTTCCCAGATAAGAGTTTAACATCAGCCCTAGACTGCGATAAAAGAGGGAATCACCGCTAGGCGGTATGTTCGAACCGCCCACAGCGGCCAGGTTCGGCGAATGGACGGCATGGCTTTGCATGCCGCTCATCAGCGTAGTCAACCAGTTGGACGACGCCTGACAGTCCGCATCGGTAAAAGCCACCCAATCGTAACGCGCGTTTCGCCAGCCGATGTTCCGGCTGACCGCGATGCCGCGTTGCGGATTGATCATAAACCGCAGCCGGGGATGGGTAAGACTGAACCGCTCAAGCTCCGCCAGAGTGCGGTCCGTCGATTGATTGTCCACCACCAACACTTCCCACTCGCCCGCGTAATCCTGGCACAGCACCGACTGCAGACAGCCGGACAAGGTCTCTCCGGCATTGTAGCAAACGATCACCACAGAGACCGGAGGCAGGTCCCCGGTGCAGCCTTTGAACATGACGGGATTCACGACAGTCATCCACGCTTCCATCAGCCGGTTCGTTCACTGCCCGCTGCCGGCCGCAGGGGCCTGGACAGGAACGGCTCCCTCCCGGCGACGCACCACATAACGGCCGATGGCCAGCTCATGGACGCATCCCCACAGCAGGTGATCGATCGCTTCTTTGGGGCGATGCACGATGGGCAAGCCGTGCCGGTTAAAGCTGGTGTTCAAAATCACCGGCACGCCGGTGAGTTCATAAAACTTTTTAATCACCCGGTAATAGGGCTCATTGTTCGGACGTACGCTGTGCACGCGGGCCGTGTTGTCCACATGAATGGCAGCGGCGATTTCGTTTTCTTTGCCGGCGATGACGTCAAATGCCATGGTCATAAAAGGCGAGGGACAAAAATCCTTAAAGTACAGTGAACCGTATTCCTCCAGACAACTGGGGGCAAAGGGCATAAACCACTCCCGGTTCTTCATCTGGTGGTTGATGATATCGCGCGTCTGTGCTGAGCGTGGATCAGCCAGCACGCTGCGCCGGCCCAGCGCTCGGGGACCCCATTCTTCCCGGCCCTGAAACCAGCCGATCACTTTGCCCTGCGTCAGCGCCGAAGCCACATAGTCGGGCAGGCGTTCGCCCAGATCCTCCCACACCACCTGGTCGCAGACCTTTAATTCAGCCAGTATCTGTTCATCGCTGAACGCATCGCCCAGGTCCGCGTCCTGCAGCTTGAAGCAGGGTCCGCGGCCGTTTTTCTGATGGTACAGTTCTAACGCCGCGCCCACCGCTGTACCGCCGTCGCTGGCATGGGGATGGACGAAAACCTGATCGACGAAAGGCAGTTCTCGAATGAGCTTGTTGACCTTGACATTCAAAAACGTGCCGCCGGCCAGCGCCACATCGCGAAACGCAAAACGCTGGTGCAACGATTCGACAAACCCGAGGATGCGTTCCTCCAACAGCCGCTGCGCCGCAGCGGCCACATGCTCCTTGCCGTAGGTTTTAATCAGCCGCATGATGCGACGGCCGGAGTGGGTCTTCATCAACACCGTATCGCGCGGCACCATGATATAGTCCACCCAGTGCGGATAGCCTTTCCATCGGCCGTCGCTGTATTCGAACACCATGTCCTTGATCAGGGGATAGCAGACGTCGGGATCGCCGTAGGCGGCCAACCCCATTGTCTTACCCTCCCCATCCATATAGCGCAATCCCAGACAAACGGTAAAGGCCGAATACCACAAGGCGGTTGCGTAAAAAGGGATCTCCTCCACCAGCGTCATTCTGCCGTCGCGGCATAGATAGATCTCGCCGGCGATGTTTTTGCCGTTCGTGTTGGGCCCAAAGCCATCCATACTGATGGTCAACGCTTCGTCAAAGCCGCTGCAGCGGTAGGCGCTGGCGGCATGGCTGCGGTGATGATCCAGAAAGACCATCTTTTCATCCGGCACGCCCAAGGGACGGAGTCCGTTGCGAAACGTGGCCGGCTTGTACATTTTGAACACATTGGGCGCCAGATACTTGAGCAAGCCGCTGAAATTGTGGCCCGCCAGCCCAACCAGGGAGCGCGGCAGGTCCCACAGGGAGCGGCAGAACAGGTCGGCGTAAAAGCTCGACGGCGGATACCCCACAGCCCAATAGTCCACCTGATCCGGAGTCAGGCCGCTGTAGCGTAAGGCCGATCGCAACGCCTGATGCGGAAAGCCCATCTCATATTTGACGCGGGTGTAGCGTTCTTCCGAAGCGGCAAACACAATCTCACCATCGCGCACCAGCGCGACACTGCTGTTATGATGACTGCCGGCGACGTCGTTTAAGCCGATGATGTTCATTCGATCGATTCCCTTGTTAGGTGTACGCCGTGATCGCCGCTCTCGCCAGCGGAACGAATCATGGATCAATGCTTGGGTGACGGCAAGAGAAAAAATGGCCGCTGGAGCCTTAGCGGCTTGGCGGGCGGACCTCGATGCCGAGCATGCTCAGGAAAAAAGAAGAAAAAATGATCTGTGCGCCGATGATCATCAGGGTGGAACCCAAGATCGCCGGTCGGACCTGATCGAGCGTGCCGAATCCATTGGCTATCCAGGTGACCAATATATAGGCATCGGTGAGAAAACCTAGGAGAAAGATCACAAAACCCAAGATCAGTCCCCGCTCCAGGTTAAAAAGATGAAACGCCCGGGTGAGCGCAGGTGTCTGCGGCACAAAATGATGAGTGACGCTGAAAATTTTCGCATATACGCCCAGGCTGATGATCTGAAAACCGAGAATGGCGAACAGGCTGCCCAACACCATAACATGGACATCCACCAGCCGATTAAAAATTCGAATCGGGCCGGGCAGCAGCGCGATCAGACTGGTCATGCCGAGAATGAACAACAACACGCCTGGCCAGAAATAGAGATGGGTCGGGCTGTAAATGAGCATAAAACGCAGATGACGCCAGCCGTCGCGGAATGAACGCAGATGCGGCGGTCGGTTGCGGCCGTCCTTATACAGCACGATGGGAATTTCACACATCTTAAGCTTGAGCAGGCCGGCGCGGATGATCATCTCAGAGGCGAATTCCATGCCGCCGGTGCGCAGGTCCATTTTCTCATAAGCGGTTTTAGTAAAGGCGCGCATGCCGCAATGCGCGTCCGAAACACCGGTATGATACATAAGATTCAACAGGCTGCTCAACAACGGATTGCCGATATAGCGATGCAGCCAGGGCATAGCGCCCTTTTCGATTCCGCCCTTGAAGCGGTTGCCGACGACCACCTCATAACCGGCCTCCAATTGATCGAGAAAACGGCCGAGATCGCTGAAATCATAGGAATCATCAGAGTCGCCGATGACGATCCATTCGCCCTGGGCCGCGCCGATGCCGGCGTGGTAGGCGTACCCATAGCCTTTGCGGGGTTCGTGCACCACCCGCGCACCCAGCGATTCCGCCAGCGCCACAGACCCGTCGGTGGAACCATTGTCCGCGATGATGATCTCATACTCCAAGCCCCGAGCCTGCAGGGCGGTGTGCGCCTTTTGAATGCAGACCGCCAGCGTCCTGGCTTCGTTCAGGCAGGGCATGACGACAGAAACACGGATGCTCATTGTCCATTCGCCTTGATTAATACCGGCAGCGTCTTGAGCAATATCTTGATATCGAGCAAGACGGACCAATGATCAATGTACTGCAAATCCAGCCGCATCCAATCATAAAACCGCATTTGATTGCGGCCGTAGATTTGCCATAAACAGGTCAGGCCCGGGCGCATGCTGAAACGCCGTTTTTGCCAGCGTTCATCCATGCCCGCGACATCGCGCAACGGCAACGGCCGCGGCCCCACCAGGCTCATTTCACCGCGCAGCACATTGATCAACTGCGGCGTTTCATCGAGGCTGGTGCGCCGCAGCCAACGGCCGATGGACGTGATGCGCGGATCGTTTTGTATTTTAAAATTCGGACCGTCGGCTTCGTTGAGCGCCTCCAGGTCCTTTTGCATGTGCTCAGCGCCCGCCACCATAGTGCGAAATTTGATAATGTTGAAGCGACGGCGGTTATAGCCCACCCGCTCTTGGCGAAAGAACACCGGCCCTGGCGAACTGACTTTGATGAGCAGGCCGATCACTGCAAACAGCGGAACCAGAATCGCCAGAGCACAGACAGCGAACACCAAATCCATGATCCGTTTGGCCCAGAGGTGATCCAGTTGTTTGCGCGAACCGCTGAAAATGGTCAACACCGGTTCACCGGCCAATTCATAGGCAGCAGTCCGGGCGACCTGCAGTTCGAACCAATTCGACGGCACCCGGCACAAAATGCCGAGTTCCTGGCACTGGTCGGCGATCCGCCGGATTTGATCATAATAAGATTTAATCGGAAGCGCGATAAACACTTCATCCACCACATGGGTTTCTACATACTCTGGAAACGCGTCCAGCGAACAGAGCCGCCCTATTTGCGGGAGCTCCTGCAGCGTAGAGCCCGCATATTCATCGTCGATGAATCCCAGCAAACGATAGCCGAGTTCGTGGCGTTCGAGAATTATTTTCGCCCAGTTCGCCGCCCTCGGCCCGCTGCCGATGAGTACGATATAGCGCAGGTTGCGGCCGTGATTGCGCAATCGCACCAGCAGCGCCCGCACCGCTGTGCGGCTGAGAATCGTCAGAACCGTGCAGCCCACCCAGAACGACAGCAGCACGGTTTTGTTCAGCGGGCTGTCCGAAAAAAAATAAGCCAGACTGGAGAGAAAGAGCGCGCTCACCGTCACCGCTTTGAAAATATCCCACCACTCATGGAATCGACGGTCAAAGCGTCGGCGCTCATAAAGGCCAAAATAGTCGAACAACCGATTCCACACGATGACGAGGATCAGTACAGCCACGATGTTGATGAGTTTGATGCGGAGAGCGAAGAAGCCGATAAGACCATCAGGGGTTCGATTCGGCGAGTGCACATACAGCGCGCCGGCAAACGTGGTCACCATGACCAGAATGTCGAGAATCCTCGTCCCGTTCACCAATATGCGTTTTCTAAAACCTTTCACCCAACACCGCCCAGGTTACCTGTTTCTTTCTGCACAGCAGGCCGTCGCTGTTCACCGCCGACCTGTGCACCGACCGCCTTGCGTCAGTCGCCGCCTCACGGCGCCTGACGCTTTTCCTATTGGCTCATTTTGTTGACATCGGCAGAATAATAGGTATAGTAATAATCGTAATCGCCGTAAAGATTTTTCTCATGTACGTTGTTCAGGATCGCGCCGGTGATGTTGATGCCCACTCGCTCCAGCGAACCCTTGGCCTTGAGAATGATCTCTTTGTCGTTGCGGCCGGACTCGATCACCAGCACCACGGCGTCCGTGTTGGCGGCCAGCACCGCGGCATCGGTGACGGCGATCACCGGCGGCGTATCCAGCACGATGAAATCATACCGTTCGCGCAACAGCGACAACAGATCCTTCATCGCATCCGAGCCCAGCAATTCCGACGGATTGGTGCTGATCTGCCCGCTGGTGAGCACATCGAGACCGGCGATGCCGGTGGCGCGGATCGACTCGGTCGCAGCCAGATCCAAGGCCGCCATCTCGTTCACCGCATGGCTGGCGCGAACCGAAGCTTGGTTCAACAGCTCCCGTTTGCGCAAGGGATCGCCGCCCCCTTCACCGTCGCTGTTCTTGGGCAGTGGAATGCGCTGACGGCCGGCATAGCGGCTATTATCGAGAATATCCGCCAATCCAGGCGTATGGGCAAAGCCAAAAAACCGATGCACCGTGGGTTTGCGAAGGTCCGCGTCGATCACCAGCGTTCGCAACCCAAGCTGGGCGGTGGTCACCGCCAGGTTGACCGAAGTCGTCGACTTGCCTTCGCGCGGCCCGGAGCTGGTGAGTAAAACCACCGAGATCTTTTCGCCCGCTTCGGCGAATTTGATGTTGGTGCGCAGGGTCCGATACGCCTCAGACACCGGCGAGGTCGGCTGCAGCAACGTGATCAGCCGCTGATCGCCCACCCCTTCGCCGCCGATCGGAGAGACCACTTCGCTGCGGCGAATGCGCGGAATGGCGCCCAACAGGTTCAGCCCGATCAGGTTCTCCACCTGTTCCGGCGTTTTAATCGTGGTATCCAGAGATTCCATGAAAAAAGCCAGCCCCAGGCCCATGGTCAATCCCAACAGCAGCCCGATGGCCAGATTCAACACCTTGCGCGGCTTAACCGGCGCTTTCGGCGGCTCAGCTCGGTCGATGATGCGCATGTTGCCGATCTTTTCCGCCTCGCTGATTCGCGCCTCTTCATTGCGCTGCGACAACATGATGTAGATGCTGTTGGCCAGATCTCGTTCACGCGTCAGCCGCGCCAGCTCATACTCCTTGCCCGGCAATCCGTTTAACGTGCCCTCATATTGCCCCACCGCGTTGTTGAGCGATCGTTCATAGGTCCGCAGCGTCTCCAGCTCCAGTTCCAGCTGCACCCGCTCTTCGTACAATCGAGAGATGGCGGAAAGCGGATCCACCACCTGCTCCTGTTCGGCGATCTTGCGCGCCTCTTCCGCCAGGTTGGTGCGCAGCTGCTGCATGTCCTGGCGCATCTGCACCATCTTGGAGTTGTTCTCCGGTACACCCTGCAGCTGCTGGTTGATATATTGCGACTGCAGTCTCATCAGATCGGATTTCAATTGATTGACAAACGGCGTGGACACGTCGGCGATGGACGGCGCCAGGTCCCGTTTCTGTGCACTGATTTTTTCAGTCAGCGAGCGCAGCCGCTCCTCGGTCTTTTCCCGGTTGGCCTTGGTCTCCTGATACAGCGCGTCGATTTGGGTGACGCGATGCAGCACTTCCGCCACCTCCTTGTCCAGCGAGGTCACCCGATTGGTCTCCTTGAACCGGCGCAGCAAAGCCTCGGCATCTTCGAGCCGCTCACGGTATTTTTCGCGCTGCTCCTCGATGAACGAGCGCACACCACTCACCTCCTCGCGGCGAATGCGCAAATTGCGCTCGGCCAGAACAGCGGTGACCGTGTTGGCGATGGCCGCAGCGCTGAAAGCGTTGTTCGCCCGCACCTTGATCTGGATCACGTCCGACTCGGCCATGGGCGCTGCTTTCAAATTCTCGCGGATGCGTGCCGCATAATAGGCGGTGACATCGAAACCTTCCGGCTTGTTCTCAGGCAACGGCATGCTTTTGAGCACCTGGGCCGGCAAAGAGGCCACCACCTCCAACGCAACCGAACGACTCTTGATCTCCTCGATCTGATTCAACAACGATTCTTTATTGCGGTATTCGTAAAACGGGTTGGAGCCCACCGGCGATTTGGCTGCCTCATAAATAATGGTGGTGCTGGCTTCGTAGACCGGTTCCGCCAGACGATTGTAGACCGCGATAGGACCCAACACCGCCACCAGACAACCAATCACATACCACCCCTTGCGGATCAGCAGGGAGATAAATGGTTGAATAGGTGATTCCGCTTGATCTGAAAATGCCGTCTTTTGCTCTCTCATTCTATCCTCACTTGGCCCGCAGATACCACACATAGACGCTGGCGATGACCGCGACCTCATGAGCCACCTTGACCAGTTCACGCCACTGAAACCAGCGATTCTGCAGCAGCACCACCACATCGCCTGGCTGCAACACAGGAACTTCGTTCCAGTGATCCTTGTCATTCAGATATTTTTCCATATCATAGACGATAATCCGTTCGCCCTCCGTCTCTGCACCGTCAGGTTCCACCAGTGGCCGGGCCAGGCGCACCTTTTTCAGGTTGGCGAATTGGGTCGGACCGCCGGCCTTGGAGATCAATTCCAGCAGATTGGTGTTGTAAGCGACTCGGTACTCTCCCGGCGATTTGACTTCACCCCAAATATGGACGTCCATCTCCAGCTGCTCTTCCTTGCCGAGCACGTAATCCGTCGTGCGTTGGGTTTCCTGCGCCACAATCGCCGAACCCGTCAGCAGCCATAGAAACACCCATGCCATTCTTCCCATTTTCTGACCTCGAGTCTCCAGGTTTGTACCTCCCCCCAACTACCTTAAAAATCAGCATTATTGCCCGCTGCCGTCAATATATGCAAGCTTTATGCCAAAAACGCCAACCCGGCTCACCCCACCAGGGATTCGCCTTTTTTCGTCATATTTTCCAACCCATACTTGCGAATCTTGTTGTACAGAGTGCCCCGGCTGATACCCAGCGTGGAGGCGGTTCGGCTCAGATTGCCGGAATGGTGATGAAGGGCCTGGCCGATCAACGACTCCTCCACCCGATCCAGTTGAAAAGAGGACAGACTCAATTGCAGCAAATGGCCGTCCGCCTCCGCGGCCGGTGTCTGAATAGCCTGCTCTTCGATCTCCGCGCCCTCTGAGAGAACTACCGCCTGAATGAGCGTACGCTGCAGGCCGGCTACATTGTCATCCCAAGATGATTCCGACAGTCTTTGCATCGCGCCGCCGGACAGATATTTTCGCTCCAGGCCAAAGTGGCCGGCTAAAAGCGACAAAAACAGGTCTGCCAGCAGTGGAATATCCTCCCGACGCTGAGCCAGGGATGGCAGCTCGATCACGCCGCCGGCGATCGCCTGGCGGAAATGTTTACTGGCTTGGCCGGAATCGACCGCCTGCTCCGGCAGGTGCACGGACGTGCCGATCACTCGAAGGCCGTTTCCTGGACCTGCCGCTGCAGCCTCCTCCTGTTCAGACATAAAGGCTACGATGCGATTCTGCACTGACAGCGCCAGACGAAAACACTCCTGTAAGACCAACACACCGGGTTGCTGCCGGAAGAAGAGCCCACGGCTGTGTCCGAACAATTCAAGCAACGCCTCAGCGCCGGATTTATGGCGGCAATCATAAAAAGTCAGCGATTCAAAACGGCGCAGACTGAGAAAATGGAGGACCCGGCTGTAGAATGTTTTACCTACACCCGTTTCACCAACCAGCAGCAGCGGTGCGTCTGTTCGCGCTAACAGGCCGAGCAATTGCATCTGCCGCCGCATCTCCGGTTCGCGGCTGTTTACTGGTTGTAAATAACGCTCCCGCAGCCACTGATTACGCCGCGCAGCATCGATCTGCTGCTGAAAAGGACGATCAAAAAGAGCAACCAGAGATGCAGCGACCTCTTCCAGCAGCAAAGGCTTGAGCAGATAGTCATACGCCCCGCGCTGCAACGCCTGCACCGCAAGGTTCAAATTGGCCTGCGGGATCAACGCCAAGATTGGTTTTCCAGCCAGCTTTTCCGCCATCAATTCCAGCAGCTCAAGCCCTCGTTCGCCCGAGGTTAGATCGATGACCGCTGCGCTGAAAACTGTCGTTCGCTGTAGGCAATAGCTGACCTCGGCCTCTCCAGAGGCGCGCACCACCTTAAAATGAGCGGCAGCCAGATCCGCTGCAATAGCTTCCGAAGCCACCTGCTCCGGCGATACCAATAGAATGGTTCTCCACTCCTCCATGAGCAGAACTCTCCCTCTTACAGGAATTAACGACCAGCTCTTACCGATCAGACGGACAAAGCTTTTTAATGCTT
Organism: bacterium; assembly: GCA_029565685.1. Taxonomy (GTDB): domain Bacteria; phylum Zhuqueibacterota; class Zhuqueibacteria; order Residuimicrobiales; family Residuimicrobiaceae; genus Anaerohabitans. The sequence goes on along the minus strand of JAKQNR010000017.1, from coordinate 197,160 downwards.
ACAATAATCATTCCTTAAATATAAAAAGGCCATCAGCATAAATATTTGTTTTTTAGTTAGGAAAATTTTACGACACCAGCCTATTTGCAAATAACTGGATTAACCTGAAACAGTGTACTAAAATGATACATTTTGGATAGGTATATTATTAACAATCAACTAAACAGATTGCATCACACCCTTGTACAATATCAGTACACTGATCGCTAAAAGGGACAATGAAAAAGGGGGGCTCAGGCGGCTGGATTGCGGCGTCGCTGATGCAGGTCAGGGACTTTCTGAAGCACGATCCATCCGATCACCATGTTCAGGGTCAGCGCTATCAGAGCGGCTTTGTATTTGAAATGGTCGCCGTAATCTCGCAGCAGAAACGTGGTGGTGCTCCAGAGCAGCGGCCCGATAACTGCCGCCACTTTGCCGCTCAGGGCGTAGAGGCCGAAAAATTCGCCCAGGCTCTCTTTGGGAACCAGGGTGATCAGTAGAGGTCTGGAGGCGGTCCAGGTGGAGCCCATCAGAGCGCCCACCAGAGCGCCAAGGATCCAGAACAGAGTGCGGTTGTTCGTGGCAATGATGACAGAAAGGGTCATCACCCAAAGCACGATCACCCAGTTCAGGGTCTTTTTGGGCCCATAATGATCAGTGAGTATGCCGCACAGAGCAGAACCGATGATGGCTGAGGGGATGACGAGGATAAAGAAATTGTTGGTTTCCGCCAGAGAAAATCCCACTACAGTCTGCACATACACGCCCATGAAAAGAATTACGGTTTCGATGCTGTCTGAGTAGAGCAGGGTTGAGATCAGAAAACGGACCAGGCCAGGATGTTTTTGCGTGTCAGTGAGGGTATGATACACTCGTTTATAGGAATCACGGAGCCGCCAGGTTGAGCCGTTTTGTCGGTGAAACCGGGGTTCAGCCACAAACAGGAAAAGCGGCAGGGCAAAGATCAGATAAAAGAGCGCAGTGGGGACGAACACCGCCACGGTCCCGCCGGCCCTGATGCCAGGCAGGCGCAGACCGAAGAAATCGCCCTCTACGAACAGTTGGGCGACCATCAGTCCGGCAATAGCGCCGAGATATCCGATCGCGACGCCGTAACCACTGATGCGGCCGATGGTTCGTGGAGTGCTTACCGAAGGCAACAGTGCGTTATAGAACACCAGAGCGCCCTGATAGCCATAATTGGTCAGCACATAGACCAGGGTGACCAGAATCATCAGCAGGGTGACATCCTGAAGCGAGGCGCCAAGAAAGCCGATCAGCGCAGTGCCGGCGATGCACAGGCCGGAGAACAAAGCCAGCGGCAACAATTTACGGTTGTGATGATCGGACCAGTCGCCGAGAACCGGCATGGTCAACGCCACCAGGATCATGGAAAACGAATTGGCCGCTGAGACATAAGCATCGCTCTGCTGCAAGTTGATGATGATCCAGGTGCTAAAGTAGAGCGATACGATGTTCATCGAGTAGGCGGTGTCGGCGAAATCGTAGAGGATCCAGGAGAGGACGGCGGAAAAGCGTGGTTTGCTGGGGGTCGAGTCGGTCATATCAATCCGTAGGATTTGGCTCTCAGGCAAAAGTCGCCCATTTTTCCATCGCTTTGGTCATGCGGTTGGTCAACCCCCGATAGGCTTTTTGCGGCGGCACCAGCAGCACCAGGACCGCCGGTTGTTCGAACAGGGTCAAAAAGCGAAATACGATTTTAGAACCCTGCCTGCTTTCCAGCAGCAGCTCATGCACAGACTCTACAGCGCCGAGTCTACCCATAACGCGCGCCATTTTGCTGATCATCACCACCCATTGCACCACCTGCAGCTCGGAAACGCGCGGATTCGCGGATGCGATGTGAGCCAGGGGCAGTCCTTCGGGGCTGTAAAGATAGGCGGCGTCAAAACCGCCGACGCGGATCAATTCATGCAGTCCCGCCTCCGCCTGCCGCTGAAACGATTTGGCGGCGCCAGGGGGTTCGAATGGAATGGTTGAATAGGAATTCATACCGCAGGCCTTACGCTTGAAGTAACAGATTGATGACGCCTTTTAAAGTCTCGATCACGCCCACCCCACGGCTGGCCACTGCCTGATAGGCGGGCACTTGAAGAAAATTCAACGATTGCTGCAACCGGTCGATAGAGACGATGTCGGGTAGATCTCTTTTATTGTATTGCAGAACCCAGGGGAACCTGGCCAGCGTTCGGCGCAGGCTGATGAGTTTCTCTTCCAGATCCACCAGCGTGTTCAGGTTGTCGGCCAGGCGCGAGGCTTGCGAATCGGCGACAAAAACCACAGCGTCCGCCCCGCGCAGGAGAATACGGCGGCTGTGCTGATAGAGCGCCTGACCGGGGATAGTATAGAGCTGAAAGCGGGGTTTCTTACCGTTGATGCGGCCCATATCCAGCTCCATAAAATCGAAAAAAAGCGTCCGCTCTTCCCGGGTTTTCAGCGTGATCAGCTCTCCCCGGATCGAGGGATCCAATTGCCGATAGAGATACTCCAAATTGGTGGTCTTCCCGCCTAGGCCGGGGCCATAATAAATAATTTTAAAAATGATCTCCTGCCTGTGCCAATCAACGTACATAGACGGCCACATTCATCCTATCGAGTGCGCAACCACCTGACCGGTCTCGCCCTGGGGCCTGCCGTGAGGAGGCCTGCCGTGCGCTGCACCGACATCGGCTCAGGAGCCGGAGCGGGTCTTGAGCTTGTCATCCAGCTGCCTGCTGAGCACATCGCGAAATTCATAATCCAGAAACGACTTGGCCCGTTCAGTGGACTGTTGCAGCTCTTTGATATAGCTGCTGATGCGCAAGAGCGCCTGGTGGGTCAGCAAGCGAATGAGCCCCAACGCGACCTGCTTTTCGAACAGTACGATGAGAAAATAATCTTCGCCGACGCTGCAGGTGTAGGTATGGTATACGCCGCCCTCCTGATAGATAAAACGAAAACGGGATTCGTTGTTGATCAGGCGTGCAATCTCTCCACTGGCGGCAAAGGAGCCGGCGGCCAGAGCGGTCAACGTAGACAGGCTTTGCGCTTTGATGTCGCCGCGATGGACGATGGGGTATCCATTCATATCGGCGAACACCACCAACCTCGCCTGGGAACGCTTTAACAGCTCGGAGAGGATGAGCGCGATTTTCGAAAAGGCCGTTTCGGAAAACACCGTTCGCTTCAAGGGAGGATTTTCTTGCATGGCTTGGTCCATTTTGGTTGCATCACCCGTGTTGGATTTTCATGTTTAATGGCCAAAGGTCAATCGGCGAATCAGAAATTCCGGAATCCTGAGTTGTTGCATGGCCCGCTGAGTGGCATCGATGTCATAGGGCACGCGCACCCAGCGCACCCGTTGTTCGTCGACGTCGTGCACGACAAAGCAGGCGTCTGGATTGCCGTCGCGCGGTTGACCGACGCTGCCGACGTTAAGGAGATAGCGTTCCCCCGGCTGCAGCTGCAGGTCGGCAGCGGTCCGTTGCACCGTGTGCCGTTGGGCGGTTTGGCAGATCGCCATGGGCGTGTGGGTATGACCAAAAAAGCCGAGGCTCTGAGAAAACACGTTCCACTGGATATCGGCATCGTAGATTGACAGCAGATAGTGCCACGACTCCGGATCCAGCGGAGTGGCATGCACACAAAAAACCTTCGCGTCCTGCCAGGTGAGGGGGCTGTTGCGCAACTGCTCCAACGTTTGTTCGGTCATCAGGGGCGCGCTCACTCTGAGCGCCCGGCGAGCGAATTCGTTGAAGGACTCTGTGCTCGTCCACCCCAACAGCCCGTAATCATGATTGCCGGCCAGCACCACTGTGCAGCTGCGGTACAGGAGATCAACGCACTCGCTCGGAAACGGGCCGTATCCCACGCAATCGCCCAGGCAGAGGATCCGGTCGCATTTTTCCCTCTCAACGCGACGTAAAACCTGATGCAAGGCCTCGAGATTGCCGTGAATGTCGGATAAAATGGCCTGCCGCATGCTTTCGCCTCGTGGATCTTGCCAGCGAAGAACGTGAACGCAATGGTTTGATTTGAATCAATATACCATTTGTTAAATCGCGATGCAAGGACATTTTTCGACTTTTTGATTGATTGTTTGGCCAGAGTTGCCTACTTTAGACTGTACTGAAGCTAAACAACCTGGTAAAGGAGCGCAATGGATCCCACCCCCCTCAGTCAGACACAGGCAGTTGCACTGGCTGTAAACCTGGAGATCGAGGGCCGCGCATTCTATCTGCAGGCGGCGGAAAAGACGCTGCATCCGACCGGCAAGGCTTTGTTTCTAAAGCTGGCCGAGGAAGAAAAACACCACTTGGCTGCCTTTCAGGCGATGCTGAAGCAGGAATACGATGAGTGGCCGGAGCCGGACCAGCTGCGCGAGACTCGAGCGAACCCCGTTCTGCCCCTTTTCGATGAGAAAGCGGCCGCTTCGCTTCGCCGCGCTACCGCGGACGAGATGAGCGCGTTGCGCATCGCCTTAAAGCAGGAAAAGGAAGCGATCACGTTTTTCGAAAAAGCCATCGCGCTGGCAGAAGACGACCGCGCTCGGCGCATTTTTTCTTTTGTCAAAGATCAAGAAAACTTTCACTATGCGCTGTTGCAGGCTGAGCTGGATCACATCGCTGGAACAGGATTTTGGTTCGACTCGCCGGAATTTCGCATGGATGGAAAGGCCTGAGTTCCCCTGTTCGATCATCCTGCCGAAAAACCTTGTTCATCCAAGGCCATCTGTCGCCCTGAGCGTCCAAAGCAGGTTAAACGAAGTGGAAACGCCTGGTCTGAGACCCCAGCGATCCCGTGAAGGAGGATATTGTGCAAATTGAATTTTTAGGCGGTGCGCAGTCGGTCACCGGCACCTGCCATCTTATTACAGTCCAGGGACGTAAAATTTTGTTGGATTGCGGACTGTATCAAGGCAAACGCAGTGAATCTTTTTCCCGTAACCGCGAGCTGCCCTTTGACGCCGCCGCCGTGGACGCCATGGTGCTCTCCCATGCGCACATCGATCACAGCGGAAACATCCCCAATCTTGTCAAATCCGGATTCAAGGGTTCGATCTACTGCACCCATGCCACCCGCGATCTGGCCAGCATCATGTTGCAGGATGCGGGCCATATTCAGGAAAAAGACGCCGAATACGTCAACAAAAAACACGAAAAGAAGGGATTGCCGCCCATCGAACCGATTTACACGGTCAAAGACACGCTGCTCTCCCTGGAGCACTTTGTCAGCCTCAACTACCACCGGCCGATCAAGCTCTTTGAGGATATCACGGTCACTTTTTATGACGCCGGCCACATCCTCGGCTCAGCCGTCTCTCTACTGGAAATCCGCGAAAACGGACGCGACCTCCGTCTGGTTTTCAGCGGCGATCTCGGCAGACCCAACATGCCGATTCTGCGCGATCCCGATGTTCTGCTCGACGCGGACGTGCTTTTGACCGAAAGCACCTACGGCGGCCGCTCTCATGACGATTACGACACGGTTCACGATAAACTGGCGAGGATCGTCAATGAGACCTATCGGCGCCGCGGCAAAGTGATCGTCCCCGCTTTCTCCGTGGGCCGGACTCAGGATCTGGTGTACGCCCTCCATAAACTGACCATGGAAAATAAAATCCCCTCGCAGCCGATCTTTGTCGACAGCCCGCTCTCGGTAAACGCCACTGATATTTTTCGTGAACACCCCGAATGCTACGACGACGAAACGCGCGAAATGGTGAACAACAACCAGGATCCGTTCGGTTTCAACCGTCTGCAGTATATCAAGGACGTGGAAGAATCGAAAAAATTGAACTCGTTGAGCGAGCCCTGCATCATCATCTCCGCTTCCGGCATGTGTGAAGCCGGCCGCATTCTCCATCACCTAGCCAACAACATCGAGGACGAACGCAACACAATTCTCATCGTCGGCTTTATGGCGGAGAACACGCTGGGCCGCCGATTGGTGGAAAAAAATCCCATAGTCAAAATTTTCGGCGAAAGCCTGCAGCTGCGGGCGCAGGTGTTCAAACTCAACGCCTTCAGCGCCCATGCGGATCACGACGAGCTTCTTGCCTACATCAGCCGGTTCGATCGCGAACGGTTGAAAAACATTTTCGTCCTGCACGGCGAACCGCCGCAATCCGAGGCCCTGGCCGAAGGGCTTGGTTCGATCGGATTCAGCAATATCCGCATTCCTCAAATGGGCGAAAAAGTCGAGATCCTCAACTAGATCCGGCCGCCCCCCTGGAGAACCCGCAAAAAAGACCGCCGGGACAACTGAACGCGCTCCGTTGTCCCGGCGGTCTTTTTTCACCCCCCTGCCGATGTTCCGCCCTGTTCGCCCCTGTGGCGATTTTGTCCCTTGATCTGTATGCCCGACTCTGGTTATCATCTATGGGGACAGCACCGTCGTCTCGATCTCCGGTTAGTTGTTGAGGATATCCCGGTAAATCTGGGCGTGGCCCGGATCGATCACCATCAGCGTGCGCAAAGGGTCCTTGTTGGTTGCACGGCGAAAGATCTCCACCATTTCCATATAATGCGCATCCATAAACTTTTTCGCATACTCATTTTCCGGATCGTTGGTCAATATTCTGTCGAGCATGGCGATCGCGGTGGCGCAATGCTGACGAGCGCGGGCGTTGTCCTCGCGAATAAAACTCAGGCCGTAGAAATAATAATCCACCATTTCGCGATAAGGTCTGTGCCGATCCCCGAGCAGATAATTGACCAGATCCAAACGACGGTCCCACCCCTCGATGAACCGGCCCATGCCGAACTTGGCCTGTTCGGCGATGCTTTTGGCCTTTTCAAAATAGACCTGACCGCCAAGGGTCGACCATTTGTCGAACTCACCGCCCAGGATCAGATAGATATAAAAATCCAACACGCTGGTAAAAGAGTCCAGTCCGTTCTCCTGATGCTGCAGGTTGTTTTCGATCATATAGGTGTAACTCCACCGCTTGTCGAAAAACTGCAGATCATAATTGTTGTGAATCAAAATCTGCCCGGCGTATCGGTCTTCGGCATTAGTGCTGCGGTCTTCCAAGATCAGCTGCACTTGCAGCATGACCTTGGTGCGCCAGGGATCGTCCGTCCATCGGTAGCTATTGATATAATGCATAACCCGATCGGCGAACTCGCGCAATTTTTGCTGTTTATCGAGCGGCAGAGTGCGCAGATCCGTCTCCACCTGAGCTTCCAGCTGCTGAGCCGAAGAGACGGCGGCGAACAGCAAGCTGAAGAGCAACAGCCATCCCATAAGATATATTAGAGGTCGAACAAACATGCTTTTCTCCCAAAAACTGCCTTCAGGGCGCTTCGCTGAAAACAATTTTCAACAATTTTGTGTTTTAAGCAAGCACTTTCTGCACTGGTTACGCTGTTCAGGCGTAATTGGTTCCCTCCTGTTGCTGCCAGGCTGCGGCAGCGTTTTCCTCTGCCGGAGCGCGTTCGCCCAGGCCGTGCGCTCATACAGCACTGCTCGCATTTTGGGACTGGCGGGTGCTGAAACCTGTGCGACCGGCTGCGGTTGCGCCAACGCCAATCCCGCAGCATTGGTCGACAGCCGTCGCCTGTACGCCGAAATGTCGGGCCATATGCCCTTTGGCATGAAAGAGTTGGCCGTGTGCCGATTAGAGATCGGCCGGGCGGACCCGGGCCAGGGAGCAGCCGCAGATATTGGCTATATGGGATTTGACCAATATCAGGAAGGCAGCGCCTCCTGCAGAGTCGCCCGCCTGCTGTGCGGCCGGCTTGCCGTCGGCGCGGCCTGGCGATACACCTGGCGGCAAATTGTCCGCTATGGCCGGTGCGGCGTTCATTCGCTGGAATTGGGACTGCTTCATCAGTGCGCTCCCTCCTTCAGCTGGGGTGCGATGCTCAAGGAACTGTCACTTTATAAAAACCCCCAAACGCGTGATGCTCGTTGCTCCTGGCAGATCGGTTGCCGCTGGTCTGCCGGGCCGCCGGCGGATTGCTATCTGGAATATCAGCGGCAATCTCCGTGGCCGGCGCGTATCCGCATGGCTATGGAGATCAAGTGGAAACAGCTTTTGCGCCTGCGCTGGGGCTGGGCACTGGAGCCTTCCATCCTCTCTTTTGGTTTTGGCATTGTGCAAAAAAAACTACGCATGGATTATGGCGTCTCTCATCACCCGGATCTGGGTTTGACGTATGGAATGACCCTCTGTTTTTGTCAGGAGACGCCATGAAAAAGATCATCGGCTGGTTGCTGGTTTCTGTGACGCTCTCGGCGCAGGAACCGGATTGGGAAAAAATGATCGGCGCTGAACAAGAGTCAGACGGCGATCACCTGATGTCCGATCATCTGGAGTCTTTGCAGCGATCGCCCCTGGACCTCAATCGCGCCTCTGCCGCAGATCTCGAGTCCTTGCCATGGATCGCACCCCAGCTGGCCCATGACATCGTCGCGTTTCGCAACCGTTTTGGTCCGTTTCACTCCCTTCAGCAACTGACCCTGATCAAGGGCATGGATGAAACCACGCTGGCTCTGATCGCTCCGTTTGTCTATTGCAAAGATCAGCGTCGCAGGCTGCATTTGGGGGGCAGCGTCCGTTCCCTGTGGAGCCAGCCGCTGCAACAAAGCCGCGGGTTTGTGGAAAACAAATACAATGGGTCTCGCGAAAGAATACTTGTCCGCGGCCAGATCCAGCCGCTGGATTGGCTGAACCTGGGCTGGCTGATGGAAAAAGACAGCGGCGAACGTACTCTGCAGGATTACCGTTGCGGCTATATACAGATGCAGCGCTCACATCCGGGGATCACCCTTCTCCTCGGCCACCTGACGGCCGAAAGCGGTCAAGGCCTGGTCTTCAGCCATCCCGGCCAGTGGAGCGACGCATGGGATGGGTTGGCGGCTGCCAAGCGCAGAATCAAGACGGTGCGGCCTTATCTTTCCACCGACGAGAACGCTGGTTTATTCGGAGGCGCGCTGCAATGGGAGACGAATCGACTGCAGGCGGCTTTATTGTGGAGCCGAACCCCGGTGGACGCATCGATGGAAAACGACTCCATCCGTTCGTTCATCGCCACCGGCCTGCATCGCAGCGACGCGGAACGCGAGACGCAAAACCGGGTGCAAAAAACCGCGGCCGGCGGCATGGTGCGCTGGCAGCCCTCAGCAGGCCTGCGACTGGGCCTGTGCGTGCAGCGATTGGACTTGAGCGCGCCGGCCAAAAAGCAGAACCGGCCGGATACATTCTTTGATTTCAGCGGCCGTTCCGCTGTCGCGGCCGGCTTAAATTGGGACGCCATGCTCGGATCAATAAACTGGTTCGGCGAGTGCGGACGGATCGGCCAAGCTATTGCAGTCTTGAGCGGAGTGTGGTGGCAAATGGCTCAGTGGCGACAGGTGCTTGCAGTGGAGCTTATCCCCGCTGAGTATGACCATTTGCTTTATCCGCACCTGAACCTGCCGGAAAAAAATCAGCAAAGCTTGCGATGGGCGGTGCTGTGGCGGGCGCTGCCAAGCCTCTCCCTGTCGTTCTCTGCGTTGCACACACTGCATCCCTGGCTGCGTTACCGGCTGGACTATGCCTCCACGCTGTCGGAAAGACAACAGATCGTAGCGGTGCTGTCCGCTGACAAAAAGCTGACCGTCACCATGCGCTGTCAGCGGACGGGAACTCCCAGCAGCGAAACCCTGACGGCGGATGAAAAGATAATCAGAAACCAGATCCGCAACGCGGTTCTGGGCCAGATCGATTACCAGCCGGCCAAAAGCCTGAGTCTGCGCAGCCGGGTTGAATGGAATCGCGTGGTGCAGCGAAAAACCCTCGCGGCCATGGAACAGAACAGCCAGGCCGCATCCCTGCATCAGCAGGGGACCTGGTCGCTTGCCCGGTCCGGCTCTCTGTGTGCGCGGGTGACCTGGTTTCAGGCCCCAGAGTACGACAACCGTTTTTTTGAATACGAACAGGATCTACCCGGCCGTCTGCGGATAAAAATGCTCTACGGCCGAGGCTGGCGCTGGTTTCTCCTGGCAGGGCTGCGCCATTGGGGCCTGCACCTGACCGCCAAGTACGAGGAAAGTATCTATCTCGACCGGGATCATACCGGCTCGGGATGGGACGAAACGAGCGGCAACCGGGAGCGCTGGATTTCACTGCAGGCGGAACTGCGCTGGTGAACGACTGGCGTTGATTCCACTTGGACCGGAATTGGATATTGACTGCAACGACAAAAATGAGTAAATTGCTCAAGGGGGCAACAGGCATCGAATGCTCGTCACAAGATAACTGGAACAGCATGTCTTTTCAATCGATTGCGCAGAACCTCGGCAGAAAGCGGTTCCTTCGCACCGCCCATCATGAGCCGACCGTAGTCAAATGGCCCGCTCAAATGGCCCGCACCCAACGGGTGTTAGTGCTGCTGCCTGAGAACGAACACGAGTATCGCCGGGCGATCCAGCAGAAAAACCTCAACTCCTTGCAGGCCCTGTTTCCACACTCCCGGCTGCATCTGATCAAACAAAAATCCCTGCCGCCCGTAGGAACCATCCAGTGCAAGGAATGGGACCAGGCGGATCTGGATTATTGGGGTTTGCCGTCCAAAGAGATGAAAAAGCGACTGTTGTCCGAATCCTTCGATATCGTCCTGGATCTCAGCCTGGCTTTTGCCTTTATCAATCTGGTGCTGGCGCATCAGGCCAAGGCGCCGATCAAAATTGGCTTTGCGGATCCTCAACGGGAAAAAATCCACAATTTCATCATTTCTTTTTCCACCCCGCCGGCTTGGGACCAGGCCTTTACAGCGCTGTGCCGCACGGTTTCCAGATCCATGGCAACGGACTAAGCAAGAAAGCCGCAGGCTTGACAAGCGAAAATGAAATAGAATCCTTCACGCCTTCCGGCAGCGGAGAGATTCTGCGCATGGTATACAGGCTTAAGCGCCGCGTGCGCAATCTGGAGTGGTTTTTAACGTTGGCGATAGACCTCAACCGGACCATTGACCGGAGCGAATCGATCAATCTCATCCACCGCTTTTTCAAGGTCAATCTGGAAACGGACGGTTTCTCATTATGGCTGATCGCCCCGGCGACGAGAAAATTCGAGGCCGTCTCCGCCTACGGAGTTCCAGCCAAAGAGTATCTAAGCCATCTGCAAGCGTCCAAGCTGCAACCGCCGTTCAAGCTGGGCCAGTGCCCGGAAGGGTTTCATTACTTTCCTGAGCTGCCGGTCCAGGCGGAACGGGCTGCCGGCGGCAGCCTGCTGATATTGCCGTTGATGCCGGAATCCTCCGGTTCGGTTCTCGGTTTTCTCGCTTTGTTCCGGCAGAAAAAAGATGGGTTCATCACCAGGGAAAAGGTGCTGCTGCGTGAGACCAGCCAGTTCATCGCCCTGCACCTTCGCAAGATCACCCTTTTTCACACCACTCGGGAATTGGCCTTTGTCGACTCTCTGACCCAGGTCTTTAACCGCCGCTATTTCGATCAAAGGTTCGCAAAAGAGATCGGCCGCGCTCAGCGCTATCAACGCGCCATGTCCGTGCTGATGATCGATATCGATTATTTTAAAAATTATAACGACCTTTTCGGGCATTTGGCCGGCGATGAAGCGCTTCGTCAGGTTGCAGATCTACTGGAGAAAAATTTACGCAAAGCCGATGTGGTCTGCCGTTATGGAGGAGAAGAGTTTGTGGTGATTCTTCCCGAAATCAGCGCTGAGGCGGCGGGTAAAGTGGCGGAAAAATTACGGCAGGCGATCGCAGCGGCCAGCTTTGGCGGCGAGGAAGAGCTTCCGGACAAACAGTTGACCATCTCCATCGGCGTGGCCGCTTTTCCGGAAAATGGTAAAAATGCAGAGGAGATGTTGCGGCGCGCAGACCAGGCGCTGTATAAAGCCAAACAGTCGGGAAGAAACCAAGTCATGGTCTCAGCGCAGCAGGACTCCTGACCCTTCCGCAGCAGGGTCTGACCATATCATCCGTACGCCTAACCATGATAATCACGGTGGGGCGCAGTCAGTTGAGCAGGGTGATTTTGCGCGTCAAGGAGACCGCGTTGATGCGGATGCGCAGCCAATACACACCAGAAGGCACCACCCGTCCCTTTCCATCGGTGCCATCCCAATACCAACGCCGGTTTTTGCCGGCAGATCGCTCACCCTTCCAGATCAGCGCGGCTCTCTGTCCCAGCATGGTATAGCTTTCGATCTCCACCCGGCTGTTCTTCGCCAGGTCAACGACGATCTCTAGATGGGAATGGATGCGGGGCGAAAAGGGATTAGGGAAACAACCGACCCATTCGCTTTTTTCCGGCAGCGGCTCCGGAGCGCCCCAATAATTCACCGCCGCATACGCATCGAGCAATCCATAGCCATAGAGCGTGTCTGGATTGGCCGCACGGTCTGCGGTCCTGATAAGCGCTTCACGCACCTGCATGGGCGTTAGATCGGGATGCGCGGCCAGCACCAGTGCCGCAACACCGGCGGCGAGCGGTGCTGCCGCAGAAGTTCCTGAAATGGAGGTGTATTTGGCGCCTACGCCTTCATCGCCTGGAACCGCCACGCATTGAATGCCCACGCCCGGCGTCACCACATCCGGCTTGATGCGTCCGTCCGCTGTCGGCCCGCGGGAAGAGAAAGCCGCAATCTGGCCGTTGCTGTGCACGGCGCCTACTGCCAGAACGCTGTCGCCGTCTGCCGGCGCCAGCACATACTTCCACCAAGTGTCGCCTTCATTGCCCGCTGAAGCGACCACTAAAATGCCTTTTTTAACCGCCAGATCAGCAGCGATGGTGATCGGTGCGGTGTTCCCGTCCATGTTTTCGTAAGCGTACCAGTCGTTATAGCCGACGCTGGAGCTGATAATGTCTGCGCCCAGGCTGTCCGCCCATTCAGCGGCGGCGATCCAGTAATCCTCCTCGATGGGCTTTTCCGACCCGGTGTTTTCGGTTTTCGCCAATAAAAATTCGCTCGCAAACGCTGGACCGATCAGATTGCCCGGGCTGTCGCCGGCGAGCACCGAAAGCACTTGGGTGCCATGGTAAATCTGCGAAGAGGCATCCAATGTCTCCCAGTTGGTGTTCTGATCCCGCTGAATAAAATCGTACTGAGCCAGCACCCGCAGCGCGGCAAAGGCCGCATGGTTCAATCGAAATCCGGTATCGAACACCGCAATCAATACCCCTTCCCCGCGAATGTTGTTGGCGTGCACATCCGGAACTTTTATCATGGCGTTCTGCGATAACGAAGGTCCATAGTCCCAGGAGGATTGCGCCGCGGGCTTGAGCAATTCATTTCTCTCGGGCACAGGCGCTCTTTCAAAGCAAAGCACCGGAGCCCGCCTGATGACAAAGGGCAGAGCCTGAATCCGATCCAGCTGCTGCGCAGTGCCGCTGACGCTGACGGCATTGAGCCATTTGGAAACCGCACGGATGCGTACGCCCAATTGCATCACCTTCTGCACATACCCGCTGTTCACCGGCAGGTCGCTCAGATCAACCAAATGGTCCGCCGGCAATACTTTGGCGCGCCGCTTTTTCGCCCGCGCGGACAGCCGAGACCGGGCGGCCGTCAACGCCCCACGGTCGCCCATTTGCAGCCCTTTATCGGAAAAGAAAATCCACACCGGATCATCGGCTGCAGCAGCGCCGGCTGCTCCAAGCAAACAGGCAAGGGATAGACACAGAACTCTGGCTAGGGGGGTCATGGTTTATTTACCGGAATTAGTATAGCGCGCCAGACTGCGCGGCAAAAAAAACGCCGGGAGCCCTGAACACGCATGGACTCACGGCACATGTTGGACTGAATTCGATCTAGTTCGTCTGCATATAAGCTTTGGTGATCACCACCGGCTGAACCGGGGCATCGCCCTCGCCGGTCTGCACCTGGCCGATCTTTTCCAGCACTTCCATGCCCTCTACCAGCCGACCAAAGATGGTGTATTGTCCGTCCAGATGGGCGGTGCGTTCCCGGCCCAGGCAGATGAAGAACTGGCTGCCGGCGCTGTTGGGATCCGCTGACCGGGCCATGGACAGGACTCCCTTATCATGATGCAGATCGTTGAACTCGGCCGGCAGGCTGTAGCCGGGGCCGCCGGTGCCCTCATTGCCGATAATGGCATCCTTGCTGTTGATGTCGCCGCCCTGGATCATAAAGCCAGGTATGACGCGATGAAAAGTGGTGCAATCATAATAGCCGGCCGACACCAGCCGTTTGAAGGAAGTGCAATGCATGGGCGCCTTGTCCGGGAAAAAAGCCAACACCATTTTGCCGTAATTGGTCTCCAGCACCGCTTTTTCATCGGCCGCGACCGGTTCCATAGGCGTTTGCTTCACTTTTTCCAGCAGCTGCTGAATCTGGGCATCGCTCAGCGGTTGACAGGGCGCTGCCTGCTGATCCTGACGGCCGGGCGCTGGCTGTTCTTTTTTCCCACAGCTGAAGAATGCGCACGACAGTGCGAGCAAAATAAATAATTTTTTCATAGAACCTCCGTGTTCCACGATGTTCGCTTTACCCCGCAGGGTTTTATAGTTCATTAATTACAAAAAATTCATAAAAATCGCAAGCAGTTTTTGCCCGTCCGAATCTGCGGTATTCTTTTCAATTTGCATTATGTGCAGGAAATAGTTACTTTAAAAAATGGAAAAATCGTTCGCAGAAATTGTGTTCCCGATTCCTGTGGACCACAGCTATACCTACTCTATTCCGGATAAATTCCAAGGCGATGTGGCCACAGGCATGCGTGTATTGGCGCCTTTTGGCCCGCGTAAAATGACCGGTTTCATCGTCAAATTGACAGACGCCTGCGACCGGACGGATGTCAAGGCGATCGAGGAGGTGCTGGATCCAGTGCCCCTGTTCACCACAGAGGTGCTGCAGCTGGCGCAGTGGATTGCAGAGTATTATCTATGCGGCTGGGGTGAAGTGCTCAAGGCCGCCCTGCCCAGCGGCATCCATCAGAACTCGGTCAAGACCGTCCGCTTGACGCATAATGATCCGGAACGGTTGGCGCAACTGATCGAATCGCGGGCGCCCCGCCAGGCGCAAATCGTGCGCCAGCTGATGCGGCAGAATCCGATGCCGCTGAACAAGCTGGTGGCTGCGCTGGATGCTTTCAATATCTATTCGAGTCTGCGCAAATTACGCCAGGACGGTTTTGTCCGCATGGAACTCGCATTGCCCAGACCCAAAGTGGGCGCACGCTACGAAACCCGCTACCGCTTGGCCGCCGCGTTTCACGGACAGCCCTTGGAAGAGCTTATGGAGGAGCTGAACGTGTCGGCGCCCAAACAGGCGCGCGTTCTGGCCGCTTTGAGTGAGGAACCTGAAGCGCTGATCGCCGGGGCGGAGCTGTTGCAGCAGGCAGGCGCCACCTGGTCAGCGCTCAGCGGCCTGATAAAAAAAGGCGTACTGCAGCGTGAACGGGTTCAGGTGGAGCGGCAGTATGATCAAAGCATGGAGAGTGAAACGCCGACGAAGCTGACGCTGAACCGGGATCAGGCAGCGGCTTTAGCGGCCATTATTCGTCAGATCGATGCCGGCAAGTTCAGCACCATGCTTTTGCACGGCGTCACGGCCAGCGGCAAGACGCAGGTGTATATCGAAGCCATTCAACATGCGCTGTCAAAAGGACTGAATGCGGTGGTCATGGTGCCTGAGATCGCCCTTACTCCGCAGATGGTGCGCCGCTTCCGCGGTCATTTCGGCGACCGGGTCGCCGTGTTTCACAGCCGCATGTCTCCGGGCGAGCGCTATGATTCCTGGCGCCGCACCTGGGAGGGCAAACATCAGATCGTCATCGGTCCCCGCTCCGCAATTTTCGCGCCGCTGTCCCGAGTCGGACTGATCGTAGTGGACGAAGAGCATGAGCCCAGCTATAAGCAAAATGATCTGACTCCGCGCTATCACGGCCGCGATGTAGCGGTCATGCGCGCCAAACTCAACCAAGCGGTGGTGGTGCTGGGTTCGGCAACGCCTTCGCTGGAGTCCTATTATAACGCGCAGGTGAACAAATACGCGCTGCTGTCGCTGCCCAACCGCATCGATGATGTGCGCATGCCGGCCATCCACGTCGTCGACCTGCGCCGCGAGCCCAAGATCATCGGCAGCCACGATCCGATTATTTTCTCCCGACTGCTGCGGCAAAAGATGGATGAAAAACTCGCCGCCGGCGAGCAGATCATACTGTTTCAGAACCGCCGCGGTTTTGCCACTCTGTGCAAATGCACCACCTGTGGTTATGTCGCCCGCTGCGAACACTGCGACATCTCGCTGACATTTCATCTGCGCGGCCGCCTGCTGAAATGCCACTATTGCGGCTATCAGCGTAAAGCGCCGGATCAATGTCCGCAGTGCCAGAGCCGCGATCTCTATATGCGCGGCATCGGCACACAGCGCATCGAGGAGGAGCTGCACGCTCTGTTTCCCGGCGTTCCGGCGGTGCGTATGGATATGGACACCACGCGCGGCCGGCACGGCCATAACGCCATTCTCACCCGCTTCGGCCGTGGAGAATTCCAAATTCTGTTGGGCACACAGATGGTTGCCAAGGGGCTGGATTTTCCCCGAGTGACCCTGGTGGGCGTCATCTCCGCGGACTCGGAGCTGCTCTTTCCCGACTTTCGCGCCGGCGAACGCACGTTTCAACTGCTGACCCAGGTGGCGGGCCGCGCCGGCCGCAAGGATAAAGAAGGTGAAGTGGTGATCCAAACCTATACCCCGGACCATTATTCCCTGTTCTATGTGCGCACCCACGATTATGAACACTTTTTCAAAGCCGAATTGAAAGACCGGCGCGAATTGGATTATCCGCCGTTCAGCCGGATGATCAACATTCTGTTCCGCGGTCCCCGCGAGGAGGCGGTGGCGCGCATAAGCCGCCAGTACGCAGAGGGCCTGCAACCGCAGACCTGCTTCCGCATGCTCGGCCCGGTGCCGGCCACGCTGTCGAAAATAGAGAACAATTTTCGCTATCAGATCCTGTTGATCAGCAGCAAACAGAACGATCCCGGAGGACAGAAAACCCGGGAGGCGGTCCGCGGCGCCATAGCGCATTTCAAAGAACGCCATCGCAGCCGGGAGGTGCAGGTTTCCATCGATGTGGATCCGACTTCCATTCTGTAGAAATAAACCGGCGCTTGACGCTGTTATATCAACGGGGTTTCAACAGAAAAGCCACGCAAGATCAACCAACAAGGACGCTTCATGAAAAAAGAAAAACTGCTCGAACTGTACCGCATGATGCTGTTGATCCGTCGGTTTGAAGAGCGCACCGCGCAGATGTACGGCCTGCAGAAGATCGGTGGGTTTTGCCATCTCTATATCGGCCAGGAGGCTGTGGCCGTAGGCACGGTCGCCGCTCTGCGCGACGACGACTATTTCATCGCAGCCTATCGCGACCACGGCCATATTCTTGCCAAAGGCGGCGATCCAAAGGCGGTGATGGCGGAGCTGTTCGGCAAAGCCGGCGGCGTGTCCAAAGGCAAAGGCGGGTCCATGCATCTTTTTGATGTGGCCAAGGGCTTTTACGGCGGCCACGGCATCGTCGCCGGCCAGATCCCCGTGGCCACGGGCATGGCGTTCGCCGCCAAGTACCGCGGCGAGGACCGGGTGACCGTCTGCTCCATGGGCGAGGGCACGGTGCACCAGGGCGCTTTTCATGAGTCGCTGAACCTGGCCTCTCTGTGGAAGCTGCCGGTGATCTATCTGATCGAGAACAACCGCTACGGCATGGGCACTCCACTGGAGCGGGCGTCCGCTGTCTGGGATCTTTCGCAAAAGGCCTGTTCCTACGATATGGCGCGCGCCACGGTAGACGGCATGGACGTGCTCAAGGTACACGAGGTGATGGCCGAGGCGGTCGAACGCGCGCGCAAACTCAGCGAGCCCTCGCTGATCGAAGCGCGCACCTACCGGTTCCGCGGTCATTCCATGTCCGATCCGGTGCACTCTCACTATCGCACCAAGGATGAAGTGGAGGAGCAGAAGACCCATGACCCGCTGCTGAAATTTCAAAGCTATTTGCTGGAGAAAAAATATATCAACGAAGACCAGATCAAAGCCTATGAAGATGAGATAAAGACTATAGTGAAAGAATCGGTCGATTTCGCCGAGAACTCACCGGAGCCTGCACTGGAAGCGATCTATGAGGACGTCTATGTCGAGTGATGGCCGATCCGGCGACGACTGCTGCACGATCAGTTGCTGACGCAGAAACAGACACCTCCCTTAATCATTATCCACCCTTTGAATGAAAGACAGAGAATATGGCGGAGATTACATTTCGCGAAGCGTTGAACCAAGCCATGGCCGAAGAGATGGAGCGGGACGCCAATGTGTTCCTCATGGGTGAAGAGGTCGGCTATTATCAAGGCGCCTATAAAGTGAGCCAGGGACTTTTAGAACGATTCGGCCCCAAACGAGTTATTGACACCCCCATCGCCGAACTGGGATTCGCCGGCCTGGGCATCGGCGCAGCCCAAGTGGGTCTGCGGCCCATCATTGAATTCATGACCTGGAATTTCAGCATCCTCGCCATGGACCAGATTGTCAACAACGCCGCCAAACTGCGTTACATGTCCGGCGGCGCGCTAAAAATCCCAGTGGTGTTCCGCGGCGCCAGCGGCGCCGCGCATCAACTGGGAGCACAGCATTCACAAAGCCTGGAGGCCTGGTACTGCAATGTGCCGGGATTGATCGTGATGGCGCCGTCCACGCCCAAAGATGCCAAGGGTATGCTGAAATCGGCCATTCGCGACGACAACCCGGTGATCTTTATTGAAAGCGAAGTGGCCTACGGCTACAAAGGCGAAGTGCCGGAGGGCGAATATCTAGTGCCTATCGGCGTCGGCGACGTCAAACGGACGGGCAAGGATGTGACCATTATCGCCTGGTCCAAAATGATTCATGTGGCGCTGGAAGCAGCCAATATGCTGGCCCAGGAAGGCATCGAGGCGGAAGTGATCGATCCGCGCACCTTGCGGCCTTTGGATGAACAGCTGCTGCTCACCTCCATAGAAAAAACCAACCGCTGTGTGATCGTCGAAGAGGGATGGCCCTATGCCGGCGTGGGCGCGGAGATCAGCCATCGCATCTATCAGAACGCGTTCGATCACCTGGACGCGCCCATTCTGCGCGTAACCAGCGAAGACGTGCCGATGCCCTATGCCAAGAATCTGGAACAGGCTGTGATTCCCAGCGCCCCCAAAGTGGCGGCGGCCGCCAAGAAGGTGTTGTACATTTGATCTCTGCGCAATCCGAACCAACCCGTGAAAAACATCGAGGAGCGCCATGGCTATTAAAATTTCCATGCCCAAACTGAGCGACACCATGACCGAAGGGCATCTGGTCAAATGGTTGAAAAAAGAAGGCGATCGCGTAGAAGCATCAGAGATCATCGCAGAGGCCGAAAGCGACAAGGCAACCATGGAATTGGAAGCCTTTGACAGCGGCGTTCTGTTGAAAATTATCGTGCCCGAAGGCGGCAAAGTGCCGGTCGGCGGAACCCT
Organism: bacterium; assembly: GCA_029565685.1. Lineage (GTDB taxonomy): Bacteria > Zhuqueibacterota > Zhuqueibacteria > Residuimicrobiales > Residuimicrobiaceae > Anaerohabitans. Next base: position 177,720 of record JAKQNR010000017.1, on the reverse strand, counting down.
GGCGATCATCGGTGAAAAAGGCGAAGACATCACCCCATTGCTGAAATCCGGTCCAGTGATGGAAACACCCCCCTCCGCTGATAGCCCGCTGCTCCCCGACAGCCTGCCGTCCGTGCCCAAGGCGGAGGCGATCAGCGACGACGGTTTGATCACCAGCGGAACCGGACGTATCAAAGCCTCTCCTCTGGCCCGCAAACTGGCGGCTGAACGCGGAATCGATCTTCGCCGCATCTCCGGCAGCGGCACCGGTGGTCGCATCATCGTTCGCGATATCAACGCCGCGCCGGCGGCCGCGCCGGCGGCCCCCAGGCAAGTCGTAGTTGGGCGCGAAGACCAGAACCTGCCGTTGTCCACCATGCGCATTGCCATCGCCAAACGGCTCACTGAGAGTAAAAACACGGCTCCCCATTTTTATCTCACCATGGACATCGACATGGATCAGGCGGTCGCGTTACGAACCAACCTGAACACACTGCAGTCTGAAGTCAAGATCAGCTACAACGATCTCATCGTCAAAGCCACGGCTCAGGCATTGATCCGTCATCCGATGGTCAACGCCTCCTTTCAAGAACAGAGCATTGTTCAACGCGGCCGGGTGGACATCGGCGTGGCCGTGGCCATCGAGGACGGACTGATTACGCCGATCGTGCGCCAGGCGGATCGTAAGAGCCTTCTCGAGATCTCGCAAGAGGTCCGCGCTTTGGCGGAAAAAGCGAGAACTCGCAAGCTTTTGCCCGATGAATACACGGGCTCAACGTTCACCATCAGCAATCTCGGCATGTACGACATCACCCATTTTACCGCCATCATCAATCCGCCCGAGGCGGCCATCCTGGCGGTGGGCAGCGTGCGCCGGATTCCGGTGGTGCGTGAAAACCAGGTAGTCCCGGGCTGGCGCATGCAGGTCACGCTCTCCTGCGATCATCGTGTGGTCGACGGCGCCGCCGGCGCGCTGTTCCTGCAAGAACTGAAAAGGTTGTTGGAAAACCCGGTGGCCATTCTGCTGTAAAGCGCTCGCTGACAGCCTGGGATCCTCTGACGATCACCTCTCAAAACATCGCTGGCCAAAGATTGGGAAAAAGGAGCTGATATGGTTAAATCCAGCGATAAGCGCATAAAAAAAAGCAAACCAGGATATCGAGCGGGCACGACGTGAATCGGAACGGGGAGATCGCGATATCAGAGAGGGACGACGCCTGATGCAAAAGAGCGAAAGAAAATTTCGCGAAGCCTTCCCGGATCGCAACATTAAGCCGGGCAGATGATTGACCAGTAAGAAGGCTGGAAGAAAATCCGCGGGTGCAAGCCAACAGACGGATTTCAATGGCTGAGCGAAAAACGAAACAGTTTCACCGAGATCGCCGCTGGTATGCCCTGGCAGCGCTGGCGACCATGGTGTTGGGTTTGACCTCCCGCACGAATCTCCATCTGTTCCCCCAGGCTCTAGGCAAGTATCCTGGCGACGTTTTTTGGGCTTTGTTGGTATTTCTGATTCTTGCAATGGTTAAACCTGCCTGGTCCACGGCGGCGCTGGCGAATTTGGCTTTCGGGATCTCCTGCGCCGACGAGATCAGCCAGCTCTATCAGGCCCCATGGATCAACTCCATCCGCGCAAACGCTTTTGGCCACATTGTGCTCGGCTCCTCCTTCTCCTGCCTGGATATATTCGCCTATGCGGTGGGCGTCGGTCTCGCCATCGGCATCGACCTCCTTTTCAGCGCGTCGCACAAGGCGGCCAAGCCGATGGACGACGCCGCATTTTTCTCTCACCGCGAACAATGATCAGGACATGCAGGTCGAGTTCCACCCCCTGAACACGCTGTAGACTTGAGACTGGCCGGCCTAAGCTGCAACGAACTTTACGTCAAAGCCAGAGCTCGCAATGACGATTGTTGCATTTGGCGACTCTCGCCCGATCTGCTGTTCCGTCTGTAAAGCCTCTCACAGCAGCAGCCTTCCTTTGTCCATCCCCCGTCGAACCGTGCACTCATAGACTCTGATCTTCAAAAAGCAGATTGACCTGCCGGATGGCAGAGAGCCTCTGCAACTCCCGGACCAGCTGATCACCGTCATGGCGATCTTGAAGAACAACATAGAACGACAGCTCCAACAGCGTGGTCTCCTGCAATGATTTGACCGCCAGCATCTCAAAACGCCGGCAGTGCTTTTCCAGTACGGGTAGATAAGACGGTGGATGGTCGTCAGCGGATTCGAAAACCAACTGCAGCAGATATTCCCTTTGGTTGGACATCGCCCGCCGTGATCGCGTCAACACCGCCAACGTGCTGCCGATCACCAATGAACCGGAAAAAGCCATCTGATAAGAGCCGATGCCCGCCGCCATGCCGACCGCCAGAGTGAAAAAAACATAGACAATATCCAGCGGCTCTTTCAATGCGGTACGAAAGCGAATGATGGAGAGGGCGCCCACTAAACCGAATGCGCGGGCCAGGTTATTGCCGATTATCATGATCACCAGCGCCGTGATCATCGGCAACAGAATAAGGGAATTGAAGAAATTTTTTGCAAAGCCGGGCCCCTGATAGGTGGTTTTATACAGCCACGCGATCCACAAGCCACACAGGAACGCCGCCAATACCGGTGCGGCTATATCAGCAACGGTAGGCGGAAAAAAGTTGTAGGACTGAAATTCATTAAACATGGTCTGCCTTAACTTGACACGATCAGGATTTACCAACCGGATGAGCTGATATAGGATGAGCCTGGAAACCTTCCGTGGGTTTTATGCAAATCTAGACAGCTAGCGTATTTGGATACAGAGGTGCGCTGTAGATCGAATCGACGGATAATGGATTGCATCCAGGGCGGCACGGAGTGTTGAAATTTCACCTCCAGGATAAAGAATTGGCTGAAAGCGCAGCGCAACGGCCCTTGATGAAAATCGTGGATCGAGCCGGGAATGCTGCGCACATTCTTGTCCAGAGTCACACGCAGAGAACGATCAAATTTACCGAAAAAAGCCTCTCGTTCGTATACGATGAGAATAACCGGACGCAAATGCTTACGATGATAGTAGAATAAGAATCGGTCGGCGTTCTTTCGCTCTAATCCGTCGTTTTCCCATGACGGCAAATAGGAGGCATACTGACCCGTCCGCAGGACATGCGACAGATACCGTTGCTGCATCGGCGCGCGACTTTTTGAGATATGATTATAGTTTTTATCCTTAATTTCTAGAAACACGATGCTATCGGACCGCACCTGATCATACCCTCGAATCCGGTATTTTTTTCTCAGCGCAATCCCCTCCAGTTTCTCCCGATAGCATTCAAGGTCCGGCGTATCCAGATAAACGCTGCGCACCGTATAATCGAGCCTCTCCCCACCCTGCAGATGACCATCCGGCGCCATAAAAGGCAAAAGGGCATGCCGTAGATCCAACAGTCTGCCGATGGGTACAAGATATTTATATTCCAGTCGGGGAACGCTCAAAACCATTCTCCTAAAAATGACAAAAAGGGTTTTGGGCAATGAAGCCAGGGCTTTGCGGCGATCCGGTAGCGGCCCACCGCTCCGTCAGGCAGATCTCCAGCCGGCTGTCGCAGCACCGCAACAACGGTCACCATGGGCTGGCTTTGCAAATAATATATTTCCCGGTCAATTCTATGAACCGTCGCCAAAAGCCTTTGCCCTCCGGCAGTGAAACGACAGGTCACCGTCGCACCCGGTTGAACGGCTTCCCGGTCCGTCATGCGTATGGGCAGCAGCAGCACGCTGCCGGGGTGGTTGGAAACGGTCAACAAGGTGTCTGAACCAAGAAAGGTCGAAAGCCGGCCGTCAAACGGCGCAATACATGAAAGCTGACTTTTGTGTTGTTCCAGCGCGTTGATTTGCGCTTGCAACGCGGTCACCCGGCTGTGTAACGCGCTGAGTAACGAGGGTTTGACGCCTGTCTCCGCAGCGGCAAGATCGCTTCGGGCCGCCTGACATTGCAGCTGCAGCCCTCTCAGTTCAGCGGTTGAAACATCCAACAGCTCTTCGCTAGTCAATCCCTTCTCATACAGTTCGGCCACACGTTGATGACTGCGCTTTTTAGCTTCCCATTGAACGCGTACCAATTCCAGGCGTTGACGAAAGCCCTCGACGATCTGCTGCTTTTGCCCACTCCGTTCCGCTTCTAAAGTGGCCCGAGCAACCGCCCACTCCCCCTGCAAAAGGGCCAGTCGCTCGTCCGCTGCACTGCTGGCAATGACCGCCAGCGTATCACGGCTGCGTATATTCATTCGATCAGACGACGTTGGCGGCAAACGCAGACGCATCGTTTCACCGCGATCGATCTGTATAAGACATTGCTCTTCCTGCCTGCCGGTCAAAAAATTGATCGTCGAAAAGGAGATCAAACCATCTCTGTTCTGCAAAATCGCCATCTGCATCGGCAACAATTTGCCGTAACCGGTGATCCCTGCCGGCCAGAATTGAACGATGAGGAGCAGGCCGGCTGACAAGGAGCCACCGATGTACCACCATTTCCCGCGCATAAAAGATCAGCTCTCCATGATCTGGTATTCGTTACCTCAAAAACCTAGAAGGGCCGGGTGGCTGCGGCGTCGATTCCGGAGCAGGCGGCACCTCCTCTCCAGGAGGAGGCGCACCCGGATCGCCCAACCCATGATCCGGGCCCCCTCGTCCATCGGGTGCCATTGGACCCGACGGACCGCCGCCAGGCGGAAAAGGCCTCGGTCCCCTGCCGAATTCCTGAGGAGGCCTGCCGGGACGCCGGTGCAGGAGACGCTCGCGCTGTTCCTTGTTCAGGACCGGCGATAACTCTGCGTGCATGGAATCCACCAAGGCGGTCAAGTCTTTTCGCTGACGTGAATCGATGAAGGAAAATTTTTGATAGTACTTGGCTAAAATAGCCTGCACCGTGTCCTTCTGCTGCGAGGTGGGTTGGATCAAATCCATATTAAACTGAATGAATCCCTCCAGCCTGCGCATCTGCTGTGCATTGAACGGCCGTGGATGCCGAAGCCAGCGGTCGCCGAAAAAACCGATCAAAATTCCTAACACAAAGGTGGCCAACACAATCAAGGTGGATTTGAGCTGGATATTCATAAAATATCCTCCAAAGCAGGCTTAAACACCATGGATACCATGTCATCCACATTGAGGGCTTCCGGCCATTGCCGGGCTTGATAATAGTGGCAGGCGATGAAAATCAGCAAAGAGACCGCGGCGAAAGCCACGAGACGACGGAACGTGTTGAATAGAGTGGCGTAGAACAACTCTTGCTGACGATGCATCGCCGCCGCTTTGGCGGCCGCCCGTACGGCGAATTGGGGCTTGAATTCGGCTGTTTTCGCAAGAGCCAGCTGCTGACGCAGCAGATGGATCTGGCGTCTTTCCTCAACCAATTCCTTCGACCGGCCCAACGCTTGCTCCAGGCGTTCCCTTTCCCGCTTGTTCAGCGGAAAGTCAAAAGAACGGTACAAGAGTTTTCGTAACCTTTTATTCATTGAATTCTCCTAATAGGGGTTGCAGCTCTTTGCGCAGCAGCTGTTGCGCGCGCGCCAGACGCGACATTACTGTGCCCTCCGCTGTTTTCAATATCTCAGCCGTTTCACGTATCGATCGACCCTCCATCAGTCGCAGCACCACCACCAGGCGGTATTTATCCGGAAGCTTTTGCAGCGCCCGGCCTATGCATTCTTGCAGCTCGTTCCACTCCACCCGATTGGACTCCTCCTCCGTTATCCTCCCGGCTTCCTCCATCGACTCGGAGAACAGCCCCTTTTTACGGCGGCGACGTTTCAATTCGTTAAGCGACAGATTGATGGCAATGCGGGTCAAATAAGTGGTCAGGCTGCATTCACCGCGGAATCGGGGCAGGTTGTTGAAAAACCGTATAAAGACCTCCTGGCCGATATCCTCGCCTTCCGGACAATCACCTAAAATGCCATAAATGGTTCTGGCGATCTGGCTTTCATAGCGATGAACCAATGCTGCAAAGGCTTGCGCGTCTCCGGCCCGGCAGGATAATAAAAGCTCCGCTTCGTCGGACTGAGGGCTTATATAGAATGTTGTCGCATAGCTGTTCAGCGGCTCTTTTCTCTCCTCTTTTTTTTCATTAGACAATGCATGGGTTGAAATATTCCATAAAAAACCTCTCAACCATGCACTCTCGTCTAGCGGTAATACGGACACGGTCCGGACCGAAAACTTTTTTCCTGGGAAGGGCGCGTTCATAGCAGCGAAGATAAATTGCCAGGTTCCGAACCCCATCCATGGTCAAATCAGACAGATCGATGATTTTACAAGCTCACGCGCGTAATGATGTCGGAAAGAGTAATGCCGGCCAGCTTGGTTCCAGCCGTGTAAACGCCGCCCGAATAGAGACCGTCCTGCGCAGTGCCAGTTGAAGTGCCGCCGTAATATACGTCGTACGTGGAACCTTTTTGCAGCGTCGGAGAGGAAAACACTGCTGATTGATAATTTTTAAGCGGCGTAAAACTTAAAACCTCCCCTCCGCTGCTGTTCTGAATATGAAACAAGGTGCCTCCTTTCAACATGGAGCGGAATGTCATCAGCACCGCGCACTGCGTCGAAGCGGCGCCGGGCGCCTGGACCATGCCGGAACTGCCCGCAGCGATCAAAGTCCCTCCGGTCATCTTAAAGGCCCGGTCATAATCCAAGGCGCCGTTGTTATTGCTTGTCGGTCCGTTCACCACCAGTTTGCCCCCGGTCATGATGATGGCGCCGTTTACATCGACCCCATCTCCCGTTGTATTCAAATAGATATACCCGCCATTAATATAGAGATAATAATCGCCGGCCGGCATACCGCCCGGCCTGCCGCCCATGCCCGATCCGTCGACGCCGCCGGCGCCGTTGAGACCGTCGTCGCCGGCGGTAACGTGGATTTCTCCCCCATTGATGGCGATATTCATGCTCTCGATCCCCTCATAACATTTCGTGATACGGATGGTTCCTCCGTTGATCATCAACGTCGAGTCGGCGTGGATGCCGTCATCCCCTGAAGAGATGAACAGAGCGCCATCGTTGATCACCAGATTGGAATTGGCGTGCAGGGCGTCATCGGCCGAGCTGATGGTCAGCGTACCCTGGTCAACGATTGTGTTGACCAATCCCTTGATCGCTTTCGAGGATACGGCATCACTGGGGCTTTTACCGCTGCCGCCGCCGCTAATCAGATTCAATTGACCATTGCTGATCAGCACGTCGGTTGAGGCGGAGACAGCATCACCCCCCGAGGTGACGGTGATCGAGCCGTTGTTGATCCATACATAGCCTCTTGTCGGATCCTCATCGTTATCCGACTTGAGGCCATCGCCGCCGCTGGTCACCGTAAGAGCGCCATTCTTTACGACCAGGTAATCCTTGCCGCGCAGACCATCGTCCTTGGTGGTGACCGCAATGGAACCGCCGGCGATAAGCAAACCATCCTTGCTGGCGATGCCATCGTTGTAATGGCCAGCCACCGTAAGGGAACCATTACCTCCGAGGGAAAGGTCCGTGGTGCTATAGATGCAGGCATTGGGTTCATCCAACTCTGGATCCGCAAAAACATAGCCGGCTCCGTCCGCAACCGAGTTCGTGCTGGCGTCGGCCAAAATGATTACCACCTTTTTAGCCTTGGCGATATAGATCGGCGCGCTGGTGGAACAGGTCAGGTTGACGCCGTGCAAGATCAATCGAACAATTCCCTTGTCCTCTGTATTCACCACCAGTTGCCCGTCTGTCAAACTACCGCTGATGCGGTAATTGCCCGCAGCCGTTATGACCGCCCGGGCGCCGTTGACGACAACGCCCCTGCCAGGGCTGGTGATGGAGTCGCCGGTTAATATAATGCTGGTTTCATCGGACGCATTCCAGCTGTAATCTTCTGTTTCTTCGTGATTTAATTGATTCATCGCCAAGGCCGCCACTACGGTTTTGGGATGATCGCCGATCGCAAAAACGGAATTGACGGCTTCATCAGAAACCAAAGGATCTACGACCTCGCTGCAAGCAACAAATGACAGCAGGGATAATGCCGACAAGCCCCTGAGCACAGCGATCAATGTCCGGGATCGCATGAAATCTCCCAAAAGTTTTAACGTGGGTTCCATTCTTTAAACAATAGACCATTGAAAGGTAAATATCTTCCCGAAAAAATGGTCTTGGCCGGCGGCAGTGTATAAATAGCGTATAAGGCGGGCGAGTCGGAAGATGTGTTGGTAAAACCGGCGTGAAACGAAAGCGCTACAACCGGCGCAGTTGGCCCTTGTACCTCGCCCGGATATGCAGCAGCGTTTCATCATAGAGACCTGACTTGAAATCCGGAAACGCATAAGCGCTGGGCTGGTAATGGCCGCGTTCATAACGCATCGTTAGATCGGCATAGATCCCCAAGTCCAGATATATTTTATGGCCATTATATTTGGCTGAAGCCAAAACCAGCTTGTCGTAATCCATATAGCCCGGGTCGAGATTCACTTTACGCAGGCCTTCGACAGCCAGTTTTTCCTCGATGTCGTTGCATTCGATCTTGATTCGCGCCAGCCGGCCGGGATGCACAAGGTCGTAAAACGAAATAAACTGACGAAAAATGGGTGTGCCCATCTCTGCGTCATAATAATCGCTGACAGTAAAAAGGTAGAGCGGACTTTTATAGTCGATGCGGCCGTATAGTTGCGCGGTCCGCTGACGCGCCTGCTCGGCCCGGTCCGCGTCGCTGAACAGAATCCCGCAGATCAGCTTGACCGGCAACGGTTCATCGGGCCTCATAGTCCGTTCGTCCTTTCGGTTGATAGAATCCGTGCACACGCTCCAGCGCCTTATTGTCCGCGAGCGCCTCCTGCGCACGCTCCACCCATTCAGGAGCGATGTCGAACAACTTTGCCACCACCTGTTGGTAATTGGTTTTGACATGGCGGGTGTTCTTGCCGTCCTGCCCGGCGATTTGCAGATAGTCGTTATGCAGATAGACCAATTGATCCTGCACTCGACGTGTGAGGCAGAGTCCGTGCATGCCGGACTGATAAAACGAAGCCAGCCAATGATGGGCGAATTCCGCTAAAGGAGTGGGATCGGTAAAAAAGGCATAGCGGTATTTAATCGTCTGCCGGTCGAAAGTATAAAGCTGATAACGGCCGCTGTCGCCATCGAACCTTAATTCCATGCCGCTGTGCGGCGTTCGGTACACCCGTGTCCTGTCCGGATGAATCCGCATCGGCTGGGTGAGCAGATAGCCGGGGTCGACCAGATAGAGCGCCTCCTGCAGAAACGCGATCAACGCACAATGAACATTGGCACGGCGATGCATGTCCGCCATCACGATGTGGGTGTTAAATCCCGAGTGCTGCAGAATGCAATGAAGAAAAAAGCTGAGGGAAAAACAGGTGCCGCCGAGATGATGGCACAGGAAATCCTCGATCACCTCCTCCGGCAGGCGCAAGCGATCCAACGTTAAAAAATAGCGGTTCAGTTTAATGATCTTGCTGATGTTCTCATAAGGGATCTCGGCAAACGCCCGCAGGATTTTAACCAGCAATTCGCCGTCAGCGGCCGCAGGTCGGATGCCAAAATGATCCGTAAACCGGCGTACGGCATAGGCGTGGTTGTCGGGATTTAGCACGACCTCGTTCATAAAACCGCCCGGTGAAATATATTCGCTCGGAAATCTGTGCCGCGGCAGAGCGCTCGCCAACACAGACCGCGGCGCCTAAACCTGGAGAAAATTAGCAATATCCGCGTTTATTAACAAGGGGAAAGAATGGAGTGAAACCGGCCTTGTTCGGCAAGGCCGGTCCTGAACAATTCATCAGCGCAGCAGGATCATTTTTTTCGAGACTCGCAGAGTGCGTGTGGATAATACGCAGTGGTAAACGCCTCCGGCCACCTCCTGATCCAGACTGTTGCGCGCATTCCAGACGGCTTTGTGATACCCTGGAGTCATCACCCCGTCGAGCAACGTGGCCACCCATCGGCCGCTGATGTCGTAAATTTTAAGCGTCACCAGTTCGGCCGCGGGCAGCTGAAAGGCGATGACCGTCGAACTGTTGAAGGGATTGGGATAGTTTTGCGCCATTTCGAAATGGGTTGGTCGGGGAATAAGCACTTGAACAACCTCATGTTCGTTGCAACGGCCGTCCACGGCCTGATCCTGCAGGCGGTAGAAATAGCGCATCGCCTCCAGATCGGAATGGTCGGTCCATTCATAGCGGCCATCCGCATTGCTGCGGATCAAGGGGCTCACGGCTGCAAAGGGGCCTTGCGTACTTGTGGAACGCAACACATAAAAGCCGAGATTTTCTCTTTCGGTTCGCGTCTTCCACCGCAGGCAGACGCCCGTATGAGGCTGGAAATCGCCGGTAAAGACGTTCAACTGCACGGCGGTGATGAGCCGCAAGCGCCATACAACACTGGTGGTGTCCGCGCCATCAGAGATGACAGCCCGAATCGAATAATCACCGTTGCCAAAACCGTCGGCCTGGAACCGGTACTTGTTGCCAGAGGCTCTGATCACGCCGTTGACCAACCAGCTGTAAAAAAGCTGTTCACCGTCCGGATCCGTAGCCTGAACAGTAAAATCGATCGCCGCTCCGCCGGTCTGGATGACGCCGAGATCACGCTCCTGCGGCATGGTCTGTTCCACCTGCACCACCGGCGGTCGATTGAAGGATAGCACCTCGAGAATAACCTCTTTCATCTGCCCTGCGCCCAGATGATCGGTGGCGATGAACCGAACCGGGTAGAGCCCGGCTTGGGAAAAATCCGGCGTCCAGCTGAAAGTGGCGCCTTGCAGAGTGCTGCCCCTCGGCTGGTTCATCACCGTCAGAACAATGGAATCCATCTCTGCATCCTGAACCGGTATCGTCAACGTAAAGGGGCGCCCTTCTTCGATCACGTATCGATCTTGCAGCTGCAGTGTGGGGCTGGAATTAGGCGTGGCCTGGGCGACGAACAGAGCGGTTTGTTGTAAATCCTCTGCACGGACCGTGGTTTGTTGCAGGCCGCTGTCGCGGCCAAGTTGCCACAACACTTGAGCGTTTCCCAGTGAATCGGTGATCATGAGGTCGCTGGGCATAAAATTTCCACCACTGGATGTTGAGAACTGCAGCGCATGGCCGGCAATCCCGTTGCCGTACTGATCGAACAGCCGCACCTGCAACGGCTGATTCAGACGATGGCCGGCCACTCCGGTTTGCCGGTCGCCGCTGATTTTATCCAGCTGGTCGGGCGCACCGGCCAAGAGCTCCACCCGAAAGTCAAGCTGTAGGGCGGTGTTCTTCGCCCGAACGGTGACGTGGATGACGCCGCTGTGCGTCCCCAGCAGCAGCCGGATTCTGGCTTCGCCGTTTTGATCAGTCAAGATCTCCAGCACTTTGTCGAGATTAACCAGCACTTGATAGTTTACCACCTCCACGCCGTCGATGAGAAACTCGGCATCCCCCTCTTTGACGATAAATTCCACTGGGCTGTTGGCCAGGCCTTTGCCCATGTCATCCAAAACCTGTACATGTATCCGATCAGCCAGGGTGTCTGCGACAACCCCAGCTTTATTCAGCGCTCCGATGGAGACCAGTTCTCTGGCTGTCAGCTTGACGAATTGCACGCTGGCCGGCTGTCCCAGGGTCTTTCCGTCGCTTCGGTCTCGGGCCACAACGGTCCACGAGCCGGTGCTGCTGCTGAAGGCACGTGCGCGAAAAACGCCGCTTGAATCAGTGGACCCTTCTGCCGGCGTAATCGTCGCGGCTATGCCGCTTCCAGTCAAACCGACCGGACGTCGTGCAACGGCGTTGCCGTGGCGGTCTCTTACGATCAGAGTGATGTCGCTGCCGTTCGCACTGCCGGTAAAGGCAGGAGAAGAAACGGCGAGCGTGGATTGGGCTTGGTCCGGAACATCCGGCAGGGCCAGAGCGGTCACGCTCAACGGAGAACCAGACATCGGTGCGCCGGCGTCCTCAAGCGCGGTGATCAGCAACTGTTGAGTGGCATGTCCGGCTTCAGGGCCCAATCGCCATTCGACTGATGCGATACCCTGGCTGTTCGTCACTGCATTCTGAACGCTGTCCAACGTGGCCGTCAGGAGCCCCCCACCTTTCACCACAGCAAACCGAACCGGGTGATTGGAAACCGCTGCGCCGTTCATATCCGTGACTTTAACCTGGACCATTTCAGGGAGAGCCGTAAAGACTGTTCCCGTAGGAACGGGGGCTGAAACCAACTCCATCCGCATACTGACCGCCTGAGCCGCTGCCGAATAGATGATCGGTGAATTGCCCAATTCAGCAGCGCCGTTGAACGCGGCTACGGATATCTTGTTGTTCATGCCCGCTTCGCCCAGAACCCAGCGCACCTGCGCCAGGCCGTTTGCGTCACTCACAACCTGCAAAGTCTTGGCGCTGTCCGGAAGAAAAACGCCGGTCCCGGCAGTCACTTTAAAAAGTACCGCAACCCGGCCGACCCCCAGTCCTCTCTCATCGATGACTTGCACCGTCACCGGTTCATCGAGCTCCTGATGGGCATAGCCGGTCAACCATTGATTGGGATTGGTGATGGGAAACAATCGGGCAGGGACTGTCATCGGCGTAGAGGCATAGAATCGCACCGGACTGTTGAGCAGCGGGGTCTCATCAAAAACACTCGTCGCTTCCACCACATAGACCGAGTCGCCCCGTTCCGCGGCCAGCACCAGATAGACCTTAGCCAATCCGAATGAATCGGAAAGTATCGTTTGGCTGCGCTGACCCTGCAACGTGCCGGTGGGGCTGAGGACCGTGAATTGCACTGGATGGCCCTGAACGGGATTGTCGTGCACATCGGTAACGCGGACAGTAAACGGCTCTGCCAGCTGGGTGTGAATCGAACCGACTTGCGTTTGACTGGATGCCGGCGTCAACGTAGCCGGACGATCGGCAACCGCTGAAATGCGGAAAAGAATACTGCTGGGATTCAAACCAGCGGCAAAGGCCCTAACCTGTTGACTGTCGCTGCCCGCCGCAGTGCCGACTCGATAATGCGCGGCGGCGATCCCCTGCTCATTGGTCGCTGCGCTCAGATGCTGCTCGTCGTTGGAAAAAACACCGTCGCCTTTCACCACCTCAAATTGCACCTGAAATCCTGACACTGGGTTTTTGTACCTGTCGGTCACAGCCACCTGAATCGGGCTCTGCATAAGCATGCCAAGAACGCCGCTCATTTGGATTGCCGAAACCGCGGTGAATTCTACTGCCGGGCCGGCGGTAGCGCTGGCCCAAAAAACCGCGGGAGCAGCACTGAACGCAGCGCTGGCCTCCACGGTATAGACGTTGATCCCTGCCTTTGTGCCCACTGTAAACGGCGCGGCCGCCAGACCCTTCTCGTTTGAAGCCACTGCAACCTGAGGACTGCCGTTGAAATGACCATCACCGGTTTTGACTCGAAACAGCACAACCTGTGCGGAGACCGGATTGTTATAGCCATCCAAAACCCGCACCTGAAAAGGCTCTTTCAAAGCCGTGGCCACCTGAGCCTGCTGTTGATCGCCGGAAACCGGCATAAGCAAAGCCGGATGAGCGGCCAACGCCATGGCTGTAGCCGTGGCCGGAGAGTTGACCAGTCCCGGCGCTTCTGCAGTGATTTTTTGTTCGCCGGCCCGGGTGGACAACTGCCACCAGGCCTGCACCATGCCCTCTGAATTGGTGTACAGCGTGATGGCTGTATCGCTGCTTGCGCTCTGGCTGGCGGAAACATGTCCACCGGCCCAGGCGTGAAAACGCACTGGATAGGCAACGACCGGCTTGCCGCTGTCGTTGAGCACAAAAACCTGCAGGGGTTTTCTCAATACACGGTTCACCGTATCGGTCTGCATGGTCCAGTTGGACAGGCGCAGTTCAGTCGCCACACCGGTGACCGTGGCCTGAAACGTGACCGGCGAATTGATTACGCTGTCGGTCGCAGCGTTGACCCGCTGCAGGCTGGAGGCGCCGCCTACGGTGAGAAGAACAGAAGCCTGGCCATTGGCATCGGTCAGGGTCTGTCCGTCCGCTGGCGTCAAGGTGCCGCCGCCGGAGAGCACGCTGAAACGAACCGGGCGTGCGCTTACACCGTTGCCAAAAACGTCGTGCACCGCGACGGTCAGCGGCTCGGCAAGCCTTTCTCCTTTTTTGCTCGCGACCTGATTGTCGCCGGAGATCTTGACCAGGTTGGCAGGTTTATCGGCCAACGCAGTGACCGCGAAGGATACGGCCGGCACTGCGGGGTATTGCGGCGTCTTCGCCTCAATGACCAGAGGCCCGGCACTCTGTCCCAACTGCAGTTGCCGCCAGGCCAGACCGTTCTTATCGGTGGCTAAAAGATCGTCGCTGTTCTGCTCACCCAGAGCCACAGGCGTGTAATAGGCATCCATGGTTAACAGCGCCCGGTCAATCTGCAGCGCTCCGGCGTCCCAACGCAGCAGCAGGATATGAGCGCCGCTGCTCAGCGCGTAAAGACGATCGACGTTCGCCAGAGCGACCCGCTGCCAGTGCCAGCCGGGGGTGGTCTGAGGTACAGTCACCGTCTCTGCGGTGTTGCCGTCTATTTTTATAGACAGGGCGACCGGCGATGAATCCGGATTCCTCAGCCGCAGCCAGAGATAATAATCCGCCGTCTGATTGAGCTGAAAGCGCAGCGTATCGAAACCGGCGCTGCCGCCAAGCGGAGAACGCATGATCAGCCCTCCTCCGCTGCATTGGTCATCGTAACACCAGCGCATTGCGCCGGACAGGCCTCCTAGTTCCGGCTCCAGCCAGAGGGCGTTGGATGGAGCGGCCGGCTCGATCAGCTGGCCGTCGCCGGAAAGCACAGTGAAATCCACTCGCACGTTCGCCACCGGACGGTGGCTGGCATCGACCAGTTTGACGGTGAGGGGATCGTTCAGGGTGCGGCCCACCACCGCGGACTGATCCTCGCCCGCCACGGCCAGCAGCTGGGCGGGCGCTCCGCTGGAGACCGGGTCGGGCTCGGGTTCGATGATGATGGACTGGTCGGCCGCCAGATCGCGTAGGGCGCGCAGAGTGCCGTCGGCAAAGAGCGCCAGTAGATCAATGCGGGTTTCACTGCCCAGACCGAGGTGTTGGGCGGGAGAGGGTTGCGTGAGATGGCCCGAGGCGGAAACGATCTCGCGATAGCCCAACAGGGCTGCGGAATTGCCGAGTTCACCGCTGCGATAGCACCAAAGTTTTGCGCCGAATCCTCCGGCCTGACCGGACCGGCCCCTGGCCGTGATTTTAAGAAAGTGGTTGGCGTTGACAAGCGTATTCTGCTTCAGAACGCTGAACGCGTCGGAACGGTGAAAAAATGCATCCATATCGCCGTCGTCATCCGCGTCCCAGGCAGAGGCGGCGCGGACGTCGCCGGCGAACACTTCGGCGCCGGTGCCGTCGATCCGGGTGAACCGCAGACCGCCGTCGTTGCGATAGAGGGCGCCCGCGTTCTTTTCACCGCTGGTGAGGATATCCTGACGGCCGTCGTTGTCAAAATCAGCAAGGAGGATTGAATATCCATTCATGGGAATGGCGACGGCGGTGCTGACGTCGGCAAAGCCGCCGCCGGTGTTCTCATACACGCGCAGCAGTGGATCGGCGTCGCCGCTGATGTCGGACACCGTGATCAACAGATCTGAATCTCCGTCATTGTCCAAATCGCTCCAGGTGACGCCGTTGCATTTGTGGGTCAGATTCACCCCTAGCGCAGCCGCGCGATCGGTAAAAACGCCGGCGCCGTCGTTGATATAGAGTCGATTGGCGGCGAAACGTTTGACCACATACAGGTCCACATCGCCGTCGAGATCGAAATCGCACGCCGCCGCACTCTGCCGTTCCACACTGCTGGATTCTCGGACGTCGTTGCAGCCGCGATCTCTGCGGCTGAAATACCCCTTACCGTCGTTGAGATACAGCTCGTTGGGCGCTCGCTTGTTGAGTACGAACAAATCCAGGTCGCCGTCGCCTTCCACATCGAAGGCCAGCACCGAGGTGGTTTCTTCAGAAGAGGATTCGATGCCGCGAATGGAGGTTACGTTACGAAACGATTGATAGTTCACGTTTTCAAGTAGAACGTTCTGTCCCGGGGAATGAGCGTTGAACAGATCCAGATCGCCGTCGCTGTCCATGTCAAAAAACACCGCTCCCCGGCTGTTGCCCGCATCCTTGGCCTGCCAGGCCGCAGCGGATTCCGGGTACGGAAGCGTATCCCCGCTGGCGTACAAAGAATGGCGGTTCTGTTTAGAGGCGGCGGCGATCCGGCTGAGATACAGTTCATCCTTGCCGTCGTTATTGAGATCCGCCAACGCCATGCCCTGACCGCCGTAATAATGATCAAGCCCTGCTACGCCGAAACGCCAGGTCGCATCGGTGAACCACCGCGGCGTACCCGAGATCAACGGCGCCAACACGTCCAGATACGCATTCGCCATCACCTCATGGCCGCGCGAGTTGGGATGCAGATCATCGGCCATAAGGACCGTTGCATCGGTGGAAGCCCACAAAGGATTTTCCAAAAAACGAGTGAAATGATCGCACAGGTAGACCGGTTCGGATCGGCCGGTGAGATGCCCTTTCTGGAAATCCTGGACCATCTTGGCGAGTCGGGTGTTGAACACCACTACCAGACTGTCCTCTCCTTTTCTAGGGATGATCTGGCTGACAACGATGTGCTGCAGATATTGTCCTTTGCCATGGTGCCATGTCAACAGATAATTCACCAGCGTGATCATGGGCTCGATGTTGGTGGTGAATCCATTGGTGCCCAGATGAACGGCTGTCACCGTGGGATGGTATTTCTCCATGTCCGAGGCGACATCCATGGACCCGCCGGCAGAAAATTCCCAGATCTTGCTGCCGCCCTTGAAATGGCCCTCATAGGGAGATTCGCCGGAACTGCCGACAAAATCCGGGGACAGGCCCGCTGACTGCAACAGCTGGTATAAAATTTTGCGAAACCCGATGGAATCGGATGCGCCGCGTCCCTCGGTGATGGAATCCCCAATCAGCATCAGGCGCGGAGAAGCGTCGAGAACCATGGGCGGCAGCTGCGGAAACAGCGCCTGAACCGGCGATCCTGACAAAGACGCATCCGCCGTTGGCTGCAAAACCGGAGTCGCCTGCTGCGACACAGGCGCAGGTTGATCCGTTGCAGCATAAACAGACAATGAAAAACACAACAAAAATAAAATTATCCCGCCCGGTAAACGGTGTTTCAGCATCCCTATCTCCATGAGACTTCCAGGAGGTCCCTCCTGAAAATAATCAGACCTTGTGGTTATAACTTGTTTATAATAAAACTACTAAAAATACGGGAAACTGCGTAAAGACGGCAGCTGGAAAGAGCCTGCGCTTATTTCCTAATTTTATTATTTTTAAATAAGTTTTGTCAAGGTAATTTATCTTGACAATCTGCCCATATTTTAATAAATTATCAATACTCTCGAGGATGCAGAAACCATGACCAGAGATCACATACGAATTCGCGGCATGATTTTTCATGCCTATCACGGTTGTGAACAGGATGAACGCACCAACGGCCAAAGGTTTGAAGTGGATTTGGATCTGCTTTTCGACGCAGCGCCTGCGGCAGCCAGCGACCGTCTCAAAGACACCATCGACGTCCGTCAAGTTTACCGCGAGGTGCAGACCATCGTGACCAACGACCGTTTTTATTTGATCGAAACCCTGGGCGAACATATCGCTCAACGCATACTGCAGAGTTTTCCGGTAGGATCCGTGACTGTGGCGGTGCGCAAACCGTTCGCCCCGCTGGGGGGTCTGACGGATGGAACGGAAATTGAGATCACACGCAGTCGTCCGTGACGTGACCGAAGAGGGCATAGCCTATCTCAGCGTAGGATCGAATTTGGGCGATCGCCTGTACTTTCTCTGTGCTGCGGTACGGCGGTTGACGGACGCAGCGGAGATCCACGTGGGGGCCTTGTCCAGCGTTTACGAGACAGAACCGGTGGGCAAGGCCGATCAAGCCGACTTTCTCAACGCCGTGGTACAGGTACAAACACCGTTGCCGCCGCGGCGGCTTTTAGACCATCTGCTTCAACTGGAGCGGCAACTGGGGCGGCAACGCAACGAGCGCTGGGGCCCTCGCACGATTGATTTGGATCTGCTGGCCATGGCGAACGCAGTAAGCAACGATCCGGACCTGCTTCTTCCGCATCCGCGCCTGATCAGCAGGCGCTTTGTTCTCCAGCCGTTTGCGGAAATAGCGCCGGAGTGGGTGCTGCCGGGCGGTGAAAAGACGATCGCGGAGCTTTTGTCGGTATGCCCGGACCCGCACCGCGTTGATTTGTATCTGACCTCAACAGAGTTTCGTCGAAGGATTCAAACGATATGATGCCCAAATACATTTGTATCGAAGGTGTGATCGGCGCCGGCAAGACCAGCATGGCTCGATTGCTGGGTGAGCGGATGAATGCGCGGGTGATTTATGAAAAACCGGAAGAAAATCCTTTTCTGGCGGACTTTTACAAAGACCCGGCGCGATATGCATTCCAGGTGCAGTTGTTTTTTCTCCTCAGCCGCTATCGTCAGCAGCAGGAAAGTCTGCAACCTGATTTATTCCAGCCCGCCACAGTCTCGGATTATCTTTTTGCCAAGGACCGCATCTTTGCGCACCTGAACCTCGAAGACCGGGAGCTGTTTCTCTATGATCGTGTGGCGGGATTGTTGGAACGGGATATCCTCAAACCCGATCTAGTCGTCTATCTGCAATCCTCGGTCGAACGACTGATGGCCAACATCCAAAAACGCGGGCGCTCGTACGAAAAAGAGATGTCGGAGGAGTATATCCGCTCTTTGAATGAAGCCTATAATCGTTTTTTCTTTCATTACTCCGATACGCCCCTGTTGGTTGTCAACAGCGCGTTGATCGATTTTGTCAACAACCGCGAACATCTGGATGAACTGGTGAATCAGATTTTGCGGCCCCATTCCGGGATCGAATATTATTCGCCCGCTCGCTGACCCGCCTCGGCGTTTACCGCCGCGGCCCGGAGAGATTTCGGCGAAGATCGTCCGCGGTCCGATGCCGGCGGCTAAGCGCGATAGGCGGATTCACCATCCATAAAGATTAAAATCAGAGTGGCACATGTTCTTCCAATTGCTCATCCTGATCATTCTATTTTACGTGATCAACAAAATCTTTAAATATGTGTTTGGCCAGACGACGCCGCCGCGCGATCAGGAGGTGCGCGGGCAAGCTCACTCCAAACCCCTCGATTTGACGGAATCAGATGTTGAAGATGTCGAGTTTAAAGACTTGCCGAAATAACCCATCATTCCTATGAAGCTCTATTTGCGCATACTCGCCTATATCAAACCGTACTGGGCGCATCTCCTGGGATCGCTGGTATGTATTCTTTTCTTTACACTGTTCAACAGTGTTTTGACCCTGTCGGTTATCCCCTTTTTAAACACGATCTTCAGCCAGGAGCAGCAAACGCCGCCGGCCGCGGCTGCGGAAATTCAAGCCGCCGCTTCTCCGTCGACGCCGGCCGCCGGCCGCTGGTTGCAGGCCAAAGAACAGATGAAGGAATGGGTCTATGACCGGTTGATCGGTCGTGACAGACACCGGGCGCTGCAGCGGTTGTGCCTGCTCATCGTGATGCTCTTTTTTCTCAAGAGCGTATTCGATTACCTGCAGGCCTATTTTATGGCGTTCGTGGAACAGGGCGTGATCCGCGACATTCGCAACGATCTATACAGCCATATCAACCGGTTGTCGCTGGACTTTTACCATCGCACCCGCGCGGGGCAGATCATCTCCCGCATCACCAACGATGTGACGCTGGTGAACAGCAGCATCTCGGCGGGGTTCGTCACTCTGATCAAAAATCCGCTGATGCTGATCGCCGCTCTGATTCTGGCGGTTACTCTGAGTTGGCGACTCACCCTGGTCGCGTTTCTGGTGGCGCCGTTCAGCATGGCGATCATCGGCTGGATCGGAGTGCGGCTGCGCAGGGAGAGCACCATCTCCCAGGAACGCATGGCGGACCTGACCTCCACGCTGCAGGAGACTGTATCCGGCGTTCGAGTCGTCAAGGCTTTTGCCATGGAGAACTTTGAAATCCGCAAATTTGCCGGCGAAACCGATCGGTATTTCCGCTCTCTGCTCAAAATCACCCGCACGCGCAACCTATCCTCGCCGTTGACCGAGTTTCTCGCCGCCGGTGTGGCTGTGGGCATTCTCTGGTTCGGCGGCCGCCAGGTCTTGGAAGGGCAAATGCTGGCGCCGGAGGAATTCATCGGCTTTCTTCTGATCGTTTTCTCCATGATGCAGCCGATCAAGGAGCTCTCCAGCGTGCACAACCGCATTCAGGAAGGACTGGCTGCCGCGGAACGCATTTTTCATGTCCTGGATCAAAAGCCCACTGTACAGAACCGAGCCCATCCCATCCCGGTGAACGATTTTGCCTCCTGCATCGCTTTTGAGCAGGTCTCCTTTGGCTATCATCGCGATCGGCTGGTTCTAAAAGACATCTCGCTCCAGATCAGCAAGGGCGAATGCCTGGCCATCGTCGGGCCCAGCGGCGGCGGCAAATCCACACTGGTGGATCTGGTGCCGCGCTTTTACGATCCGCAAAAAGGCCGGATTACCCTGGACGGACTGGACCTGCGCGATCTGGAGTTAAGCCATCTGCGGCGGCTCATGGGCATCGTCACCCAGGAGACCATTCTTTTCAATGATTCGGTGCTGCGCAACATCGCCTATGGACTGGAGGACAAAACTCTGGAAGAAGTGATGGAGGCGGCCAACGTCGCCAACGCCCATGACTTTATCTCCCAGCTGCCTCAAGGGTACGAAACCAACATTGGTGAACGGGGGGTCACCCTCTCGGGCGGGCAACGCCAGCGCATCGCCATCGCACGTGCGGTTTTAAAAAATCCACCGATCCTGATCCTGGACGAAGCGACCTCCGCGCTGGACACCGAATCGGAAATACTCGTCCAACAGGCTATCGAAAGACTGATGAAGCATCGCACATCGTTCGTGATCGCCCACCGCTTGTCCACAGTTCTCAATGCCGACCGCATCATCGTCATAGACCACGGCGCCGTCGTGGAACAGGGGCGGCATGACGAGCTGGTCCAAGCCGGCGGATTATATCAAAAACTGTATACCATGCAGTTCCACACCTAACCAAATCGAGGCATCCCATGCATCACATCATTCAAACCGCTCAGGCCCCTGCGGCCGTCGGCCCTTACAGCCAGGCCATTCACGCGGCAACGACCCATACCATTTATACGGCCGGTCAATTGGGCCTGGATCCACAGACCGGCAACCTGGTCGAAGGCGGAGTAGAGGCTCAGACCCGGCAGGCGCTGCACAACCTTCAGGCCATCCTGGAGGCAGCCGGCGCATCCATGCGCCAGGTGGTTAAAACCGTAGTGTTCCTGAAAAATATGGACGACTTTGCCTCCATGAATCAAGTCTATGCCGCTTTTTTCCCTGAGCAGCCGCCGGCGCGTTCCACCATCGAGGTGGCCCGGTTGCCTAAAAACGGATTAGTGGAGGTCGAAGCGGTGGCGGTCATTGAATGATGCGTTGTCGTATAATCCTCGCAGCAGCCCTCCTGAGAGCCGGCTGCGCTGCCTGGGCCGCCGGTCAGCCATTCACAGCCGACAGCGTCAAGTCCCCCACCGGCGCCATGTTGCGGTCGCTGGCGGTGCCGGGATGGGGACAATGGTACAATGGAAAAAAATTCAAAGCCGTGCTGCTGGCCGGCGGAGAGATCGGACTGGCGGCGGACGCCGTCGTCCTCAATCAGCTGGCCGCACGCAGCGATAACGCACAGGACCGCGCCTTTTATCGCGACAACCGCAGCCTCGCCATCTGGTGGCTGGCTGCCGTGATTCTGTATGCCATGGCGGACGCGTATGTGGATGCGCATCTGCACGGCTTTGATGAAAGTCTGGAGCTCAGCACAGGACCGCCGATGGCGGATCCGCTTTATCATGCACCGATGACAAAAATCACATTCCATTTTGCCCTTGGAGGTTGAACCATGACGCGAACCGAGGCGTTCGAATTAACCCGATCCCGCTTCACTAATCAAAATCTATTCAAGCACGTGCTGGCGGTTGAAGCAGTGATGCGCGAACTGGCCGAACACCTGCACCAGGACCAAGAGGCGTGGGGACTGGCGGGATTGCTGCACGATCTGGATTACGAGGAGACCATGAAGACGCCGGAACGGCATACGGTGGTCACTATGGAACTGCTCAAACCCCATGCGGTTGCCGAGGACATCCTACATGCAATCCGATGCCACAACAACCTGGCGCCGCGCGAAAGCCTTTTGGACAAAGCGCTGTACGCCGTCGATCCCATCACCGGGCTGATCGTGGCCGCGGTGCTCATGCACCCGGATAAAAAACTGGCTTCACTCACCAGCGAATTTGTCCTCCGACGGTTCAAGGAGAAGAGCTTTGCCAAGGGCGCGAATCGTGAACAGATACAGACCTGCGCGGATCTCGGCCTTTCTCTGGAAGAATTCACCACCATTGCCATAAACGGCATGCAGAAGATCAGCAACGAGTTGGGGTTTTAATATGCTCCGGCTCTGCGGGCTTTTTCTTCTGCCGGCGCTGTTGTTCGGTCAGGCCCACCCCGACAGCACCGCCCATCATTCGGGCAAACCAGTCGCTCGAGACCTCTGGCTGGCCAAGGACAAGGCGGACCATCTGATCTGTTCCGCCTTTCTGGTGGGCTTGGGATATTATATGGCGCACGAGGAGATGAACCGTCCCCATCGCCAGGCCTGCACCGTTGGGTTGGGATTTTCTTTTTCCCTAGGCATAGCCAAGGAGGTCTATGACCGCCGCGGACGTAAAGGAACGGCAAGCTGGCGCGATCTGGCGGCGGATGCCTTGGGATGCGGTTTAGGATACGCCCTGATCACGTTGGGCCGCTGAAGGGGCTTGCTCATTAATTCGTTTCAATCATTGATTCGCGATTTTCACTTAATCACAGGAAGTTAGACCCATGCAGGGGAAACTCAAGACGATCAGCTTGCACGCAGGCCATGGTGCACAAAAGCAGTCCTCTTTTTTTACACACGCAGAAAAGTCGGCCGGCGCCAAGGAACAACGCGCCGTTTCAGGGATGACGTACCGGGCGCAATGGATCAGCCGTCTTTCATTCAAGGGACCGAAACGATGAGCGTATCCGCCCCGAGCGCCCCTATCGATAAACCGCGCTCCAACTGCGGCGTAGTGGCGGTCTATGGCCATCCGGATGCGGCGCGGTTCGCCTATCTGGGCATTTACAGCCAGCAGCATCGAGGACAGGAAAGCGCCGGCATCGTCTCCGGCGACGGCCGGCAGTTGCATCGCCACGTCGGTCGCGGTCTGGCGGCGGATGTTTTTTCCGACGCGCAGATTTTCAGCACGCTGACCGGCCATTTGGCCATCGGCCATAATCGCTACTCGACCACCGGCGCCTCCATGCTGGTCAACGCCCAACCCATTCTGGTGAATCTCGTCGACGGTCCCTTTGCCGTCGCCCACAACGGCAACTTTACCAACTCGGGGCTTTTGCACAAACAGCTGGCGGACGAGGGCGCACTGTTTCAGACCGGCACGGACACTGAGGTGATCCTTCATCTCATCGCGCGCTCGCACGCCGCCACCCTGTCGGAAAAAATCATTCAGGCGCTGCGGGAAATTCGCGGCGCTTATTCGCTGGTCATGATGACAAAAGATCGCATCTATGCCGCCCGCGACCGCAACGGCGTACGGCCGCTCTGCCTCGGCAAAAAAGACGGCGTCTGGTTCGTCTGTTCCGAGACCTGCGCATTGGATCTCATGCGCGCCGATGTGATCCGCGACGTCCAACCCGGCGAGTTGATCGAAATCGGGCCCAATGGAATGCTCAGCCATCAGATCGAGCCCTGCCCGGCGCGTTACGCCTGTATTTTCGAATTCATCTACTTTGCCCGTCCGGACAGCCGCATCTACAACGAAAACGTCGACAAAGTTCGGCGAAAGCTGGGGAAAAACCTCGCGCTGGCCAGTCCGGCGGATGCCGACATCGTAATCTCTGTGCCGGACTCCAGCAACACCGCCGCTCTGGGATACTCGCGCCGTTCCGGCATAAAATTTGAATTGGGACTCATCCGTAACCACTATGTCGGTCGTACTTTTATTCATCCGCAACAGGATATGCGCGATTTCAGCGTGCGGGTGAAATTCAACGCCGTGAGAGGAGTGCTCAACGGCCGACGTGTGGTGCTGGTGGAAGATTCCATTGTACGCGGCACCACGCTGCGGCAGCTCGTCCGCCTGGTCCGCAACGCCGGCGCCGCAGAAGTGCACGTCCGCGTGAGCTCACCGCCCATCCTCGCGCCCTGCTACTATGGCATGGATTTTCCCCACAAGGGAGAATTGATCGCCGCCACTATGAGCGTTGAGCAGATTCGCACCTACCTCGAGTGCGACAGTCTGGCCTACCTGAGCATGGAGGGCTTGATGAACTCGGTCTCCTGTGAGGAGGGAGGCTACTGCACCGCCTGTTTTTCCGGCGAGTATCCCATCCTGGTTGAGGACAGCATCGGCAAGCTCCAACATGAGGTGCTGTGATTCATGAAGTCCGGACTGAAACGGCTCGATTATCTATTCGTTCTGCGGCCGACCCTTTTCTACCCGGTGTGGACCGTGGCGCTGGCCGGACATTGGGCTCAGGCGCGCACAACACCGGTTGCGCAAGGCGGGGCTGTTTCGGATGCCCTGGTTATGCTCTATCTGGCCGGGCTGA
The DNA here is from genome assembly GCA_029565685.1 of bacterium. Lineage (GTDB taxonomy): Bacteria > Zhuqueibacterota > Zhuqueibacteria > Residuimicrobiales > Residuimicrobiaceae > Anaerohabitans. Next base: position 152,973 of record JAKQNR010000017.1, on the reverse strand, counting down.
CCCTGGTGCTCGGCGCCTCGTTCGTCATCAACCAGACAACGGATATTCAGAGCGATCGGTTGAACAACAAACTCTATCTGATCGCCAACGGCAGCATTCCGTTGCGCGCCGCTTATCTGGAAACTGCCTTGTTGTGCGTTATCCCCATCCTGACCATGCTTTTCTTTCGCCGTGATCTGGCGCTGCTCCTGGCGGCCGCTTTTCTGACCACCGGCTGGGCCTACAGCCTGCCGCCGCTCTCGCTCAAGGACCGGCCGATCGGCGGCAGCCTGACCAATTTTCTCGGCGGTTTGGCCATCTTTAGTTATGGCTGGTGTCTTCAGGCCGGCTGCTCGCTCTCCATGCTGCTGCACAGCCTTCCTTATCTGCTGGCTGTCCTGGCGGTCTATTTCCTCACGACCATACCGGACCGCCACGGAGACGCCGCGGCAGCCAAGAACACCGCTGCAGTCCAATGGGGGGTGAAAAAAACCATCGGCGCCGGTTGCGTCGCCGAAGTCGGCGCCGTGGCAACCGCTGTCTGGATGCGCGATCCGGTCATCCTCACTGCGTCGCTGCTGGCCCTGCCTTTTTTCATTCGTACAGCGCTGAAACAGGACGACGCAAGTGTTCAGCAAACCTGCAAATACTCTATTTTGTTCTTATCCCTGATCATCTGCATTCGATTTCCTGTTTACCTCCTTTTCATCGTTTTGGTCTTTTTCGCCAGCAAATGGTATTACCGCGTTCGTTTTGCCGTCAACTATCCGAGTTTGCGCACATGAAGCCTGAACAAAGCTTGCCTATTCGTTGCGATTTCTGCGGCGCCTGCGTCGCCGTATGCCCCGTGGATGCCATTCAGCTCGATGAAGCGCACTGGCGCCTGTTTGCCGAGCGATGCACCCAGTGTGAAGCTTGTGTCATGGTATGCCCGATGAATGCCCTGGAGATGAAGCATGAAGAACCAGTATGACATCGTGGTGGTCGGCGCAGGGCCTGCCGGCGCGATGGCGGCGCATGCTGCAGCGCAAACCGGCGCTCGAGTGCTGCTGCTGGAAAAAGACCGGCAGGCAGGCATTCCTGTGCGCTGTGCCGAAGGTGTTGGCGAAGGGTCCTTTCGCAAGGTGTTTCCGCAAGTGCCCGAGTCCTGGATCTGCCAGCGCATCACCAAAGCCGTCATCCACGCCCCCTCCGGCGCAGAACTGCCGATTGCCAGCCGACACACCGGGCTGCTTTTGGACCGCAAACGATTTGATTTCGATCTGGCGCATCGAGCGGTGCAGGCAGGCGCTGAGCTGTTTGTCAAGGCCAATGTCCATGGAATGCATATCGACAAGGCCAAGGGCGCGCAGGTGCAGGTGCGGTGGTTGGACCGCGAGGTGACAGTCACGGCCCAAGTGGTCATCGGCGCCGACGGCGTTGAATCGCGCGTCGGTCGATGGGGCGGACTGAAAACCGTCACGCCGCTCCGCGACCTGGACGCCTGTGCGCAGGTGCTGGCCGGCCCCGTGGACCTAGCCATGGATACCTGTCATTTTTATTTCTCTGAACATGTAACGCCAGGCGGCTATGCGTGGATTTTCCCCAAAGGGGACGGTCTGGCCAATATCGGCCTGGGTGTGTCGGGCGACCGTTGCGCCGACGCCAGGCCCTACGCTCAACTGCAGGCCTTTCTTCATCAGCACTTTCCCGGCATCCGCCAATTGAGCGCCACCTGCGGCGGTGTGCCCTGTTGTGCGCCGATGAAAAAGATCGTCAGCGACCGGCTGATGCTGGCCGGCGACGCGGCCCATCAGGTCAATCCGCTCACCGGCGGGGGCATTGTCAACGCTCTGATCGCCGGCCGTTTGGCAGGTAAAATCGCCGGCCAGGCCGTTCAGGAAAACGACTGTTCGGCTGAACGGTTGCGCGAATACGAAAAAACCTGGCAGCAGACCGAAGGGGTGAGACAGGCCCGCGCCTTTCGGCTGAAACAGGCCATGTTTTCACTGAACGACGAGAGACTCAATATACTAGCCGACACGGTGCTAAATTTGCCGTTTGAAAAGAGAACGATTATCAATATATTTAAATACGCCCTGCTGAAAAAGCCCTCTTTGATCTGGGATGCCGTCAAGGTCTTTACCTAAGGGATATGATGCATTCGGAAATTTTTCAATTGATAAAAAAAGATCCGCACACATGGAGTTTGGCCAATCTGCTCTCGCTGTCGCGTTTGCTTTTTCTGCCCCTGCTCTGCTGGGCCATCACGCTGCAAACCCGCGCGGGCAATGCTCTGGCGCTCCTGTTCCTCGCGCTCTCGGGAGCCACTGATTTTTTCGACGGATACCTGGCGCGCAAACTGGATCAACGCTCCTTTCTAGGCCGCATTTTGGATCCTCTGCTGGACAAGATCACTGTAGGAGTCACTCTGCTTTTTCTCGCAGCCTATCGCCAGCTGCCCTACTGGTATGTGTTCCTGGTGATCGCCCGGGATGTGCTCATTCTGACGGCAGCGGCCAGCCTGGTCAAACACATCAAGGCAGTGGCAGAATCCAATTTTCTCGGCAAATGGACGCTCGGATCGTTTCTCATCGTCATCATGACCTATATTCTCAATTGGAGTCCCTATCAACTCATCGCACTCTGGATTTCCTCCCTGCTGGTGCCGGCCACCCTGTTCAGCTATCTGAAGAAATTCTGGGAGCTCTTGCAGACCGATCAAACTTGACAGGATGTACGACGTGTTATCCCTATTGCAAAAACTTTCATCCGGTTTACAGAAAACCAGGTCGTCGCTGGTCGAAGGCATCCACCGCGTGGTCAACAAAGCCCGCGGTCTGGACGCAGAGGTGTTGGAAGGCCTGGAAGAACAGCTGCTGCTCAGCGATATGGGCTGGGAGACTGTGGAGCAGATCATGGAGCAGCTGCGTCGACGGGCAAGCGCAGCCAACGCCTTCAATGCAGAAGAGATCCTGCAGATCCTGAAACAAGAGTTAAATGAGCAGCTGCGCGGTGTGGCGCACGGCCCTTTGAACACAGAAACCGCAAAGCCCTATATCATCAGCGTCGTCGGAGTGAACGGCGCCGGCAAGACCACCACGATCGGCAAGTTGGCGCACCTGTTCAGTACACAGGAGCGCAAAGTGTTAGTGGCAGCGGCGGATACGTTTCGCGCCGCAGCGGTGGAGCAGCTGGATGTCTGGCGCCATCGTGCCGGCGTTGATATCGTTCACGCTCAGCCCGGCGCAGATCCAGCGGCTGTGGCGTTTGATGCGCTCAAAGCCGCCATGTCGCGTCAAGTGGATGTGTTGCTGATCGATACCGCAGGCCGTCTGCACACCAAGGGCAATCTGATGGCTGAACTGACCAAGGTGAACAAGGTGCTGGAACGTCAATGCGCAGGCGCCCCACATGCGGTGCTGCTGGTGATCGACGCCGGCACTGGTCAGAATGGCCTGATTCAGGCCAAAGAGTTCACCAAAGCGGCGCCCATCACCGGCCTGGTGATCACCAAACTGGACGGCACTGCCAAAGGCGGCATTGTTTTTTCCATTGTCCGCCAACTCGGTCTGCCGATCTGTTACATCGGCTTGGGTGAAAAAATCGACGACCTCGAGCCCTTCGAGCCGGAGACCTTCATCGAGGCCCTCTTTCAATGAAACTGGCGTTCGTCGATCTGGGCTGCCCAAAAAACACCATCGATCTGGAGACGATTCTTGCCGGGCTGGATAAACAGCTCCGCCTGGTGCAAGACGCCCGCGAAGCCGACGTGGTGTTGGTGAACACCTGTGCGTTTATTGAAAGCGCAAAACAGGAATCCATCGACACCATCCTGGAACTGGGCCGGATCAAAAAGGAACGACCGGAGTTTAAAATAGTAGTGAGCGGCTGCCTGCCGCAGCGCTATCCACAGCAGTTGGCGCCGGTGCTCCCGGAAGTGACGGCGTTCTTTGACAGCATCGATGCCGTAAAAACACGCGCACAATTGCGCCGTTTTCTAAATCTGCCGGTTGCCTGTTCCAGCCTGCGCAGGCGCGTGGGACCGCCGCATTACGCCTATCTTCGGCTGGCGGAGGGGTGCGACAACCGCTGCAGCTATTGCGCCATCCCGCTGATCAAGGGCCGCTACGTCAGCCGCCCGCAACGGCAGATTATCCGCGAGGCTAAAAGCTTGGTTGAACAGGGCTGTCGCGAGATCAACCTGGTGGCCCAGGACACCACCTATTATGGCCGAGAGCGCCGGGAGCCGGGCGCCCTGGTCGCCCTGTTGGAAAAATTAGCCGAGATCGACGGCCTGCATTGGATCCGCCTGCTCTACACTCATCCAGCGCACTATACGCCGGAGTTGATCCGCAGCATCGCTCAGCTGGACAAAGTGGTTAAATATGTCGATCTGCCCATTCAACATATCAGCGATCGGGTGTTGGAGCGCATGCACCGGCGTACGACCAGCAAACAAATAGAATCCCTGATCGACCGGTTGCGCGCCGCCATTCCGGATCTGGCCATCCGCACCACGGTGCTGGTCGGTTTTCCCGGCGAGACCGAACAGGAATTTCAAAAGCTTATGCGTTTTATCGAAGCGGTCCGCTTTGAGCGGCTCGGCGCTTTCACCTATTCGGAAGAAGAAGGCACCCGCGCCGCCCAGCTGCGCAACTCGGTCCCGTTCAAAACCAAACAGCGGCGTTACCTGGAGATCATGGAAACCCAGGCCGGCCTTTCTCTGGAGCGTCAGCGCAGCCTGATCGGCCGATCCCTGGCTGTACTGATCGACGAAGTTGTTCGGGAGACGAAACAGAGCATCGGTCGCACCATGTGGGACGCTCCGGAGATAGACCAGGCGGTCATCATGGACGTGGCGCTCAAACCCGGGCGGTTTTACAACGCCGTGGTGGTCGGCGCCGACCCCTTTGATCTGTTTGCCAGAATAGAATGAAATGCTTTCAGGCGTTTTGGTGTTTTAGAAAATGCCAAAAAGCGCCGGAACGGAAGATCGATTCCTTCCGGGTTGTGATTCAGTTAGGCCATTCTGAGAGGAGTGCCTTATGCATAAACAAATGATGCGCTGCCTGATCCTGTCGGGACTTTTTTTCATCACCTCCCTGCGGGGCCAGGCGGAGATGAGCAATTTGCAGGATAACCGCGGACCGGCCTTTCACCTGGATGCCGTCAATCTGGCCACCCCAGATCGTCCTGACCTGAGCCGCCTCAGCCTGTTCATCGAACTGGTCTATGACGAACTGCAATTTATCAAAATGACTGACGTCTATGAAGCAGAGTACGAGATCTCGATCATCATCTATGATGAAGACGGCGAACAGGTCGACGGCAAATCGTTTCTGGAAAAAGTCACGGTGGCCGAATTCGATCAGACCAACAAGAGAACGTCGTATAACCAGAGCAACCGGACCTTTGATCTGCAGCCCGGTTCCTATAAAATCGAGGTAACCCTGCACGATCCAGAGTCGGGGCAGAGCAGCCGCATCAAGCGCAATATCACTCTGCATGATTTCTCAAAAAACCAACTGGCGATCAGCGATATTATCTGGGTTTCTGAAGTGGGCGTCGATTCATCGGGCTTTATTCACAGCATCCGTCCGCAAGTCTCGGACCCGCTCAAAGGGCTGAGCTCGCCCTCCTACGCTTACTTTGAAATCTACAATCCCCAGAATCTCGCGAATCTGTCCGTGGACTATGAGCTGCGCCGGGAGCATAAGAAAAAAACTATCAAGGCCCGGTTGCTGGAAAACGTCATCGGCGAAAAACGGATCGTCTACTTTCCGATACACGCCGACAGCCTCAGCCACGGCATCTATCATCTGATCGTCAAAGCCCGCGCCGGTAAAGAGGAGGCCAAAGTCGACAAGACCTTCTACGTCCGCTGGAGCATCCTCCCGGTCAACGCCCGCGATCTGGATGAGGCGATCGACCAGACTCGATACATTGCCACCAAGGAAGAATGGAAGCGGCTGAAAAAGGCCAAGGATGAACAACGGCTGGAAGAGTATAAAAAATTCTGGCTGCGCCGCGACCAGACGCCTGGCACCGAGTTGAACGAAGCCATGGAATCCTATTATACGCGCATCGAATACGCCAATCAGAATTTTTCCGCTATGCAGTTCCAAGGGTGGCGGACCGACCGGGGCATGGTGTATATCATTCTCGGGCCGCCGGATGATGTGGAGCGCAACGCGTATCCCCGCTACTCCAAACCGTACGAGATCTGGTACTATTATCGCTATAACACTGAGTTTGCCTTTCTCGACGCCACTGGATTCGGCGACTACCATCTGGAAACGCCCTACTCGGTCTATGAGTTTCAAAGGCTGATCGACCGCTGATCCTCAGGCCCCTCGCCGTCCGACAAGCGACAAGCGGCTGAACCCGTCCGGAACAAAGGAAGCGACATCGCATGACCATCCGCAAACCTGAAAGATTGAAACGAGGCGACCTGATCGGCATTCTCTCACCGGCCAGTCCGCCTCATGGTGAGAAGAAAGAGCAGTACGGCAAAGGCGTGCAGTATCTACTCGATGGCGGCTATCGCATCCTCGAAGGACAGCATGTGTTCAGGGAGTACGGCTACCTCGCGGGCACGGATGAAGAACGGGCCGAGGATCTAAACGCCATGTTCGCTCACCCGGATGTGCGCGCGGTTTTCTGTTCCCGCGGCGGCTATGGCACTCCGCGCCTGCTCGATAAAATCGACTACTCGGCGGTCAAAAAACATCCCAGGATTCTCGTGGGCTACAGCGATATCACCTGTCTGCAGTTGGCTCTGTATGCCAAAACCGGCTTGATCAGTTATTCCGGCCCCATGGTGGCGGTGGAAATGGGCAAGGGCATCCATCCGCTTACTGAAAAATATTTCTGGCCGCTGCTGACCTCCACGCGGCGGGTGGCCATGAAAGCGCGCCTTGGAGAGTTCAAGCCCCATCGCATTCATCCCGGCACGGCCGAAGGCCGCCTGCTGGGTGGGTGCCTATCGCTCATCGCTCCGCTGCTGGGCACCGAATACCAGCCTGATTTTCGCGGCGCTATTCTGGTGCTGGAGGATATCGGCGAAGAGGTCTACAACATCGACCGGTATCTGGTGCAGCTCAAATATGCCGGCATTCTGCAACAGATCAGAGGGTTGGTGTTCGGCCAGTTTCTCGACACCGTGGACGAGGAAAAGACCTCCCCGGATCTTTCGCTGGATGAGGTGATTCACGAATACACCCATGACCTCGCCATCCCCATCCTGGCCAATTTCCCATACGGTCACAATGAGATCAAGTACACCTTGCCCATCGGCTGCCGGGTCCGGCTGGACGCCGGCCGCGGTATGCTGACCACCCTGGAATCCGGAGTACATCATGGCTGACACACCGGCGCTCGCCGTCGCGGTATTCGTCTCAGGCCGCGGCTCCAACGTTCAGGCGATCCAGGACAAAATAGATCGCGCTGAATTGAACGCCCGCATCGTGCTGATGATCAGCAGCTCTGCGAAAGCCGGCGCCCTGGAAATCGCCCGTCGTCACCACATCCCGGCCTTTACCTTGACGGCCGACCAGTATGTGGATGAGGCGGCCTATAGCCAGGCGCTTCTGCACCTGCTTGAAGACCACGCAGTACGATTGATCGTTCTGGCCGGCTATCTGAAAAAAGTGCCTGTCCAGATCGTCCAATCCTATCGCCATCGCATGATCAACATCCACCCGGCGCTGTTGCCATCCTTCGGCGGCCAGGGGTTATACGGCCGTCATGTTCATGAGGCGGTGCTGAACTATGGGTGCAAGGTCTCAGGCGCCACCGTACATCTGGTGGACTTTGAATACGATACCGGGCAGCCTCTGCTGCAGCGCTGTGTCCCGGTCCAGGAGGAGGACACTCCGGAAACGCTGGCGGCCCGGGTTCTGGCCGTAGAACACGAAATCCTGCCTGAGGCCATCCGCCTCTTTGCCGAGAACCGCATACAGGTCCAGGAGGGCCGGGTGCGGATTCGAGCGGAACGGGGATAAGGGTAAGCGGTATTCATCGACCCGGCAACCCACAGGACCGGCCTGCCGTCGGCAGTTTTTTCTGGTTCGCATCAAATCTTTTGCATTTTTCAAAAAAATTGGTATAATATAAGTTTCAACTAGAGGGGGGCTTCTGCGTCCGGCCTGCCGGGCTGCGTGCCCCTATCTGCTGTCTGCGCCAACTCGAGGCCTATCGTGATCGATCAAATCAAAATCAGACGCGCCCTGATCAGCGTGTACGACAAAGAAGGACTGCTGCCGTTTGCCCAAAAACTGGCGGAACTCGGCGTCGAAATCCTATCCACCGGCGGCACCGCCCAATTTCTCCGGGATCATCAGATTCCGGTCACCAGTGTCGCAGATGTCACCGGGTTCCCGGAGATCCTCGACGGCCGGGTTAAAACGTTGCATCCCTCCATTCATGCCGGCATTCTGGCCAAACGGGAAGAGCCGACGCAGATGGCAGAGATCGCTGAAAAAAAAATTCAGCCTATCGACCTGGTGGCGGTCAACCTGTATCCCTTTGAAAAAACCGTCGCCCAGCCGAGCGTTACCCTCAAACACGCACTGGAGAATATCGATATCGGCGGACCGTGCATGATCCGTGCCGCAGCAAAAAATTTCGGCGGCGTGACGGTCGTGACCAGTCCAGACCAATATGATAAAGTTCTGCAGGAACTCGATCAGCATCAGGGCTGTACGACGCTGGCCACGCGCGCCTTGCTGGCGCGTCAGGCGTTCAGCCGCACCTGTGAATACGACGCGGCCATCTCCCGCTGGCTGTATCAGCAGGCGGAACCGGAGAACCGGTTCCCCGATTGTTTCCCGTTTGTTCTTCACAAAAGGCAGGATCTGCGCTATGGCGAAAATCCTCATCAACAGGCGGCGTTTTATATGGACGATTCAGGACGCGCTTTCGGCCGGCAGTTGCACGGCAAAGAGCTGTCCTTCAACAATATCATGGATATTCATTCCAGCGTCGGACTCTCGCTCGAGTTCAGCGAACCCTGCGCAGTGATCGTCAAGCACAACAACCCCTGCGGCGTAGCTGTGGGGGCGAATCTGCTCGATGCTTATCGTAAAGCGCTGCAGTGCGATCCAGCTTCCGCTTATGGCGGCGTGGTGGCGTTCAACAAGCCGGTGGATGAAGCACTGGCCGCGAAACTGGTTGAACTGTTTCTGGAGGTGATCACTGCGCCCGCGTTCGACGCAGCGGCTCTCTCCCTGCTGACCGCCAAGAAAAACCTTCGTCTTTTGCAATGGCCGGATGTTCGGCTTCAGGCCGGTGATCTGGACATCAAGAAAGTGCTCGGCGGCTATCTGATCCAGACGGTCGACATCGAGCCGGCCGATGCGGCCGAGTTCAGAGTGGTCAGCAAGCGGCAACCGGCCGCGCAAGAGTGGCAGGCCATGCGCTTCGGCTGGAAAGTGGCCAAATGGATCAAGAGCAACACCATCATATTTGTCGCAACAGACAGAACTCTGGGAATCGGCGCCGGCCAGATGTCGCGGGTGGACTCTTCGAGAATTGCGGTGCTCAAAGCCGAACAGGCAGGCCTGAACCTGGCCGGTTCTGTGGCGGTCTCCGATGCCTTCTTCCCGTTCCGCGACGGCGTGGATGTGCTGGCCCAGGCCGGCGCCGTCGCCGTGATTCAGCCCGGCGGCTCCGTACGCGATGAAGAAGTCATCGCCGCGGCCGACGAACGCAATCTGGCCATGGTATTTACCGGGTTGCGCCATTTCAGACATTGAGCCGCATCGATCGGCACAACCCTTAACTTACAGCAGAACCTAACAACCTCAGACAGGGCCTACGCAGCATGAATCTTTTCAAATCCATTTTCGCCAACGATCTCGCCATTGACTTGGGAACCGCCAACACGCTGGTTTATATAAAAGGTCGTGAAGTCGTTTTAGATGAGCCCTCCATCGTAGCCATCCGTAAAAGCACCCAGGAGATCGTCGCCTACGGAGACAACGCCCGAGAGATGGTCGGCCGCACGCCGGGAGAGATCATCACCATCCGGCCGCTCAAGGACGGCGTCATCGCCGATTTCGATCTGGCGGAACAGATGATCCGTTATTTCATCCGCAAGGCTATGCCGACGCGCGTCCCGCGGCCGCGCATCGCCATCTGCGTTCCGACCGGCATCACCGAGGTGGAAAAACGCGCAGTGCGCGACTCTGCGGAACATGCCGGCGCCCGGGAAGTCTATCTCATCGAAGAACCCATGGCCGCGGCCATCGGACTGGGCCTGCCCATCGAACAGCCGGTGGGCAACATGATCATCGATATCGGCGGCGGCACCTGCGAGATCGCAGTGATCGCCATGTACGGCATCGTCAACTCGATCTCCATCCGCATCGGCGGCGACGAGATGAACGAGGCGATCGTGCAGTATTTTAAAAAGAGCTTTAACCTGCTCATCGGAGAGATCACCGCCGAAGAGATCAAATGCAAACTGGGATCCGCCGCACCCTATGACGGCAAGGACACTATGACGGTCAAAGGCCGCGATCTGGTGGCCGGCATTCCCAAGACCGTCACCATCAGCTCCAAGCAGGTCCAGGAAGCGCTGGCCGATACCATCAACACCATCGTCGATTCCGTCAAACTCTGCCTCGAGCAGACGCCGCCGGAGTTGTCCGCGGATATCCTTGACCGCGGCATCCTGATGAGCGGCGGCGGCTCGATGCTGCGCGGCTTGGACGAACGGCTTCGACGGGAAACCAACCTGCCGGTCATCCTGTCGGAAGAACCCCTGCTCGCGGTCGTGCGCGGCACGGGCAAGGTTCTGGAAGACCTAAACCGCTATCGCAAAGTATTGACCCATATTCGCAGGTATTAGTCTTCCCCATGTCTATGAAACGGTTTTTCCGCAACGTTGCTCCGCACCCTCCTGGCGGAACAACCATATCCCCGAACCGACGCAGGCTGTTGTTCATCCTGGTGGCGCTCTTCATCGCATTCCTCTCCTGGATCGTCTATCTCAGTTTCAGTCTGCCTTCCTTCGACCAGCTGGAAAACTATAATCCCGAATTGGCGACCAAAGTCTTTTCCGCAGACGGCGTTCTGATCAAAGAATTTTTTACCGAACGCCGGTTTTACGTCCCTCTGGCTGAGATCCCGGAGCCCATGGTCAAAGCCGTTTTGGCCATTGAGGATCACCGCTTTTACAGCCATTGGGGCATCGCCCCGCTGCGCTTCCTGCGCGCCGCTTTGTCGGATATTCTAACCATGAGCCGTCAACAGGGCGCCAGCACTCTGACCCAACAGCTGGCCCGGCGCCTGCATCTGAGTCCGGAGAAAACCATCACCCGCAAGATCAAAGAGATGATCACCGCGGTGCAGCTGGAACGAACCTACACCAAGCATGAAATCATGGACATGTACCTCAATCACATGTCATTTGCCCACGGCAGCTATGGCGTCGAGGCGGCCAGCCAATTGATGTTCGGAAAAAAAATTCAGAACTGCACTCTCGACGAGTTCGCGCTGCTCGCCGGCATGGCGCAACGACCGGCCTATCTCAATCCCTATCGCTATGCGGACCGGGCCCTCAAACGGCGCACCATGGTTCTCAACCGCATGCTGGATGAGGGCTATATCACCCGCGCCCAGTATCAGCAAGCAGTCAACGCTGAACTCAAGCTGGCGCCGAACTATGAACGCAAGGATCTTGGCATCGCGCCCTATTTCACCGAAACCATTCGACAGGAGCTGCAACGTCAATATGGTTGGGATCTGTACAAGGCCGGTATGCAGATCTACACCACGCTGGACACCCGCGTTCAGGCGTGCGCCGAGCAGGCGGTGGCCGCCTTTCTGCCCCACAACCAAGAAATCTCCAACCGCGCCCATCGCAATAAGGATGATCTGCAAAAGCTTGCGCCCAAGGAGATGATCGAAAAATACGGTTTAGAAAAAATCATCTACACTAAAGCATTGGCGGACTCTGTGCTCAACACCAAAGCGGCGGTGCAGGTGTCGGTCCTGGTCCTGGACCCCAGGAACGGCCACATTCTCGCCATGATCGGAGGCCGCGATTTCACCGAGAGCAAATACAATCGATGCGTGCAGGCGATCCGTCAACCCGGTTCGGTGTTCAAGCCCATCGTCTACACCGCGGCTGTGGACAACGGCTATATGCCCTGCTATGAGAAATTGAACCAACCCATTGTGGTCCAGCAGTCGGACGGATCGCGCTGGACCCCGGCCAACTATGACAACACCATCGGCGGTAAGACCACGCTGCGCGAGGGGCTTCGCCGTTCGCTGAATCTGGTCAGCGCCCGACTCGTCCAGGAAGATGTGCCGCCTCGTCAAATCGTGCACTATGCGCGCAGCATGGGCATCACCACCCCATTGGATGCCGTCGATGCGATCGCCCTGGGATCCACGGGCGTAAAACCCATTGAAATCACCGCCGCGTTCGGCGTGTTCGCCAATCGCGGCGTGCTGGTAAGCCCGATCAGCGTGCTGCGGGTGGAGGACCGTTTCGGCAATGTGCTGAGCACCGCAGCGCCGCAAAGCCGCGGAGTTCTGCGGGAAGAGACCGCCTATATCATGGTGGATATGCTGCGCAGCGTGGCTCAGGAGGGCACCGGCAGCGCCTCTGTGTCGCAATTCAACTTCCGCCGGCCGGCTGCCGGAAAAACCGGCACCACCAACGATTGCACCGACGCCTGGTATATCACATTTACTCCGCAGATCGTGGTCAGCACCTGGGTGGGGCACGATGACCCTTCTCTCAATCTCGGCCCCAGACAAACCGGTTCCAACGCTGCGTTGCCCATCACTGTGCCCATCATCAAGAACAGCCTGGACACGCTGAACCTGCCGGTGGTGGATTTCGTCCGTCCCGCCGGGGTGGTGAACGCATCCATCTGCAATGAATCCAAAATGCTGGCCGGCAAATACTGTCCTGAGGTGGTCGACGAAATTTTCGATGTACGATACCTGCCGCAGGAAGAGTGCCCGATCCATAAAAACCCGAGATCCATGATCCGCGATTATAGGAGCCGAGGGAGTAAAAAAAAGATAAAATACTGAGCGCAGCACCCGGCCGCTGTTGTTCCACTCTCCGGCGCCGCCGCTGGAAGTGCGACGAACGCCCTGAATCCCAACCAGCATGGTTCCTCCGCCAATTTCCTTGTTGAAAATCCCAAATATTTTCCGTACTTTAAATTTTTATTATCGCATCAAATGAGGTTGTATTATGGAAAAAGCCGACAATATAAACCTGAAAATCGGATTGGCGGAAATGCTCAAGGGCGGCGTCATTATGGACGTCACCACACCGGAGCAGGCCAAGATCGCCGAGGACGCCGGCGCTGTGGCGGTGATGGCCCTGGAGCGCATCCCGGCGGACATCCGCAGCCATGGCGGCGTCGCCCGCATGTCTGATCCGACGGTCATCAAGGCCATTCAAAAAGCCGTTTCCATTCCGGTAATGGCCAAATGCCGTATCGGCCATTTCGCCGAAGCCCAAGTGCTGGAAGCTCTAGGCGTGGATTTCATCGATGAGAGCGAAGTGCTCACCCCGGCGGACGAAGAATATCATATCGATAAATGGAGATTCAAAGTGCCTTTCGTCTGCGGCTGCCGTGAACTGGGCGAAGCCCTACGCCGCATCAGCGAGGGCGCGGCCATGATCCGCACCAAAGGCGAAGCCGGTACCGGCAACGTCGTGGAAGCGGTGCGGCATATGCGCAGCGTCATGAGCGGCATTCGACGCATTCAATCCCTGAGCGATGAAGAACTGGTCACAGAAGGCAAAAAGCTGGGCGCACCGGCGGAGTTGATACGCGAGGTGAAAAAGCTCGGTAAACTGCCTGTGCCCAATTTTTCCGCCGGCGGCGTGGCCACCCCGGCGGACGCTTCGTTGATGAGACAGCTGGGCGCGGAAAGCGTGTTCGTCGGCAGCGGCATTTTTAAATCCAGCGCACCGGAGAAAATGGCCAAGGCCATCGTTTCCGCTGTCACCCATTTCGACGACCCCGATCTCATCGCCAGGGTTTCCGAAGGCTTGGGCGAGGCCATGCCAGGTCTGGAGATCAACGCCATTCCCGATAACGAGCGCATGGCCGGCCGGGGTTGGTGATGCGCGTCGGAGTTCTGGCCGTCCAGGGCGATTACAGCAAACATGTGGATATCCTGAAGCGGCTCGGTCAGATTCCATACCTGGTGCGCACTGAGGCAGAGCTGAATCAATGCGACGGCCTGATCATCCCCGGCGGCGAATCCACCACTCTCACCATCGTCATGCACAAACACGGACTGTGGGAACCGCTGCGCCATTTCGGCGAACGCCGGCCGATTTTCGGCACCTGCGCCGGTCTGATCATTCTATCCAGCCGGACGCCGAATCATCCATTCGACCCGCTGGGGCTGATCGATCTCACCGTTGAACGCAACGCCTACGGCCGGCAGAAAGACTCTTTCATCGACGAGGTGACGGTCAGCTGGGAGGGCCATAACCATTCCATTCCCGGCTTTTTTATACGCGCGCCGAAAATCATTGAAATCGGAAAATCAGTGTCTGTGCTCGGCCGGCATCGCAGCGACATCGTGCTGGTCGAAAACGAGCGCATCCTGGCCGCGACCTTTCATCCGGAACTCACGGACGATCCGTCGGTGCACGAGTATTTCCTTCGCAAGGTATAATCAGCGCGCACAGCCGATGCCTTTGCCGGTTCCGCCCTCACTTCGCTCGGGCTGAATGCAGCGCAAAGCGGGCGCTGCATAGCAGATTCGATGGAAGGAAAACAACATGATTCTTGAAATCAAATCTATCGATAGGCAAGTTGATTTTTCGCCTTTTAAGCTTTCTTTCCTCGAGGCATTCGAGCGCACGAAGAAGGGGCTTCACTAAATTAAGATATTTAAATGAATTGCATGGGCGCTTTTCTTCGTCTTCTCGTGAACTTGGTTATAAACGGCTCAGTTAGCGCTTTGACTTTCATTTGATTTTTTGATTTTTCATTTTTCTTGGACAGCTTTGAATCGGTTTGCTGATCAATTTCAATGCCGCACTTCTCAAGGGATCAGAAGATTCGTTCCGTAAAGCTTTGCGAACTCTTTTTCCTTCACGGTTTCAACAAATTGACAACCTTCAAAAAAGACTGCCGACGCATGTTTACCTATCAGCCAGCTGGAATCAAACTGGACCCCATCGACCTTTGGCTAGATGCCCAACGCAGAGTGGATTTCTCTTTTGTCTCCCACGGGCATGCCGATCATCTGAAAAAACACCGAAAAATTCTCTCTACACCGGCCACCGCGCGATTTCATCAACTTCGCCAGGGCGCAGCAGAGTTCGTCGCTTTGGATTTCGGCGTAGCGCTGCAGATCGGCGATGTGAGCGTCGAGCTCTATCCCGCAGGCCATATTCTCGGCTCCGCGATGATCCGAGTCCAATACGACGGCCTCTCTCTGCTGTACACCGGCGATTTTAAAATTCAATCCGGTCTGACCTGTGAACCCATCGTGACTCCGCAAGCGGACATCCTGATCATGGAATCCACTTACGGCCATCCGAATTATGTGTTCAACCGCTCCCGCGATTCCATGGCCGGCGAGCTGTTGGATTTCGTTCACGGCTGTTTTCACAAGGGCGAGACGCCGGTGGTTTTGGCCTACAGCTTGGGCAAAGCCCAGGAAGCCATGAAACTGCTCGGCGATCACGGCTGTACCGTCAAGGTGCATCAGAGCGCGTGGGAGCTGGCCGAGATCTATAGCGAGTTCGGCGTCAAATTTCAAAATTGCCGGCGCTGGAATGAAACGCCCATGAACGGCGAAGAAGTTCTGATCCTGGCGCCGCACCTCATCCGCACCCGCCTGGCTCGAACTATCGGCCGTCACAAAACCGTGCTCCTCTCCGGATGGGGCGCTGGATTCAATCCCATGGGAAACAGCGCTGATCACGTCATCCCGCTCAGCGACCATGCTGATTTCAGCGAGCTCTTTCAGCTGATCGACCGGATTCAGCCCAAACGCATTTACACCACCCATGGCCCAGAGGATTATCCCCTGCTTCTGCAGGAGCGGGGATATGATGCGGTCCGGTTGGAGTAACTGCAGCGCGGGTCTGGTGAGGGCAAGGCCGTGTCCGGTGCTATGAAATTATCAGCGCTCTTTTTTTCAGGAAAGGAGAAAACTCTTTTGCAGCTCTCTGCCCCGGCAAACCAATCGACCGACCCTCCCGCACGCTTGAACCTCATACTAGAGGGAGCTCTAAGCGGCCTCGCCGACGCCCGGGAACGGGAAGAGCTGCGCGTGACGGCTCACACACTGGCCAACGCCGCCTGGCAGCGCTGGCAGTCAGGCAGACCTCCGCAGGATAACGGACAAGACCATGAATGGATCGTGTTCGCCCATGTGCTGAAAATCGCGGAAAGCGAAGGTTTGTCGCTTGCGGAAAAACGGATAGCCGCAGCCTTTGCCTTTGTCCACGACAATTATTATATACCCCGAATTATGGAAGAAGAGATCCGCGAATGCAAGAGAGCGGGACTGCATGATAAAGCCGCTGCGTTGAGCAAGCAGAAAACGCAGCAGCGGATCGAACACATGCAACGCGGCGCTGTCAACGCCGGCAGCCTGCTGCGCGAGCTCATGCGCAGCGGCCACCCGGCATCCCCCCTGTTCACCGCGGATGAGATCAGCCGCTGTGTAGAGCTGGTAAGCGGACATGATCTATGGAAAACGAATCCGCCCGCACCGCCGCCGACCGCCGACCGCTTGGCGGTCAGCTGCGTCGAGGCGGATGCCCTGTGGCCTCTACATCCGTCCGGCGTGCTCGCGGATCTGCAGCGCTTGGCCGCAGGCGGGAAGAGGGTCGATCTGACCGATCCGCTGGTGTGGCGCAGACAGCTGCAGCAGAGCCTGGACACCCTCATCGAATTCAGGCCGCACTGGGTGGAAAAAGCAGCGATCGCCGAAACCGATTTCATCGACCGTGAATCCATCTTTCGCACTAACGCGGGCCAAGGATTATTTCGCGAATGGCGGACGTTCTGGAGCCTGTAGGGTCCGTGCTGAATATTGCTCGGCAAGAAACCCCTCTGCCTTCAAGGCACTGCTGTTCAGGCGGCGCCAAAGGCTTGAAATGATCATAAAGCCAGGGAGGCCGTATGTACCGTTTGATTTGCCGACCCGCCATAGTGGTCCCGTTCCTCTCGGTGCTGCCGCTGGCCCTCATCGCGGTTCTAGGGCTGCAGCACCAGGTTCATTTTTCCCGCATGACGCGCGATGTGGCTGCCATCGCCCGCATCCATCCCCTGTCAGGATTTCTCTCCAGCCTCGGCATTCTGCTGTGGTGGACAAGCGCAACCCTTTGGCTTTTCTCAGCAAGTGTATACCGAAGCCTGCATCTGCACAAGTTGTTCCGGTTCGCCATTGCCACCGGTTCGCTCTCCACCTATTTCGCCCTGGACGATCTGTTTCAGCTGCACGAGTCGATCGCACCCAACTATCTGGGCATTCCGGAAAAATGGGTGTTCACCATTCTCGCGATGGGGACGATTTTGTATCTGGTCCTCTGCCGTCAGCAGCTGCTGAAAAAAAACGGAACCTGGATGCTGCTCTCAGTCGCCCTGCTCGGCGCTTCGCTGATGATGGACGCGTTGCTGGAGACCCAGCTGACGCAACTGGGCCAGTGGTCCTATCTGCTGGAGGACGGCTGTAAATGGCTGGGCATCGTCTGCTGGTGTTGCTTTTGCCTGATCACCTGCCGCTGCGGAATGATGGCGCTGATCCGTAAATAAGCGGCAGCCGGCACAGCAGCACGGAACCGACAATTCGGAATTGCAATAGCGGTGAATTTTCTGTACATTGGCCTGATGAACAACGAACCGAATAAATATCTCTCCCTTCCGGTTATCGAAAAAATACGCGCCGAGATCCGACGCGCCAAGGACAACGAGGTCTTTTTCGTCGGTTACACCGAAGAAGATCTGCTGGTCCACGATGTGGAGGCAGCGGCGCGCGGCCATAAAACCGCGGCGCCGGCGGTGCTGGAAAAAGCGCGTGAGGCGGATGTGGTCATCCACAACCACCCCTCCGGCGATCTCACTCCTTCGGAAGCGGACCTGTCCATCGCCGGTCATCTGGACGCTTTTCGCGTCGCTTTTTACATCGTCAACAATACGGTCGCCGACATCTATGTGGTCGTCGAGCCGTTTGAGAAAAAAGAAAAGATCGCCCTGGATGGCCGCGAGCTGGCTGAGATGCTGGGCCCGGCCGGACCCATCGCAAAAAATCTGTCCGGCTTTGAACACCGGCCGCAGCAAGCGGATATGGCCCAAGCGGTGGTGACGGCGTTCAATGAGGATAAAATCGCCACCATCGAAGCAGGCACCGGCACCGGCAAAACCCTGGCCTATCTCGCGCCCGCCATCCGCTGGGCGCTGCAGAACAAGGAACGGGTGGTGGTCTCCACCAACACCATCAACCTGCAGGAACAACTGATTAAAAAAGATATCCCGTTCCTGCAGACCGTCATGCCGCAGCCGTTCACCGCCGTGCTGGTCAAAGGACGCGGCAACTATGCCTGTCTGCGCAAAGTGTACGAGGCGGATTCGGAATTGGATCTGGCCGATGAAGAGGAACGGGAGGAATTGCACGCGCTCATCGATTGGGCCAAATCCTCTAAAGAAGGCAGCAAGGCGGACCTGAGCTACCTGCCGAGCGATACGCTGTGGGAAAAAATCGGCGCAGAGAGCGACACCTGCACCCGCAGCCGCTGCGCCTTTTTTCGCGACTGTTTTGTCAACAAAGCGCGCCGTAACGCCGGGCGCGCCCATCTCCTTGTGGTCAACCATCACCTGCTCTTTGCGGATCTGGCCATCCGCCATGAACTGGGCGATGCCGGCGATGCGGCGGTGCTGCCGCCCTACGAACGCATCATTTTCGATGAGGCGCACCACATCGAAGACGTCGCCACCAGTTATTTCGGCGATCACATCACCCGCGCCGGCCTGCAGCGCATGTTCAGCCGGCTGCACCGGCAGCAAAAAGCAATGCTCAAAGGCTATCTGCACTCCGCTCTCACCCGGGTCAGCCGCCTGCGCGGAGCGCGTACCGAAGGAGTTCGGGAAACCATCACCCGGCTTATCACCGACCGCCTGGTGCCCGGCGTCATCAGTCTGAGCGACGACACCCAAGAACTGATGGATCATATCTATGATCAGGTCAAATCACTGGCGCCGGACGCTCAAAGCGAAGAGATCAAGCTGCGCTTGATTCCAGAGGTGGCTGAAAATGTGCGCGACAAAGGTTTGGGCAACCTCATCCGCGACCATCTGCAAGCTCTTTACGCTTTCAGCGACCAGCTGCTGGTCCTGGTCAAAGAACTGGATAAAGCCCAGGATTTGGCCGGCGAAGACTGGAGTTCACTGATCATCGAAATCCGCGCCCAAGCGCTGCGGCTGACCGCAGCCGGTCAGATCATCGAGGATGTGGTCTTTCAATATGATGAGGACCACATCCGCTGGATCGAGATCAAACCGGGCTTTCGTACGCGCCACATCGTGCGTTTTCTCAAATCACCGTTGGATATCGGCGCAATGATGCAGAAAGCGGTGTATGAATCCTTCGGCACCGTGGTCATGACCTCCGCCACGCTGACGGTGGACGGAAAATTCGATTTTCTCGAACAACGCATCGGCCTGCAGAGCGTCAAGCCGGACCGGCGCATTCCCTTGCTGCTGCCTTCTCCCTTTGACTATCAAAAGCAGGCGATGCTGTGCATTCCGGTGGATATTCCGGAACCAGGCCAACCCACTTATACCAAAGAGCTGGTGCAGTTGATCTACCGCGCCCTCGCCATCTCCCAGGGCCGCGCGTTCGTGCTGTTTACCTCCTATGGATTGATGAACATCGTCCACCGGCAACTGGAAGACTCGCTGCATCTCCTCGGCATCAACGCCCTCAAACAGGGGCAGATGAACCGCCACGACCTGCTCAACCAATTTCGCCAGGACAAAACATCGGCGCTGTTCGGAACCGACAGCTTTTGGGAAGGCGTCGACGTGATGGGCGACGCGTTGGAGCTGGTCATCATCACCCGTCTGCCCTTCAAAGTGCCCAACGAACCGATCATCGAAGCACGCTATGAGGCCATCGAAAAAAACGGCGGCAATGCCTTTATGGATTACGCCGTTCCGCTGGCCGTGCTGAAACTCAAGCAGGGCTTCGGCCGTCTGATCCGCCATAAAACCGATCGCGGCTCGGTCGTTATCCTGGATAACCGGGTGGTCAACAAAAACTATGGCAAGCGCTTCATGCGTTCTCTGCCCACCTGCGCGACCGTCATCGGCAAAAGGGATTCGGTCTTTGACGCCCTGGATCGTTTTTTTGCCGGTCGCAACCCATCTCGTTGAACACTGCGGCAGGCCCAGCCGCACGCGATAGCGCTGAGAAAAAACACCTGTGAAAAACCTTCTGTTGATATACCCGCCGTTGGTCAAGGCCTGCGAACCGCCCGTCGGCATCGCCAGATTGACCGCCTGCGTCCGGCATCAAGGCGTTCATTGCGATGTGTGGGACGCCAATTGGCAAGGCCAGATGGCGCTGCTGCAGTGTTCGACGCAGACAGGACAAGAACTGCCCCGCACCCGTCAGGCCCGCAGCCGCATGCAGAAGGACCTGGATTATCTGCGTCAGCCGCATGGCTATGGTTCCTTTGATCGCTATCAATTGGCGGTCCACCGCCTCAATCATCTCATGCGCGTCGCAGCCAAACCGTTCTCCTGCACCGCCGGCTTGGCGGATTTCCTCCACCAGCGACTGCAGCCGGTGGTCAGCGATGATCTGCTGCAGGCAGCCGAACATCCCGAAGAGCTTCCTTTCCACTCTTTTTTCCAGGAGCAGCTGCAGCGCCGGCTTGCTCAGAACTGCCCGGACCTGATCGGCGTTTCGCTGAATTATCTCAGCCAGGCTCTGTGCGCATTCAGCCTCATCGGCATGCTCCGCCGGATGATCCCGCACATTCCTGTTATGCTCGGCGGCGGACTGATCACCTCCTGGATGTGCCGGCCGGGGTGGCGCAATCCTTTTGCCGGACTGGTGGACGACCTGGTGGCCGGACCCGGTGAGACCGCTCTGCTGAGACGGCTGAGCATCGCCGATCCGCCGGCGGCGGTGCCGCCGGACTATGATCCTCTTCCCCTGCAGCGCTATTTCTCTCCCGGCATCACCCTGCCCTACAGCGCATCCTTCGGCTGCTATTGGAATCGATGCGCGTTCTGCCCGGAAAAGGCCGAAGGCCGACGGTTCCAGCCGCAGACCATGAACCGCATCTCCAGAGATCTGGAGACGCTGGTGCACCGCCATCATCCGCGGCTGCTGCATCTGACCGACAACGCTTTGTCGCCCAGACTGCTGCATCATCTGATCGACCATCCGCCGAATGCGCCATGGTACGGCTTTACCCGCATCACCGCAGCTCTGGCTGACGTGGATTTCTGTCGGTCGTTGAAAAAAGCCGGCTGCGTCCTGCTCAAACTAGGCGTTGAATCCGGCGATGATGGCGTGCTTAACGGGATGAACAAGGGGCATTCGGTGGCGCTGGCGAGCCGCGTTCTCCATCAACTGCACAACGCCGGCATCGCCGCATTTGTCTATCTGCTCTTCGGCACCCCCTGGGAGGACGAATCAGCAGCTCAAGCCACGCTGGAGTTTGTCGTCCGACATCAACGCGAGATCACCTTCATCAATCCGGCGATTTTCAATCAGCCCATCGAACCGGGCCAACCGGCACAGCCCTTCTATGGCGGCGATCTTTCGCTGTACACGGACTATGAACATCCGCGCGCATGGTCGCGCAGCCTGGTCCGCCGTTTTCTCGACCGCAGCTTTAAGCGGCATCCGGCGGTCGCCGCCATCCTGCGCCGCACGCCGCCGTTCTTCACTTCAAACCATGCGCCTTTTTTCTGTCAGCAGGAAGAGTCTGCTCAATAAATAGGGATCATTCAATCATGCATGCGTGATTAAAGCGGAGAGAAAGCGAAGGGACGCCGAGGAAATGAAAAATACGACTCGGCGCTCTTGGCGAACTTGGTTCATCAGCTGCTCTTTTGCCGGATGAACCAAATACATTAAGGGAATGGAAAAATGAACACCGCAGACTATTGGATCGACCAACTGCAGCTGCAGCCGCATCCGGAGGGCGGATGGTACCGCGAGATCTATCGCAGCAGCGAGCACATCGAGGCTAAGGCGCTGCCGAAACGGTTCGCCGGACCGCGCTGTTTCAGCACCAGCATCTATTTCCTGCTGCGTGAGGGTCAGCCCTCCTATCTACATCGCATCGCCGCGGACGAGATCTGGCACTATTACCGCGGCAGCCCGCTGACGCTGTTCATGATCTATCCCCCGGGCGAAATGTCCACCGCCAGGCTTGGACCAGATCCGGAAAAAGACGAACAGCTGCAACGGATTATACCCGCCGGCTGCTGGTTCGGCGCCAAGGTCGATGATCCAGACTCCTATACCCTCGTCGGTTGCACCGTGGCGCCTGGATTTGATTATAGCGATTTTGAACTGGGGGATCGCCTTGAACTGGTTGAACGCTATCCGCAACATCGCGCTCTGATCGAGCGTTTGACCCCTTGCAAAAAATGACTCTATTCCTTGAGGATCCTGTTATGCATCGTCGTTCGTTTCTCAAACTCGCGGGCTGTATGGCCCCCTTGCTTCCTGCACGCCTTCTCACTGCTTCGCAGCATAAAACCACTGAACCCGGCCAGCGTATTTTTAAAACTTTGCTCGCCCAAACAGACCGACGCATTCCATCTCTGTTGCAGCGTCAGGAAACCAACCGCTCGCATCGTTGGGTCGGCGCGGTCATGGATCCCTGGGGCATCCATGCGGCCGGGGAGACGGCCAGGTTCATCCGCACGTTGAGCAGCGTGATAGTGGAGCCCGCGTCGCGCTATTTTCAGGATTCGCGGTTGATCGAGCCTCTGCTCGCCGCTGCCGGTTATCTTGTCCGCGCCCAACATGACGACGGCACCATCGATCTGCACACCACCAATTTCAATTCTCCGCCGGACACCGGCTTTGTCGTTGAACAGGCGGCCCTGGCCTATACCCTGCTGCAACGCCGGCCGAGTGAAGACAACGCAGAGATCCGCCAAACTTTGCAGACATTCATGCTGGCCGCAGGCAAGGCCCTGTCCACAGGCGGCATCCATACGCCCAACCATCGTTGGGTCGTGTGCATGGCGCTGGCGCGGCTGCACACGCTGTTCCCGGATCCGTCTTATCTCCGCCGCATCGATCAATGGCTGGCGGAAAAAATCGACATCGACCCGGACGGCCAATTCCATGAAAAGAGCAGCGCCATCTACAGTCCACTCACCGACCGCTGTCTGATCACCATGGCCCGGCTGTTGAATCGGGAAGAGCTCTTTGAGCCAGTCCGCCGCAATTTGGATATGACGCTCTACTACCTGCATGCAGACGGCGAAATCGTCACCGAAGCGTCTCAACGCCAGGACCAGTACCGGCGCGGCCGCATGGCGGCGTACTATTATCCCTTTCTCTATATGGCGTTGAAGGATCAGAACGGCCGCTATGCCGCCCTGGTGCGGATGATGGAAGAATCCGAAGGGGAATCGCTGGCCGAAGCATTGCCGTACCTGCAGGAGGATCCGGGCTTGCAGGCGAAGCTGCCGGCGCTACAGCCTCTGCCTGAAAATTTTAGCCGCGTTTTCTCGCATTCCCACCTCGCCCGAATACGCCGCGGCCAGGTCAGCGCCACGGTGCTGGCGCAAAATCCTTGTTTTTTTTCCTTTCATAAAGGCTCTGCCGCTCTAGAGGCGGTACGATTGGCCAGCGCCTTTTTCGGCAAGGGGCAGTTTAAAGGGGACGCGCTGCAGGCGAAAGACGGTCTATTCCTGCTGCAGCAGAATCTCGAGGGTCCCTATTTTCAACCGCTGCCGACCGAGCGTCTCCAGCAGGAGGGCAATTGGAGCGACAGCAATCGCCGGCTGCGGCCGCAGAGCGAGATTCAGCATTTGCATACCCAGGTGAGCGTCGCCGAGTGCGACGGCCGCTTTGAGTTGACCTTTACCATTCAGGGAACCGAGAACGTGCCGGTGGCGATTGAATTGGCATTCAGAGAGGGCGGTTGTCTGCAGGGGGTGACGGGATTGGCGGACATCGAACGCGGATACCTGCTGGAAAAAGGAATGGGGAAATATTTGTATGATGGAAGGGAAATCGAATTCGGACCCGGACTGGCTGACCACCGTTGGACGCAGCTGCGCGGCAGTCTTCCCAAGATGAACAGTCTAAGCGTCTATCTCACCGGCTTTACGCCGTTCGTCTATCGCCTGAAAATCAGCTAAGCCGGCGCAGCATCGAGCACCAGCTTGCGCCGGTAATGCTCTTCGAACAGCTCTTTCTTTTTCTCCAACCCGGCCAGGGCCGGCGACGGGTCGCGGCCGGAGGCCAGGCGAATGCGGACGTGGGCATTCGCGGACGTGCAGGTGATGCGTTTGACGCGGCCGTCATGCAGACGGTCTAAACCATCGGCCAGACGAAGAAGCGCTGCCAGACGGATGACCGATTCCTGACGTTTCGATGACAACCGGGCAAAATGACGGTGCTTGGAGCGAGGCACTGATTTGCGATGATACCGCGCAATATTGGCGATGATCAAAGCCTCTTCATCGCTCCAGCCCGGCAACCGCTCGCGCAGAATCAACCTCAGGCTCGCCTTATGATGGGCCTGGCCGGCCTGCGACCAGCCGATATCGTGCAACAGAGCAGCGGCCTCCAGCCATTGTCGCTCCAGTGCGCTCAACCCATGCAGCGCCTGCAGCTGATCGAACAGCTCCAACGCCAGCTTGCATACGTGGCGGCTGTGCGCCTCTTCATGATCATAGCGGCGCATGAGACGAAACACGCCTTCCATGCGTTTATCTCCCATCACTACCCCTCCTGCAAAAGAACGCCATACAGCAGATCCGCCAAACTGATTCGCATCCCGGTCAGCTGCCAATAGGACATGATCGCCTCCAAGATCACGGCGCCGGCAAGAATGACGTCGGCGCGCATCGGATGGAGCCCGATCATCTTTTGCCGCTCCGGAATGGAGCGTACGGCCAGTTCGTGCAGAACCGCGGTCAGTTCCTCCTGCGTCAACAAATAGCCATGAATTTTTTCCGCTTCCTGCAACGGCGTCCTTGTGGTCATCATGGCCAGTGTGGCGGCCGTGCCTCCGCACGCCAGGCCCTGATTGGGGCGCGCCACACCATTAAACCTGCGATCGAGTTCCTGGCGGCAATATCGTGCGGCCTCAGCCACCGCCTGCTCCACAGGGCGCTTTGGCAGAAAGTAGGTCTCGGTCAATCTCCGGCTGCCGAGCGGCAGGCTGGCTGCCAGCCGCATTTTTTCACGTCGGCCCATGACAAACTCGGCGCTGCCGCCGCCGATATCGCAGACCAGGGCTTCACACTCCGCCGGCTGGTCGTACAGTGCGCCGATAAAAGACAGGTGCGCCTCTGTTTCTCCGGCTACAACGCGCACCTGAAAACCGGTCTCCTGAGCAATCTTTTGCAGAAAAAAAGCTTGATTGGAGGCCTCACGCGTGGCGCTGGTGGCGAGGACGTGAAAGGCCTCGACGCCGTACGCTTGCGCCAGGGAACGATACTCCGTCAGCGCCTCCGTCACCCGCGTCATAGCTTCATCGGACAGTGCGCCGTTACGGCTCAAAGCCTCGCCGAGCCGGGTGATGCGTTCGGCGGTGTACAGAGGCGTGATGGTGTGATTCGGATTGATTTCCGCCACCAGCAGGCGGGTTGAATTCGTACCGATATCGATGGAAGCCTTGCGAACCATAAAAAGACCGAAGCCGACCCGTGTAAGGTCAGCTCAATCCTAGTTGTTCGGCGATCTCGGACACCAGCGCGTCGATGCGGCGAATGTCTTTGAGCCGGCCCTTCTGAGGCTTGAGCTTGATCTCCTGGACCGCTTTGATCAGCGTCTGCCATTCGCGGCGGCTCTTTTTGCCGCACAACAGATCCTCGCTGTCCTTGGCCGAAAGGCTGTTAACGCAGGCAACCAACGTGGCCTCCACGTTGGCCTGATAACGGGTGGTGATGTCGTGAAACTGCCCGCGCAAGGAAGCCAATTCACGAGCCAATAAAAGGCAGGAGGTCTCCTGATCAGCCGTTTCGCTGGATACATTGCTCTTTTTAGGGGTTGCCATGACCGGGCCTCAAATGTTTAAAATCAGTTCCACCTTTTTTTGCAAATCCATGGCGATCGCTTTCGCCGAACGGTTGCCGTTGATCACCTCAAAACGGTACATCTCTTTCATCTTTTGGAACTCGGCCTTCATGCGGCGCTGATATTTGATAAAGCTGTCAAAAATATCGCGCGACATGCGCACATCCATTCCCGATTCCCAGTAATCCAGAGAATCTTTTTTCTGAAAAGTCCGTTCGATGAGAAAACTCGGCGAAACATTCAGATAGAACACCGCGTCCGGGACCAGGGCGAGAGAATAGATCGTCTGCAGCCAGCCTGGATCGCTGCCGCGCAGGATATCGCGGGCCATCAAGGTGTAGATGTAACGATCAGCCAGAACGATGAACCCGGCGCGCAACGCCGGAATGATGTTGTTCTCCAACTGGTCCATGAAATCCGTTGCGTAGAAAAGAGAGAGCGTGACCTGGCTGAGGACATTGCCCTGCATGGCCTGTTCCAGCTCCGCGCTGACCAGGTTCGAGCGTTTCAAGCCGACGTTGACGGTGCCAAAACCGCGGCCTTCGAGAAAATCTGTTAAAAGCCGAATCTGCGTGGAGCGGCCGCTGCCGTCCGCGCCTTCGATCACGATCAGCTTGCCGGTCAGATCATCGGCATTGATGTTCGGTATGCCTTTCCCGTAAAATTTCATAGGCCGCTCCTTGCCCGATGCTTAAACGCCGGAAGATCCACTTTTTCCTTGACGATCTCGCGCACCGTATGCTGCTGCACGTCCACCGGCAGAGACGCATCGATGGAGATAAAGTCAAACTCTCTGATCATCTGGCTGTACTTTTCATGGATCATGCCCTGAAACAGACGAAAGCTCTGATACGGATCGGTGGATAAGCCCAGATCCATGCCGGCCTCGTGATATTTCAGCGTCGGACGGCCTTCGAGGATGCGGTTGATGGCGATCTCGGGCGGCAGATTGAAATAAAAAGTGATGTCCGGCAAAGACGCAAAACTGTAAAGATTGCGCACCCACTCCGGATCGCAACCGCGCGCTGCATCGCGGGCAAAGGCGGTGAACATGTACCGGTCCGCCAGCACGAGATAGCCGGCGCATAACAACGGCCAGATCTGGCGTTCATAGCGATCGGCGAAATCAGTGCAATGAATCAGCGAAAACGTGGTGGGCGTCAGCAAATTTAGCTTTTTGCCCTTTTTGGTAGCGTTTTTTACCAGGACCGAAGAATTCCATTCGGTGAAAAAAACCTTAAATCCCTCCAGCTCCAGCCAGCGCTTGAGCAGATAAACTTGGGTGGATTTTCCAGACCCATCCAATCCCTCGACAGCGATCAGCCGTCCTTTGCGGTTATGTTTGGTGATAAGATTCATGGCTCATCCCGGTTTACGGTACCTTTTTCATGCTAAGATAAAATTTTTATGCCTCGGAAGCAAGCGAATTTGAATCCATAGCCGCCGCTTGAGCGGCAAACACAGGAGCAAGCCTCTCGACGGGCGCTGTTTCAGACATTCAGTCGGTTGAGCAGCTCCACCCCTTTTTGCATGTCCAGCAGCTGCTGGTCGCCGACGATCTCCCGCTCGATGGTCAGCGGTCCGGCATAGCCGATCTCATTCAGCGCCTGGATAAACGCCGCCATATCCACATCGCCTTCGCCCAGCGGAACCTCCAAGCCCCACTCCTTTCCCGGATGGGCTGCCCATTTGGCGTCCTTGCAATGCACGCTTTTTACCAGCGGTCCCAACAGCTTCAGGGCAGGCAGGGGTTCGCCGCAACCGTACAGGATCATGTTGGCCGGATCAAAGTTGACCGCCAGATTGGGCCGGTTCACCTCGGCGATGAACTTGAGCAGCTCCTGGGCCGTTTCCTGACCGGTTTCCAAGTGCAACCTCTGATTGTTCTTACGGCAATGATCGCACAGCTCCTGAGCGGTGGCGACCATGGCGCGATACTCCGGTGAATCGAGTTCATCGCCGATAAAGCCGATATGCAGTGCAGTGGCCGGGACCCCCAATTCAGCAGCAAAATCAGAGATCTCTTTAGCCTCAATCAGACGCTGGGACCGGGTCGCCGGCGGCACCAGACCTACGGTCGCAGCCACTGTGGGAATATCGGCATAACTTTCGCCGCTGAACCCACAGAAAACTACGGTGATCTGCATGCCCGCCTCCTCAAATTGGCGGGCCAGCGCCTTTGCCGACAAGCGGTCGCGCCGACCGGGCGCCAATATCTGTGCGGTGGGAATGGACAGCTGCCGGCCGGCCTGCAAACGGGCGGGCAGAGCTTCATCACACACTATGAACAACCCCAAGGGACGTTGGAGCGACATTCGCACCTCCTTCTATTATTCGCTTTGGATAATCTTGAATTGTTAGTACTTTAAGCCGTCCAAACCGATGTTCAGCGATTCGCCGGAGCTCTTCATGATCAAAAAAAATCTCCACCACTGGAAGCTGATCCTTGGCCTGTTGTTCAGCCTGCTGTTCCTTTATCTGGCGTTCCGCCGAGTGGAATTCAAACACATGGCCGCTGCTCTGACCACAGTGGACTTTTGGTATGTTTTACCCACAATCGCCGTCATCCTGCTCAGCCTATGGCTGCGAGCCTGGCGTTGGCGCTATTTTCTCCTGCCTTTGCAAAACGTGGCGATGACGCCGCTGTTCAATTCGCTGCTGATCGGATATTTGTTCAATATTTTTCTTCCAGCCCATCTCGGTGAAATCGTTCGCGCCTATGTGCTGGCGCGCAAGACGCCGCTCACCGCCACCGCCGCCTTTGGCACCATCGTAATCGAACGCATCATCGATGTACTCGCCATGCTGTTGCTCCTGGCTGTCGCCATGATCGTATATCCGTTTCCTCAATGGGTAAAGACCGGCGGCTATCTCACAGGCGTTCTGGTCGTACTGCTGTTCGTCCTGCTGATGTTGATGAAAAAATACCGCTCACTCTCTCTGCGTCTGCTGGATCGGATCACCCGCCCGCTCTCAGTTGGCTTGGCAGCCAAGCTCACTGAAATGCTGGATTCTTTTATTCAGGGCATTCTGCCGCTGCAGAAAAAATCCCACTATCTCATCGTCACTCTGCAGTCGATCGCGTTATGGGCTTGTTACGGCATGATCTTTCAACTGGTGCTGTACGCTTTTGATTTCATCAGCCTTTATCAGCTGCCCTGGACAGCCGCGCTGGTGCTGCTGGTGATCACCACCTTCGGCGTTCTTGTGCCGTCTTCACCGGGTTATGTGGGCACCTATCATTATCTCTGTCAGGTTTCGTTGGGGCTGTTCGGCGTGCCGGCCAGCCCGGCCCTGACCTACGCGTTCGTCATGCACGGCATCAACTTTTTCCCCATTTTGATTCTGGGTCTGATCATCCTCTCCAAGGAGGGATTGAGCATCTCGAGCGTGCGCAAAGAGACCGGCGCCTAACCCACCGCCTCTTTAACGCCAGACCGCCTCACTGGTGTCAGCATCGCGGAACCGCACATCCAGAATGACCGGCAGAATCTCCTTGATCGCCTCCACATGGGTGATCATAAAAATCTGGCGAAACTGGGAGGACAAGCGGTTGAGCGCATCCAGAATGCTCTGCTTCCGTTCTTCATCCTGAGAGGCGAACACCTCGTCCAACACCAAAAAATTGACCGGAAAACCGCCGCTGCGTTCGACCACCACCTGACTGATAGCGATACGCAGGCACAGGTTCACCAAATCCTGTTCGCCGCCGGAGAATCGGTTGACGCCGAAAGCCTGATTGGCGTCATACACCTGGATGCCATAGTCCTCATCCAACTCCAACCATTGATAACGGTTGTTGGAAACCAAAGCCAGCAGCTGCGAAGCGCGATGAGCCAGCAGCGGCCGGATACGGCCGGCCAGCTCCAGCCGAAAACGCCCCAGATGCATATCCAGAGCATCCAGATAGCGCACCTCTTCATGTAAAACTTTTATC
The DNA here is from genome assembly GCA_029565685.1 of bacterium. Lineage (GTDB taxonomy): Bacteria > Zhuqueibacterota > Zhuqueibacteria > Residuimicrobiales > Residuimicrobiaceae > Anaerohabitans. The sequence goes on along the minus strand of JAKQNR010000017.1, from coordinate 122,831 downwards.
CGTTCGAGCTTTTGCGCCTGCTCCTCTATGGTCTGCGCCAGCGCTTCGCGTTCACTCGTCACGCGCGCCATGGTCTCGCGACAACCGCTCAAAGCCTCCTGACTCTGATCCAAGGCCTGCGTCTCACGATCTACCTCTCCCTTGGCGGATTGAAATTCCACCTCATTAAAGTTCAATGCCGCCTGCGCTTGCTGCGTCTGGTCAAGGTCTCTGAGGATCTCCACTCTGGTTTTCTGCGTTGCACTGAGATCGGTTTCCAGGGCAGAACGGCGCCCCACCCTTTCTTCGAGCTGAGCCTGCTTTTGCAGCCACGCCTGCGCCGCCGCAACCCTTTGCGTGCAGGCTGCATGGGCGGCTGCATCGTAATCGATGACGCCCAGTTCGGCCAGCTGCGCCTCGTTCTGCTCGTGCTTCTCCTGCAGCGTTTTCTGCTCCGCGGTCAGCTGTGCATGCTGTTTTTTTGTCTCATCCAACCCCGCCTGCCTTTTCACCAGCTCTTCCTTCTGACGGCGCAGGGCTTCCACTGCGGTCTCTCTCTCGCGAATAGTCTGGAGAAGCGCCTTTTCCTGATCTCTGGCAAGAACATACGCCTGCCTCAATTCACTGATGGTTTGCTCCATTTCAGCCAGAGCCTGCTCATAGTGATCTTTCAACGGCTGGGTGCAGGTGGGGCAAACGCCCTTGGGACCCAATCGCCGCAGGGTCGCCGCTTTCTCAGCCCATTCCCGGCCGTTGCGTTCTGCATGGGTGCGCCGGCCGCTGCACTCGTTATGCTGTCTCCGCAAATCCTGCACCGTCTCCTCAGCCAGCCGCAGCCGTTCACCCAAAGCCTGCAGCTCTGCAACCACCGCATCATAGTGAAGCAGGGCGTCGCTGCAGACATCCAGGCGCTTCCTCAAGCTTTGCCGTTGCTCATCCAGGTGACGGCGGGCCTGTTCCAATCCCTCCTGTCGGGTTTTGCGCAACGCCAGACGGTCCCACTCTTCCTTCTCCGCCTTGAGCCGTTCGATCTCCACCACTTTAGGCCGGATCTCCACCAGCTCCTTTTCCGCCTGTTCAATAACCGCCAGCTCGTCCCGCAGACGGCGTTCGCTGTTCTCGCATTCCTGCAGCCGGCCCTGATCCTTGACCAGTCGGGTGGTCAGCAGCGCGTTCTGATCGCGCAGTTTAGCCAGCGCTTCATACCGGCTTTTGCATTGCGCCAGTGACTTGCGCCGTCGCCCCGTCTCTTCGCTCAGGCGGGTTAGTTCTGATTGCACCTCGTCCTGCTCCGCTTGCAGCTGCCGATAACGCGACTGCAGCGCTTCTGGATCGAGAAGACTGTGCCGCAGGCCCTCGAGATAGTTCTGTTGTGCGTTGCGATCTTTGCGCACGCGCTCACGGCTGTCGTCAATGGCATCGATGCCGATCAAGCGGTTGATGGTGCGTCTCCGCTCCTCCGGCTGCATGCCGGAGAGCGCCGCCAACTCTTTTTGCCTGGCAAAGACCGAGGACAGAAATGAACGATAGTCCAGTTTAAGCAAGTTTTCGATATACTCGTTGACGCCGCGTTCCTGCACCGCCTCCGGCGCGGTCGCGGTTGAGACATACACCGCCGCTTCGGCCACCGCATTTTTGCCCTTGATCCGGCGCACAACGCGGTACTCCCGGTCGCCATAGACAAACTCGAGTTCAACGCCGGCCGCGCTCCCTTCGCCGCTGAACTGGGAGCGGATCTCCAGCTTGTCTGTGCGGGCGGCGCGGGTTCCATACAACGCCCAGCCTACCGCCTCGAGCAGAGAGGACTTGCCGGCGCCGTTCTTGCCGATGATGCCGATGACGTTCTCGGGAAATTCAAGCTCCAAAGATCGAAAGCGGCGGTAATTCTCGACTTTTATACGTTTGAGAATCATACGTCCAGATACCGGCAACCCAATTGCATCAACCGTTGTTTGTCCCAGTGCGGCTCCTCCACCGCCTCCAGATAACGGCCGAATTCCACCGGCAGGGATTCGATGCGTTCGTTGACACGATGCACAGCATCTTCGGCTTCCGCCGGACGAATGATCTTTTCCAGCTGCAGCACATGCTCGAACAGGCTGTCCAACCGAGCGGTCTCGAGCTGAAGAAAGACCGAGGGGTTGACCTCATTCAATGTGAGTTGAACCACAGCGCCGTCCGGACAGGCGCGGCTCAACCGTTCCGCCTGCTGGTATATGTCCGCAGCGGAAAGCTTGCGGCACTGCAGCGCCGGCAGCCGCAGCATCGGACGAGTGACCAGCTCAAAAAATTTTTTCTTGCCCGAGGCGAGGTCCACTTCCAGCAAACCGCAGGGATGCTCGCTCTGCGACAGGCTGGTGCGCTCCGTGGATCCGCTGTAACGAATGTGCTCGCGAATGGCAAGGGGTTTATGGTAATGACCCAGGGCGATGTAATCGAACGGACCCGCCGCGGCGGCATCCAGGTCCGGCAGCCGCTGCTCGTTGAACTCGCCCATCCCATAACTGCCGCCGCTCCAGGCGCCGTGGGTCACCAGCACCTGATGGGCCGCGTCCTCGCAGCGGGTCACAGCGTTGACAGCCGCCTCCAGTTCCTCGGTGAGAGAACAATGGGGAATGCAATGGACCGCCACCGTATGGATGATATGGCATTCATACCGGCTTTCATAAACCGGAAACACGTTTGGGAAAAGGGCCAGCGATTCAAAGATGGAACCGGTTGAGCGGATGCGCGGCGTTTCGTGGTTGCCGGAGACGATCACCATCGGGATTCCGGCGCTGCTGACCTTTTGAATGCCCTCCAGGGCCACGCGGATGGCGCGGTTGTTGGGCCGCGGCGTGTGAAACAGATCACCGGCATGCAGCACCAGATCCGGCTGCAACGACAGGATAAGTGCAATGGCCTGCTCCCACGCCTGATACACATCCTGTTCGCGTTGATTGAGCCCGGTCTGCGGATCCGTACGGTAGTATTCGGAAAACCCTAGATGGGTGTCGGAAAAATGAACCAGTCGCATGGATGCTCCTGCATGGGACATGGGTCTACCCAAATCTCGGAAACTGTGGCATGGGTTAAACAATGGCGCATGATCCCGACCGGCCTTTGGCTCCGGCTGGAAAGCGTCGAAAATATAATTTGTTTTTATTGTGGTTAAATTAGACAATAAAGCCTGACTGCGGCGAATATTTTACAAAACAGGCACAGCTTTTGCTTTCTCGTCTGCAGATCAAGGGTGAGTCCCGCGCTCACCACGGCTGATTCTAGCAGAGGAAAACAGGATATGAAAAAGTCACTCTTAATCATCGACGCGGACGAAAATGCACACAGACTCTCAAAGGTTTTCACCGCCGCCGGACACACCGCTGCCGTAGTCGAAGACGTTGAACAGGGGCTCAGCCTTCTGAAGGAGGCTTCAGCCTATGACGGCGTTTTATTGGACGTCCACCTGTTTAACGGCAACCTGATCAAGAGCATCTCCGAGATCAAGACAATGAGGCAGAACCTGCTCGTGGTGTTGCTGGGACGGCTGGAAACGCCGGCCCTGGTCGAATGCGTCAAGCATGGCGCGGATGGGATCGTCGATAAGCCGCTTGAACAGCCCAGCCAGGTGGTCCGGTTCGTCGAAGAGCAATTCAAGAAACAGCCGGAGACGTCCGCTGCAGCCAAGTCGCAGAGAGAGCTCGAACAGATGATCGCCGACAGCTATCCACTGGTAGGCCAGGGACGGGTGATCACGGATTTAAAGCGATTGATTCAGAAAATCGCTCCCTTGGATTCAACCATCCTCATCACCGGCGAAACCGGCACCGGCAAAGAGGTGGTGGCGCGCATGATCCATTCCCTCAGCCCGCATCGCAACAATAATTTTATCGCGGTTCATTGCGGCGGCATTCCGGATACCCTGCTGGAGAGCACGCTGTTCGGTCATGAAAAAGGTTCTTTCACCGGAGCGTTCCGCACCCACAAAGGTCACTTTGAAGTGGCGGACAAGGGGACCATCTTTCTCGACGAGATCGGCGACACCACCTCTTCCTTTCAGGTTAAACTGCTGCGAGTGCTGCAAGACAAGCAGTTCCGCCGTATCGGCGGCACCGAAGTGCTGACCACCGGAGCGCGGATCATCGCGGCCACCAACCGTGATCTTACGCAGATGATCAAAGAGGGCACGTTCCGCGAAGACCTCTATTTCCGTCTCAATGTGATCACGCTGCGAGTGTCGCCGTTGCGTGAACGGTGTGAGGATATCCCACTGTTGATCCGCCACTTTGTCCACCTGTTTTCGAAAAAGCACAATCATCTGGGCGTTTACTTAAAACCGGACACCATCGACATTCTGCAACGACAATACTGGCGCGGCAATGTCCGCGAGCTGGAGAACGTCATCGAACGGCTGGTGGCGCTTTCGGATTCCGACTGGATCGGGCCTGAGGAGCTGCCGGCGGACTATTTGAAAGCGCCGGAAACCCATATCCTCGAAACCCTGCCCTTGTATCCCTATGCAGAAGCCAAGGATCTGTTTGAAAAAGAGTACATCACCAAACTGCTCATCCAGAGCAACGGCAATATATCCAAGGCGGCGCGGCTGGCTGGAATGCCGCGGCAGAACCTCCACCTCAAGATCAGAAAGCACAAAATAAAATCAGAAACGCTGCGCGCGCATCAGCCGGCGAAACAGGAAACGCCGATCAGTTCGAATAATAACTAGAAACACCATTGAAAGAGAATCACTCTTTTCCCCGCAGGTGCCGGTCAAAAAAGAGCACCAACGTGCGGCGGATGATCGGTTCGCGGTCCGTATACAGCAGATCCGCGCCGCTCTGCCGAGTCGCCAACCAGACGGTTTTCTTGGGCTCAGGCAGGCGGGCATACCATGCTGAAAGCGGATCAGAATCCTGCGGCGTCTGTTCACCGGCTGAAAGCAGCAAAAGCGGCCGCCCCTGCCAAGAGTCAAGCCAGAGGCTGTCCAGACCGGCGATCTCTTTTCCAGGCGTCAGCAATGCCGTCCCGCTCACGGCCGAGTCCTGAACGACCACCTGTAAGCAGGTCATGGCGCCGGCGGCATCCGACACAACGCCAAGCTTGAGATGCGGATGCTCGCGGCGCAACCGGATGATCACCTGTTGCAAAGCGCTGACCGCTCTTTCCTTCATTCCCCCCTCACTGGGAAGCACTGCCGCGACAACCAGATAGCCCTGCACAGCCATACGCACCGCGGTGTCCTGCCATTGGTTCTGGACAGCGGCGGAGCTGCAGGACAGCAAAACCACAGCCTCGGGGTTTTTTTCCCGGTGCACATAAAGTTGCGCTGATGGCAGGCCCTCGGTCGTATCCGACCACAGCAGCGTTTGAACGTCAACCTTATCGTTAAACGCCGGCTCACAGGCCGCCAGTCCGGCTAGTATGACAGTCAAGGCAATTCGCTTCATAGGCATAGGGCATCCGATTTTACCGACATCTTTGCAGTAATATAAACTTTTTCTCAATTTTATGAAACGATTTTTCTCCCAGCCGCTGTCCCGTTCTCCCACTTTATCCTTGCTTTATCACATGGTATTTTCTATATTTTTCAACCATGTACCAAGTAAAGGAGAACGTATGGAGCCGAGCAAACGTACCCTGCCTGAAAATGCCTATCGCCCACTCAAAGAGGGTGAGTCGTACCAATCGGTGGTGCCGGCGAGCCGGAAAATGCCGGAGGTCACCCGCTACTCTTTGATCTGGGGATTGATCTACGCCGCGGTGTTTTCCATGGCCGCAGCCTATCTGGGCCTAAAGATCGGCCAGGTGTTTGAAGCAGCGATCCCCATCGCCATTCTCGCGGTCGGCGCCTCAGCGTTTCTGGGCCGCAAAGACGCACTGCTGGAAAACGTCATCATTCAATCCATCGGCGCCGCCTCAGGCGTGGTGGTGGCCGGCGCCATCTTCACCATTCCGGCCATCTATATTCTCAAACTGGAAATCCATTTTTATCAGATCTTTCTGGCTTCGTTGTTCGGCGGTTTTCTCGGCATTCTCTTTATGATTCCATTCCGCAAATATTTCGTCCAAGAGATGCACGGACAGTTTCCCTTTCCTGAGGCCACAGCCACCACCGAGGTGCTGGTTGCCGGCGAGTCGGGCGGCACCCAGGCCAAAGTGCTGATCAAAGCCATGATCGTCGGCGGTCTGTATGATTTCATCATCGGCACCTTTCATTGGTGGAGTGAGGTGTTTACCTCCCGCGCCGTGCCTTTTCTCGCCGATCTGGCGGATAAATGGAAGCTGGTGTTCCGCATCAACGTCGGCGCCGCCGTGCTGGGTCTGGGATACATCGTCGGCCTGCAGTACTCGGCCATCATCGCCGCCGGCTCGTTTGTCTCCTGGTTTTTGCTGGTGCCGTTGGTCTATTATTTCGGCCAGAATCTGGCATTGCCCTTTGGCAACACCGCCCAACTGATCAGCTCCATGTCCGCGGAGCAGATTTTTTTCACCTATGTGCGCCACATCGGCATCGGCGGCATCGCCTGCGCCGGCATCATCGGGATCATCCGTTCGTCGAAAATCATCGGCGGCGCTCTCAAGCTGGCCTGGCACGAGCTTACCGGTAAAAGCAAAAAGAACGCAGCGGATGACCGTCGCACCAGCCGGGATCTTTCCATGAGCGCCATCGCCGCGGGTATCGCCCTGACCGCTCTGCTGTTGTTGCTGTTCTTTCAATTCGGCGTAGTACACAACTGGACCCAGGCCATCGTCGGCCTGCTCATCGTTCTAATCATCTCTTTTCTGTTCACCACGGTGGCGGCGCGCGCCATTGCCATCGTCGGCACCAACCCGGTTTCCGGCATGACGCTGATGACGTTGATCCTCTCCTCGCTGATCCTGGTGCGCGTCGGCCTTACCGGCACTTCGGGTATGGTCTCCGCGCTGATCATCGGCGGGGTGGTCTGCACCGCGCTGTCCATGGCCGGTGGATTTATCACAGATCTCAAGATCGGCTACTGGCTGGGGAATACGCCGGTGAATCAGCAGAAATTCAAATTCCTCGGCACTCTGGTCGCCGCCGCCTCTGTGGGCTTTGTCATCATGATGTTGAACGAAACCTATGGATTCGAAGGCCCCAACGCCCTGGTCGCTCCTCAGGCCAACGCCATGGCCGCAGTCATCAAGCCGCTCATGTCCAATCAACCGGCGCCATGGATGCTGTACATCGTCGGTGCGATCTTTGCTCTGATCCTGCAGATGATCGGCGTTCCGCCGCTGGCCTTTGCTCTGGGCATGTATATTCCCCTGGAACTGAACACGCCGCTGCTGGCCGGCGGCATCATCGCCTATCTGGTGTCCAATGCCTCCAAGGATGAATCGCTCAATACACTGCGCAAAGAGAAAGGCACGCTGATCGCCTCCGGCTTTATCGCCGGCGGCGCCATTATGGGCGTGGTATCGGCGTTCCTGAAATACGTAGGCTTTGACAACGCCTCTTTGGTCCAGCCCATCCTGGCGGTGCACTGGGCCGAAAGCTCCGGCGGTCAATTGCTGGCCCTGGCGCTCTTTGCTGCGCTCTGCCTCTTTTTTGTCGCAGACGCGAAACGAACCGGATCCTGATCATGTCCATCGTCATCGCCTATTACATCACCGGTCATGGCTATGGCCACACGGTCCGTTCCGTGGAGATCCTCAAAGAGCTGTTTCGCCGCCGGCCGAATGCAACCGTGCATGTGCGCACCTCTGCGGCTGCCTGGCTTTTCGAAGAATTGCATTCCTTCCAGTTCCACTATCACGCCACCCGTCTGGATGTCGGCGCCCTGCAATCCACCAGCTATCACGTGGACCGCGCCGCCACTCTAGCTGCTTATGCGGACCTGATCGAACGAAAACAGAAATTGCTCGACCAGGAGATCGCTTTTCTGACCCGGGAAAAAATCACCGCGATCGTGAGCGATATCACCCCTCTGGCGTTTGCCGCCGCCGCAGCGCTGCGCCTGCCGGCGATCGCTGCAGCCAATTTCACCTGGGACTGGATCTATCAGGACTGGCTGGCGGATTTTCCGCATTATGCGCCGGTTATTGAGGACATCCGTGCGGATTACCGCAAGGCTGACCTGCTTCTGCGCCTGCCTTTTCACGGCGACATGTCTGTTTTCACCAACATCGTTGACCTGCCGCTGGTGGCGCGTCGGTCCTCTCTGAGCCGAGAACAGGCGCGCAGCCGGCTGGCCGATTTTGTCGACACCAAGAAAAAAACAATTCTGCTTGGACTGCGGCAAGCGGACATCGGCCATGTACCGGCCGCTGCATTAGAAAAGTTGTCGGACTGGCGCTTTATCACCACCTCGCCGGCTCTGCAGGCCGACACCATCACCTGCATACCCGAAGGCCGGCTTCCCTTTCAGGATATGGTCCGAGGCTGCGATGTCATCCTGTCCAAGCCGGGCTACAGCCTGGTGGCGGAGGTCATCGCCAACCAGACACCGCTGGTATATGTGACGCGCAATGATTTTTGCGAGGATCCGATTTTGCGGCAGGCTCTTAGCCGCTACGCGGTGTGCGAAGAGATGTCGATGGAGGATTTCAACGCCGGTCGCTGGCAGGAGGCCCTGCAAAAGGCAGCGGCCAAGCCGGCCCTGTGGCCCTTCATCGCCAACCACGGAGCGGAAACAGCGGCCGAACGAATATTGGAGTATGTGAAATGAACAAACGCCTACTGCAAACCCTGGGCCTGCTGCTCGCGGGTTTATCGCCCGCCGCATCGGGCGATAAACCGCTCGAGTTGAACGATCGGCGGGAATTGCTGGTGGATGACTATCTGATCGAAAAGCTGCAGCAGGTACGGTTGGTTCTGCATGAGCCCCGAGATGAAGGGATTGTTCTGCGTTTCGACAAACCCTGGGAAGGCGCTTTCTGCGGCTACAGCACCGTCATCAAGGACGGATCGCTATACCGGCTCTACTATCGCGGTCTGCCCAGGGCAAAAGCCGACGGCAGCAATCTTGAATCGACCTGCTATGCCGAATCTCAGGACGGCATCACCTGGAGCAAGCCGGAGCTGGGGCTATTTAAAATAAACGACAGCTGGAGGAACAACGTCATCCTCGCTGACGCGGCGCCGGCCACCCATAATTTCAGTCCGTTTCTGGACACCTGCCCCCAGGCGCCGGCCGAAGAACGCTTCAAAGCTCTGGCCGGCACTGAAAAAAGCGGACTGATGGCTTTCGTATCCGCCGACGGCATTCACTGGCAGCGCCGCGGCGCCGAGCCGGTGCTCAGGAAAGGACTGTTTGACTCGCAAAACGTCTCCTTCTGGTCAGATGCAGAGAAGCGGTATCTCTGTTACTTTCGCACCTGGACCGGAGACGGCTACGCCGGCTTTCGCACCGTCAGCCGCAGCACCTCGACGGATTTCATCCACTGGAGCGAACCGACCGCCATGAGCTTTGGCGATACGCCGATGGAGCATATCTACATCAATCAGACCCATGCCTATTTCAACGCGCCCCATCTTTACATCGCCGTGGCAGCGAGGTTTATGCCCAACCGTCGGGTGCTCTCCGAGGAGCAGGCGCGGCAGATTAACGTGGATCCCGGCTATTTCAACGACTGTTCGGATGTGGTGCTGATGACCTCCCGGGGCGGCGCGGTCTACGACCGTACGTTTATGGAGGCGTTCATCGCACCCGGAATCGGCTGGTCCAACTGGGTCTCGCGCAGCAACTATCCGGCGCTCAACGTCGTGCCCACAGGCGAGAATGAGATGTCGATCTATGTGAACCAGAATTATGCGCAACCGTCCGCTTGCCTGCACCGGTATTCCCTGAGGCGCGACGGCTTTGCCTCCCTGACCGCAGGATACCAAGGCGGGGAGATGCTGAGCAAGATCCTGACCTTTTCCGGCGAACGGCTGCTGCTCAATTTTCGCACCTCAGCGGCCGGACAGATCAGCGTAGAGATCTGCGACGAGTCGGGTCAACCCCTGCCTGGATTCGCCCTGGCGGACTGCAAGCCATTGATCGGCAATGAGCTCAACCGAGCGGTGGTCTGGGCGCACGGCGAATCCGTGGCCGCCTTGGCCGGCCGACCTATCCGGTTACGCCTGGCGATGAAAGACGCCCATCTCTACGCTCTGCAGTTCGTGCGCTGAACTTTTCACCCCAGACCCGGCGCGCGCCGGCGTGTTAATCGACAGCGACTTTGATGACCACTTTCAGAATATCGCCGTCGCTGATCACCGGAGCATGCGCATCTTCCGGAAAAAAAATGGCGAACTGTCCGGCCTGCACCTTTTTGTAAAGCGTCGGCTTGTCGGCGAAAAACTCGATATCGCCGTCCGGTTTGTACGGCGTTGCGATCACCCGGCAATCATCCACATTGCTCCAGCCCATCTCATCATAACCCTCGATGACATACTGAATGTCGATGTATTTGCGGTGCGCTTCCAGCAGGGCTTCATTTTTCTTCCGGCCCTTGTTCAGACCGATGGAGGCATAGATCTTGTCTCCGTCGATAACATGTTTTCCATGCTCCAGTTTGGCCAGCTCCGGATTCTGCAAAAAAGCAAAAGCCTTGGCAAACCTGGGATGAAGCGCATAATACTTGTGAGCGTTTTCCAGTCGATCGGTAATCATGGTGTTAGGTTTCCTTATTTTGGCCTGATTGGTCTGTGATTGAAGACAAGGGACGGAGAGGCCGAGCCAAAGGGCCAGGCCTGCAGCCGCCAGTCGTTTCGATGAACGCATAGGTTCGCTCCTTTCAGGTTGGAGGTTTTTGATCGTACTCCACGGCCGCATCGGGCCTATCGGCTTTTCAGCCGTTCCAGTAAAACTTCATACTCTGTCTGCAGCGCCGCCCATTTGTCCAGCAGCTGTTCGAGTTCGGTTTTGATGGCGCTGTACTCCCTGGTCAATCGCGCAGCGGAGGCGCCATCCTTATAACTGTCCGGCTGTCCCAGCAGCTGTTCGGTTTCCAGTTTTTGCGCTTCCAGATGGGCGATGCGAGCTTCTGTTTTCTCGATCTCCGCTCTAAGAAAATTGCGTTCCTTGCTGATGGATTGACGGGCCTCCGCCTCCTGCCGTTTCTGCTCCTTGTTCTTTTTCGCCGAGATCTCTTTTTCCACAGCAGGTTCGGATTCTGTTTCACGCTCGTTGAGGGATTCAAGCCGGCGCTTGTTCAAATAATCCGAATAATTGCCCTCGAACTCGCGCAGACGCCCGTCCTTCAGCTCGATCACCCGGTGCACCAGTTTGTCGAGGAAATACCGGTCGTGGGAAATCAGCAGCAGCGTTCCATCAAATCCGGACAGCGCCTCTTCCAACGCCTCCTTGGAGGCCAGATCCAGATGGTTGGTCGGTTCGTCCATGATCAAAAAATTGACCGGGGATAAAAGAATTTTCGTCAACGACACGCGCGCTTTTTCCCCGCCGGACAGCACGCGGATCGGTTTGAACACATCGTCGCCGTGAAAACCGAACAAACCCAGACCATCGCGCACCCGCGGCAGCAGCGCATGGCGGATGGTCGACGCCACTTCCTCATACGCCGTCGCGTCCGGCGTCAACGCCTCAATCTGATGCTGCGCATAATAGCCGATCTGCACCCGCTCTCCGATGCGCAAGCTTCCCCGTTCCGGCGTCAGTTGAGAACATATCAACCTGGTCAGCGTGGTTTTGCCCGCACCGTTGACGCCCACCAACGCCAGACGATCGCCGCGATAGATCGACAGATTCAGCGCCTCCAGAACCCATGGACCGGCATAGCGGTAATAGAGATCGGATATCTTTACTACCTCCCTGAAGCTGGTGGTCTCCGCCCGCAGAGTGAAGGACAGAGAACGCGCCGGCGGCGGCGTCCATTCCACCTCCTCCATTTTTTCCAGCTGCTTGATGCGGCTCTGCACCTGGGCCGCCTTGGTGGCCTTGTAGCGGAACCGGTCGATGAATTTCTGTTGCCGCTCTCTCTCCTCGGCCAACGCCTGCTGCTTTTTGAGCGCTTGCTCCCGGATCAGCGCTTTTTGCTTTTCGTAGAAATGGTAATTGCCCGTGTAAGGAACCAGACGCCCGTTCTCCAGTTCGCAGATCTCTTCCGCTAAACGATCAATGAAAAATCGATCGTGCGATACCAGCACCATGCTGCCCGCAAAGGAAAGCAGATACTGCTCCAGCCATTCCAGTGCCGGCAGGTCGAGATGATTGGTGGGCTCGTCCAGCAGCAGCAGATCCGGTGCGATCAGCAGCAGACGCGCCAGATATACCCGCATGCGCCACCCGCCGCTGAACACGGACAATGGACGGCGCAAATCAGCGATGGAAAATCCCAGACCCGATAGAATCGCCTTGGCCTGGTTCTCCAGGGCGTATCCACCGAGCGCATCATAACGAAATTCCAAAACGCCGAGCCGCTCTAACCATTCAACGGGAAGATCGCCCCCCTGTTCCAGCTTTTGATGCAGATCATAGATCTGCTCTTCCAGACTCATCACTTCCGGAAAACCCTGCAGCACCATATCCAGAATGGGCTCCTCGGCGTCCGGAAGTTCCTCCTGCGGAAGATAGCCGATGCGATAGCCCTTGGGTTTTATCAGCACCCCGGAGGTCGGCGCCAGCTCTTGGTTGAGAATGCGCAGCAACGTAGTCTTGCCCGCTCCGTTGGGACCGATCAGTGCCACCCGGCGTCCGGGATTGATCACCCAGTTCACCCTTTTTAACAGCTCGCGCTCGCCGATACTGAACGAGAGATCGTTGATTTGCAGCATGAGATTCTGAAATTCCCGATTAGCGCACTAGTGTTACCTTTTGTGTCCGCACTTGATCGTCCACCTGCAGCCGGATCATATAAACCCCGCTGGGCATGGACACGCCCCGTTCGTTGTCGCCGCTCCAGCCGAGCCGATGCTCTCCGCCGTTTTGCCGGCCGTGCAGGAGCGTGCACACCCTCTCCCCGGTCACCGTGTATACTGCTGCATGCACCCGGGCTGAATGCGCTAATTGATAATCCAGCCGCACCGAGCTGTTGAAGGGATTGGGAAAAGCCGGCGACAACGTGAACGCCTGCGGCAACGCCTTGGTCTGCGTTATTCCGCTGGTCGATTGCAGCACCGGCAGTTCGATACGCGATCTCCAGGTTCCGCCGAAATGAATGGCATTAACGGCGATTCGGGACTGACTGCGATCATTGGGATCCAGATCGTTATTCGGATTGAGCTCAAAGCGCGGATAATTGCTGGAGGACAGAGCGATCTTGATGCGATGACCGGCGCTGAAAACCAACGCCGTCGGCGGCAGCGTGATTGAGAGCGAATCGACCAAGCCCGGCTGCAACCAGCTCACCTGAGCGGGCAGGCAGCCGAAACGAAACCGTGCGCGCTGAATGCCGTCTACCACCAGCATCTCTCTGCCATCGGGATACACATCGATCAGTTTAAGGGTGAAATCCGTGTCCGGTTGATCGCTGGACACATAGAACAAACCGCGGCCATAGCCCTCCATGCGCAGCGGCTCGCTCAACGGCGCAGAGACAAAGCCGAGCACATCCGGCCGGGCATCGACCGGCCGCTGATCCATGGGGCCGGCCTGCAGATTGAGATTATTGCCGCCTAGAGTCATAACCGGATGGGCGGGATCATAGGTATAGTTGAGCTGGTTCTCCGTTTGCCCCGGTTGCGTGGTCAGGGCGCCGGATTCATTCAGATACCAGGTCATGCGCTGGGCGTTAGCCGGGGGCCAGGCCTCTGCCTGCAGCCAGCGGCATCCGCCGTCCCGCGGTTTGGCCGGGTCGCCCATGAGATAATAATGCACCTCCGGTTTAGCCGCTGGCGCTGTCCCGTCGGTCATCCATTTATCGAACCAGGAGAACGCCTCTCCTATCACGTTAAAATCCGCACTCGGATAGGTGATCTGGCCTACTTGACTGTTTGAGCCCACGGTGTGATGGATCCACGGGCCCATGATCAATTTCTGCGGCGCGAAAGGGATCAGATCATTGAAAGCAGCCACAGGACCGGCGGAGAAACAGTCATACCAGCCGCCGATGTGCAGAATGGGTACATGGATCGAATCAGTGCGGGTGTGCAGATTCATCTCATCCCAAAGAGGACCATAGTAGGGGAATTGATGCATATAATCGATCATGTACAGGCTGCCCTGGCCGGCGACCCAGCCCTCCACCAGCGCTTTAGCGAATTCCCCGCCTGGATAGATCGCCTGACGATAGAGGTCGGTGGGCGCGACGATGGCCACCGCGCATTTGATAGCCGGGTGTAAACTGCCCACAGCCCTGTAAGTGGTGATGCCGCTGGCGGAAGCGCCGAAGACCGCCACGCGACCGTTGCACCACGGCTGTTTGGCCAGCCAGTCGACCGTGTCATAGCCATCCTGCAACGCGCCCCAGCCGTCGGTGAAAAAAACCGAATCAACGCCCTGTGAGGCGTAGCGGCCGCGGGTGTCCTGAAACACCAGGGCATAGCCTTTGATCGTGATAAGGACGGAGACCAACGCCTCCGGAATAATTTGATCCCCTTTGCCGTAGGGCGTGCGATGCAGCAGGACCGGGTAGGCTTTGTTGACCGCAGGCCGGTAGACATCGGTGGCCAGCAGCGTGCCGTCCCGCATGGGAATTTGATAGGTCTCTTTGATGGTCGTCTCCGCCGACAGCGCCGCGGCAGCCAGCCAGCCTATGACCAGGATTCTGTAAACGGATCTGTGAACAGACATGTGTTCTATTCCCACTCTTTTGGTTTTTGCCGCTGTTCTTTGATTTGGCTGCGCTGACGTTTAGCCTGACGTCTGGCTTCTTTAACAGCGGCCGGAATGCGATGCTTAGGACGTTTCGGTTCAGGCTTGACCGCCTCCCGCAGCAGAGCGATGAATCGCGACACCGCGATCTCGCGGTTGGCCGATTGACTGCGCTGTTCTTTAGCGACGACTCGAAGCGCTCCTTCGCGATTGATGCGCGTGGTGAGCCGCTGATGGATGCGTTGCTTCTGTTCATCCGACAGCGCCTGTGAGCGCGCGACATCAAACCACAAAGTGACGCGCGTCTCCACTTTGTTCACATTCTGCCCGCCGGGCCCGCTGCTGCGGGACATGGTAAAACGAATCTCCTCGTCGGGAATGAGGATCTCTTCATTCACCACAATCATGCTATGATCCCATTCTCATTGATCCTGTATTGAAAAATATAGTGATCTTGAATGAGTTTCGAAAGACAATTTTATCAACCGTCAACCGTATGGCAGGCGAAGAGGAAATGCATAATTGTTGATCCCGCGCACCCGTTGCTCATATAATGCTTGCATTTCAACATTTAGATCTTTATCTTCATCAAGTATTCACAACAGGAGGGACGTATCATGCCGAATTACAAATTGATTGAGATCGAAGGTATTGGCTCCGCCATGTCGAAAAAAATGGAAAAAGCGAGAATCAAAACCGTACGCGGATTATTAAAGAAAGGCGCCACCCGCAAAGGCCGCAAAGAGCTGGCCGAAACCACCGGGATTAAAAGCTCGGTGATTTTAAAATGGGTCAACATGTCCGATCTGTTTCGCATCAAAGGCATCGGCAAGCAGTACGCCGAGCTTTTGGAAAAAGCAGGGGTGGACACGGTCAAGGAACTTAAAATGCGTCAGCCCGCAGCGCTGTTGGCACAAATGGAAAAAATCAACAACGCTGGAAAGAAACGCATGGTCCAGGCGCTGCCCGGACTGAAGCGCGTCAAATCGTGGGTCCGCCAGGCGCAGAAATTGCCGCCGATGATCACGTATTAAGCGGCGCACCGCTCGCTGCCATGCCCCGCCAGGCTTTGTCCGGGCGGGGTTTTTCTTTTTCATGGCAGAGCGTTTTTTTGCAGCAGACATTCGCAGCCGGCGGCCAGGAACTCGCGCACAACCGGCAGCGATGGAATTTTTTTCGGCGACCAACCGAACCGTTGCCGATAGATCGGACGGATGAGAAACAGGTCTCTGCGCAGAAAGACAAAACCGTAGCGGCGGCAGTACTTTTCAAATCCATGCACGCTCAATCCGATGCGATAGTTGCGCAACACCTCTTCGATCAAATAGTCGTGTTCCTGGAGAAGACGGCCGGCCGGCCGCAACAGCCACCCCGGCCACAGGTGCACATAGGGCAGCCGGCGCAGCAGCGAACGCCCCATCTGCTGATGACCTGCAAAAGCGGAAAACCGCGGTGGAAAAGTGATATAGACGCGTCCCCGATCGGCCAGCAGCGCGCGCAGATTCACAAACAGCGCATCCCGATCCGCCACATGCTCAATCACCTCGCGGATGACGATGAGATCAAAGATCTGCTGGATTTTTTCCGCCAAATGCGGATCGGTCACATCGCCCACGCGCACATCCAGCCGCGGACTCTGGGCCTTGGCAAGCCGCACCCGGTCCGGCGACAGCTCCACGCCGACCGCCTCCATGCCCCTTGCAGCCAGCACATGGAGAAAGCCGGCCTCGGCACAGCCGACCTCCAGCACCTTTTGCCGCTCGAAATCCGGAATCTGCTGCTGCAGAAACGGAACCAGGTAGGACTGGGAGAAGCTGACCTGCTCATGAAAATGTTTTTCCGACATGGGCGTTCATCCTCCTTCAGGCTGGCCCCGCTTGTTCAAAATCCTGATCGTGTCCAAGTCGGCGCCCGGCTTTTATAAAAAAACGCCGGGCGTTCAGTGCCCGGCGTTCAGGAGAAAAGGGCTGGACGCTTACTCGCCCAGAATTTCGGCCGCAAGCTTGCCGGCGTCGTAAAGTTTGCGCAGGGCTTCGATCATGAAAGCGCTATGCACCGCTACAGCGCGGTTGGAGGTTTCATCGTAGACAAAACGGCCGACCAGGCTTTCGATATTGCCGTCAAAAATCAAACCCACCAATTCGGCGTTCCGATTGATCACCGGCGATCCGGAGTTGCCGCCGATGATGTCGTTGCTGCTGACAAAGTTAACCGGCGTGGCCAGATCCAGCTGATCCTTGCGTTCCCAGAAACGCGGCGGCAGGGCGAAATCCCCCTGTTGGTTAAAGCTGATGCTCCGGTCATACAGCCCATAGAGCGTTGTCCGGTACGGCGCCTTGGTTCCATTCATCGGATAGCCCTTGGCGGTTCCGTAAGAAAGGCGCAGGGTGAAGGTGGCGTCCGGGTAGCTCTCTTTGCCATAAACCGCGAAACGCGCGCGCGCGATTTTCTCCGTGGCCGGCACCAGCAAACTCTGAGTGCTCTTCTTGTCCTCTTCGATTTTTTTGCGCTGTTCCGGCTCCAACTGACGCGCCAGGACGATGAATGGATCGGTCGATCGGGCGACTGCTTCGCTGCCGCCTTCGATGAGCGCTTTGCGCACATCGACTTGATCCAGCGTCGTCGCTTCGATCATCTCCTTGGCCGTTTGCGCAGCGCTGCGGCCCTGTAAAATCTTCTGCAGATAGGCGTCCTCGGCCCCCAGCTTCTCCACCGCCAGCTGCAGCATACCGCTGAAGGTCGCCTCATCCAGATCCTTATAGATCGGCGCCGGGGAGAACAGACGGAATTTCAACTGCTCCAGCTGCGAATCATGATAACCGGATAAACGCTCGCTGTCCGGCTTTTTCACCTCTGCGGCGTAAAATACAATCTGATTGGCGATGCTGGCGAAACGCGAACTCAGAGCCATACCGCGATAGCTGTTCTGTTCGGCGTTTTTAGTTTGTTTCTTAATGACTTTGGCGATGATATCCCAGCCGTCGCCGTACTCTTTTTTCCACTGCGGATTTTCGTTCACTTTTTTACGGAAATCATCCTCCTGCGCTTTCGCTTTGGCCATCAGCTTGTCGTCGAGCAAACCCTGATACTCGCCGCCCAACGCTTTACGGCTGTTCTCCAGCCCAAAGATAGACCGTGCGGCGCGGCGCGCCTGCTCGGCGCCGCGGCTGGAGTATGTACGCAGAATCTCCAGCTGTTTGTCGATCATGGCCAGACGCTGCGGATATAAAAAATCGCGCTGTCGCAGCAGTTGGCTGTAAGTGCTGAGCCGGTTGGTGGAACCCGGATGGCCGGAGACAAACACCAATTCGTTTTCCTCAACGCCTTTGGCGTTCCATTTCAGGTAGTGGGCCGTGCGCAGCGGCTGTCCGTTTTCGTAAACGCGGAAAAAGGCCATGTCGAGATCATAGCGCGGAAAGGTGAAATTATCCGCGTCGCCCCCCCAGAATGCGATCTTTTGTTCCGGCGCCATGACCAGGCGGACATCAGTATACCGCTTGTACTGGTAGGCCCAATATTCGCCGCCGTGATACAGGCTGACCACCTCGCATTTTAATCCGTTTTTATCCTTGTATTCCTGCTCGATGGCCGCGATCTCTTTTTCACGCGCCTTGAGCGCCTGATCGGGTTTCAAATCAGCGGTGACAGCGCCTTGCACGCGAGACGTGACGTTCTCCAGCTCCTGCAGCACATACAGCTCCAGGTCCGGGCACTTGACCTCCTCGTCCAGAGTCGCGGCATAAAAGCCGTTCGCCACGTAATTTTTTTCCGGCGTCGACATCTTCTGCAGCTGGCCCAGGGCCACATGATGATTGGTCAGGGTCAACCCCTGCGGGCTGATGAAAGAACCGGAGCCGCCGTCGTTAAAGCGCACGGAACTGAGACGGACATGGTCCAACCACTCCTGGGTGGGAGTGAAATTATATTTTTCTTTGAGTTGTTTAATTGGGGGATTATCAAAGGTCCACATGCCTTCGTCGGCCAAGACCAGAACGGGCATCAACGCCAGCGCCAAGCACCACCATCCGATCAGTTTACGCAAAACATGCCTCCTTGCTGTTAGAACCTATACCTGCGCCATTCCTCGAAAAATAAGATTTAATATACGCATTTTATCTGTGATTTGTTGCATTCATTTCCACCGCTGAGACCGATTCTGTCGTATTCAGCCGGGCACGACGGCTTCAAGATCGAGGGATCGAATCGAGCAAAGCCTCGATAATTTTTCCGTTCGCCCGCGGAAAGGCGAACCTCTCAAGCTCTTTGGGCAGCACCCATCGCCAACCGCTGCAGCCGATAGGCCTCGGGCGGCCGCTCACCCAATCGCAGTGAAAAACATTCAGAGTGACGGAGAAATGGGTGTACTGGTGATTCACCTTGAAAAAAAACTTGCGCACCCGCACTCGGACGCCCAGCTCTTCACGCACTTCACGCACCGCGGTCTGCTCCAGTGTCTCTCCCTTCTCTCTCTTGCCGCCGGGAAATTCCCATAGGCCGCCCAGCAGTCCCCGCTCAGGACGCCGCGCCAGCAGAATGCGGCCTTGACGCCAGATGATCGCGGCAGCAACCTCATGATGCGGCCGCTTTTTCTTTGCCCGCTTGAACGGAAAACGCTCCGGTTCTCCCTGCTGCCGGGCGCGGCAACATCGGGCCAACGGACACACGCCGCAGTGCGGAGCGGTTGGCGTGCACAGCAGAGCGCCCAGCTCCATCACCGCCTCATTAAAGTCGCCAGGGCCTTTCACCGGCAACAGCGTGTCCGCCAAGGTTTGCAGGATCTTTTTATTGCCGGTGGTCTGCACCTCCCCAGGAAAAGCGGCCAACCGCGACAATACGCGGACGACGTTGCCGTCCACCACCGCATAGCGCTGCTGAAAGGCGATGCTGAGGATCGCCGCAGCCGTATAGGGACCGATGCCCGGCAGTCGGCGCACGGCATTATAGTCCTGCGGGAAAACTCCGGCATGTTGCTTTTGAATCATCCGCGCAGCCTGAAGCAGATGGCGGGCGCGGGCGTAATAGCCCATGCCCTCCCACACCTTGAGCACCTGATCCAGTCGCGCGTTGGCCAGCTTTTTAATGGAGGGAAATTGTTTGCAGAATCGACGATAGTAGGGGATCACCTGCTGCACCTGGGTTTGCTGCAGCATGATCTCAGAGATCCAGATGCAATACGCCGTGCGCTTACGCCGCCACGGCAGATCGCGCCGATTCGCGCGGAACCAAGTCAACAACCGGCGGCGGATGGAACCGATATCCTTACTGGAGAAATAAACAGAGTTCATCGAAAAAATCCACTGAGAGCGGACCGCGAGGGCGGAGGATGGCTGTGTCGTCTGCGCTTTGTGGGTTTTCCTTTTGCGCAGCGTAGGCGCCGCCCCTTCGCCCAACCAAACGGCCGGCTGACCATTGCGCTAGATGATATCCGGCTTGATCACCACGGCGCCGATCTCCGCCAGATCCTCCTTCAATTTTTTGAACATCGCTTCGTTTTCATAGGTGCCGACGATGGCGCCGCCGCTGCCGGTAAAGCCGGCGCTGGCGCCGGCTGCGCGGGCTACTGATACCATTTCGAGATTGCGCCGATTGAGCGGCATGATCTCTTTACGTTTGTCGAAATTCTCGTTGATCAGCTGTCCCAATTTCTCCGGCTGACGCGCTTTCAGGCACTCTTTGGCCATCTCGGCGCGATCGGCGAAATATTTCATCGCGTCCACCACCTGCGGATCGCCGGCAAGAAAACGGCCGCGCAGATTGCCGTGCGACACTCCCGAGATCTCGCTCAGATCCGCCATGTACGCCAGATAGAGATTGGGCAGCAGATTGGGATCCAGCGGCTCATAATGGCCGTACCCCTGAGCCTCCATCAGCTTTTTGTCGAAATCCATAAAGACCAAGCCCTCATACACCTGGATCACGCGATCCTGCAGACCGGCGGCAATGCCCAGCTCTTCGGTCTCAACGCTGAGGATCAGGTTGGGCAATGTGGGCTTGGAAATCTCGACGCCGTAAAAAGTCATCAGCGCTCGAATGGTGGCCGTGACGATGGCGCTGGAGCCGCCGAGCCCCACCTGCACCGGAATGTTGGAACGATAGCGCACGGTAAAATTTTTATCGCTCAGCTGAATGCCTTTGTGTTCGCAGTACTCATAAAACTTTTTCGCCGCCGCCTTGATCAACCGAATGCCGCCGTAATAGCCGTGCCGGCGGACGTCCTTGACCAAATGCGCCAGGTTCTCGAAATAGGAGTGATCGCGCTCATTAGGCAGTATCTCCAGATCCGGCGTCTCATACAGCGTGACCTCAGCGGAAAAATTCTTCACCGTCACCGAGAGCGTTTTGCCATGATAGCCATCCGAAGGATTGCCGGCCAGACCGGCGCGGGAAAACACACGGGTTCTTACGATCATGGTCTATCCTTTTAAAAATTAGTTAAATAAAACTCGAAACCGCCCAAGCAGCCTCGGCGGTCACTTTTTATCACCATATCTCCGATCACCAGCTCATCGATCACACCTTCAAGGAGCAGGTGCATGGCCTCCGCCGGCCGGTGCACGATGGGCTCCCCGTGACGGTTGAGACTGGAATTCAGCACCATGCCGATTCCAGTTAAACCATAGAAGCATTCCAATAATTTGCGGAAAAGATCCGTTGAACCGGCCACAGCCTGAACGCGGCAGGAGCCATCCCCATGGACCGCCGCCGGCACCGCGGTTCGTCGATCGCCATGCACCTGGTACAGCCGGGTCATAAAAGGACTGGGCTGCCAGTTGGCAAAATAGGCGTCCCCCTGCTCCGCCAGGCAGCTGACGCCGAGCGGGATCCACTCCTCGCGCTGTTTACGCCGGTTCAGGGCCCTTTTCATCTCCAATCGCCGGGGGTCAGCCAAAATGCAGCGCTGCCCAAGGCTGCGCGGTCCATACTCTTCCCGTCCCTGAAACCAACCGATGATTTTACCATCGTTGAGCCGCTTTGCCGTATAGGCGGGTGCGTCGGGAAGCACTTCATAACGCAATGGTCCGCTGCAGGTATGCAGGTCTTGCAGTACCGCGGCGCGATCGAAACCACAACCCCAGGCGGTGTCGGTGATGGGCCGGCGGGGAAGAAGGCCAACCGCCGTGCGATGGACCTGCAGGGCTGCGCCGATGGGAGTGGAGCCGTCGCCGGTATGGGGAAAAATGAACAACGACTCAACCCCGGCCTGCTCGGCGATGACGCGGTTGATCGCTGCATTTAAGAACAGGCCGCCGGCCAGTGCAAACTTTTTGATCCGGTAGACGTCGATCAGGTGCTGAATGAAATGTAAAAGATTTTCCTGCCACACCCGCTGGGCTGCAGCCGCGACGTCCTCCGGCCTGTGTCGTTTCAGCAGGCCCTGCAGAAAACGACCGCTGCGGCTGGAAAGAAACACCTCAGCTCTGGGCGTAAAGATATAATCCAGCCAGTGCTTGTACGGCTGCCATCTTCCATCGATAAACCTCGTCGTAACCCCGGACACCGCATCATAGCAGGAATGAGGATCTCCCAGCCCTGCCAGTCCCATGGTCTTGCCCTCCTGCTCCATGTAGCGATACCCCAGGGCGACCGTGACGCCCGAGAACCAGCAGCCGGTGGCAAAGTAGGGGATGTCCTGCAAAAATTCGATATCCTCACCGCAACAGCGATACACCGCGCCGGCCACATTGCGGCCGTCGGCATGAGGCGCAAATCCTCCATAGCTGATGGCCAGGCACTCCTCCATGCTCGAGGCGGCATAAGCGGCCGTGACGTGCGCCAAATGATGATCGACAAAAACCAGTTTGCTGGAAGGCAGCGCGTTGGCGGACGCAGCATGGCTGGGATCGTAGATCGCTTTTTTCAGGTTCGGCAAAAGATACTTGAGCACACGGTCCGGCCGGCGCACAGCCACGCCCACGAGCGCGCGCGGCAGATCGAGGAGGTTATGTTCGAGCAGACTGGCATAATAGCGAGGCGCCGGGTAACCGCAGGCGAACACATCGATGTCGTCCATTCGCAGGCGGACCGCTGACAACACGGTCTCGATCGCAGCGAGGGGAAACGTGGAATCGTTTTTAATCCGCGACAGGCGCTCCTGCGACAACGCCATGCTCAAACGGCCGTCCTGCAATAGCGCCACACTGCTGTGGCTGTGATTTCCGGTTACATCCGAAAGACCAAGAATATTCATACGGACAAGGTCGGCTCCAACAGGTTCACTACCGTGATCTCTTCCGGCGTCACCAGGGCCTGACAGACGACGATCTCTACGCCGTTCTTCCATGCCTCAGACAACAATCGTGCATACTCCGGGTCGATGAACCGGGCGGGCATAAACCGCTCCGCGTCCATACGCTGCACCAGAAACAGAATCACGCCGCGATGGCCGTGGCGGACGATCTCCTGCAGATCACGCAGATGCTTTTGGCCGCGCTCCGTGACCGCATCCGGGAAATAGGCGACGCCGGCCTGGGCCAGGGTGACATTTTTCACTTCGATATAACACTGGCTGCGGCCGCCGCTGAGCAAAAAATCCATGCGGCTGTGGCTGCCCCACGGCACTTCACGCCGCACTGTGGTGTAATCGGAAAAAACAGCCGGGCGGCGCTGCAACAACATCTCGTGAATCAGACGATTAGGCGCCAGAGTGTTGATGCCCACCCATACGCCGTTTACACGCACCATTTCCCAGGTGTGGCGGTACCGCCGCTCAGGCCGCTCGCTGACGGAAACCAGCACCTTATTGCCGGGACTGTCGCAACCCAGCATGCTGCCCGAGTTGGGACAATGGGCGATGATTTCCGCTCCGTCATCCAGACGGATTTCTGCCATAAAGCGCTTGATCCGCTTGATTAAAATCCCGGAGAGAAGGGGCGGCAATTTCATAGGGAATTGAACCGACAGATGTCAGCCTGAGCCTTGCGCTTGAGCGGACGAACCGCCTCATCAGCCGAATACCCCAGAGCCAGCAGCGAGACTATTTCATATTTTGTGGGCAGTTGCAGGGTCCGGCGCGCCTTGTCCGGACTGAACCAGCCGATCCAGCAGGTGCCCAGGCCCAATTCAGCAGCCTGGAGCACAAAATGCTCGCCGGCTATGCCCATGTCGATGAGATAATAATGAATGCCGGTGATCTGCTTGCCGATGCGATTGGCAAGCAGGTCTTTTTCCGCCAGCAGCGCCACCAGGACCGGCGCTTGAGCCGCCCAGCGCGTGACACGGTAGAGCCCGGTAAAGTTTTCATCGCAAAACTTTTGCCGGATCTGCGGATCATCCAGAATGAGAAAGCGCCAGGGCTGAACGTTTTCCGCAGACGGCGCCAACCGCGCCGCCTCCACGCACTGCAGGATCAGAGCGCGATCCACCGGTTTGTCGAGGAACCGGCGCACGCTGCGCCGGGATTGCACCAGTTGTAGAAAGCTCATAAGACTCTATTTTTCGCTTGTATATTTTATGCAAAAAGGGTATATTTCAAATCGTAAAAAGGCGCTCATAGCTCAACTGGCAGAGCAACTGACTCTTAATCAGTAGGTTCAAGGTTCGATTCCTTGTGAGCGCACCAATAATATAAACAATACAAGCCTGCAATCCAAGCAGGCTTTTTTGTTGCCGGCGCATCAGACGGTCATGGCGCAGGGACGCCCCCACCGAGTCGCGAAAAGCGCAGAGGAACTGCGGACCTTCTCTTTGCTGCTGTCCCCGGCCCCCGGTTCCTTCAGCCTGTCAAGACATGCCCGAACCGGCTACTCGCCAATCCGCTGAACAAACATCAGAGACCGCCAAGCCCCTCAGCTCTTCCATGTTAGCCCAGCGGCAATAAAAACCCTTTCCCCGCCCAGAGATAACCGCCTCTTGCTTAATTATAAAATATGTCTATATTGTTCTATAGACCTGCCCTCACTAACTGCGACGAGGATAAAATGAACAGACGCAGCTTTCTTTTTTCCCTTTCAGCGGCAAACGCGTTGCCCGGCCTGGCATGCAGCAAGAGAGCGACAACACCCCCCAACGCGCAGCAATGCTTTCTACCGGGGATGACGTACCGGCAGCATCGCGACGAACTGCATGACCTCCTGTTCAAACAGTATCTGCCGTTCTGGGATCATGGCGGGTATGACCGGGAATACGGCGGCTTTATCTGCAACTTGACCCCCGACGGCGTACCGGTGGATGATGAAAAATACATCTGGTATCAGGGACGCGGCCTCTGGGTTTATTCTTTTTTGTATTCCCAATTCGGCAAAGAAACAACCTATCTGGACATCGCCCGACGAACCCGTGATTTTATGGTGAACCGCATGTACCTGGGTCATGGACAATGGGCGGAAAAAGTACATCGAGACGGCAGACTGATCAAGGGGGTTGAGGCGGACACGGACGTCTATGGCTGGCTGTTCGCCGCCATCGGATTGGTGGAATACTATCGCTGCACCGGCGACGACAAGAACCTTCAATTGGCCGTCGAATCCATTCGGGCGGCGCATAGAGCGTATGAAGCGCCCGACTATCGCAAAGGCACTCGCTGGGAAGGCCTGAGAATTCAAGGGCACTCCATGATCTTTGTCCATTTGTTGACCCTGCTGCTGCAGTATCATCCGCACGATGACCTGGCCGGCCTTTGGGATCTCCACCTCGATCACCTGATGAACCGATTTTATGATTCAAGGTACCGAATTGCCAACGAAGAGCTTGCCCATGATTACCGCAGACTTGCTGCGCAAGAAGGCAGAATGTTCCTCGGCCACTCCCTGGAAGCGCAATGGATGGTCATGCAGGCCGCGCTGTTGAAAAAAGACGACCAGCTCTTTGAGCGCGCCAAAACCCATTTCAAGCGCTATCTCGAGATGGGATGGGATCATTGTTTCGACGGCTGGGCGAGCGAAGACTATATGGTTTTTTCCGGGCCCGACCGCATTCAGGGAGCGGATTATTCCACCAAAACCATGTGGGCGCACACAGAAATTTTAATCGGATGCATGATCGTACTGGAACAGAGCGGAGAAAGCTGGGCGAAAGAGTGGTATGGACGGACATGGGAGTATGTCAAGAAGGCCTTTTGCCGCGGCATCGGCGCTTGGGAACAGGCGGTCAATCGCTACGGCGAACCCCAAACAAGAGAGAAATGGGGCATTCATCCAATGCGGCGGTGCAATTATCATCAGCCGCGATTTCTAATGATGAACATAAAAAGTCTGGATCGCATGATGCAACGGTAGCTCTTTGTCGCCCGCAGCCCTGCAAGCCGGCTTGCGGATCCCAGAGGGAAAATTTACTTGTTGGATTCATCAGTCCCTGTCCATGATCATGGCCAACCAATGCCGACAAGCAACGTCGAGGCGCCGGCCGCTGAAGCCAGCGGTTCCGTTCGATCTCTGCTTGCATGATCCCTTGAGAAAAAAAAGAAATGATGTTTGTTGTATCCGCTCCGGCCGGCTTTTTGATTCGCACTCTCAAGCTCACCTTGGCATGAAAATTCCACCGCCCCTGTTCACCCTCCTGCTCGTTTTCAATCCACGCACTCACACGTTAGCCGGACCGAAAAAAAGGTTGGAACCTGAAGCACAGCGCCCAGCTGGTGCAACCCAATAATGATCCGCCGAGGCCTGGCCTGAGCAATAACACCTTCAGGCAGGCCGTCCGTGTCTCTCTGAGCGGGGATGCCCTGTGCATGCGATTTTCCAATGCATACAGCCTGACAGAGGGCGGGCACATTCTCAGCATAGCCTACCGTGAGCATGGAGCTGATGTGGATAAACTCTGCCTGTCGAATCAGAATATCGCCCTTCTGAGAATCGGAGGCGAGTCGGAAAACATTTGCACCTCGAGGGGCAGCGCTGAGTGTAAAGATCCGTGGGCGGGCTTTACACAACAACCGGAAAAGACTCCTGATCCATTATGAGTTGTCTCTTTAGGCGGATGCTGAAAAAAAGTGCAACGCCACTCCAGTGGCGGATGGGAGGGTGGATGCAAATCAGAACCACGTTTGCATGCGCCTGTCATAGTTCATCACACGGCTTGAGGCAAAGAAATCCGGCGTTGTTCGGTCAAAAAGAAATCCGGCAAGCCCTTTAACGCCCCCAGACAGGACGACGCGGGCAAAAAAGTCTCACGTCGGGCAACGGAACGGGGATCTTCGCTGTGCATCGCGCTGCCTGCATCCCTGTCGTCGGAAAAGATGTCCGGCTCCGGCGGCGACAGGTTTGATACTCCAACCAAGCGATCCCCTCGCACAGCTCTCTTCGCATGGCAAGGTCAGCCGTGTGGCCCGACTCATCCTGCTTTTCAATATCCTTATTATGCCGGAAATTTATTTATTTGAGCTTGACCGCAAAGGTCCTGTTATCACGCCCGATAAAATCAAACCTTTTGATGATCGCCCTCAAATAGCGGCAGTCTGCCTCAGGATAAAAATCCGCGCCGGTGGTCAGCAGAGGCATATCGCCGAGCAGCCACACTGAGGCAGGCGCACGGCGCAGCAGCTCGTCGAACTCTGCCGGTGCGTGGATAATCCTGCTTCCTGTGACATAGTTGACCTCTATTCCCCTGCTCAGAATAGAGTAATACCACCGTTTTCTATCAGAGGGGGAGACCACATAATCCACTTTTCCGGCATACCAGTGATAAAGCATAAGCTGATGCACCCCCCCGATGGCGATGAGCAAATCATTCCGGGAGCGGTGCGCTTGCACGTAACGCGCCGGCGTCTCATGGTCCTGATGGAAGGAGACATAGGGCGGCCAATTCTCCTGAGTTCGGATCGGGTGCTTCGGAGTAGTGTAACCACGGTCAGCGATGCGCCAGGCCTGCAGCGGATCAGCGTCCTGGGATGCGTAGAGCAGGGCGACGCCGGCCAGAATGGCCCAACCGGCACGCCGCTTTTGAAACAGATTAGGCCGCCTGCTGCGTAGAGACCGCCCGAGATGGACAACGGCGTAGGAAAACAGCATGACCAGCAAGGGATACAGGTGAAAGGTATATCGCGCTTCAGCGTAGGATTTAAAAAAGCTGGCCAGCACGATCGACAAAACAAGAACCGCCGGGATGAAAATAGCCGCTGGATCCCTGCGCTGCGGGAGGAAGCGATTCAACAGAACCAGGAGTGCATAAATCACCACGACGGACATGACCGGCCAGCCGACAAGGTACCAGAAGAAAAAATATTTACCCAGATGTGGAAAGCCAAACAGACTGACGCCAAGCTCCTGCAGATGCCAGCCCGACTTGACCCCGAGAAAAATGATCCAGCATAAAAAAGTAATGAACAGGGTGCGGTACAACATCCTGAACGGACGACTGCACAACACCGATTGATCTCGCAGATAAAATAAAACATAAAAAAGGAACGCAGAGAGTGCAAAGGCATATTGATGCAAGCAAGCGGACAGGAGCATCACCAGCACAAAAACAAACGTCCTTCTATCTGCCTCCGGGTATATCCGATAAAAACACCACCAAGCGCATCCCACCGCGCACAAGACCGGCAACGCCCAATGCAAGGAAATCACATGAGAAGGGTCTTGCAACCCGACGAACTGGGGCTTGTATAACGCGTGTTCGACGACAGCCGCCGATCTAGCGATGACGCTGAGTCCGGCTGTCTCAAACGGAAAGATGCGGGTGATTTCAGCTGCAGACAAGGACTGCAGATGGAACAGTGCCTTCTGATAGCAGAAGCAGCCTAACAAAACCGCGGCGGCCCAGAACAGAAGCTTTAGTTTGTCTCCGCCGGAACAACGCTTGAAGAGCAGGGGGACTAAAAACAGGACGAGCAGGATGGCGCCCAGATAATGGCTGGCAAAGGTGAAAAGGGCGGTGATCAGAAACCCGATTTTATATCTTTTTTTATTCTGCAGGAAGCCCTGATAAAAGAAAATCAGGGCGAGGACGAACAATAGCTGGAACAGAGTGTAGGAACGGCCATAGCGCGACAGTTCAATCTCGAACTGGGAAAAAGTCAGCAGCAGGACGGTGAGCTGAGCGCTTTTACGGTCAAAGAGCATTTTCGCCAGTCCATAGGCCGGCAGAAGAACCAAGGTTCCCAGTAGCACACTGGGAAAGCGAATCCAGTATGGAGTCAACTCTACGAACTGCAGCAGGGCATACTGCAGATAGATAAAAAAAGCATCGCGCAGATAGATCAACCCCGAGGGCACCAGCGGAACACCGCACTCGAGCAACCCCTTGAGCGCCAGCGCCTGCAACCCCTCATCGCCGCAAAGAGTCAGGTCGCCCAAGTTGCGCAGACGCAAGCTGAAACCAATCGCCAGCAATAAAAGGAGAAAAAGGGCCGTTTTGAGTCGTTTGCCGCCTTTAGAATCCGAAGACCATCCAACCCGGAAAAAACTTGTCAGCCTGTCCGTTCTCTGCATGTGTTTGCAACGGAAATTCATCAAGCCCAGCGTGTTTTGTCAAACCGATTAAACCTTCATGAACCCATGAATTCCTTGACGAACTCAACCCCGTGATGATGGCGCCCCTGGTGAAAAAGCCAGGCAGGTGGATTTTCTCTCCGGCATCGGCGCCCCGGGCCATTGGTGCGGCCGGGGCAAAGTCCTATCCAAATCTGCCATTCCTTAAAGTAACCATCTACAGGACTATATACAAGGAAAATCAGCGCCAAGAGATGGTGCGACAGCCGGCGGCTTTGAACTTTTGCTTGCCTGCCCCGCAGAGCGATCCCTACAGGGTGAATTAATCACTGGGGCATCTTTTACCCGCTTTTATCGGTCATAGAAAAACAGGCCACACTGCCAAGTCGCGGTGCGACCGCAGCTAAACGGGCAATTACGTTTTTGTAATTAATGGATGCTGCCTTGAAAAAATTATTTGACAATCCTCTTCACATTGTTTATATTTAAATCATAAAGGCTGTATATCAGCCTGGGCAATCATCTTGTACTACAGCATTCGGCAGTCCGAAAATTCTTCACTTTCTTCCCTTTGACCATTCTGCTAGTTGTCCGATTTTCTTTATGCCCAATCACCCCTGCTCTTTGCGTGAATCGCACGCGGCGGCAATTGTCCTTTCCGTCTGTGTCGAAAGAAGACGGGCTCGTGCGCTGTTTGTCGGTTAGAGGTTTTAGCACCAAAGCAGCAACGATTGTGGACGGCGGGCTGTGGGGAACCCCAAAACGTCGTAACGTTTTAGGACGTTTTGCCGGTCGTATTGCATCTTTAGCATCAAGCACCCAGTGGATCCCCGTTTTATCACTGACTCCGGCCGCATCATTCTTTCCTTTCCATATGCAGCAGATTTGCTAGACAGGTGCGCTGAATCACTATGGACAGAACCCTGTCAGCAACAGGAGGATGTCATGATCGAGCATCCATTGAACGGTGTGGGCGGAAAACCGGCGACGGGCAAATTATTGAACGGCACCATCTCCACCCCTGTTTTCCAAGGTACCGTAACAGAGCTGTACGAAGCTTACTTGCGTTATCGCTTCATCTTTGAGTGCCGTGGAGACCCGGGGAATTTTCCATCTTGCCCCGAAGGCGACCACGCGCCCCACCAGCCCGCCACGGACCACCTCAAACGCGGCGCAGGTCAATACGCGGCCATCATCGGCGCCAGCGCCAAAATGCAAAAAATCATCAAATTCATTGATCAGGTGGCAGACACCAACGCGACGGTGCTGCTCGAAGGCGAGAGCGGCACAGGGAAAGAGCTGGTCGCCAGAGCCTTGCACGAAAACAGCAGCCGGCGCTGTAAACCGTTCGTCTCCCTCAATTGCGGCGCGTTGACAGAAACGCTGCTGGAATCCGAACTGTTCGGTCACATCCGAGGTTCGTTCACCGGCGCGGTGCAAAACAAAAAGGGTTGGTTCGAAACTGCAGACGGGGGCTCTATCTTTTTCGACGAGATCAGCGAGATGAGTGCGGGACTTCAGGTGAAGTTACTGCGCATTCTGCAGACAGGTGAGTATTCGCCGGTGGGCAGCAACGAGATCAGAAAATGCAACGTCCGCATCATCGCAGCCACAAACCGTCATCTGGAATCCATGATCAAGGACGGCAAGTTTCGACCGGATCTCTATTATCGATTGAACATTCTCTACCTTCATCTCCCGCCGTTGCGCGAACGACGGGAGGATATCCCGCTGCTGATTCGGCATTATCTCGATCACTATGGCCGGCAGCTTGGAAAAGAGAATCTACGTCTGAACGCCGGCGCGGAAGGTGTTCTGCTCCAGTACGATTATCCCGGCAACATTAGAGAATTGGAGAACATTATACTGCGTTCGATCGTGATGGCAGAAGATGCGGAAGTGGAACTGCGTCATTTGCCGGAATCGGTCGTGCCGTCTGAATGCGAAACAGCGGCCGCACCGCAGAACTTTAGCTTAGTCAAAAAAGCGGTGATCGAACGGTTTGAGCGGAATTACCTCGAGACCACTCTGGAGAGAGCTCACGGCATTGTCGCCCAAGCAGCGAAAATCGCCGGCATCGATGCAAAAAATTTTTATCAAAAAATGCAGAAATATCAGATCAAGGCCACGCACCGGTAATCGTACCATGGTCGGGGTGATTTTACCATGATTTCCCGGCTCTACGCCTGTCGGCTCCGCTGGCCGCACACGATGCAATCCATTGTTTTCAAACACCCGCACCGTTTCCTCGTCGTTTGACTTTTTCTGGCATTGCCCTTGCAGGAGTAAGGGCATGATGACTGAAGCGCCGGCAAGGATCCTCCTTTGCTGTGAAAATCTCGCTGAAATGGGGCCGATCGCTCTGGCTCTGGCGGAGAAAAGCATTCTTACACTGGTGAGGGGTGTAAGAGAGTTGACTCCGCTGCTGGCAGAGTGCCGCTATCAGATCATCACTCTGTGCGTCCGCAAGCAAACGGAAGAGACGCTCTCCATCCTCAGGCAAATGATCAAGCTTTCACCTCAAGCCTGCATCGTGCTGGTGAACGGCCGTCCGAATCAGGAACTCCTCCATGAGGCATTCCGGCTCGGCATCAAAGATTTTTTTCCAGCCCCGGTCAATCAAACCCTGTTGATCGAGCGTATCGAGCATCTGTTGAGCAGCGCCTGAGGCCGCTCTTCCGTCTTGCGGATTCATTCGTCGCCGCAGGGACCATGTATCATCGCGTCATCTAACGATTCGTGTGGAGGGAATCCATGCCGACATCCAATAGCAAAAAGCCGGTCGCTGGTGCGAACCGGAGGGGACAAGCCGCATCGGCGCGGTCAGCAGCCGCTCATCCTGCCCAAGGGACCGAGCTGCTCTCTTCCCGACGCGTTGTCAGAGCGTTGGATCATTTGAATTCGCAAAAGCTCCCCGATGAGGCGGTGTTGTGGAACAGCCGCATTCACGCCGTGACCCGCTTTCATTTGGAGCTCGTGCAAGCCAGGCAGCACATTAACGAGATCAGCCAGCTCTTGGCCGTGCGCCGGCTTCCAGCGCATCTGTTCGGTCGATTGGTGCAGCCCTGCGGCGGTCACGCCGCCTTTCTGCAGCTGACCGCTATGATCGACCATCAGCCACCGTGTTTGGCGATCAGCAATAAAGACGGCGAATTCGATCTGGCGCTGCCGAGCCATGTCCCGTTCCCGGCCGCCGGACTGTCGTTGCAGGTGGCCGGGTCCAACACAAGCATAGTGCTGACCCTGAACAGCGGCTCGGTGTCTGCGAACGGTTTTACGGGTGACCTTCGCTTGACAACGGAACTGGAGCCGCTGCCGCTGAGTGTGGTCGGGCAGTTGCAGGCCTTGCTGCCATCCGCAGGGGGGACGCCAGATCATGCGGATTCTGACGTGGAACAACCGACCATGCCCCGGGTCGCCATGGGCGAGGCTGGATGCCATTCGCTCTATCTCAGCAACAGTGGCGTAGACCGCTTCCCCTACTCGGTTTTCATCCGCCTGGTTGAACCGCGAACCAGCATCCTCAATCCAGTCGTGGTCCAAAAAAATCTCGAGTATGCCCGGCGTTACTACCCGATTCCCGATTATTTTCCACTCTCAGAGGATCATCACAACGCTAAGGTGAGCTATGTAGATCGTGTGCCGGTGGATCAGCCGATCAGCGTGGACGGTTTTCGCGATCAGCTGGTCGGAGTGGGGTCTGGAAATGTGATCTCGCCCTGGGAAAGCGTGGCTATGGCGGGTACGCTCGGCCTCGGCTATTTGGTACACATGGCGCAATGGTGGTCGCCGAAAGGCCTGACGTTGGGCAACCTGGTCTACTCTTTGCCTCTAGCGCCCGGGGAACAACAGCGCGTGGCCATCTTTGAACGCCGGGACGTCAGTGCCGTGCGTGATATCGAAACCCTATCGGTGCAGGAAAGCGCCGAATTCGATCAAGAGACCGACGCCTCCGCCGAATCGACCTTTCGCTCTGCTTTTCGTGAGGCCGAACGGGCCGGCAGCCGGTATCATACTTCATCCGCTTCCGGGGGCGGCGGACTGGATCTCGGCATCATCAGCTTTGGCGGCGGGGGCTCCTCTTCCAGCGGCTCTTCGTCCAGCTGGCTGGAAGGACAGCGCAGCTATTCCTCGCGGGCAGCGGAGACCGTGCACACCAGCGTCGAAAGAACCGCAGCCGCACGACGCCAGGCCATCCGCACCAGCATGCGGTTGGCCATGGCGTCCGAGTCGGCCAATGTCACCACCAAGGTCATCACCAATCACAACCACACACGCGCATTGACCCTGCAGTATTGGGAGGTGCAACGATTATTTCAAGTCTCCACTACTGTCGAGGGGATCACGCTGGTCTGTCTGGTGCCCCTGTCGGTCGTTCGTTTTCTGCCGGTGGGCCAACCGCTCACGCTGGATTACACAACGACCGCAGACACCAGACGGGAGATACTGACCCGCTACTCACAGATACTAAAACATATCGACATTCTCGAGCGGACTCTGCCCCGGCGTTTTCAGAACGGTCTGGCCCTATTGCGCCAATTTGCCGGAGATCCCATCGCTCAATTCCAGCCCGCCGGCAGCGCAGCGGAAGACGTCATTCAGTTCAATCTCACCGGCACGTTTTTACCCTTCGAGGATATTTATGTCCGCGCAGTGACAAAAAGGGGGACGCGACTGGGGCCGGTGCAACTCACCGGCCCAGTCAGCGCAGTGCCGGAAGTATGGGGAGATCCAGAGCAATCGTTCCCAACGCAAGACGCCTTGATGGCGTATCTGCGCAATCGCCGTGCCAATACTGCCTGCACGCTTTCCGGAAGCCTGGCCATCCCCTGCTCCCTGGCGAGAAACGAGATCGTCGGCTTTGAAGTGAGCCGGCGATTCCGCCAGTTGGACTATGATTTGGTGAATCCGCATCTGCAGGCAGCCTTTATCCTGAATAAATTGCTCGGCGTTCCGCTGCCGGCGAATCCGCCGGATCATATGATCGCCGGCACTGTGCATCTGACGGCCAAGACACTCGAGCAGGAAATCGGCGGGCCTTATGTGTGGAATTTCTCTGCCAGGATACGAGCGGTGAATGGGGTTTCGGAAGAGACCTATGCGCACAACTATATCTCTGCCGCATCACGTCAGGAACTGCCGCCCGACCAGATGCCTATACCGGCCATCCAACTGGCGCCGGTGTTGCGCTACACGCAGCTTTTAGAGATCGAACAGATGGTCCAGCATGTGGTGCGCAATACCGTGCACTATTCCAAAATGATATGGCTGTCGATGACGCCGGAAGAGCGGGCGATCATGCTCGAGGGGTTCACCATCGGAGTCCCGGCCGGCGGCATCGAAGACGAGACACAGGATGTGCCTTTGTTGAACTGCGTAGAAAACCGGGTTCTGGGCTTTTACGGCAACTCGATGATCATGCCGTTCTTCATTCCCTATCAGGTCGCTGATCAGGTGTTGAACAATGCGACCATTCAGAGCAGTCTCTTGGAGTTTCATAAGAGCGGTTTCTTGCCGCGAAAATCCATCATTGCACTGCCGACTTCGGGCGTGCTGGGAGAAGCGGTACTCGGCAACTGCCCGTCTGCGGAAAAAATTGACCTGACGCGTTTTTGGCGCTGGGCGGACAGCCCGGCGGACAGCGCGCCCGAGATCGCCAGCGTACAGGCGCCCACCACCGGAGCTTCTCTTACCGCAGGGCTGCAGACACCCAGCGCACTGAGCTCCCTGCAGCCGCTGATCAACAACATCAACGCCAATCCCACAGCAGCCGGAGCCGATGCAGCGGTGCTGCAGGCGATGATCAAAACCGCGGCAGAGCAAAAAGGCTTTGACACCGGCATGACCGGCGCCGAGCAGCTGGCGAAAATCATTCTCGGCGATCAGCAGAATGCGGACCGGGCGCGCGCGGATGCGGTGAAGAACACCCACCAATTCCAGGCGCAGGCGTTGGCTACAGCAGGAAACATTCTCGGCGGTTTGTACGCAGGCAATCCGACCGCCGGCTCCACCGCCGCCAGTGCGGTGTACGGAACAAAAAGCGAATCAACGCCCAAAGCCGGCGCCGGTTCAACTGCGAATTCCGCTTCAGGCACTGAGGACAAGACGCCTAAAGCAAGCGATAAAGAGAAAAAGCCCGATCCAGAGTAGACACCAGGGAAAGAGGATTGACCAATCAACATATTTTCAACTATTCTTCCAATCCTATGCCGGCGAAATTTTGTCGCGATTCTAGGAGGCGACCATGGCGAATACAGACACCGTTGCAGATCCGACTGCAACGAATTTTTTCGAATCCTTGCTGGAACTCTTCCAACAGGCGCATAATCCCGATCTTTGTGAGGCGCAGAACATCCTCCTTCGCCGGCTGGCGTTGCAGGGGGATGTAGTGGGCTCGCGGGTTCCGGCGCCGCAGAACATCACCGAGATAGGCGGCTATCTGAATCTGCTGCGTGAATCCAAGCAGGAGGAGATGCTAGCGCAGGTGTTGGCCGGCATCCTCGGCGTGGCCGGCCCCAATCCGCCTTTGGGCTGGACGCCGCCCAGGCCGCCCCTACGCATGGTGCCGCTGGCCAACGATAGACCAGAAGGCGCTAGCCAAGGCGCCATTCCGCTGTGGTTCATGGTGCGCAGCGATTTCTATTCAGCGCTGCAGCAGGGACGGAACAGGCTGCATGAGCAGGGCTGTGTGCTGCCGCTGAGCGCATCCGGTCGCCGGTTGCCGCCGGCTTTATCCCTCGGCCCGGCGCCCACTGATCTGCTGCCCTATCTGGGCCGCTGTCTCGAGCTGGTGCCGGCTACGGCCCTGAACGACCCTGCCGCTGATCTGCTGGCGCTGGTGCGGCCGACCGACACAACGGAGGCGTTTCGCATCGCCGCCCGCGTGCTAGCCCCTGGCTCTGTGCCGGTGCTTGCGTCGGATTGGGATGCGATCAAGTGCGACAGCAGCTCCTGTATGGTTGTCCAGATCACCGGCGGCGAATTTGTTCCTGTAGCGCCGATTCTTGCGTCAGCGGGATTCTATTCACCAACCCCGTTGCCCGAGCCGGTCACGATCCTGTCGACAGAATGGACGCGTTTGACCAACTGCACTGGATTGATCAGGGGAAAAACAAGATTGGGCGATGAGTTGGAACAACTCTACGATACAGCCGAGATCGGAGCCAGCGTGTTCGCCACGATGTTGAGCTGGCTGTGGGATGGCAGCACTTTTGTCCAACCTTAACAGTAAAAAAAAGTTCGTCTCAACGCCGTTTGATCCCCCGGAGAATATCTCCTAGCGAAAAAATACAGGAATATCCCAAGCAGATTTTTTGCTCACTTTGATACCCTGTGACGGCTACACCGCCTCGATGGTGGAGGGCGGCTTGGTCGCAATGTTATAGGTCACGCTGACCACGCCTGCTACTTTATCAAGAATTTCGCCCGCCATCGCCTCCAGCAGTCTGTACGGCAGCCGTGTAGGCGTGGCGACACGAGCGTCGACGCTGTCCCAGCAGCGGATCTCGATCTGCATGCCGAAATCGCGTTTGCCGTCGCGCATGCCGGTTACGCGATCGCTGTGCAGGATGGCCAGGTACTGGAACGCCTTGACGCTTTTCAGTCTTTTTTCCACAATAGCGGTCGCCTGGCGTACGGTTTCGATCCGCTCCGGAGTGGCTTCGCCGATCACTCGAGCGGCCAGCGCCGGGCCGGGAAAGGGGATCCGTTTGAACAGCGCCGGCGGAAGACCCAGCGCCTTGCCGAGTTTGCGCACGCCGTCCTTGCGCAGCTGAATCAGCGGCTCCAGAATGCGATAGCCGAAAGCCTGCTGCGGATCGATGCCCAGCTGTTGAAACACATTGTGCTGGCGTTTGATGCCGGCCACCGTCTCATCCACATCCGTGAGGATGGTGCCCTGAAGCAAAAACTTGGCGCCGCTGTCGCGCACGATGCGGCCGAACACCTGCTTGTAAAAAGTCTGGGTGATCGCCTCCCGTTTTTGCTCCGGATCGGTCAGCCCCTTCAGCGCAGCGAAAAACTCCTCCTGCGCATCGACCACCTTCACCTTCACTCCCAATTTCTTGAAAAGGGCCACCACTTGCTCAGGCTCATGGGCGCGCATCAGCCCGTTGTCGATAAACACGGTTTGAAGCCTTTTTTTCAGCGCCTTGTGGCCAAGCAGGGTGACTGTGGACGAATCGACGCCGCCCGACAGGGCGTTGAGCGCCATGCCGTCGCCGACGATATCGCGAATTTCACGCGTTTTTTCCTTGATGAACTGCTCGGCATCGAGCCGACGGGCTTTGATCTCTTCAATCATGGAAAGGACTCCTAAGATTAAGATGCAGGAACAGCGACAGCTACACCCTTTATTCTGGCGCAGTAATATAAAAAAAAGCCGGCCTTACAAGCAAGCTTTTTCCCTCGCCCCTTTGCCCTGTTCCGCCTCATCTCTGCCATAGCCGCAGCGCCCGCTTTCCTCGCCGGCGTTCTCCCACGCCTGGCTGCTGGCGTCTTTTGCCTCCTTGGATCCCAGAAAGCCATGCACCACCCAAACAGGCAGTCTGCCCTGCTTCACTGCAATATAAAGCTCAAGCTTCTAGAAACGCTTTTTC
The DNA here is from genome assembly GCA_029565685.1 of bacterium. Classification (GTDB taxonomy): domain Bacteria; phylum Zhuqueibacterota; class Zhuqueibacteria; order Residuimicrobiales; family Residuimicrobiaceae; genus Anaerohabitans. Next base: position 85,190 of record JAKQNR010000017.1, on the reverse strand, counting down.
AAATCAAAATTTCATTGACAAATATCTTAAAGTTCTGTAATATGCTTCTTAAAAAATGAGGAAACCCGAGTGATTTTCAATTGGCGTGACTATAAAAACTCGCTCAAAGATATAGAAGTCGAAGAGCTCATCGACCTTTACTTTTATCGTCTGCTCGGCTATGGGTTCGTCAAAGCTGTCTCCTGGTCCCCCATCACTCCCAATCAGATCACTTATATAGGCATGGTTTTCGGCGTGCTGTCCGCCCTCTCTTTTGCCGGCGCCTCTCTATTGCCGGCGGCCCTGTTTTTACTCTTGGCGAATGTGATGGACTGCGCCGACGGTCAGCTGGCCCGGTTGAAAAAGAACGGCACTTACCTGGGAGGCATCGTCGACGGCTTTTTCGATTACATCGTCGGCGCCTCCACCCTGATCGGGATCACCATCTTCCTGATGCAGGAAAACGATCCGCTGCCGGTCTTTTTGCTGATACTGGCGGCAGGATTCAGCCGGGCGTTCCAGAACATTCTGGTGGATCAGCGGCGCCACTTTTACGCCAAATCCGACTCGCTTGAATCAGACGCCTTCGTCATCGACGAGCAGAGCCTGCGGCAGCACCGCCGTCAGCTGGCCGGACGACAGAACGGGTTACTGGAAAAAATGATCATCCGCAGCGGTCTGGCCTATATCGCCATTCAACGATTCGGCATCCGGATGACCCGGGTCACCTTTAACGACTTTAAAATGTTTAATGATTATCCTGACCATCGTTCCTTTCTTCTGCGCAGCTGGTCCTTTCTAGGCAGTTCGACCCACATCACCCTGGCCGTTCTCGCCGCACTGCTGAATCGCCTGGAGTGGTATCTCTGGATCACCCTGATCGCCGGCAACCTGTATCTGGTCATGCTCATTCTGACCGAATCCTTCTTTGTCCATCGTTTCAGTAAAATCACTGTGGAGGCTAAATGATCGCTGTCGTACTGGCTGCGGGTTCCTCTTATCGAATGCGTCCTCTGACCGATCATATGCCCAAATGTCTGCTGCCCATCGAAGGCAAGCCGATCCTCGAACAGATCCTGCAGACCATCTCGGCCGGCGGGCTCACCGATGTGCTGATGGTCACCGGGTATCAGGAAGAGATGATCAAAGAGTACATTCAAGCCCATCCGCACGGCATGAATTATCGCTTCATCACCAATGAGATCTATGCCACCACCAGCGACAGCGTGTCGCTGTATAAAACCAAACCCTATGCGCAGGGGCAGGAAATTTTTTTAGTGGACGCGGACTTGTGGTTTTATCCCGGGGCCATGAACAAACTGCTCAAGGCGCAGGAAGCGGACATCGTCGCCATCAACAGTAAAAGTCATTTGGATGAAGAGGCGGTCAAGGTGATTCTGGACGGATCATCGTCCCGCATCGTGGAAATGGGCAAACCGGTGGACATCAGCCGAGCGGTGGGCGAAGCGGTCGGCATCCGCAAGTTTTCCGCAGCCTATATGGACAAATTGTACCGGGTCCTGGAACGGCGCATCGTCAAGGAGCGCATCCTGGACCAGGTGTTCGAGTATTCGGTGCAGGAGCTGCTGGATCATGGAGTGCCGCTCTATGCCGTAGACACCTGTGAATGGCCCAGTATTGAAATGGACACTCCGGAGGATTATTCCAGGGCGCAGAAATTGGTGGCAGCCTATGAGGCGACGTTGAGACGCGCCGGCTGACAGCCGACGCGCCGGCCATTCATCGGTCTCCCCAGACAGCTTTAAACCGTGTATCTTTTCAGAAACGAAAGCCGTTGGTGATCGGCATGCGCCGGTCCTTGCCAAAGGCGCGAGGAGTGATCTTGACGCCCGGCGCCGCCTGTCGTCGCTTATATTCGCTGAAATCCACCAGACGCGCCACTTTGCGCACCACCTCCAGGTCATAGCCGCGTTCCACAATCTCCGGCACGCCCATCTCCTTCTCGACATAGAGCTCCAGAATGGCATCCAGCAAATCATAGGGCGGCAGGCTGTCCTGATCCTTTTGATTGGGACGCAATTCTGCGGAGGGCGGCTTTTCCAGAATCGCGGCTGGGATGATGTCGAATCCAGCCGTCTGATTGCGATAGCGGCACAGCTCATAGACCAAGGTTTTGTAAACATCTTTGAGCGGGGCAAAGCCGCCGGCGGTATCGCCATAGATAGTGCAATAGCCCACGCTCACCTCGCTTTTATTGCCGGTCACCAGCACCAGCCAGCCGAATTTATTGGACAACGCCATGAGCAGGTTGCCGCGGATGCGCGCCTGCAAGTTCTCCTCAGTCACATCCGGGGCCAGCCCGTTAAAGGTCTCTTGCAACGTGTCGAGATACTCTTCGAACAAAGCACGGATCGGATAATAGATAAAACGGATGGCGAAATTATCGGCCAGCTGCTTGGCGTCTTCGACGCTGCCGGTCGAAGAGAACGGCGAGGGCATGGAGACAGCCACCACATTCTCCTTCCCCAGTGCGTCCACCGCCAAAGCGGTCACCAGCGCGGAATCGATGCCGCCGCTGAGGCCCAAACAGACTTTCTTGAACCGGTTTTTACTGGCGTAATCAGAAAGGCCCATGAGCAACGCCTGATAGACCTCCTCGGCTTTGGACAACGTGTTCATGGAGCGGTTGCCGCGGAAAACCGCCGACGTGATCGTTCTTTTCGGCAGCTGCACCAGGGCGAACTCGGCAAAGGACGATTGAAACTCTTTGGCTAAAAATGTTTTGTCGTTTGCATCGGCCTGAACGCCGGCGATATCCAGATCAAGAACCTGCATCTCTTCCTGAAAGATCTTCATCGCGTGCAGCACGCGTCCATTCTCATCGATCACCAGGCTCTGTCCGTCAAACACCAATTCATCCTGTCCGCCCACTAGATTGACATAGACCACGGCGCTGCGCGTTTTTCGCGCCTTGTTCTGCAGCAGCGCGAGCCGCGCGGCTCCTTTAGCCACATGGTAGGGACTGGCGGAAAGGTTCAACAGCACCTGGGCCTGACCGTCAAACGCCTCGGCCTCCACCACCGAGTCTTCAACCCAAATGTCCTCGCAGATGCTGACGCCGATACGAACCCGGCCTAGCTGCAGCACGAGAGGCAGATGGCCGGACTTGAAATAGCGTTGTTCATCAAACACACTGTAATTGGGCAGGTTGACTTTATGGTACGAAGCCACCTGCCGGCCCTGAAACAACACGGCGGCGCTGTTATACAAAAAACCGTTCGCCTGTTCCACACAGCCCAGGATCACCGCCTCGTCCTTGACCAGGGCGGCGATCTCGGCCAGCACCCGGCTCTGCTTCTCGACAAACTGCTTGCGCAGCAGTAGGTCTTCAGGCGGATAGCCGGTCAAGGCCAGCTCCGGAAAGGCGAGAAGATCACAGCCCTGTTGCCGTCCCTGCTCGATATACCCGACAATTTTTTGTTTGTTGGTTTCCAGATCGCCCACGGTGCTGTTCATCTGCACCAGTCCTAGGCGCAGGGTTCGATTTTCGTCCATATCATCGGCCTATTTTGATCAGTTGCTCTACCGCCGGTACAGGTTTTCCAACCGGTCCGGCTCATCGCTGAATGCATCAATGTAGGGCATTTTAATCAATTTTCAAAGGACAACCATTGCTGCATCCACTGGGAGAAACCGTTTGACTTTCATCGGTGCGCTTTGTAAATTTGAAAATTAATAACAACTTGAATACCCGATTCCTCCGCAGATTAGGCGGTTTTACCGTATCTACGATTGTCCGGCGTACCGCACCCACAAAATCCGGCGCCGGCTGTAAGCCTTTCAAGATCACTAGGAGAAGGATCCCTCATGACCCGCTATCTGGTTACCGGCGGCGCCGGATTTATCGGCAGCAATTTTATCCGTTTTCTGATGCAGCGGTACGATCAAACCGTGCAGATCACCAACTTGGACAAGCTGACCTATGCCGGCAATCTGGAAAATCTGACTGACATCGAGCAGCGCTCGAACTATCGATTCATCAAGGGCGACATCTGCGACAGCCGGCTGGTCGCTCAGATCATGCCGGACATCGACGTGGTAGTCAACTTTGCCGCTGAAAGCCATGTAGACCGTTCCATCGGTCAGCCGGATGATTTCATCAAAACCGATGTCTACGGCGCCTTTGTTCTGCTGGAAGCTGCGCGCAAAAATAAAATTAAGAAATTCATCCAGATCAGCACGGATGAGGTCTATGGCAGCATCATCAACGGCTCTTTCAAAGAGACCGACGCACTCGAGCCCTCCAGCCCCTATTCGGCCTCCAAAGCGGGCGCCGATCGGTTGGCCTTTTCCTATTATGTCACCTACAAGCTGCCGGTGATCATCACCCGCTGTTCGAACAATTATGGCCCCTGGCAATATCCGGAAAAACTGATCCCGCTTTTTGTCACCAATGCGCTGGAGGATAAAAGCCTGCCGATCTATGGAGACGGTCTCAACGTGCGCGACTGGATCTATGTGTTGGATCACTGCGCTGCTGTCGACTTTCTCATCGAACACGGCCTGGACGGACAGGTGTACAACATCGGTGCAGGCAATGAGCTCACCAATCTGCAAATTACGGATACGATTCTCAAAATGCTGAACAAGCCCCAAAGCCTAAAGACCTTTGTTCAGGACCGTCTGGGACATGATCGCCGTTATTCGGTGGACACGGCGAAGATCCGCAGCCTGGGCTGGCGGCCGGCCTTTGCATTTGATCAGGCCATCGCCTCCACCATCGTCTGGTATCAGGAGAATCGCGCCTGGTGGACCCGGCTGAAAACCGGTGAGTATCTTGCTTTTTACAAACAGAATTACCGTCAAGATCTATGAACACGCTGCAATGCCGAATCCTCTTGCCCAACATCAACAAACAGGCGCCGTATGCTTAAAATCGTCAACGTAGTGGGCGCGCGGCCGAATTTCATGAAAGTGGCGCCCATCCACCGCCGTATGGCGGCGGATCCGCAGTTTAAGCCCGTGTTGTTGCATACGGGCCAGCATTACGACGCCAGAATGTCGCACACTTTTTTTGTCGAATTGGAGATGCCGGAGCCGGATCTGTATCTCGGCGTAGGCTCCGGCACCCACGCGGAGCAGACCGCCGCGGTGATGGTGGCCGTAGAAAAAATTTTTATGCAGGAGCGGCCGGATTGGGTGCTGGTGGTGGGCGACGTCAATTCAACGCTGGCGGTCAGCCTGGTGGCGGCCAAACTGCATATCCCCGTCGCGCATGTGGAATCCGGTTTGCGCAGCGGCGACCGTACCATGCCCGAGGAGATCAACCGGCTGCTGACCGATCGCATCAGCGATCTGTTCTTCATCACCGAACAGAGCGGCTGGGATCACCTGCTTGAAGAGGGAACCAATCCCGAAAAAATGCACCTGGTGGGCAACGTGATGATCGACTCGCTGGTGGAGCATCTTGACAAAAGCCGGTCATCGACCATTCAACAGGAGCTGGGCGTGCAAGCCCATCAGTATGCGCTCATGACGCTGCACCGGCCTTCGAACGTGGACCAACCGCAAGTTCTTCGGCGCATCCTATCGGCTGTGGAGATTTTGCAAAAAGAGACGCCCATCGTCTTTCCCATCCACCCGCGTACACGGAAAATGGTGAGCCAATTCGGCCTCGATCCGCTGATCCGTTCTTTGGACCGGCTGATCTTGGCAGAACCGCTGGGTTATCTGGCCTTTCTCCGGTTGATGAGCGAAGCCCGTTATGTAATCACCGATTCCGGCGGCATTCAGGAGGAAACGACCTATCTTAACATTCCCTGTCTGACCCTGCGGGAGAACACGGAAAGGCCGATCACGATCACGCTGGGATCCAACCGGCTGGTGCCGTTAACCGTCGATGCCATGGTGCATTACGCCCGGGAAGCCCTGGCAGGCAGACTGAAACGCAAAGCCATCCCCCCTTTGTGGGACGGAAAAGCCGGACGACGCGTTGTAGATGTGTTTAAAAAAATCTCCGGCTGCTGAACGGCCGGACGGCGATCGCCTTGTTCACCTGTGCTGAAATATAACTACTCTGGAGTTTGTATGCGTTCAACGTTTTTAATGCTGCTGGTGTCCGCCGGCCTGCTGTTGAGCCAGGACCTTGCCAGAACCGCGCGGGAATTTTCCAGCCTGGAGTCGGTTCTGCACAAATCGGAGCTGCCATCCTTGCCGGAATCCCCGATTTTGGAAGGCCCTGTGGATGCCGCAGAGTACATCCTGGGCCCCGGAGATGTACTGTCCATCATCATCCTCGCCACCCCTGAAGTGCGTCATCAGCTTATGGTGGATCCGGAGGGAAACCTATCGATCCCCAACGTCGGTACGCTGACGGTGGCGGATCTGTCTCTGGCCGAAGCGCGGAGCAAGACCATGAATCTGCTGCGCGCCAAATATACCAGCCGGGAGATCACGATCTCCCTGTCCAAACTGCGCACCTTTCGCGTCTCGGTTACCGGGGCGGTGTACAAACCCGGGTTGGTGACGGTCAGCGGCCTGCAGCGCGTATCGGATGCCATCGACCTGGCCGGCGGACTGAAAAAAAAGCTCTCCGTCCTGTCGCAAACCCAGCAGACCCAGCTGGACACGCCGGTGCGGTCAGAGATCACCATGAAGACCTCGCAAATTCAGGAGGAGGCGCTGTTGCGTCAGAACGAGGCCTCGCAACGCAATATCGCAGTGCAACGCAAGCACGGCGGCCGCATTCCCGTGGACCTGCTGCGCTATCAGCTGACCGGTGATCTGGACGCCAATCCCTTTTTGCGCAACGGCGATGTAATCATAGTGCCCAGCCGCCAAGAATCGGGCAGCCAGATCGATGTGAACGGCGCGGTAAAGGCGCCCGCCATCTTTGAGTTTGCAGCCGGCGATCGTCTCGGCGATCTGCTCAGAATGGTGCACGGCTTTACCTCCGATGCAGACTCGTCCTACCTCGAGATCGTCCGTTTCAGCGGGAAAAGCAGTATGGCTACGACTCTGCGCGTGGACCTGACTGATCCGCAGAATTGGCAGCTGCCCCTGCAGCCGGACGACCGCCTCTATGTGCGTTCTTTGGCCAAGTATCATGAACAGAGCAACGTGGAGGTCGTCGGCGAAGTGCTGCACCCCGGTCATTACGCCATCAGCCAGAAATCGAGCCATCTGTCTGAAGTGATCGCCCAGGCCGGCGGCTTTACTCCCGAAGCGTCGCTGAAAAACGCTTATGTCATCCGCCGCGCCGATGAGGACACACGCGATCCTGAATTCGAACGACTGAAAAAAATGAACGTGTCCGAGATGACCGTCAACGAACGCGAATACTTTAAGATCAAATCGCGCGAACTCATCGGCGGCATGGGAGTGGATTTTGTCGCGCTGTTCGAACAAAAAGATTTCACCCAGGACATTCTGCTGCGCGATCGCGATCTGATCATCATCCCGGCGCAGGAGCAGACGGTCAAACTGACTGGTCAGGTGGTGAATCCCGGTTTATACATCTACAAGCCGGGGGAGACGCTGAATTACTACCTGCAGGAAGCGGGCGGCTACAACTGGAACGTGCGCAAAAGCAAAGTCCGCATCATCAAGAATAAAACAGGGGAATGGATGAAACCGGACGATGACACCGTCATCGAAGTCGGCGACACCATTTTCGTGCCGGAGAAGCCGGAGCGCGACTGGTGGATGATCGCCAAGGATCTGATTACCGTCGGCGCCCAGATGGCCACCATTTACCTGGTGATTCAACAGGCGGTGAACTGACCGCCCATCCAGCAAAGAGGAGGTGTATATGACCACCAGTAAAGCGCGTGTCGTTGCCAGCCTACAGCACCAAACCAGCGACAAGATACCGGTGGATTTCGGCGCCACGGCGGTCACCGGCATCCATTACACCTGCGTGGCCGCTTTGCGTGAGCATTACGGACTGGAAAAGCGGCCGGTCAAAGTGCACGAACCCTACCAGATGCTCGGCTGGATCGATGAAGATCTCATGCAGGCCATGGGCATCGATGTGCAGGGGGTGATCGGTCGCGAAACGCTGTTCGGCTTTGTCAATGAAAACTGGAAGCCCTTCCGCATGGACAACGGCCTGGAGATCCTGGTATCCGAACATTTCAAAACCACGCGCAGTGAAAACGGCGACCTGCTGATTTATCCCAAAGGCGATTTGTCGGCGCCGCCAAGCGGCCGTATGCCGAAAAACGGTTTTTATTTTGACTCGATCATCCGTCAGCCGCCGCTGCGTGAGGAGGAGCTCGATCCACGCGACAACCTGGAAGAGTTCACCCTCCTGACAGACGAGGATCTGGACTATTATCAACGAGAGGTTGAGGCCGCCCAACGCACCGGCCGCGGCATCATTGCCTCCTTTGGCGGAACCGCGCTGGGCGACATCGCCTTGGTGCCGGCGCCGTTCTTGAAATATCCCAAAGGCATCCGCGATGTGGAGGAGTGGTACATCTCCACCGTCACCCGGCAAGACTATATCCATCGAGTGTTCGCGGCACAGACGGAAATCGCCCTGCAAAACCTGGCCAAGATCCACGCACGGGTCGGCGACCAGGTGGATGCGGTTTTCGTCTGCGGCACCGATTTTGGAACGCAGAGCTCCACCTTTTGCTCAGAGCAGACGTTTCGATCGCTCTATCTGCCCTATTATCAACAGATCAACGGCTGGATTCACCGACACACCACTTGGAAGACCTTTAAACACGCCTGCGGAGCGATCCTTCCACTGCTTCCGGCTATGATCGAGGCGGGATTCGACATCATGAACCCCGTGCAGTGCTCCGCCGCAGGCATGAATCCTGAAGTGTTGAAAGCCCGTTTCGGCGATCAACTGACCTTTTGGGGCGGCGGCGTGGATACGCAAAAAACCCTACCCTTTGGCACGCCGGCACAAGTGCGCGAGCAAGTGCTGCGGCGTTGTGAGATTTTCAGCAAAAACGGCGGATTCATCTTTAATACAGTCCACAACATTCAAGCCAACACACCGGTGGAAAACATTGTGACCATGTTGGAGACTGTAAAGAATTTTTAACCCTTGCCAGAGGAGCGGACTATGCTCAACCGGGCCGTCATGTCTTGTCTTGCGTTTCTCCTCGTCGTCGCGACCAACGGCGTCACTGGGACCTCGACAGTGAACGTCCGCGATTACGGTGCAACGGGCGATGCCAGGACCAAGGACACCGCAGCGCTGCAAAAGGCCATCGATGCCTGCAGCCGTCAAGGCGGCGGCACCGTATACCTGCCGAGCGGCTGCTACCTGTCGGGCAGCCTGCACTTGAAAAGCCATGTGGCTCTCTATCTGGATCACGGCGCCCAGCTCCTGGCCAGCCCCGACGACGGGGATTTCGATCCCTGTGAAAAGCTTCCCTTTGCCAACGCAGCGGACCATGAGACGAGTTTTTTTCATTTCAGCCTGATCTGGGGTGAAGAGCTCGAGCACGTCGCCATCCTCGGCACCGGCGTCATCGACGGCAACCGCAGCCGGCGCGGCGGCCCCAAGCCCATTGCCCTGAAAAGCTGCCGCAACATCATCCTGCGCGACGTGACCATCCGCAATGCACCCAACTATGCCATCAGCCTCCTGGGATGCGATCATGTGCTGATCGACGGCGTCGCTGTTCGCAACGGCTATTGCGACGGCATCGATCCGGACGCCAGCCGCTTTGTGCAGATCTCTCGTTGCTATATTGAAAGCAGAGACGACGCCATTGTGCCAAAGGCCAGTTTTTCCCTGGGCGTTCGTCGCCCTACCGAGTATCTCACCGTGAGCGACTGCATTCTGGTCACGGCATGCAACGGCTTTAAATTGGGCACTGAATCAGGCGGCGATTTTAAGCATATCGTCGTCAGCAATTGCATTCTGCGTCGCCATCCGGAGTGGAGAGTGCCCACTTCAGGCATCGCGTTGGAATCGGTGGACGGGGGCAACCTGGAGAGCGTGTCGATCACGAATTTCGTCATGGATCAGGTGCATTGCCCCATCTTTCTCCGTTTGGGCAATCGCGGCCGGGATCAGGCGACGCCGACGCCCGGCTGTCTACGGAATATCATCCTGGACAACATCATCGCTGGTGAAGCTCAGCAGGCGTGCCTGCTCACAGGCATTCCCGGCTATCCCCTGGAAAACATCAGCCTGAGCCGGTTGAACCTGACCTACTGTGGCGGCGGCAGCCGCGAACAGGCGTACCTAACGGTGCCGGAGTTGATCGATGCATATCCCTCGCCTGACAAGTTCGGAGCTCTTCCGGCGGTTGCCGTGTACGCCCGCCATGTCCGTGGACTGGATCTCGACCATGTCCGCGTCTCGCTGCTGGCGCCGGATTCTCGCCCAGCATTTTGCGGGCAGGATATCGTTGAGCTCGCGGTGGAGGCGTTGAACGTTCAATCCACCTCTGGCGTGGAACCGTTGCTGCGGCTCATCAATGTCCGCCAAGCGCTGATACAGGGGAACGGAACGCGGGCCGCCGGGAAACCGCGATGGGTTCAGCAGGATTCTGCTTGCGTCGATATCATGCTGAGGCCTTAGCACGCCTCCTGGCCGGCATTGCCGCGCAGCCGTTTCTGCCGTTGCGCTTGATCGAATTCAGGTTCATTTTTTACCGGCATGAGAAAAAAAGCCATCCCATAGGGGATGGCGAAAAATGAATGAACCGATAGTGGAGCGCAGCGCAGGGTGCGGCATCACAAGGTTAAAATCGGCACGATCTTTTCCTGAATCGCTCCGGTGACGTCGATATCGCCCTCTTCGGTCACGAACACATCGATCTCGGTTCGATAGCCCCGTTTTTCATCCGGCAAATAGATTCCGGGCTCAACGGAAAAGCAGGTCCCGGCCAGGATCAAGCGCTCATCCTTGGTCTCCAAATTGTCGATGTTGACGCCGTTGCCATGCACCTGTTCACCGATGTTATGACCGGTGCGGTGGGTAAAGTAATCGCCATAACCCGCTTCCGCGATCACCTTGCGGCACACCTCATCCACCTCCCAGCCATGGAGCGCCTGATGGTTGCGGAAATGTTCCTGCACGCACTGCAGAGCGGCATCGCGGCCGCGGCGGATGATCTGAAAGATCGATTCATGCTCATCAGGCACGGTCTCGCCGATATAGCCCATCCAGGTGATGTCATAATAGATGCTGCCGGGGGCTTGTTGTTTTGCCCACAGATCCAGCAAAACCAAATCCCCCTTCTTCATTTTCAGGCTGTTGCTTTCAGTGGGTTCAAAATGCGGATCAGCCGCATGTTCGTTCACCGCAACCACGGGTCCATCCTCGGCGATCAGGTTGTTCCGCTTCATCAGATCCTGCATGAACCGCTGAATCTCGATTTCGCGGGGCGCGTCCCCGGCTTTGATGCGCCGGCTGATTTCTTTAAACGCTTCGTCTTTGACCATCTGCATGAGTCGGCCGGCCTTTTGATGGGACTCCCAGTCCGCGCTGGAGAGATGGGATTCAAAGCGGCCGACCAGATCCGCGCTGGAGACGACTTTTACGCCGAAACTGCGGATCAGCTCGACGGTGCCGGCATCGACGATGGAAACCGGCGGAACCGCGTTAAGCGGAGAATACTGCATGGCAATCTGTTTTGCCGGGCCGAGGATGGTCTTGAGCAGGCGGTGCAGCTCCTGCCAGGGCAGGTAAATGTGTTTAACGCCGGGCAGATGATCGCAGCGCCACGGTTCGATACGGTGCACCAGTTTTTGCGCTTCGCCTTGGGCCGGAATATAATAGAACCATCGCCGAGAGGCAAATCGATGAGTGTCCATAGACAATATGCGCGCTGCAATCTGGTCGCGGTTATGAAAATCATAAAACAGCCAGCCGTCCAGACCTGCGGCTTTGAGTGCGGATTGTATGGCGGAAAGATCCATGGTCAAACTCCGGGAACGAGATGCAAACGGTGCCGACAATCAGGATTTTTCATTGCCAGCAACAGAACGTAAAAGGCCTTTGAGCTTCTTTTCAATGTTGTCGAGCTGCTCCACCAATTCGTCGCTGCGCTTGAGGTAGCCCAGATCCTTGGCCAAAAGCAGATAATAATCGAGCTGTTCAGTTGCGGTCAGGGCTGCGCGATAAAAGTAAACTTTGGTTTGACGGTTGCGTTTTTGGAATCCCAAGGCCACATTCATGGGTATCTGCACGACCAGATCGCGCATTTTTTGGGCCATGCGATCCCGCTCGCTGCGGGGAAATTTTTTACCCGATTCGAACACTTTTTGCGCCAATTCGTGACTCATCTGCCAGACTTGCAGATCGCGATAGTTCTCAACCCGTTTGTTTTCCATAGAGTCAATCCTTTGAGTAACAGTGATATAGTTATTAAATATTAAATATTTCCAAAGCTAAAAGCAATTCATTTTTATTAAAAAAACGCCCGGGGGTTGGCCGGGCGGAACGAATGGCACTGCATTGTGTTTAGTATTGACTGACAGGAATCAAACCATAGATCAGAAATCATTTGGTGAACAGCATTTTTCTCGTCTCGATAAAGTGACCGGCTGAAAGCCGATAGAGGTAGACGCCGCTGGGAACAATTTGTCCGTTGCTGTTGCGGCCGTCCCAGATCAGTTCATAGGCGCCGGCAGACTGCCCGCTGTTTTGCAGAACACGCACCAGTTCACCGCGCAGGTTATACACCTCCACGCGTACGTGGGCCGCCTCCGGCAGGCCGTATTGAATGGCGGTGCTGGGATTGAAAGGATTGGGATGGTTTTGAGTCAGATAAAAGTAAGCCGGAAGGACCCGGCTTTCCACATTCACCTGAATAGCGGCATAGGCATCCCGGTAGCCGTTCACATCCACGCCTTCCAGTTGGTAATTGTAGAGACCGGTTTCAGGCAACCGATCATCAAGGTAGGTATAATTCCTCGATTGGGTCGAGCTTCCGGCTCCCTCGATCAACTTTTGATTGATTTTGATATAGTGGTTGTTTGAAGACCCGGCCCGATACAGATTAAACCCAAGATTGTTGTTCTCCGTTTCAGTTCGCCAAACCAGCAACACCCCTGCTGCCGTTGCCTGACCTTGAAACAGGCTCAGCTGCACAGGCAAAGAAGAGTCCAGTGAAGTAAAGACGCCCTGAGATAACAGAACGGGCGGCGAGAAGGCGTCGGTAAAGGCCGTAGTTCCCGCACTCACCCAGGCCAAATTAGACCTCGCATTTTTATTCAAAATAGTAAATGTTATCGAAGCCACATCCATCCATGATGAGGACACAGGAGCGCCGACATTCGGCGGCAACAGAACGATATTAATCGTCAAGATGTTACCCGATGAAGTTACCGTTAGAGGGAGATAAGGAGCGGAAGAAAAGTTCAATGGTGTAAAACCATTATAAGCCAGGGCAGTGGAATTGTAAGTAAATTGCAGATTGCTTGCGCCCAGATTATAGGCGCCGCCGAACCCTTGCATTTGCACAGTCACCCGCAGCGTGGCGCCGTCATTTTGCGTTTCAACAAAACGAAGATCATATCCCTGGGCGAACAAAAAATCGCTGGTCAGCAGCAACACCAACAGACCTGTCTGAAAAACTCTCATACAAACTCCTACGCCTATGAAAGTAAAAGTTACCTTATGGTATTTTACTAGATACCCCGTTATTTGCAAGCCAATGCAAATACAAATCCATGGCATTGACATAGCTGTCCAAGCTCATATCCCCGGATAAATACCCTTTTTGTCCGTTCTGCGCCAACCAATAAAGATAGAGATCGATCGCATTAACATAGCCGTCTTGGCTTGCGTCCCCGGAATACAACCCATAGAGTCCCTCCGCCAGCTGTTTCCCATCCCCTCCATAGTATTGATCCGCCCCGCTGGTGAAATCATGTTCTGCGCCTGTAGTTGCGTTCAAAGTCAGACTATGGGCGCTCATCACTCCAAGATGGTTCCGGTGCCTGGCTACGACATAGTATTCCTTTTCTCCTTCCAGCGAGGGGATGATCACTTGTTCACTGATCCCGTCATCATCCACCACTCGGCCGTCTTTCCGCAACAGCACGCTTCTTGAGACCACCACGGCGCCGGTCGCGCTGCTGCGCAGCTGCAGCAGCAGCCAATCGGTCACCGCGGCTGGTACGGCAGCCACCGTACGGCGGTCTTCGGCATAGGGCGAAGTTTTAGGGATAAGGTCGCTGTTACGCAGGGCTGTGCTCATTGTATCGCCGGCGACTGAATACGGCCCTTGCAAAAACAGCTTGGCCGCCAGTTTCAAGTTGGCCGGTGCAATAGGCGTTGTACTCCACTCAGCCAAATCGCCGGGCGGCGTGTCGATAAAATAAGCGGCGGCATCCGTATCTTGGGACATGGCCACTTGATAAGAGCCTGACACGGCGGCGATCTTCCAGCGCAGCGTCACCAGCCTTTGCCAATCACTGGTCGCAGACCAGGCTGCGTCTGCTCCGGAGACGCCGTTGGCCGTCACCAGCACGCGATAATAGCCGGTGAGTTTGCTTACGCTCGCTTCATAGCCCGGGCCGAGCGTCCAATTCACCGCGCAGGTGTCGGAATAAGCGGCAAGCGCACTGCCGTACTGAACATCCAAGGTCAATGACTGAAGCCAACGCGCCGACCGACCAGCCTCGGCTGTTCTCATCTGCAGGTCGACAAAAAAATCGCCGTCCACGCTCGCCTGATTGGCGGTCACGATCAGCCGGAACGCGCATTCCTCAGCCGCCAGAGGCGGCGCCAGACCGCACAGCAGCAGGATCACACACCATAGGCTGCGGATTCGCACACCCGAACGATGGGCTTGCCGACAAGGTCGCTGCAAACAGGCGGACGCACGCGGCTGACAGGACTTCACGGCGCGGTCCTCCTCGCATTACGATACCAGATGACGTAATCCCGCGTCGTCACCCGTCCGTCAAAATTCAGATCCGCGCGCTGATAGCCCAACGCATCGGACTGCGCGTGCGCGCGCCAAAGGACATAATCCGTAACCGCGATGGCGCCGTCCTGATCCAGATCACCGGGCCACAGGCCCCATGCTTCAGGCCCCAACCGACAGGCGGACTTTGGCGCAGCATACAAAGTACTGTCCGCCCGGAAATCCACCTCTACAGCGTTGTCTGCGTTGAGCGCAAGCGCCTGATGGGTGGTCGCGGCCAAATGATTGCGGTGGCGAATGCGGATATGATAGAGCCCGGGCTCTGCGCCCGGAATGCCCAACACAGGGTTCTTGCCGTCCAATTCAGTGACGGTGCCGTCGCTCTGCAGCAGGAAAGATTTCTCGCCGGCCACCTGCAGATCTCCTGGGCGAAGCAATTGCACCAACAACCAGTCCACCGGCGGTTCGGCGAACGCCGGAGCATGCCGCGGCGACTCTGGATAGGGCGAGAGAAATGGCAGCAGATCGAGGTCTTTCAGCGCGCAGACCATCGAATCCGCCTCCGCCTGATAAGCAGATCCCAGCCAGATACGAACGCCGGTCAATACAAAGGGCGCCTCGCCCGTGGTTTGCGCATAGTCGGATTCATTGCCCCAGGCATCGACCGCTTTAACCCTATAAAAGAGATTTTTAGCCGGATCGTCCAGGCGGCTATCGGCATCTAGAATAAAAGTGTCGGTGGTAGCGGTAAGAAAAGTAGCGTCGCCGGGCTGAAAAGAGGGAAAAGTGTCGCGATAGACATAATAATACACCGGTGCGGCCACAGATCCACCGGCTGTGTTTTGAGTGACGGGATTCCACGACAGGGCGGCTGAAGCCCTGAGCAAGGGTGCATTGGCAAGCCCTGCGAGCCACAGGAGAAAAAAACAAAAGATGCCGTACCGTTTAATCATGCAACTCCTCTGAACTTCTACCTCGCCGTAGGCACAAGCCTCCCCTGAATGATCGCCTCTATAAGCGCGTCAGATTTGACTGGCATTATATACATAGCGGCAAAAAAAAGAGGATGCGGAAAAGAATCAGCTTACCGCAGGTTCAAGAATTTCATAACATCGCTGGTCCGCATCCACCGCCACCTGCACGCCAAGCGGCAGCACCGGCTTGTCCGCCACATGGCCCAGGGAAAGGCCGAACAGAACCGGAAGATCCAATTGGCCCAGCCGGTCGCTGATGATCTCTTCAACAGACAGGGTGTTGTTAAAGGCCGGTTTAAAGTCAGCCGGTCCGCATTTAGCACAACGATCCATAAGAATAGCGCGACAGTCGCGCAATTTTCCCGCCTGATCCAACTGGGTGAGCATGCGGTCCAAAGCATAGGGCTCTTCGCCGACCTCTTCGAGAAACAGCACTCTGTCCCGCGTCTCGATCTCATAGGGAGTGCCCAGCCCGGCGCAGACCAGCGTCATATTACCGCCCACCAGCGCGCCCTGGACTCGGCCGCTCTTTTTGCCGAACACCTGCAGCGCCGGAAGGCCGGCAGCAGGCGTCTCGATCACGCCGACCGCCTGGTTTTGCATCAGGGTTTTACGGAAATAGCGGGTGGAGTACTCGTTGAACGTGGACAACGCCACCGGGCCGTGAAATGTGACGATGCCGGCCAGCTTGTGGATCGCAAGATGCAGGCTGGTCACATCGCTGTAACCAAGCAGTATTTTAGGATTATTTCGAATGGCTTCATAATCCAGAAAGGGCAGGATGCGCAGAGCGCCGTAGCCGCCGCGCAAGGCGACGACGGCGCTCACCTCCGGATCGAGAAACATGTTCATCACATCCAGGCTGCGCTCCTGGTCGCTGCCGGCAAGGTACCCCCATTTACGGCCGATGTGCTCCGCCAACTTGACGCGAAAACCGAGCGCCTCCATGGCCGCCTTGCCCTCGCGGATTTCACTGGGCTCAAAGACCGGGCTGGCCGGCGCCACCAAACCGATGGTCGCTCCGGGACGCAAGGCAGGCGGTTTGATCACCGCTCTATCGCGCTGACCGGCCAATGCCAGGGCCGGCGCCATCGACATGCCGCCAAGGAATTCACGGCGGCTCACTTCGTTGGTATGCATCGTTTGCTCCGTCTCCTGTTTGCGCCGCACCAGGCGACGCTTTGTTAAAGATATTTTATAAAAAACTCATTCATGTGATAAAAACAATAGTCGTTCACCCGCTGGGCCAAGTCCATGGTATGCGGCCAGCCGCGCAGCCGATGATAGACCACCGGCACGTGCGCCTGCTGCAGACGGGCTGCCAGCGAATCGGACTGAGCCACTGGCACCAATTCATCTAGAGTGCCGTGAAAAAGCAGGGTTGCAGGATCTTGGCCGTCGATCCAGAACAACGGCGACGCCTGTGCATAGAGATCAGGCGCCTGATCCCAGGTTTTTCCGAGAAATTTCACCACCGCGGAATTTTCCCGCGCAGCCGGTGTGGTCAAATCGCTGGGGCCATAGATGCAGACCACTGCGCGTACTTTATGTTTCGCAGAATCCCCGTTGCACTCACTTTGCAACAGCGGAGCTTCCATAGCATAAGCAGCCATCATCGCCAAGTGCCCCCCGGCTGAACCGCCGATCAAGGAGATCCGGTTCGCATCCATGCCGTACCCTTCAGCATGGTTCTGAATCCAGGTTACGGCGCACAGAATGTCTTGTACCGCGGCGGGAAACGGCGCTTCCCGGCTGAGCCGATACGCCACTGAGATTGTGACATACCCCTTTGCGGCAAAGGGCACCAGGTAGACCCTATAATCCCTCTTGTCCCCGCTCTTCCACGCGCCGCCATGAATAAAGACCAGCACCGGCGAGCGTACCCGCGATCCTTTCAGCCGGTACAGATCCAACCGCAACGTACAGGAGCCCGCTGTTCGATAAACCAGATCGGGAAAACACTCCAGGGAGTCCGGCAGAGAGGGTTGAGTGTCCACCAGCTTTTCCAGTTTACAGGCAACGGCTATTTTGCATATCGTGAGGCTGGGATAGCCCAAGGGCGCCTCCAAGGCGCCCTTGTCTGCGCAGCGAAAAAACAGAACGATGCCGGCGAGCAGGCGCCAAGGCCGCATGCGGACTATAAAAAATTCACGCTTCTGGTCCATCGCCCCTTCCTGTTGCAAGGCTGACTTGAAAAATATAACTAAAACCCGGAAAAAAAGAACTCTTTTTTTTTTCTCCGAATATGATTACTTTAATCGCAGCCGGGCTGAAGCATGGCCGGCCCGCGCAGCCGACCGAACAATTTGGATGGTAACATGCCCCTGTTTCGTTCCCTGTTTTTATTTCTGTGGGTGATCCTTCTGTTCTCCTGCGCCAAGCAGGGATTTCCTCCCGGCGGACCGGTGGACAAAACAGCGCCGCGTATTGTGCAGACCTTTCCCAAGCCAGACACCACCCAGGTCGCGCTGAACAGCACAGTGGAAATCCTGTTCAGCGAGCCGGTGCAACGCCGCTCGTGCGAAGAGTCCATTTTCATTACCCCCCTGCCCGCGGACGGCGTGATCTATCAGTGGAAGGGAAGCCGGTTGATCATTCAGTTTCCTAAAGGTCTCGCCGCTCAGCGCACCTATGTCATCACTATCGGGACGGACTGCAAAGATCGGCGCAACAATGCCATGGCCAGCTCGTTTTCACTCGCGTTTTCCACCGGCGACCATCTGGATCAGGGTTCGATCCAGGGACAACTTTTCAGCGACTCACCATTAAAAGACGTTCAGGTGTGGGCGTTTGACCTTCAGGAGAATCCGGATCCGGATCCCAGCCGCACGGCGCCGCTTTACATCACCCAGCCCGATGCACAGGGCCGGTTTCATCTGCGCTATCTCAGCCTCAGCCAGTTTAGAGTTTTCGCCGTGCAGGACCGCGATCACAACGGCCGTTACGGTGCGCAATCCGAAGCCATCGGCGTCGCCAGTCGGGATGTGCTGCTGACCGCTGATCGCCCCAGCCAAACCGATCTCTTTCTGCAGATGGCGGTGATGGACACCACCGCCCCCCGCCTGGTCGCTGCGTTCGCACCCAATCTTCGCCAGGTGGATCTGCAGTTTTCCGAAAAAATGGCTCAGGTCGGCCAGCTAACCATCGCGGCCGGCGAGGACACTCTGCGGGTTCTTTCCTCTTTCCTCGATGGGCAGAATCCGATCCTTCTCCGTGCTCGAACAGCGGATCAAACAGCTGAACGAACCTATACCCTTTCTTTGGCACAGGGCTGCGACCCATCCGGCCGCTGCATCGACTCGCTGCAACAGATCCCCTTTAAAGGCAGCGGTCGCCCCGACACCGTTCGGCCGCGCTATGTGAGCATGATGCCCCGCGACAGTTCCCGCACCGTACCTTGGGACGCCCTATTCCACATTCGCTTTTCCAAAGCCATGGACGAAAAATCCTTGCGCGACCATTTTTCCATGCACGACACCAGCCGGAGCCAAGTCGATGGCGAACTCTCCTTCCCCGATCCGACGCATCTACAGTTCCGGCCCTTCAAGCCGCTGGCGGAAAACAGACTCTATTACATCACCCTGCCCGTGGATTCGATCAAAGACGCTTCAGGAAACCGTTTGGCGGACACTCTGTTTGTCAAAAAAATTAAAACCGTTGCCGCCGACACCTTATCAGAGATCAGCGGAACTATTGCCGATCAGGACCGTTCGGCAAAAGGGGACATCCTGGTGCAGGCGCGCAGCCTCGAGGGCAATCATTATCTTCAACACCTACCGGGCCCGGGGCCATACCGGTTCGAAAACATTCTGCCGGGATCCTATCTTCTCTATGTCTTTCGCGATCAGGATGGCAATGGGCAGTTCAGCCGCGGCGTTCCTTTTCCCTTTCAACCGGCCGAACGGTTCATCCATTATCCGGACACTCTGACCGTGCGAGCACGATGGCCCAATCAAGGCAACGATGTACAGCTGCCCGCCCCTTGAATCAGCCGCGGCCGGAAACGGTAAAAGATGATCCAGACAACCCTGCACAACTCGACTGGATAAAAGACCATGAAAAAAACTATTCTCTGCACCCTGACTCTGTTCGCATTCGCCTGGGCGGGCCAACGCGCCATGACCGTTCAGGACCTGTGGAATATGAAACGCATCGGCGATACCGCCCTGTCGCCGGACGGCCGGCTGATGGCGCTGGTCGTGACCAGCTATGACATGGAAAAAAACAGCGGCAACGCCGATCTCTGGCTGCTCTCTACAAACGACAACGCCTTGCGGCAGCTGACTTTTTACGAAAAATTCGACGGCGCGCCGCGCTGGAAGCCCGATGGATCCGGCCTGGCTTTCCTCTCCGACCGCAACGGCAGGCGGCAGATCTATTTTCTTTCTCTGGCCGGCGGTGAAGCCAGACAGATGACGCATCTGCCTGTCACTGTGGAAGACTTTATTTGGACGCCGGACGGCGAACGGTTTGTCTTCGTTGCCTCGGTTTTTCCGGACGCCAAGGATCTGGATGAAACCGCCCGGCGGCTGGACGAACAGGAACAGTCCAAAGTTAAAGCCCATATCAGCGACCGGCTGATGTACCGCGTTTTCGATCACTGGACAGAAGGAGTGCGCAGTCATGTGTTCGTCTGCGACCTGGAGGGTCAGGCGGTCAAAGATCTGACGCCCGGAGATTATGACACACCGCCGGTGGACCTTGGCGGAGCACGCGACTATGCGATATCCCCGGATGCCAAGGAATTGGCCTTTGTCCGCAATCAGGATCCGGTCGTGGCTCTGTCGACCAACAACGACATTCTGCTCACCGCTCTTGATCCTGTTACGCCACAGCAGTGCACCGCTGCCAACAAAGCCAATGACAATCAACCGCTCTATTCGCCGGACGGCCGATTCCTAGCCTACAGGGCAATGCAGCGGCCGGGCTTTGAGGCTGATCGCTATCAGCTGATGCTCTTTGATCGCACCACCAGGCAGACCATCTCCCTCACCAGCCAGCTGGACCGCAGCGTCAACGGAGTGGCCTGGGCGCCTGACTCTCGTACGCTGTTTTTCACTGCTGACAACCAGGGACGCAGCAGCATCTATTCAGTGGCAACAGCCACCGGCCGCGTGGAGGAAATCATTAAAGACCATGTCAACAGCGGACTGATGCCGGGGCCGGACAACCGGGTGCTCTATTTCAAACAGCAAAGCGTTGCTTCACCGGATGAGATCTATTCGCTCGATCTATCCACGCGGCAAATCAAAAAGCACACCCATATCAACCAGCCGCTGCTGGATCAATTGGCGTTGACTCCGGCCGAAGATTTCTCCTTCTCCAGTTTTGACGGCAAAAAGGTCCACGGTCTGCTGATCAAACCGCCGTTTTTCACCCCTGGGGGAAAATATCCCCTGATCTATGTCATTCACGGCGGCCCTCAGGGCATGTCAGAAGACGGCTTTCACTTCCGCTGGAATCCGGCGTTGTTCGCCGCACCCGGGTATGTGGTGGCCATGGTCAACTTTCGCGGCTCCACCGGATACGGTCAAGCCTGGACCGACGCGGTCAGCAAAGATTGGGGCGGAGGACCCTATCGGGATCTGATGGCGGGCATCGATTATCTGATCAAAAGCTATCCCTTTATTGACCAGGATCGCATGGCCGCAGCCGGCGGCAGTTACGGTGGATTCATGATCAACTGGATCGCCGCCCATAGCGGCCGGTTTAAAGCGCTGGTGAGCCATGCCGGCGTCTTTGATCAGCGCAGCATGTACGGCGCCACCGAAGAACTCTGGTTCCCTGAATGGGAGATGGCCGGTACGCCCTATGACCGTCCGGAGCTGTACGCCAAATGGTCGCCTTCGTTCTATGTGCAAAATTTGAAAAAATTTAAAACTCCGACTCTGGTAATCCACGGCGAGGGCGATTATCGTGTGCCCTACACCCAAGGGCTGCAAATGTTCACCGCTTTGCAACGAATGGGCGTCCCTTCTCGGCTGCTGGTGTATCCGGATGAAACGCACTTTGTCACCAAACCGCAGAACGCCCGACTATGGTGGAACGAAGTGCACGGCTGGATCGCTCGCTGGCTTCATTAGCCGCTTCGCTGCGGAAAAGCATCGGTGTCTGTTTCATTAAAAGTTGCAATTAAAGAGGAAAACATCACACATGCCGCGAACTTGGTCAAAATGGGTGGTTTCATTTTTATTCGCAGGCTTGCTGGGGGGCGGATGTAAAAATCCGTTCAAGTCCGAAGAACCCACCAAACAACGCATCAGAATTCTGATGAACAACGAATACCTGGTGGATACCGGCCGCTATGTGGCGTATTGGGATGGCAAAAATGCCGACGGAAATTATATCGCTGCGGGAAAATATATCGTGCTGCTGGAAGCAAAGGATTTCAGCGATCAGGCGTATGTAACGGCTGAGGAGGGGGGCAAGCCGGGCGCCAACAACCAGCAACAGGTGGAACTGGGCTTTTATTCGCGCTATGCGCTGGAACCGCCCTATCCCAATCCGTTTAAAATTTTATCCGGAGTGAATATCCCTTTTCTCGTGCCCCAGGCCGGACGGGTCAAAATCTCCATCTACAAGGACTGAGCTGCCGCCCGCCTTTGATCCTCTTTCTTCTGACAAACCGATTTCACCGCATCCGGCTCAGCGGGCTGTGCGAAGAAAATCGATAATCCCGCTGTCGATCGCTCCGGCCATGCGCCGCAGAAACGACGGCTTCATCAACAACCGTTCGTCCTCAGGATGGGACATGAACGCGCCCTCCACCAGGATCACCAACATATCGCAAACGCGCGTGACCGTGTACGCCTGCTGAATGCAGCCGTAGGGCGATAACGGAATCCTCCGCAACCGGTTGTACACTTTTTCCGCCAATGCCCGGTTTTGTGGAACATAATAGTAGGTGCTGGTTCCTCGAACCCGGCCTGCATCCACCTCCGGTCCCACCGAATTATTGTGCAGCCAGAGATAAAGATGCGCGCGCTCCCGCCGGGCCTTGCAAATACGCTGGGCAATGGTCATCAATGTGTCAGTGGTGCGGGTGAACACCACCGTGCCGCCGGACCTGCGAATCTCCTCAGCCAAATAGCGTGCAACCTGAAGATTGATCTCTTTTTCTTCCAGCCCGATGCTGCTGCGGGCGCCGCTCTCACAGCCCCCATGCCCAGGGTCGAGCACAATGGTCAGTCCGGCCAACGGCTTGCCGGGATCCTGGCTCTTTGCCGGGGCGCGGCGGATATACAGGGAGAGCCGCTTGTCCTGAAAAGCGACATAGTGTCCCCACTGCTGTTTTTGCTTCAGCTCGATCCTCCATCGTACCACCTGTTCTTCCAGCTGAGTCCAGGAGATTTGGTTGATGAACGTCTCCACATTGGGATGAGTGATCCAGGCTGAGGAGACAAAAGCGCCGTACAGGGTCAACTCCAAAACCGCGGGATCCAAGCTCTGTTCAAGGGTAAACGGCACCGGGTGATTCACCCGCATGTCCAGGCGCAACCAGTCCTGTTCAAACGAGAGCGAGGGTGCAGAGACAGGCGTGGCAGGCAGAGCCATTGCCTTCGGCTCCGCCTGCAGATCAGTCGCATCGATATAACCGGCCAATGTCTTGCCCAGCCGAATGCGCCAGCGGTTGAGCACCTTGCCGGTGATTTGAACAGGGACCGAATCCGGCAGTACGGTCAGAACAACGCCTTCACAGGCTGCATTCCATACGTTCGACTCCGGTTGGGTATATCCCAGCAGCGGGTCCTCGGGCGACATAACCGTCACCCGGCCTGGCGCCGCTTGTTGGATGCGCCGGCCATCGCGGCCGGTCAACGAAAACACGATCTGCAACGGCTTTTGCAGCGGCCAATCGCCCACTGTGAGTATGGATCGGTAGCAACCAGCCGGTAGGCCAATGGCAGGCGCCAGAGGCCGGCTGCGTCCTGTGCCCTCGATATACACTTCAGCCTCTGCAGCAGGACTCCCTTTGCACGCCACCTCCAATTGATCACCGGGTGAAAGCAAGAGGTCTGCAGCGGGTTCGAGCAAAACGGCGTCGAAAACCGTGGGGATTTCCGCCAAAGGAACCAGAGGATAGGGGCGGAAAACCCTGACCGTATCCATCAGGGTGCGTTGCCGCCAGGTGCAGCTCACCGGAATGGCGTTCCATCCCGGCTGCAGATCCACACGGCCGATAAACGCGCCATGCGAATAAACGCGGACCGGAGAACTGTTGATGCGAACGAGGGCTTCAGGCGGAGCATAGCCGGCGATGCGCAATTTAGCGACGTTAAAGGTATCCTCGGCCGCGGGATAAGTGACAGCGAAAATCGGATCGCGCTCCTGCGACCAGAGGACGGTTGCGGGAACAGACAAGACCAGAAAAAATACACACCGGGTGAATCGACGCATGATAATTCCCACTATGGGTAAACCCCGGTTACAAGTTTTTTAGCACGCTGTGCAGCTCTTTTGGAATCACCGCCACTTTGTAATGTCGGGACGGACCAGAGGTTTTACCGATCACCAGCAGACCTCTGTAGCGCAACCGGCCGATCACTGATTTGGGCGGATGCTGACTCCAATAATAGTCGTCGCCGGTTTCACCGCCGAATGCCTTTTCCAGTTTGCCGTACATGAGCTTGCCGCCGTTATCCAGAACCATTTTCACGACCTGTCGTTCCTCAGCGGACAAGGCCCCGCTGATCTGCAAAAAACCCTGTGGCGATAAAAGGAACTCGCACAAATCCTGAATGCGTTCCTTGCGGGTGGTTTTCTCCGGCCTTCGCCAGCCGGCGGAGATACCCTCGATCCATTCGCTCGGAAGCCTGTTGAACGCCGCTGCCAGCTTGACCCCGGCGGAAAGCGCCTGGTTGTCGGCCTCTTTGTAAAACGAACTGCTCACAGACGAAAAGGACTCATGAATGAGATTGTTGATGTAAATATTGTAAGCGCCTCGTTCGCCGGTGATCTCCCGTTCGGCCGCGGAGCTGGAGAAATCAGTGTGCACCTCGCGTTCCAGATCATGAACATATTTTGCATCTGAAATGGTTTTTTCGCCTGAGCGGCAAAGACGGAGAAACGCCCGTGCCAGACGCCGCTGCCGTTCCCGGCGGACCATATTTTCCGGAAACCCGTTTAAAAAAATGGACCGTACGCCCTTGGGTTTGTCCGCATTCACCTGCTTGTTGATCTCCCACAGGGCGGCGAGCATCGCAAAAGGATTCTCCTCGTCCAGTTTGTAGGTGCGGGAGATATCGAGCATCTTGCGGGTAAAGGCGTTTTGGATCTCCGGGTGATCGAGAATCAAATCCACCAGCTCCTGCTCCACGGGGCTCAAAGCGATGCGGTTGTTCTGCAGAAACCAGGCGCGCTGGACAAACAGACGAAAGGTTTTATTGTCCACTTCTTCGGGTAAAAACATCGGCTGCTCCGTTCATTGCTTCCGTGCGATAAAGATCATGAGACCGCTGAAAAAGTCATAGGGCTTTCCATTAAAACCATTAAGACAGGAGATCGCTTTAAATCCGGCGGCCCGCAGCAGCGCTTCCATCTCATAGCGAAAGATATAGCGGTAGGTCATCTGCGCCCGGCGAATCCGGTTGCTTTGATGATATCTGTTTTCAATGTCCAGTCTCTGTTCTGCCGGGGTGTGCCGCACCGACGAGGCGATGGTCACACCCGGCGCGAGATCCTCCTCGGGAATTTCCACCTGCCAGGTCGTGCGGGCAAGAACCTGATACAGGGGCACAAAGAGATCCAGCGCCAACACGCCGCGCGGCCGCAGCGCGCGGTGGAGGCCGTTCAGCGTTTGCATCTGTTCCTGCTGCGACAGATTATGCAAAAAGGCGCGAAAGGGGATGATCGCCGTGCGAAAGGCGTCGCGAAACCGTAGCCGGCGCATGTCCGCTCGCCGCAGGGTCAACCGTTTACGCGTCTCAGAATCCATGCGGCGCACTTTATCGCGCGCGATCTGCAGCATCGGCGCCGAATTATCCACCCCGCACACCTCATGCCCCTGAGCGGCCAGCGACAGAGCGATGCGTCCGGTGCCCACGCCGATCTCCAGCACCGGGCTGCCGTAGCGGCCGACGATGTTCAGATAAAAATCGACATCATCCTTTTTGTGACCGTACTCCAGTTCATAAAAAGGGGCAAAGCGATCATACATGGCGGGCATGGCGGTCCTTTTCGTTGGTGGCTGGCGTAAATTAAAAAAATAAAAATAGAAATACAACAGGGGTTTTTCACCCGATGTAGACGCCCGCAGCGGCGGTGCGCAGTCTGGTCCGCAGGCATCAGGTTTTCGGTTGGGGCGGATCGCGCCAGGATTCCGCAAAGGAAGAGCGCTCGAGTTGTTCAGGGAAAGGAAATAGCCGGGCCTCGCTCTTCGGGACAAGCTGAGCGCACCAAAAAAAAAGCCGCTGACAACAGCGGCCTCATAGTTTAAGATCTGTATCTAGATCTCCATGATCTCTTTTTCCTTCAGCGCAAGAATCTCGTCCAGCTTTTTAACGTATTCATCGGTGAGCTTTTGCATCTCATCCTGGTTGCGATGCAGATCGTCTTCGCTGATCTTGTGATCCTTTTCCAGCTTTTTTAGTTTTTCATTGGCATCGCGACGGATGTTGCGCACGGCCACGCGGCCGTCCTCAGTGATTTTTTTAGCCACCTTGACCAGCGATTGCCGGCGCTCCTCGGTCAGGGTCGGGATCGGGACCCGGATGACGATGCCGTCGTTGGCGGGATTCAGTCCCAGATCGGATTTCAGAATCGCCTTTTCGATCTCGCCCAACAGGCTGCGATCCCATGGCTGCACCACCAGCAACCGAGGCTCCGGGGCGCTGATGTTGCCCACTTGACGCAGAGGGGTGTTGGCGCCGTAATAGCTCACCGTAATGCCGTCTAAAATGGCCGGCGAAGCCTTGCCGGTGCGCAGTTTGGCCAGCTCGGTGCGCACGGTTTCCACCGCCTGGTCCATGCGGTGCTTGACGTCTTTTTTTACATCATCGATCATCATTTATTCACCCTTGACTAAAGTTCCAATGGGCTCACCCGTAATCACTTTCTTCAGGTTGCCCGGCTCGTTCAGATTGTACACGATGATCGGCAACTTGTTCTCCATGCACAAAGTAAACGCGGTGGTATCCATAACCTTGAGTTGCCGATGAATGCACTCTTCCGGGGTCAGGCGGATAAAGCGGACGGCATCCGGGTACAGCACCGGGTCCTTGTCGTACACGCCGTCCACCCGGGTGGCTTTGAGGATCACATCCGCCTGAATCTCGATGGCGCGTAGCGCAGCGGCCGTGTCGGTGGTAAAGTAGGGATTGCCGGTCCCGGCGCCGAACACAACGATGTAGCCCTTCTCCAGATGGTGCACGGCGCGACGGCGGATGAACGGTTCGGCAAGCTCCTCCATCTTGATGGCGGTCATGACGCGGGTCTTAACCTGGTAGCGCTCCAGGTAGTCCTGCAGCGCCAGGGAATTGATCACCGTGGCCAGCATGCCCATATTATCCGCAGTGACGCGATCCATGCCGCGGGCGCTGGCGGACAGACCGCGGAAAATATTTCCGCCGCCGATGACCAGGCCGACCTGCACGCCCTGGCGCGCCACCTCCGCCACCTCACTGCAGATGCGATCAACGGTTTGAGGATCGATCCCCAACCGTTGGCTGCCGCCCATCAGCGCTTCCCCGCTTAACTTTAGCAGGATCCGCTTATAAACCGGATGTTCGCCGTTCATATGAGTGCCTGATTTCCCTGTAATCCGACGCCGGAAGTATATATAAAAAGAGCGAAGCCTTGGCTTCGCTCGAAGGATGCTCTATTCGCCAAGCTGGAAGCGGACGAATCTTCGAATAGCCATATTCTCGCCCAGTTTGGCGACCAATTCCGTTAACAGATCGCGAATGATCTTGTCGGGGTCCTTGACAAAACTCTGGTCCAGAAGACAAATCTCCTGATAGTACTTGTCCAATTTTCCCTGAACGAATTTATCCCAGATCTTTTCCGGTTTGCCCTGTTCGCGGGCCTGTTCTTTATAGATCTCGGTCTCTTTGTCGATCAGTTCCTGAGGCACATCGCTGCGATCGACATATTTGGGATTGGACGCCGCGATCTGCATGGCGATGTCCTTGGCGAACGCTTGAAAATCAGGCGTGCGCGCCACAAAGTCGGTTTCGCAATTGATCTCAACCAAAACGCCCAGGCGGCTGCCGGGGTGAATGTACGAATAAATGACGCCCTCTTTGATTTGACGGCCCGCCTTTTTCTCCACCGCCTGCAGGCCCTTTTTGCGCAGGTATTCCACCGCCTTTTCCATATCGCCGTCGGTTTCGGCCAACGCTTTTTTGCAGTCCATCATGCCGGCGCCGGTGATCTCTCGCAGTTGTTTGACTATATCTGCCGTGATATTCATGTATTCTTCTCCTGGCCGAGACTATTCTTTGGCTTTCTTTTTATCGCGCGGAAAACGCACCACTTCTTCTTCGTCCGCGTCTTTTTTGAAATACTTGGCTTTATCGTCAACATCAGAATCCGACGCCATCTGCACATCCACGCGTGCAGCTTTGCCTTCGATCACCGCTTCAGAAATGGCGTGGGTGATCAGGCTGATGGCCTTGAACGCATCATCGTTGCTGGGAATGGGAAAGTCGATCAAGTCCGGATCGGCGTTGGTGTCCGCAATGCAGACCGTGGGGATGTTCAACCGGGTGGCCTCCTGAACGGCGATAGCCTCCTTCTTGGCGTCCACGACGAACAACATGGAGGGCAAATAGTTCATGTCGCGAATGCCGCCCAACACCTTGTCCAGCTTTTCTTTTTCGCGCTCGATGGTGAGAATCTCTTTTTTGGTGACCTTGTCGTAGGTGCCGTCGGTCGCCTTTTTCTCAAGATTCTTCATGCGTTTGATGCTTTTTTTAATGGTGATAAAGTTCGTCAGCAGGCCGCCGAGCCAGCGCTCGGAAATATAGGGCATGCCGCAGCGTTCCGCTTCCAGCTTGATGATATCCTTGGCCTGTTTCTTCGTGCCGACGAACAGCACCGTGCCGCCTTCGCTGACTGTTTTACGAACCGCTTCGCGGGCCGCTGTCAGGCATTCCATGGTTTTTTTCAAATCGATGATATGGATCCCGTTGCGCTCCATGAAAATGTAACGCTTCATCTTGGGATTCCAGCGCCGGGTCAAGTGGCCGAAGTGGCTGCCGGCTAGCAACAAATCTTGGATCGTGATGTCTGCCATGATTCGATCTCCTTGGGGTTAATCCGCCACCCTCTCTAACAAGCTATGTCCCTTGCAGGCACCCCGTGTTCGAGAGAGGATGTGAGTGATAAAAGCAACAACGCTTATCGTTTCGAGAACTGGAAACGCTTGCGCGCGCCGGGGCGGCCGTATTTCTTGCGTTCGACCATGCGTGGATCGCGGGTCAAAAAGCCGCCGCGCCGCAAAGAGGAACGAAATTCGTCGTTGGCCTTGAGCAAAGCCCGGGCGATGCCCAGCAGCAGTGCGCCCGCCTGGCCGGCCAGTCCGCCGCCGGTGACGTTGGCGACGATGTCGTATTTGCCCATAGTATCGGTAATCACCAGCGGCTGTTCGATCACCATGCGCAGAGTATCGCGCTTGAAATAATCCAACAGGCCTTGATCGTTCACCGTGATTTTCCCGGTGCCGGGCGCCATGCGCACCCGGGCGATGGAGCACTTGCGCCGTCCGGTTGCGTCGAAATGGGTACCTTTCATCGTTTCTCCTTAGGTTCGATGACTAGAGATTCATTACTTCAGGTTTCTGCGCTGAATGCGGATGCTCGCTCTCGGTGTACAGCTTGAGGTTTTTGAGCAGCTTGCGCCCCAACCGGTTATGCGGCAACATGCCGCGCACCGCTTCGCGCAGAACAAATTCAGGTTTCTTCTCCGCCACTCTGGCGATGGGGGTCTTGCGCAACCCACCCGGGTAACCGCTGTAGGAGGTGTAGGTTTTCTGCTGCAGCTTGTTCCCGGTCAGCAGGTACTTGTCCGCATTGACCACCACAATAAAATCGCCGCACTCTACATGAGGAGAAAAGAACGGTTTGTTCTTTCCACGCAGCACACCGGCGATTTTGCTGGCCAGGCGTCCCAACACCAGACCCTTGGCGTCGATGACATACCATTTTTGTTCTATATCTTGTGGTTTTGGCGATAAGGTCTTCAAGGTCTAGTTCTCCTTTATTTATGCAATAGCCGGGTAATATAAACATTTTCAAGAAATTTTGCAATGCTTTTTTAGCGGTTTTGCGATGTTTTTGAGCAGGAAGAAGAAGGAACAGCACCCCAAGCATCAAGACGACCGCAGCGGTCGGGGCCTTGCCGTCAAGACCCCGAACACGGCGAACCCCCCTGCGATTCAGGAAATGCGGGATGGCGGGACTGGGGCGGATCGTTTCTTACTGGCGGCGACAAGGATCACCACCAGGATGGCCAGCAGCAAAGCCGTGGCGA
The DNA here is from genome assembly GCA_029565685.1 of bacterium. Taxonomy (GTDB): domain Bacteria; phylum Zhuqueibacterota; class Zhuqueibacteria; order Residuimicrobiales; family Residuimicrobiaceae; genus Anaerohabitans. Next base: position 54,952 of record JAKQNR010000017.1, on the reverse strand, counting down.
CATAATAGAACAGGCGACGAGGCGCCTTGGGCGCCACAGGCGTTCGCACGGGAACCGCATCCAGCGCCGCTTTATACTGCGCGATCAGAGCCGACTGATCGGCCGCGATGCGGTTCTTGGCAAAAATGCGGTTGTAGCTCGCGATCTTTTCATAATTGTGCGCCAGCTCCCGGTACTCGGTTGAATCGACGTCGGCCAGCGAACGCAGCCGCGCGATCTCTGATTGAATCGCCTGAATGAATGCGTTTTCAACCTGATTGCCGTTTAGCGTCACCGGCCGGTTAAACGATTCCGCCGACGATTCGCCGACCAGCATTTCGGCGATGGAGTTGATATAATTCAGACGTTCCTGCGACAGCCGCGCCACCTCCTTGCTCATCTGCTCCATCTGCGCTTTGTTGGCCGCATTGGTTTTCACCAGCTTCGCCAGCTTTTCGGTCGCCCACCGGTAACGTAGATCCACGGCGTTCAAGGAATCCACCAGTACAGTCGTCATCCGCTCGAATTGTTCCGACAGCCGGTCCATGATGCCGACCGAGGCCAGTTGTTCGCTCTGCGCATACACCGGCAGGCCACGCACCGCAGAACGGTACTCCGGCGCCAGAACGTGGCTACGGATGATCTCGTCCCGCCGCCTCACCAGATCCAGGCTCGCCTCTTTCGCTTGAGTCGTATACTGCCGCACCGCCTCAGGGCCGGGCGTCAGATCCTGAAAAAAGAGATCATTCTGCACGCTCTGATTCAACGCCTGCAGCGCGGCGGCGAGTTCGCCCATGGTGCGGGCGTTCTTTTCCACCTGCGGCAACAGCCGTTTGGCGAACACCTGATTGGGATCCGCCTGCGGATCTCTGTCGATCTCCGCCTTAGCTTCACGGATCAGGGTAAGCGCCAGATCGTATTGTCCGGCGGCCAATACTTCCCGGGCCTGATCATACAGCTGCTGCACATCCTGGCCCAACAGCGCCTTGCCGCTGAGCAGCAGTAAAAGAAAAAGCTTATTGATAAGTCTCATGCACACCGCCTTTCCGGTCGATAAAAAGTTGACGATTGTTGAAACGGAACCGAACCATTGCGTTTTCCCTGGATCCGTAGCGACTCAGTCCGATATCGGTGTAGACATCTGTCTCATCTTCCGGCGTCACATCCACGGCTTTCGCCTTAGCGCTGACGCCGTCCTTGTGCGGCTGAAGAATCCATACGTTTTTAAATTGATCCGCGCAGAGATAAAACCTGCCGAAATTCTCGATCAGCTTGACCGATGCGGCCGCAGTCCCCTCGGTTTCAAACACCTGGTTCAACCACAGCACGCCGTTGAACTTTTCATCGGTGCCGATGAACACCGAGCTGTCGGGTTCCACGGCGAGCGTCATGGCTACCGAATACTGCTCAAAGGGCACCCGCCGGGCGCCGGAACAGAACGCCAAAATCGGCAACAGAAAAACCATCCATCTTTTTTTCATAAAGTCTCCTGACCCGGCTATACCGGTGTGTTGGGGGTTCCGAGAAAAAGCGGTACGAATGACAAAATGGATTAAAGGCGTTGAGTGTGGTTTCGGCCAGTGCGGTTGCCGGCAAGCCCGGCGTCGTCCATCCGCCGTCGTTCTACCGGTAGCGCAGGATGACATCGTGCCGTTCACGGGCTACCTCTTGCAGCAAGCGGGATATCCTGATATAATCCGGTCCCAGAGCAGCCCGCGAGGCGCGATAAGCTTTCCAGGTGATCGACAGGGGGCCAGGGATATCCGTGGTCAGCACATCCCACAATGCGTCCAGATTGCGGCCGAAATGAGCGGGGAAATTCAATTGTCGGGCGAGACTGTCATAGACGTCGTTGAGAGAGGTGAAGGATCGGCCTTCAAGAACGCATTTCTTCATCGGCATGAGGGGACCTCCGTAAAGGTCTGGTAATGGTCCACTGTGACGTAACGCAACCCGTCGTTGGAATAAAGCAACCGCTTAGCGTTGCGACGGCCGCCCTGATAATCCAGATCAGCCTCGCGCCAGACGCGCCTGCCTGCGGGCAGCTTTTTCTCCCGGTCATAAAACCGGTCGCCGCCGATGGATTTGCCTTTCAGCTTTTGATATTTCCACAGGGGCTGCCCCGGCCGCCAGCCCAGCTTGCGCGCATGGGCTTTGGTCGTAAAATTTTCAGGCAGCCGGGCGTTATCACTCGCGTTCAAAGAGGTCAGAACAGCGACCAGTTCCACCTCATTAATCGGCTCCGCCAGCTGCAGGTTCAGCGCGTGAACCGCCTCACGGCAGGAGGGCCGATGATCGATGGCAGCGCCGTCCTGAATCAGCATCAGGGCGAAGAGCAACGGTACAACGAAGGGGATTAGTTTTTTCATGCCCTAGTGTGCGGATTTTTTATCAACCAAGTGATGCGGTGCGTCACAAAATGGACGATTCTTCGCGGTCCGTCTGGATCGTCTTGAACGCCGACCGATCGCTTCAGGCGATCCACAGCCTGCCCTTGTTGCAGACGCCCCAGAGAACGCCTGGCAGAGTCCAGCCGAAATAGGGCATGTTACGGGAGCGGGAACGGTTCACTCCCAAGTTCATGGTCCAAGTTTTTTCTGGATTTAATATTGTAAAATTCGCCGGTTCCCCCTCACGGATTTGCGGCACTTCCAGTCGCAGTATGGTGCGCGGTGTAATGATCATTTTCGTCAGCGCATCAGCCAGACTCAGCACTCCAGGTTGCACGACTTTGCTCAGCACGATGCCGAGCATGGTCTGCAAGCCGAGAATGCCGTTGGGCGCTGCGCTGAACTCGACCTCTTTTTCCTCAGCCGAGTGCGGTGCATGGTCAGAGGCAAAAACATCGATGGTGCCGTCTTTCAATCCCGCCAGCAGCGCCTCCTGGTCGCTGGGGGTGCGCAGGGGCGGACCCATTTTTAGATTAGTGTCATACTGCGACAGCATTTCTTCGTTGAGCGCCAGATGATGCGGAGTGACCTCGCAGGTCACTTGAATCCCAGCCTCTTTGGCGCGGCGAATCCTCTCCACCCCTTTGCGGGTGGAGAGGTGCGCGATATGAATACGGCCGCCGGTGTACTCGGCGAGGCTGATGTCGCGCGCGATCATGATCTCTTCGCTGATATCGGGTATTCCGGCCAAACCCAGACGCGTGGACATGCGGCCTTCGTTCATGTGGCCGCTGGCGGAGAGAGGCTCATCCTCGCAGTGATCGATGACCAGCGCCCCGTACATGCTGGCGTACTCTAGCGCATGGCGCATCACCGCAGCGTTCTGCACCGGACTGCCGTCGTCGGAAAAAGCCACGGCGCCGGCCCGCAGCAAATCAGCCATCTCGGTGATCTCTTTGCCTTCGCGCTGTTTGGTGATCGCGGCGATGGGAAACACCTCGACCAGCTGATCCTCACTGCGCTTCTTGATGAAACGCACCACCTCCTGGCGGTCGCAGGGGGGATTGGTGTTGGGCATGCAGCAGACCGCGGTAAAGCCGCCGGCCATGGCGGCGGCGCATCCGCTCTCGATGGTCTCTTCATCCTCCCGGCCTGGTTCACGCAGATGAACATGCATGTCGATCAGTCCAGGTACGATCAGATGACCGCTGATGTCGTGCACTTCGCCGTTGAAGGAAGCGCGCTCCTGCCGGCCGATTCGGTCGATCCGGCCGTTGCGGACCACCAGGTCGACTGGGTGGCGTTCATTGGTCTGCAGGTCGAGGAGGGCTCCGCCGCTCAACAGAACGGGCGTTGTGATGTAGGTTTCCACAGGATACCATTCCTTTGCTTTATCGATTGTCCACAGCAGTTTTCGTGGGATGCGGCCGCCGACGGTCTGCTAACTCACAGCCTCTTCCGCGCCGCTCAGCAGATAGAGGACGGCCATACGCACAGCCACTCCGTTGGTCACCTGATCCAGGATCACTGAAAATTCTGAATCCGCCAGATCGTTCTCCAGCTCGACCCCGCGGTTGATGGGACCCGGATGCATGACCGTGAGATCGCGCCCTGCCTTCTCCAGTCTTCGCCGAGTGATGCCGTATTCGTTATGATATTCGCGAAGGGATGGAAACAATCCCGCGTCCTGACGTTCCAGCTGAATGCGCAGAACGTTGAGCGCATCCGCCCAGCCAATCGCCTCATCCACCGAATGACAGACGCCGACGCCGAAGGTTTCGATGTCTCGCGGCATCAACGTTTGCGGGCCGCATACCAAGACCTCCGCGCCCATGGTTTTCAGTCCGCGCATATTCGATCCCGCCACCCGGCTATGGCTGATGTCGCCGATGATGGCCACCTTGAGTCCATCCAATGTGCCGTATTTTTCCCGCAGCGTCATCATATCCAGCAGCGCCTGCGTGGGATGTTCATGCATGCCGTCGCCGGCGTTTATCACCGACGCATCGATGCACTTGGTCAGGAACAGGGGCACGCCGGCGGAACGGTGGCGCACGATCACCATGTCGATTTTCATCGCTGCGATATTGCGCACCGTGTCTCTGAGCGACTCTCCTTTTTTCACCGAGCTGCCGGAGGCGCTGAAATTGACGGTATCCGCGGACAGGCGTTTTTCCGCCAGCTCAAAGGAGATGCGCGTGCGGGTGGAGTCCTCATAAAAAAGATTGACCACAGTTTTGCCGCGCAGAGTCGGCACCTTGGGTATAGGCCGCTGCAGGATCTCTTTGAACGTGGCTGCGGTGTCCAGTATCTCGGTGATCTCCTCCCGGGTGACGCCTTCCAGCCCAAGCAGATGCTTGCTCTTCAGTGCCATTATTCGTCCTCCTTGGGAACCTCGACCAAAAGCACGCAATCCTCTCCGTCGATCTCCTGCAGCCGCACGCGAACTTCTTCGCCGATGGAGGTGGGTATTTTTTTGCCGACATAATCAGCGGTCAGCGGCAGTTCGCGATGACCGCGATCCACCAGCACCGCCAGCTGAATGCTGGCGGGCCGGCCGAAATCCATCAGCGCCTCCAAGGCCGCGCGCGTGGTCCGTCCGGTGAACAGCACATCATCCACCAGAATGACATCGATGTCGTCGATCTCAAACGGAATATCAGTGATCTGCACCACCGGTTGTTTGAGCCGTTTGCGAAAATCATCGCGGTAGAGGGTGATGTCCAGCACTCCGTAGGGCACCTTGCGGCCCTCCAGCTCCTCGATTTTTGCCACGATCCGCTCTGCCAGCGTAGCCCCGCGCGTGCGCACGCCGACCACCGCAATCTTGTCCACCCCCCGATTCCGTTCAATGATCTCCAGCGCCAAACGGGCCACGGTGCGCTGCAGCCCCTCGCTGTCGATGATCTTGGCTTTGATTTTGACGTTTTTCATGAGTCGCTCATTTGCTGGGATAAAAAGGGCTTTGATTAGTTGAAAAACTTTTGTAGACTTTTCTCGCTGTTTCAGGCGCTCGGCGCCACTGCGCACTAAACCAACCGACGCAATGAGATACCTATGCCACGCTACGGAGATCGCTTTCGCGAGGGGGAAGTGGTTTTGATCCACTTGAACGAAAAACCAGGATTTTACGCCCGCATCGAACAAATGCTGCCAGACCGCAAAAAGGGCTGGTGGCAGGTGACCTTTCTGTTTCTCACCCTTCCGTCTCACTCAGCGACCTGGATACTGGATGAAGATCAGGTCCGCGGAGCGGATTTCACCATCCAGGGAAATCCGCTCCGCATTGAACGGGTGGCTTCCTGGCGCGAAACGGATCAGCGTCAGACCGGCGCCAGTCCAACGGAGCGAAAGAGCCGCTCAGAATCCAACGGCAACATCGTCTCCCTGTTTGAAGAGGACGATTAGGTCCAGTCAGAGGCTCTCTCTTTCCCGCACCACCTGCCAGCCGTCGTCTTGGACCATCACCTCTGCGGCCCGGGGCCGCAGGTTATACTGGCTGGACAACACGTATCCGTAGGCGCCGGCGGTCATAACAGCCAGCCGATCCCCGCGTTTCATGATCGGGAGAAGCCGCTCTTTGGCGAGAAAATCGCCTGATTCACAAATAGGTCCCACCACATCCGCTGTCTCCACAACAGCCGTCTTTTGCTGCAGCGGCAATATTTCATGATGCGCTCCGTACAGCGAAGGACGAATCAAATCGTTCATCCCCGCATCCACCACGATAAATTTTTTCCCAGCGGTCTGTTTCGTATACAGCACCGTTGTCAGCAGCACGCCGTTGGGGCCCACCAGAGAACGGCCGGGTTCAAAGATCAACTCACACCCTGTCGCTTGTAAAACCGGCTGCAGTTCCTGCGCCAGTTCGACGGGATCGATATAAAACGGCGATCCGTGTTCCGCCAGTACCTGGCTGTAATCCACGCCAATGCCGCCGCCCAGATCGATATGCTCGAGAGCGATGCCCTGGTCCTTCATATCCGCGACAAACGCGGCCAGGGTTTCCGCCATTCTGCGATAGGGCTCTGCTTTTTTGATCATGGAGCCGATATGGCAATGCACGCCGACCAGGCGCAGGGATTTGCAGGCGGCGGCCCAGAGATAGGCGTCTCTCGCCTCTGCCAGGGAGATGCCGAATTTGTTGGCGCTTTTGCCAGTGGTCAAATAGGGGTGCCCCTCGATGTCGATGTCGGGATTGATGCGCACGGCGATGGGCGCCTGGACCTGCATTCGCTCTGCGATGGAAGCGATTACGTGCAGTTCTTCGCGCGATTCCACATTCAACGCCAGAATCCGGTGCTGCAGCGCCAGACGGATTTCTTCGTCGGTCTTGCCCACTCCGGCAAAGACGATTTTTTCCGCTGGAAAACCGACCTGCAGCGCCTGCCTCAATTCGCCGCCGGAAACCACATCCGCACCCGCGCCCAGAGACGCCAGCCGGCGCAGCAGCTCGGGGTTGGCGTTGGCCTTGAGCGCATAGCAGATCCGGTGGGGCTGTCCGGCGAAAGCGCCGTCGATGCAGCGATAGTTTTCAAGAATACCAGTGAGGCTGTACACATAAAGCGGAGTCCCGCATCGCTCGACGATGTGGGACAGCGCAACCTCTTCGCAATAAAGTTCCTGATGACGATAATGAAACGGCATCATATCCGGCTCCTTGCCCATGGGTCTGATCCCTGTGACCGGTAGGCGATGCCCACGCGTTCGCGCGCCAGTTCCAGATAAGGCCGGCCGACCTGCCGAGCTTTCTCCGCGCCGGCCTGCAGAATTTCAAACACGCGATCCGGGTGGCTGAGCAACTGCTCGCGTTTATCCCGGAAAGGTTCAAAATATTTCCAAATCGTTTCCAACAGCTCTTTCTTCACCTCGCCGTATTTCAAACCGGGCTGCAGATAGCGTTCACGCAACGCCGCTTTTTGTTGCGGATTCAGAAACAGACTATAGATGGCGAATAGATTGCAGGCGTCTGGATTCTTGGGTTGCTCGACCGGGGTGGCGTCGGTCACAATGGACATCACCCGTTTCTTCAACTCGGCGTACGTTGAAAAAATATCGATGGCATTTCCGTAGGATTTGCTCATCTTTTGGCCGTCCAGACCCGGCACCAGCGCCACCTCTTCGGCGATGTCCGCTTCAGGGACCACAAAAGTCTCTCCGTAAGTCTGGTTAAAACGAATGGCGATATCGCGCGTCATCTCCAAATGCTGCATCTGGTCCTTGCCCACCGGAACCCGGTTGGCGCCGTAGAGGAGAATATCCGCAGCCATCAGCACAGGATAAGCGAACAGGCCGTGGTTGGGGGAAAGCCCTTTGGCAATTTTATCCTTATAGGAATGACCGCGCTCCAGCAGGCCCATGCTGGTGACATTGGATAATAGCCAGGTCAGCTCGGTGACTTCGGGCACATCGGACTGGACATAGAAAACCGAGCGATCCGGGTCGATGCCCAGCGCTAAAAAATCACACGCCGCCTCCACCGTCTGCTTTTTAAGCAGACTCGCGTCGGTCACTGTGGTGAGAGCATGCAGATTGACGATGAAACAAAACAGTTCGTGGTTCTGTTGGTATTCAATCATCCGTTTCATCATGGCGAAATAGTTGCCCAGGTGCAGAGCGCCTGATGGTTGAATGCCTGAGAGTACGCGCACGCAGAGATCCTTTCCTGTCAGCGATTGGATAGTTTCAGTTTTCCGTCAGGCGGCTGCAGGCTGCGTCCTTCGCCCAAGAGGAAAAGGCAGAGAACAGCCGCGCGGTTCAAGAAGGACCCGTCCCCATGAAAGGACCGTCGTCCCCGACGAGTGTAAATACAGTATGAAAATTACCCAAAAAATCATCGCAAAGCAAGGGAAAAGCAGCAGCAGCCGTACAGAGGGCGAGCTTGCTTTTTTCCGCTTAAAGCGTTAAGTTCTAGAGCGAAAAAAAACAATCAACCCGGAGGTTTTATGAAAGCCGCTGAACTGATTGCTATCGAGGATCTCTACGGAGCGCACAATTACAAGCCGTTGGATGTAGTCATCGAGCGCGCCAAGGGGCCTTGGGTTTGGGACGTGGAGGGTAAAAAGTATCTCGATTGTCTGGCTGCCTATTCTGCCGTCAACCAAGGCCATTGCCATCCCCGCTTGGTCAAGGTCATGCAGCAGCAAGCGGAAATTTTAACGCTCACCAGCCGTGCATTCCGCAACAATCTGTGGCCACTGTTCGCCAAGGAGACCTGCGAACTGCTGGGATACGAATCCATGCTGCCGATGAACGGCGGCGCCGAAGCGGTGGAGACCGGCATCAAACTGTGCCGCCGTTGGGGATATGTCGCCAAAGGCATACCGCAGTATGAGGCGGAGATCATCGTCTGCTCGGGTAATTTTCACGGCCGCACCACCACCATCATCTCCTTTTCCGACGATCCTCTGGCCAAGGATTTCTATGGCCCGTATACTCCTGGATTTATTACAATCCCTTATGGTGACGCGGAAGCTCTGGAAAAAGCGATCACGCCGCGCACTGCAGCGTTCCTGGTCGAGCCGATTCAAGGCGAGGCTGGAGTAGTCGTGCCGCCGCCGGGATTTCTGGCCAAGGCGGCCGAGATCTGCAAGGCCCATAACGTACTGCTTTTCTGTGATGAAATTCAGAGCGGTCTGGGCCGAACCGGCGCCTTGCTGGCCAGCGAGCATGAAAAGGTAAAACCCGATCTCATCAGCATCGGCAAAGCGCTTTCCGGCGGCATGTACCCAGTCTCGGCCGTGCTTTCCAGCCGTGAGATCATGAATGTGTTCAAACATGCCACCCATGGCTCCACGTATGGCGGCAATCCCATGGCTTGCGCCGTTTCCCGTGAAGCCCTGCGCGTACTGGTGGAGGAAAACCTGGCGGAGAACGCCGTAGTCCAGGGCGCTTATTTTATGGAAGAACTGCGCAAGATCCGTCATCCGCATATCGACTTTGTCCGCGGCAAAGGGCTGTGGATCGGGCTGGTGCTGAAACAAGACGGGCCCAAAGCCATGACCTATTGCCGCGCGCTCAAGGAACAGGGCGTGCTGGCCAAAGACACGCACGATTGGATCATTCGTTTCGCACCGCCTCTGGTGATCACCAGGGAAGAGGTCGATTGGGCGATGGAACGGATCCGGCGGGTTTTCGCCTAAACAGGCCCGCAAGCCGCCTCCACCGGGCTTTTTGTAAGGAAAAATGAAAATCCGATGGTATTTTTTTTTCGTTTTATAAAATTAGCTTGCGTTTGCAGGAAAAATTTATTAACGTCAATAAACATAATGATGCACGCTTAAATAGGAAAACATATGCATGGAAAAGCGTTATTCAGTGGAGGGGATGAGCTGATTAACGCTTTTTTATTTTAAAGGTTACAGACTGCAAAAGCCGTCGGTTTTTGCAGGGAGGGCTCTGTACGGATGTAAAGCGGCTGAACCATCCAACTCTTCGCATGACCGATTTTGTCAGCCCAAAGCATTATACCCTGTATAGGATCATCCATGAAACAGCACCTCTTGCACATATTGAAAATTCTAATCCCCCTTTCCGCCATCCTGACAGGATGGCGCTTGCCCGCCTATAGTCAACCCTTAGCCTTTCCGCTTGAAAGCGCAGAGGCGCCCCGTTTCTGGTTGGATACAGGATTTTTTCAGCAGGGTGAACAGGTTCGAATCGAGTTCTACTATTCCATCGCACTCAAGGAGTTGAATTTTTCCAGCCCAGCCGGCGACAGCCTGGCCTCTTTTACATTGGCCCTCTCCCTGCAGGATCAAAGCGGCGCCTCTGTTTTCACCGACACCCACAACAGAAAAGCGCGCTTTAACAAGGCGGCGCTGACTGATGAAACCAAGGGCATTTTGGATCAGATCGTTCTGTCCCTTCCCTCCGGCGTTTATCAACTGGAGGCCCGGCTGACGGATGAGAACGCGAAAAAATTTTCCCTCATCACCGGTCAGGTTTCTGTTCCCTCTTTTTCCAAAGAGCTGTCGGTCAGTGAACCGCAGCTTGCGATCAGCATCCAGGCGAACGCCGCGGGCGCCGCTTTTAAAAAAGGCAACACCGCTATCATCCCGAATCCGTCCAGGCGGTATCGTTATCACAACGCCATGCTTTATCTTTATTACGAACTCTATAACCTCATGCCTGCCGACGCGGACAGTTCGACGCCGCTTTCCGTCGTCTACAGCATAACGGATCAAGCCGGCGATACGCTGATGCTGATGCCCAGGCAGAGAATCGACCGCAGCGGCCGGATCAGCGCCCGTGTGGCCGGGCTGGACGTTCGCGGTCTGGAGGACGGCGCCCATACGATTACGGTGGCGGTGTTTGATTCGTCCACCGGCCGGTCCGCGGTCAGCGCAAAGCGGTTTTGGATTCATCAGCCCGCCGTCGCCGTTCAGCTTTTGCCCATGTCGCCGGACGACATCAAGCGTTACCGGGATCAACTCAAATACATCGCCACACACGACGAGCTCAAGCTGTTTGACGAGCTTGACGACGAGGGCAAGACCAACTTTTTGCTCAACTTTTGGCGCAGTAAGGATGAAAGCCCGGAGACGCCGGAGAACGAGTACATGCAGAACCTTTTCAGCCGCATCGATTATGCCAATAAAAATTTTAAAGGCAAGGAGAACGGGCTGAACAGCGACATGGGCCGGGTGTTCGTCATCTACGGCAAGCCGGACGACATCGAGCAATACACCTGGGAGACTGGACGCAAGTCCTACGCCATCTGGCGCTATTTCACCGCAGGCGGTCAGCACAGTTTTGTTTTCGTCGATCGCAATCACGAAGGAATTTATACTCTGGTGCATTCCACAGTCGAGGAGGAAATCAAAAACTATAATTGGGAGGCAACGGAAGTAAAAAGAGACTATTACTACCGCTAAACAGCATCCGTCGAGCGGAAGGACTCGTTGACGGAGAAGGGGCTCGATGGGCCTCAACGAATCGCGCTCGGCCAAACCGCCAACACAATCATAAAGAGGAGGTGAAGGGCTGCAGACAACCGGCTGTATTCAACCAATTTCACTCGATGAGGAAATGGGAGGTACTTTGGGCTTTCTGCTTCGAAAGAAAAAAGTGGCTTGAACGCACCCGTTCATCGAAATTTCGAACAAAGTCCTTGGTTGCATCGTCTAAAAAAAAGTACAGGGCAAATCCATTTCCATTAAACAAACGGAGGTATTAATGATGCGTACCAATCGTTACTTTAAGCTCATCTGCATGACCGCCGCGGTTTTGCTGACCCTGTTTATCCCAGAGATGGATATGCGGGCCGGAACAACCGGCAAGATATCAGGCGTAGTGCTGGATGCCGGCACCAAAGAACCGCTTATCGGCGCCAACATTCTTATCGTTGGCACCAGGATGGGCGCTACCGCTGGTGTCGATGGCTCCTACTTTATCCTCAACGTCCCGCCCGGAGACTATTCGGTGCGCGCCACCATGGTGGGCTACGGCCCCATCCTGCAGCAGAAAGTGCGCGTGAACGTCGACCGGACTACCACGGTTGATTTCAATCTGAACCAATCCACCATCCAGGGCCAGGAGATCGTCATCACCGCCCAGCGTCCGCTGGTGGAAAAGGACGTGACCTCCAGCCAGAAGGTGACCACCAGCGAAACCGCATCCACTCTGCCGGTGGCGGACATCATGGACGCGGTGAGCCTTGAACCAGGCGTTTCCGTTGATACCGAAAACCTGGACATCACCATCCGTGGCGGCGGCAACGACGAAATCAGCTTTCAGGTGGATGGTATGGAGCGCAGTGACAAGTTGAACGACAAGATCTACGCCATCACCAACTCTGCCTCTGTATCGGAAATCCAAGTGCTCACCGGCGGTTTCAATGCCGAATACGGCGATATCCGTTCCGGTATTTTCAACGTGGTCACCAAAGAGGGCGGCCGCAGACTCTCAGGATCGGCTGATTACCGCCTTGGCGCCGCACATCAAAAGCACTTTGGCCCCAACGCCTATGGCACAGATCAATACGATTACAAAACCTACGCCGGCCCTGGCTCCTTTGATGTGGTGAAGGATGTCGAAGGCCGTCAGATTTTCGCCGGTTGGAATGCGCTGGCTGTCAACGCCAACAAATCCAAATACCTCGGCAAGGGCGACTGGACCCCTCAGGATCTGTTGGAAGTTTGGAAATGGCAGCACCGGCCCATCCCCTACGGCGATAAACCAGACCATTATCTGGACGCCGGTCTCGGCGGACCCATCCCCGGGCTGGACAAAATCGGGCTTAAAGATGCGGGCTTTTTCCTCGGCTACAAGTTCACCCGCGAATACCCGGTATTGCCCTCCATCAGCGAGTTTGACAACTATAACACCTTCGAGGGCAAACTCAATTTTAAACCTCACAACGCGCTTAAATTCATTGTCAGCGGCTTGTACGGCAAGACCGAAACCAGCACCATCGGCTCCACCTGGGGCGGCCAACCCCTGATGCAATATGGTGCGGACGTCACCGCTGACGCGCTGGGCACCTATAAATACTATCTCGCTTCCCAGGGATTGCTTGACGTTTTCACCAAATCCATCGGCGGCAAGATGACCCATACGCTCAGCCCCTCCACCTTTTATGAAGTGCGTTACGACTATTTCACCACAGAAACCGAAGCAGGCAAATCGCGGCCGCGCAATCCCGAGATCATCAAAACCATCGCCGGCGTCGGCTTTGACGAAGCGCCCATCGGCTGGATCGGCGAGGCCAATCCCATCACCGATCTGCCCGGCACCTATGTGTTCTACGGCGGCGCCAATGTGGTGGACACTTCTTTTGTCAAAAGTCACAAGGTGAATTTCGATTTCACCAGCCAAATCAACAAGGAAAACCTGGTCAAATTCGGCATCGAATATGGAACTGACCATGTCAAACGATTCAACCGCAAAGCCGGAACGATCATCCTAGCGCCAAATGCCGGAGATTTCGTCCGCCTCAACGCCAAGCCCTTTCATTTCGCCGGCTATATTCAGGACAAGATCGAATACGGCGGTCTGATCGCCAACATCGGTCTGCGCATCGAACACTATGACGCCAACAGCTGGGTGTACGTGCCCAATGACATCTATTCCATGATCTGGGCCCGCGGCGGTACCGAGGGATATCTGACCTACGACGATCTGCCCAAGGAAAAAGCCAAATCCAACACCTATCTGGCGCCGCGTATCGCCTTCTCCCATCCGGTGCGTCAGAACACCAAATTCTTCTTCAACTATGGCGTTTACTACAGCGAGCCCTCCAACCGTCATCGTTTCGGCATTTACAACGAGAGCTGGGATTTCGGCAACGGTCAGGCCGACACCCGCTGGTTGGGCTATCCCAATCTGCTGGCGCCCAGAACAGCCGCCTATGAGGTGGGTTTTGAACAAAGCATCAAAGACGAATGGTTGATCCGCTCCTATTTTTACTCCAAAGACAACACGGATCAGATCGGCCAGATCACCGTCATCGGACTTGACGGATCCCAAGCCATCGGCGATTTCCGCAACTATGAAGGCGTTGGCAAAGGCGCCTGCTCGTATACCACCCAGCGCAACAACAACTGGGAGGATATCCGCGGCATCGAACTCAAGGTGACCAAGATGCGCGGCCGGTACTTTACCGGTTGGCTGACCATGGATTATTTGATCAGCACCTCGGGCAACTATGGCCTGCAGAGATATCAGCAGAATCCGTTGGCCGCTTATTACCAGTACAGCGCGGTTAAACTGCAGCCCCAGACCCAACCCAGCTTTATCGCCAACATCGATTTCCATACGCCGAACGAATGGGGCAACCTGGCGGGCGATTGGCGCTTGAGCCTGATTCAACGCTGGAACAAGGGCAGCAAGGTCATCTACAATCCGACCGGATTGCCCACCCGCGAAGTGCGCACCATCTATTACTGGGTCAACAACTATACCACGACCTTCCGTCTGAACAAAACGTTGCCCTCCTTTGCCGGCGTCAAAACCCGCGTCTATATGGACGTCAACAACGTGTTCAATTTCAAGCTGCTCAATCTCGGCGTCCTGGAAGCGGCTGAAACGGAATTGTACTACAGCCTATTCGTCGACAAGAATACCGGTCTGGGCAATAAGGTCGGTGACTATGAGGACAAAAACGGCAACAATATATTTACTGAAAACTGGGTAGATAAAAACGGCATCACCCATGCTCCCCTGGCGCCGGACAAGGATTTCGCTCTGTTCTACAATCCCCGCGCCCTCCTGTTCGGCGTGAAAGTCGAGTTTTAATGCATCCGTACGAAAGTAAATAGATTGTCCCGTCGTTTAAACGAAAAGGAATTACCTATGAAACGTCTATTAATAATCACAGGCCTCTGCCTGTTGGTCTTCGTCCTGCTCGGAGAAATGGCGTATGCCAACACCGGTATGCATTTCTTGCGAATAGGCCGGTTGTGGGTCAACGCCGAATACGACGGCGCAGAAGGCTGGGGCGGTCAATACGCCTGGCCCGGCGGCCGCGTTCTGTTTCCTGAAGGCGGCATCCGCGAGCTGTGGGGCGGCAACGTGCGCAAAACCGGTTCGCTGGCCGGCTGTAAGAACTGGAAAGCTCCGAACGGCGAGGTGTTTCCCTTCTGGACCTCCGGTATGTATCGCACCTATGATTACGACTATAAGCCCTACTGGGTGAATCAGCAAAATCAGACCGCGCTGATGCCGGTCACGCAAATTCTCTATCAGCGCTGGCCGCAGCCCAATGTGTTCGTCGACGGCAAAAACATCACCCCGGACGGCGGCGATAACTTTCTCAACGCCCATCAGGGCGATTTTCAGCACGACAAGAACACGGCGGTGGATCCCAACCTGATCACCGAACGGGCCATCAAATCGGTCTGGCGCTACACCATGGGCGTTGAATTTGAACGCTGGCTGTACGCCTACTGCACGCCCAAGCACCAGGACTATGCGATCATGAACATCAAACTCACCAACAACGGCAAAGTGTTCGGCCTGCCCGGCGAAACCCCGGTTCTCTGGCCCTACACAACGGAACCGACCAACTGGCCCTACATTCTGACCAATCAAAAGATCGAAGGCTTCTGGTGGTCCTGGTTCTGCAATCCGTGGAACTCCCGTAGCGGCCGCACCTACTCCATTTCTACGGACAACGATGAGGTGGGTGAATTCGTCGCTCCGTTCGCCAGTGAGGGCAACGATCGCCGGTTCTATCTCTATTATGACGGCGACAAACCGGGCGATTCGGTCAAAGATTTCGGCGACCCGAGCAAGGATGAACGCTGGATCGAAATCCTTTCACCGGCCTGGATCTGCCAGGGCGCGCTCTATGCTCCGAAATCCGCCAAGGACAAGACCAATGATCTCAGCCAGCCGAACTGCACGACCATCAAGCAGGAAAGAGATTACGATCTCGGTCGCGTCGTAAAAACCTATAAGGATCAATACGAAGCCCTGTTCCAACCTGGCGTGCATTGGCAGCTAGACACCCCACATCGTGATCTCGCTTCTAACATCACCATCCCCACGGGATATACCAGCTTTGGGCCCTATGATCTGGAATTCGGCGAATCCATCCAGATCGACTATGTGATCGCCGTAGGCGGCATGAGCCTGGAGCAGTGCAAGTACTGGGGCAAAAGAGCCTGGGATTCCAAATACAGCGCCGCGGTCATGGACGAACTCGAACCGGTGTTCAAAGCCGGCCGGGATTCCGTCTTTAAGACTCTGAGAATGGCGGACTGGAACATCAACGGGACCAAAGCCGGCGGCCGCAGCAAATATGATGTGCCCGATCCGCCGCGTCCTCCAGCCAACCTCTGGGTGGCTGCTGAAGGCCCCAAGATCAAAGTGTCCTGGTCCGATGAGCCGAGGAACGATCCGGATTTCGACACCAAAGTCAAAGACTTTGCCGGTTACCGCGTCTATCGCGCCACAGGCGCCAGGGACAGCTCCTACTACAAAGTCTATGAAGGAACGGCCAACGAGTTTCTCGATGCCAATGTAGCCCCCGGTTATCAGTACTTTTACTATGTGGTCGCCTATGACGACGGCAGCCAGAACTGGCAGGATCCGGGCGTTTCCCTGGAAGGCGGCCGATGGTATGCCTGGAGCGGCTGGGCGCCCACCGGCTGCCAGCCCAAGACAGAAGCGATCACCGATGCATCCAAGTTAGAGGACATCCGCGTGGTGCCCAATCCGTACAGCGCGGCGGGCAAGACTTATCCGGGTGAAATGGATAAAATCGTCTTCACCGGACTGCCGGGAAAATGCACGATTCGCATCTACACGTCGAGCGGCAACTTTGTCCACAAGATAGAGCATACCGACGGCTCGGCCAACCAAGATTGGGATCTGCGCACCGAGTTCAATCAGTACATCGTCAGCGATGTTTATATCTACACGGTTGAAAGCGATCTCGGCAAGCATGTCGACAAGTTCATCGTGGTCCGGTAATCCGCTTGGTGACCAAGCTTTGTGACTTAAAAGTCCATAACGGAGGCAATACTCATGAGAAAAATATTTTGTGTGTCCCTATTGCTGATGATCATTTTGGCCTCGTTGCCGGCAACAGCCAAAATGAAAAAGCTGGGCCAGGCGGGAATGACGTTCCTTTCCGTCGGCGGCAGCGCCCGGGCGACCGGTATGGCGGAGGCCTTCACTTTCGCCAAAAACGACCTGGCGTCCGTGTTCTACAACCCGGCCGGTCTGGCCTCGGTGCAGAATCGCGCGTTTTTCTTCAACTACACCGACTGGATCGCCGATATGAGCGTAGCCAACGCGGCGGTCGCCTGGAACACCGGCGCCTACGGAGTGTTCTCTCTGCACACCCAGATGATGAATTACGGCGATTTCCATGGCACCGCCATCTCTGAAGCCGATCCGCGAGGGTATACGGATGTGGATGTCGGCGATGTCGCGGGGTTGGCGTTGGGACTGGGCTACGGTTATCAAATGACCGACAAGTTCGGCCTCGGCGGCAGCATCAAATATGTCAACCAGAAGCTGGGCAGCAATGACACCTATATGGGCGATGCTCTGGAAAAAACCGGCAAACAGAACAAGATCGGCACCGTTGCCTTTGACTTCGGCACCATCTATGAAACCGGCATTCGCAGCGTCGTTCTGGCCATGTCCATCAGGAACTATTCCGGCCAACAGCTGTATGAGAACGAAGAGTTCGGCATTCCGCAGACCTATAAAATCGGCGTCTCTGCTAATCTGTTTGAGCTGTTGCCCCTCTCCATGGGCAGTGATCACAGTGCAATGCTGTCCCTGGAGGGCGTGGACATGGTCGATCATACGGAATTCATGAACTATGGTTTGGAATATAGCTATATGGAAAAGTTCTCCCTGCGCGGCGGCTGGTCGACCCAACGCCGTGAAGACGGCATCGGCGGCCTCTCCCTGGGCGCCGGCATCAAACTGGGATCCGTGGGCACGAACGGCCGGCTGGATTTCTCCTACAGCGATTTCGGCAGCGTGCTGGGATCGGTGATGCGGGTCTCCATCGGCGGTTCTTTCTAAATGAAAAAACCCTGATCTGAGAATATCAGAGCAGGGTGGTGGTTATAAAAAAAGTGCGGCGTTATTTCTGCGTCGCACTTTTTTTATGTATGTTTAAGATAAGCGATACGAGTCGACCAGATCAAGCCGGCAAAGCCAAGCCATAAATCTTTGACAGAACCTTTTAAACGCAGAGTGCGCAAAGATGCCAGAGGCGGCTAGCGGGCTTCCTGCAGATTATTAACTACTCGATATATCCCATCACGCAATAACTCTACATGAAAATTAAGAATAAGACCCAGCTGCTTATCGCAGAGGCGCAGATAAGTCAACAGCTTTGGCTTGTCGATCTCCGCTAGCTTTTCCTTTGCTTTCAAATCGACAATTACTTTATTTTCTACTAATAAATCCAGTCTAAGATCTGTGCCAAGCTTGATGCCCTTATATGTAATCGGCACGCTTTGTTGTCTCAAAAACCGTAATCCACGCAAGTGCAATTCGCGACATAATGCCTCTTCATAAACAGATTCCAATAGGCCCGGTCCTAATAGCTTGTGCACCTCGATGGCAGCACCGATGATCCTTTCTGAAATTTCATTTTCATGCATAGGGGATAAGCTCCATACTATTCTCTGCGTCCTTGGCGCCTCTGCGTTTATATTTCGACCCGTGTCGATCGCATCAGGCCGGCCTCGCGAATCTCTATTTCACATTCCAAACGAACGCAAACAGCAACATGGCGATCAATCCTACCAGCGAAAGCATTAAAAAGCCAGCGTTCCACCCATGTGTCTGCACCAGCAGCCCCAATCCCCAACCGGAAAGCACACCGCTCAGATAGCCAAAAATGCCGGTCACTCCGTTGGCGGTGGCCGCCGCCCGTTTGGTCGCCAGGTTGGCGGCAATGACGCCGATCAGACATTGCGGCCCATAGATGAAAAAACCGACGCCGAACAGCAGCAGGCCGTTGATCACCAAGGAGGCGGCGTTCAACCGCCAGAAAAGAAAAACGCACACCGTGCAGGCGGCCATATAGAAAAAGCAGGCGCGCCCTCCTCTTCCCTTGAACACCTTGTCCATCATCCAGCCGCTCACCAGCATGCCAAGGATGCCGGCGATCTCGTATCCGGCGACGATCCACCCGGCATGGTGCAACTGGCTGCCCTTCATCTCGGATAAGAACATCGGGCCCCAGTCTAAAATGGCATACCGGACAGTGTAGACGAAAAAATTGGCAAAACTGATCACCCAGATGGCCGGATTGCCGAACACATGCAGACGAATGAACTTTTTAAAGTCATGGTCGCCCATCCGCTTCAGCTTTTCCGTCTCCTCGTGATCTTGGCTGTATTTTTCCACCGGCGGCAGGCCGAGGGATTCGGGGGTGTCGCGCAGACGATTGGCGATAAACAAAGAACCCAGAAGCGCCAGGCCGGCAGGAACAAAGAAACACAATCGCCAGTAGTACAGAACCAGAAAGCTGTTCAGCAGCATCACCAGACCGGCGCCGATGGAATGGGAGGTGTTCCAAATGGAGAATTTGCGGCCGCGTTCGTTGGCGGAGAACCAGTTGGTCAGCGTGTGCGCGGTCGGTGGAAAGCCCATGCCCTGAAACCAGCCGTTCAGCAGCCAGAACAGACCGAACGCCAACACCGTATGGCTCAATCCAAAAAAAATGCTCATCAGCGCAGACGCGAACAGTCCCAGCGCCATAAAGTATCGGGGATTCACACGATCCGCGATGAAGCCGTTGGCAAACCGGGAGATGCCGTAGAGCACGCCGTGCAGGGTGAGAAAAAGTCCCAGATCCACCTTGGAGATGCCCAGCTCCGCCTCCATGCCGGGCATGGCGAGCGACAAATTTTTGCGAACAAAATAAAACAGCGCATAGCCGATCATCGTGGTGTAGAGAATCCGCAGGCGCCAGTACCAGTACAGCTTGTCGATTTCTTCGGGCGCAGCGTCGATCGGTTCACGATGCGGCACTGGCTTAAAAAGATCCAGCCATTTCATCCATATTCCTTTCCGTGAGGGATGCTATTTACCCCTGCCAAAACCCATTTTGTGCGAACAGAGCATCCAGCGCCGGCGCCCAGAGGCCCGATTCGAGCGCAAGATCGAGGGCAGTATATCGCCTGCGGATCAGCTGCGCCTGACGATAGCTGCTCTTCAGCCGAGCCGGCGATAAGCCGATCTCCTCCGGACGCGTCGGCGCGCCGGCCTGCTTCAACCACCGGCGTAGCTCAGCAGCCGGGCAAAGCTGTTCCTGCAAGCGCGCTCGCAGTGCCGGCCAGGCGTCGGCCAGACGCTCCAATCGCTCGCTGATCTCGGGGGCAGTCTGATATTTCGCCCGGCTTTCTTGCAAAACCATACTGGCGATTTTCAAATCTGGAAAATCACGGACAATCACTTTCTCGATGTCCTGCCATTTCGGCCAATATTCCGCCACCCGATTCGGGGTTTGGCGAAAATTATCGGCGGACATTCGCAAGAGCATCTGATATAGAGCGGTCACTGCCAGAGAGCCGATTGCCACTTTGAAACCGTGGAAAGGGATAGAGCCGTGATGCCGCAAATGCTGGTTGTCCCAGAGATGGCTGAATTGATGCTCAGCGCCAGAGGCGGTCCGCGACGACTGGGTTTTCTGCATGGCCAGGCCGCTCATCAACAGCCCCTCCATCAGGCCGGTCAAGGCAGGCATACTGGCCTGCCGGACGCCGCATGGATCAGCCAACCAGGAACGCAACGGCTCTTGAACCATATGCCAGGCGGCTTTATCGATGATATCCAGCCCCAGAGCGTCGGCCACCAACCAATCCGCGCCGGCTGGTATTTTAGCGAGAAGATCGCCATACCCGGCTGCGTTCATCTCCGCCGGCGCAGCGGCGATGACCTCCAGATCAACCACCACAGCCTTGGGCGCTGGACAAAAAAATGTCTGCTTAAAGCCCTCCTGGCTGATCGAAGCGCCAAAAGCGGTGTAACCATCCATGGATGCCGCGGTTGCAAAGGCGAGATATTGCCGTTGGCAAAGAAAAGCGGCCAACTTGGTAAGATCGTTGATGGTTCCAGAGCCGACGGCGATGGGTATAGCCTGATTTGCGGATAAGAAGGACTGCAGCCGTTGCACATGACGGTACTCGGCATAGAAATCGAGCTCGTCGAAAATAAATGGATCGAGTACAGGGATCGGACTGCTGTGCAGTTGTTCCTGGACGGCTCGGCCAGCTGCCTTATAGGTGTTGATATCAGCGATAATCACCGCCGGCTGATCGCCAAAGCTCTGCTTAAATAAATCGGGGATATGGGAAATCAATCCGGCGTCCATGTACAAGTATCGAGTGGTGTCTGCGGTTTTAAGCGCAGCCAAGATCCGGCGCAGGCTGGTTTCGAGTGCGTCCAAGAAAAAGTTCTCCGAGTAGAAAAAAAGTTCACCAGGGTGATGCGAGCGGAGCAACCGAAACCAGTGCTTCCAACCGCTCTTCCAGGAAGCGAAGCCATCCCCTGATAAAGGGCAAACCCTTTACAACTCCCCCTGCACCCCCACGGTATAGGTCCGCATGGGCATGAGATTGCTTTCCATGGGCGCATAATTATAGTTGTTCAAATTGCTGATCCCTGCCTTGAGGCTGAGAAAGCCAAAATCATAGGTAAAGCGCAGATCGATGAATTTCATCGGCACCCGGCGGTTGATGGGATAGATTTTTACCGCTTCGATGCGGCTGGCATAACGGTAATCCACTTGCGCTGAAAATTTTTGAATTTTCAGCGACGCTTTCAACGCCGCAATCTGCTTGGGGCGATAGGTGAGGGGTTCCCGCCATTCCAGATCCATGTGATCCATCACCGTCAGGCTCGCCTGCAGCCCGGGCCGGACCGCCCAATTCTTCACCGTTAAGCCATAACTCCAGTTGGTGGTCGCTTCGATGCCGCGAATGCGCGCCCGCGGAATGTTGCGGAACTGTACCTGGCCGCGGATCAGATCCATGTGCGCTTCGATCAACTCCCAATACTCGTTGTCGAACAGCGACACATCCACGTTCCAGTTTTCATTGAGGTACTGGCGAAAACCAAGATCATAGGCCCAGGAACTCTCCGCTTTCAACTGCGGATTAGCCACGATCTTGAAATTCATGATGGCCAGTTCAAGAAACCGTTCGACGATGGTGGCGGCGCGAAATCCGCTGCCCACGGAAGCGCGCAGACTCGTAGTAGACCAGGGCTGCCAGTTCACTCCCCAACGCGGGCTGAACAGATCCTCTTTGACGCCGCCGACGAGCTGATAGCGGTCATAGCGAAACCCTGTGGTCATCCGCAGGTTCTCGCGGATCTTCCATTCATCTTGCAGATACGGTCCAATGAAAAAACCCTTGTGCTCGCCGAAATACTTGGTGCTGCCTGCGTCATGCTGAAACTGCACCCCGCCGGTGACGATGTGTCCTTCCTGCGGTATCCAGTCCGCCTGTGCCTCCGCGCCCTGACCAAAGGCCGGATTAAAGCCGCTGCCCTCGCCGAACTGGTTGCCCATCAGCGTACGCACAACAGACGCACGCAAATTCATTGAAAAACGGGAGGAAAGAGGAATTAGCAGTTTGGTGTAAGTGTTCAACTGATGAACCGCTGCATGATTTTTTAAATTGGCCGGATCCACCTCATACGGATCGTTCGGTCCCTTCCACTGGACAAAGAATCCGCGGCTGATATGGCTGTACGCCGTATAGCCGGTCCATTTTATGCCGCCGGCGAACTGATAGTCGAATTTGCCGGTGAGATTGTATTTTTTCGCATCGCCCAATTCGGTATAGCCGGTGGTCATCAATCGGCCGGCCGAAACGCGCAGGCCTAGATGGCGATACCGTCTGCTGTAGCTCACGTCTTCACGGGTAAAATGTAAACGGTTGGGATCGGTCCACCGCCATTCATCATAATAAGGTTTGTCGTATTTGCCTGCAGAAAAAGAGTACAGCACTCGAGCCTGCTGAGATGGATCTTTGGTCAGCACATTCACCACGCCGCCCAGGGCTGATGCGCCCCACAGAGTGGAGCCTGCGCCTTTCAGCACTTCGATCTGCTCAATGTCCAGCGGCGGCAGCATGTCCCAGTTGAACTCGCCGGTGTCCGAGGCATAGACCGGCACGCCGTCCAGCAACAGCAGCACCTTGTTGCCGGCGCCGAACGTATAGCCGGTGGATCCACGGATGTTGATCTGGTTGCCGATGAAATGCACGCCCGGCGCGGTTTCTAAGGCTTCGATGATGTTGGTCGGATTGCGCTGCTTGATCTCCATAGAGGTGACCACGGACAAGGAGACCGGTGTCTGATCCAGGGACTGTTTAGTCTTGCCGGCGGACACGACCATGGGGTCCATCTCGATGGCGGTCGCTCTGAGCGCCACTTTAAGCGGGGGAAAGGGAGCAGCGGTCACGTTCACCTGCGACACGGTCAGGGAGTGGTAGCCGATCATGGAGAAACGGATCGTGTAAGCGCCCGGTGGAACGTCGGTTATACGGAAATTGCCGTCGACATTCGTGATTCCGCCCCGTAAAGTCGCCAATACCTGAATGTTGACGCCGGGCAAAGGAGCTTTGGTGTCGGCGTCCGTAACCTGCCCAGTGATGAGGCTTTGCGCCTGAGCCAGGCCGGCGTAGAGCAGCATCCAGCGGATTGTTTTTATAATCCTGTGCGGCGCCATGTGCTCGCAGTCCGTTCTCATTCTGATGCCGGCCAATGGGCATGAATATCCAAACCGGTCCGGGTCTCGCCGGATTTGATCCGCAGCTTGGCCGGCACGCCAGGGTTGGCCGGATCTTGGTAAAACCCCAACCTCGCGAAATCAGCCAGATTGGCGCGCTCAGGCAACCACAGCACCACGAGAAAATTGACCGATCCGGATCGAATGGGAAGCTTGTAATGATAGGGATTTTCGTTGATGCTGAAATCGATGGACCTCATATAGGTCAGGTATTCCAGATTGCTGTCCGGCTCATAGGAATAGGCAGCAATGGCGGTTGCCAGAGTGTTTTTCGGGAAAGGACCGTCGAAATAAATGGTGCCCTCCAGACTGGCATCGCGGTTGACCTTGTTCCAATCCGGATACAGCTTGATATAGTCGCTCGGATGGTTGGATGTAAGATCAAATCCCACAGGTTTAAAACCAGCGAGGCTGTCCTTTTCCAAAGGCAGGGCCAGAATATCGGCCAGGTTGGATTTGGTTTCTTTACTGTACCACCAAAGACTGATGGCGTCGTAATGACCATAAGGAAGATCGATGACCGTGCGCACGCTGTCGCGATCGATGGGCAGGCTGTTGGAGCTGTGATACAGCTCGTTGATGGCGTGCGGCGGAAACTGGGGCGCCACGATGAGATAGATACCCTGGGTATTGACCGGTGGGGTGCCGCGGAAAAAGACATCCACCACCAGCCGCCCTGGCTGCGGCGAAAGGCCATGGTCGCTCGAGCAGCCGAAGAAAAGCAGGATTGCAAAAACGGCCAACAGCAAAAACTTTTTGCCCATGCGATATTCCTCGTGATCTCAGCGCAATAACAAAAGCTTGTTGCGCGCAATCCGTTCGCCTGCGATCAGCTGATAAAAATAAACGCCCGAAGCCAGCGTTCGGTTATGCTCATCGCATCCGTCCCATTGCAGTTCATGGCTGCCGGGGGCCAGAGCGGCTTGCACCAGCGTGCGAATCAGTCTTCCCTGGCTGTCATAGATCGTCACCTGGACCTGTTCAGCTGCAGGCAGGCTGAAAGAGATGACGGTCTGCTGATTAAAAGGATTGGGATAATTCTGAACGCAGAGATAGGATTCCGGTGACACATTAACCGGCCGCCGGGCCACTTCGGTGACCAGCGGGGTGATGTCGACCGGCTTTTCCACCGCGCGGGCGATGGCAGCGGCCTGTTCAGCCGAGTTGACTGTGTTGGGGAGAAAATACATTTCAAAGGCCAGGTCCAGGCTCCTGGCCTTGTACAGGCTCAGACCGAAATCGCCATAGGAGCCGTCTTCCCCGGTATCAACGAACTCAAGGCTGTCAGGATCGCCGGTGCCGCCGGCCTGGTTATCATAGAAATAAAGCGAAATGGATCGGGCGACCGTGTCCGGCAGAGTGGTCATAGTGAACAGAGCGCCTTGGCTGCCGCTGACCAGATTCCATTCGCGAATGGGCCGGTCGATCTGGCGATTCACCTCATCTGGCTGTCCATCGATCAAAATGCCGTCGTTATGTTTGCTGTAATAGCGCATACCCGCGGCAGCGGCGTTTAAATCCCACGACTGGCGGAGCACTTCAAACAAAAGGAACGGATCCTCCCAATTGGGCATGGCCTGACGCAGACTCGCCTCATCGAGCGCGGATCCGCCCTTGACCACGCCGTTGAACGGATAGAATTTTGTCGTCAGATAAAAGGCTAAATTATTTTCGACCTCTTCCTCGCCGAATTGAAAAGTCTCCCGCACCTCTCGCACCAGACGAACCACCGGTTTGGGGGTAATCATACGGTAATGAGGCAGAAGCTTGATAAATTCTTCAGTTGCATCAATTTGAACATCACCGATGCTCCCGACGCCGAGCCTCGCTTTCACACGCATCTTTTGCCGGTCGAAAATATCGACTCCGGTGCCATAGGGCGGTTTGATGGTGATGCTCTTCACCAGACCCATGGCCTCGTCCAGCTTGACGGTATAAAAACTGGTTTCGACGGAATCAGCCTGGCTGTGGTAAACGAATCCATAGGGCGTGGGAACCGGCTCCTGGATGGTGGAGGAACGAAACAGATAGGCATAGGCGATCCGTGAAGGGTCATAGGGATCAGTGGCAGCCAGCTCGATGCGTGAAAAGGCTTTGGACTCCGCATTGTCCAGCCACTTCTTCTCCGGCGCGCGGTCGCCCATATCTCTTATCATAAAAACCAGTTCGTCGTCCGAATCGAACAGACCGTCGTCCAGGGCGATGCCATATTCGTTGGGAACAGAGTAAAAATGGCGAAGACTTTCGTCGCTGAAAGGATCGTTGGTGCGAATGCGTTCATCGATCTGAAAGGGCATCATGCGCCAGCTTTGTTGCGCTTCATCCCAGGCATAGAGATAAATTTGATTCACCGGACATCCATAGAACGCAGACAATTTGTCGCCCCAGAGCACTTTGGGCTCATACAGCCGTTCCTGGTAGAGCTGGTCGCCGGCGTTCAATCCGCCGGCCAGGCATGCCACCAGCAGGACAATGATCACATGTGCTTTCATAAATTTTTCTCCTTGTAAATCGAAAAGCTTTTTTAGAAAGCATGCATACTTTTATATCTGTCATTTCGCGAGGAGAATCAAAATCAGCAACACCATCAAGTCTTCCTTGGAGCGGAGCAATCTCCCGCCAACCGGCAAACCTTTTATAATTCAAACCCCTTGTCGCAGGGGATCGCTCCAATGTGGATTTTCAAAATATTAATAGTAAACGGCTTCTCAATGACAGTCTTTTTGTTATTTGGTGCATAACGCCTCAGGCGTTTGTTGCTCGCAATGGTACGCTCCTCATGCATAACCTCGCGCCGCCAGCCCCGGCCTGCACAATAACAACACATTCTAACCAGCGTCGGCTGAAAAAGTCTACCGGTTTCGCCCCTCGATGGGACTAACGGCGATCTCCACCTCGCCCTTCTCATCGATCAAAGCGAAATATTCCCACAGATTCACCGTCGAACACACGTGGCGCGGTGCAACCAGAACGTAATCGCCGATGCGGCAATAGCCCGGCGCCTCCACCACCGTGTGCTCTTCGCTCCAGGACAGAGCTTTCATGCCCGGGATGCTAAAGGCCTCCACCGGCCCCTGATCCACGGCCCAGCGTTTGTGGCCCATATTCAACACGCAGCGGTTCGCTCCTGTCTGATCCATGATCTGACATAGGATCAGCGCCGCGGGTTTGAAAGTGCCGGGCATCAGACGTTGATAGTGGGTGTCAAAATAGATCCAGGTGCCAGGGGAAAAATAGAGCTGGAACGGCCATCGCTTTCGGCCAAGCACCTGCAGATCCTGTATAAAACTCGGCGTGCCGCCGATCACTACGCGCTCGACAGGAACGCCGGCAGCGGTGAACTGATCCAGCGCTGTCTGCAATTGATCCATGCTGATGCCCGCTTGCAGCTGTCGTTCATCAGCGCTGAGCTGATGGATGTGGCCGTCATAGGCGTGCAGGCCGGCGAAGGTCAAACGCGGAAACTGCGGCAGCCTGCGATACAGGCCCAGTGCTTTTTGCGGTGCGATGCCGGTGCGGGCCATGCCGACATCGAGATCGATGAAACAGGAAACGTTCAAGTCCGCCGCTTCAGCGGCCTGTTGCAGAATGCGGGCGTGTTCCGGCTGAGAGATCTGTAGAAAGAACCGGGTGGCCGGATGGCGCTTCATCGTGTCGATCTGCGCGGCGGCATCTGCGGCCAGCAGGGGATAGGCGACCAGCACTTCCGGCGCCCCGGCTGCGGCCAGCATCTCCACTTCGTTCGGCGTAGCTTTGAAAAAATGAATGCCCTGTTCCCTCATCAAACGCGTGACATAGGAGGACTTGTGCGTTTTAACATGAGGACAAAGGGAAGCAAGCGAAAAGGATGAGGCGCCCTGCGACAACAGGCCTTTCATGGTCTGCAGATTATAAAGCAGCCGGCTGTGAAAGACCACAAGACGGGGCGTTCGAATAGATTCCGGTTTCTGGATCACATAGGGTTCACGGTCACATGTGGGCAAATAAAAATCCACCTGATTTCTCCTGTGAGCGGCACCGGTTCCTAATGATAGAACGGATCTTTGAAGGCGCTGTAACTTTTCAAGGCACGAGCGATTTGGCCTTGATCATGCGGATATCTGAAAATCGCTGTCCGGCCAGTCCCGCCCGGACGATGGTGGCCATCTGCATGTAATCGGTTACGCCCTGTTCGACATCGCTGTTGCGATAGTTCGCCCAGCGGGGCGCTCGCGGCAGCGGAATGTTCATGCCCACGGATGCGACCAGCCGGTTGTTGGGCAGTTCTCCAAACGCACACGCTTCGGTCAGATCCGCAGGGACCCACCCATATTTCGGAATAAAGCATTCGGCCCATGCGTGATAGCTCCACTCCTGGTCATCGGTTGTCTGAAAGCCGGCAACCAGACGGGAGGGAATGCCGACGCTGCGGCACAGAGCGATGAACAGATAGGCGAATTGGCCGCAATCACCGGCTAGTGTCTGCAGCATAACCGTGGCTCCGCGCTGTTCCGGCGGATAGTGATAGACGCCGTGTTCCTTGAGCCAGTTGAACAACAACAGGGCGCGGAGGTAGGGATTGGACTGATGACCGATAATGCGCCGGGCGGTGTCAGCGACAGCGCCGGTATATTCCAGCCAACGCTCCGGCCGTGTGTAAAAGCGATAAAATTCACTGCTCTGGTTGTAGACGCCGACTTTGCTGGAGTCTATCTCGTATGCTACGCGATAGCAGGTGTAGTGAAACCGTCGGCTCAGCTGCAGGGTGCGCGCGCCTTGAATCAACGAGCTCAAATCCCAGAAACGTATGCGATTGCCGTTGCGGCGGTCTTCAAAACGCAATCCGATATCCGGCTGGATGTGGAGATAGTGGATGTCGCGCTGTCCGGTCCGCTCCACGGGTTCAGCGGTCCACAGATATACAAGTGGAAGATCGACGACAGATACGCGCAGAGAGTCAGCCAGCTCTTCCAGCAGCGATGGAGACGCCGTTTGAATGGAATCCAATCCGCACACCATCTCCACTTCATAGTGACAGGGATCGGTCAGGGTGGGGCGGAAGACCACATCGGAAGGTTCATAATCCGGATACAATTTAACGCTGGAGACCAGCACATTCAGGCTTTTGCCGCCGACCGCACAGCAGACCCCTAAAAGCCCCCACACGCAGACGGACAAAAACAATCGACGCCGTTGGACCGGTTCTTGCGACCTGCTCATGTGTCGACGCCTGCCGATCGCAGCAAAAAGCCTGCTAGCTGTGCGTGAGCGTTTCATAGTCTATTCGCGAGGACCCTTTTTCTATTATAACCTCAGACATACAAATAACGTTTGATTTTCTGCGTCGGCGTTTTTTCAAACGGCTCGGGTTGTTCCAGTATTCTATTGATGCGGCAGAATGAAGACACATTCTGGTTGACGGTTTGCCGCAGCTCTTCCAGAAGCGCTTCGATGCGATCGGGATTCAGCTTTTGTGCAGAAAAGCGGCTGTCCAGCACTTCATAGTTCAAACAGACCTTGGCGGTCAACTTGCCGTCGCGCAGATAGACCAGCGACTCGACCACTTCCTCCATCTCGTTCAACGCCGACTCGATCTCTTCAGGATAGATGTTCTCTCCGTTGGGGCCCAGGATCATATTCTTCGAACGGCCTTTGATATACAGATACCCCTGTTTGTCGAACACACCCAGGTCGCCGGTGCGAAACCAGCCGTCTTTGTCCAAAACCTCTTCCGTTCTTTTCGCATCCTGATAATAGCCCTTCATGACCATCGGACCGCGCACAAGAATCTCCCCCTCGCCGGTTTTAGGGTTCGGTCCATCGATGCGCATCTCCACGCCGGGCAGGGGCTTGCCGGCTGCGCGATACGCAGTGTTTTCCGGTCCCGTACCCGAGATCAGCGGCGACGTTTCAGTCAAACCGTAGCCAATGGCATAGGGGAAACCTGCTTCACGCAAAAACAGTTCCACCTCCGGACACAGAGAAGCGCCGCCGATGCAATAGCTGCGAAGTGCGCCGCCAAAGGAGGCCAGCAATTTCCTTCCAGCTGCTTTATACAACCGTTTGCGGATTACCGGGATCTTGGTCAGCCCGCGCAGCAACAATTTTTTCTTAAAAGTAGGCTGAATCCGGTTTTTATATATCTTTTCAATAACCAGGGGCACGGTCAGGAGAACAGTCGGTTTGACTTTTTGCAGCGCCGGCAGCAGCACGCGCGCAGTGGGCGGCTTGTCCAGATAATAGACCGCAGAACCCTTCATCAACGGCGCCACCAGCCCTAAAGTGCATTCATATGCGTGTGAGAGCGGCAGCATGGAGACCATGCGGTCCTCTGGACCGAGATCGACAATCGTGAAGGTGGCCAGCGCATCATAGATGAGATTCTTGTGCGTGAGCATCACGCCCTTGGAGCTGCCGGTAGTGCCGGACGTGTAAATGATGGAAGCCAGCGCATCCTCGGCGTCGTCGCCGGATAGCAGGCTGGTGATTTTGCGCGCCGCCCCTTTCAGCTTGGCCAGCTCCTTGGAGCCCTCCTGAAGGATTCCGGACAATTTGTCCTTTCGCGCTGACTGCGGCAGCAGTGAAAAATCCTCGATCAGAAACACGGACTGCAGCGAGTCGATGGCCGCGTCTTCGATTTTACCGTACAATTTTTCAGAGACAAAAATCGCCTTGGCCCCGGAGTGGCGCAGGATGTGCTGGATTTCAGTAGGATGAAAATCAGGCAGGATCGGTACAGCCACCGCCCCCCTGGTGGTGATGGCAAAAAAGGCAACGCCCCAATGTGGTTTATTTTCACTCAGAATGGCCACTCGGTCGTCGGCAACAATGCCGTTCTGTCTCAAACACTCAGCAACCTCGCTTACCCGTTGGCCCCATTCAGCATAGGTGAGTGCCGGCCCATCCACTTCCGCCAGACTGACTCGATCGGCGTACTCTGTTGCGCTGCGTTTCAACAGAGCTTGCAGAGTTTTAGTTTTAAGCGGTGAAGATATCATGCGGATTGTCTCCCTTTGCCAATAACCAGGTAACCACAGGTCCTGCCGAATGGTTCACACTACCCCGCCTTATCAGCCTAGCTGGCATTCACCCTGAAGCGGATAAGGCGCAGCCCGGATGAAAATATAACAATCCCGCACTTAAAAAACAAACCTTTTACATGGTCAGCGGCTGAGCAGGAAGCGCTGAGAAAAGGTCTGTTCAGGGCCCTGAATCCGCAAAATATACAGGCCGTCCGGCGCCTGGGCGCCGGTCGCCGCAAGGCCTGTCCAGCGAAAACGCCAGGATCCATTATCAGCTGCTTGCGGCGCAAGCACGACGACGCATTGGCCCAATAGATTATGAATCCCGGCTTCAGGCTGAGGCCCGGCAGCAGGCGCCTGCAGCATGGCCTGCCAGGTTGAACGCTGAGGATTAAAGGGATTGGGAGCACCCGGCTGCAACACCCAGCCATCGGACGAGCATCCGTCTGGATCGTCAAGACGGGTTGAATGGGTTTGCTCCTGATATTCCAGCATCACATCGTTCTGATCCCACTGAAATAAGCGGTTGCCGAAAGCGGCGTTGTGATTGGGTTCGTTGATCAGATAACAGGTGAAATCGATGCTAAGTCGATCAGTCGACAGATTGTTTTTTTTTGTATGAACCCACAGCCCCATATCGCCGAGGGATCGTTGATCGCCGGTATCGATTGAGCCATCCAGAGTGCCGCCGGCTAGATTGTCGTGATAATAGAGGCTCACCGTGGCATTGCGGATTTTGGGGCTTTCGACGATCATCTCAATGGTTCCCCAGGGTCCACTGGCCATCAACCATTGGGCGCCATCTGTCTGCTGCAACTTGGCGGCAATGTTTTCAGGATTTCCATCGATGGGGACTCCGCCCGTGTTGGCCGCAGAGTAAAAACGGCCGCCCACGGCGTGCAAGCTCAGATCCAGAGATTGGCGGATAGAGTTCAACCCGATCAGCTGCAGGATGCTCTCCTGCACCGCGATGCCCGAGGCGCCGATGCGGAACGAATAAGGATAATACTCCCACTGGTGATCGGCTTTCAACGCGCCGACGACCGGAAAGGAGACAGAGGGGCGTTGATCATGCAAGGCGCGCACCACCCCCCAATGATAGGTGGAACTGCCGTTGTTAAGCGTGTCCTCGTTGATAGTATACCTTCTCAGTCCGGGTAAAAACGACTTGCCGCTGAGACGCAGTTTCAGACGGTCCACCAAGTTTTTCTCCGGCGCCGCTGCGAATGAGATATAGTCTATCCAACCATTGGGTGTGCGGCCGATGCGATAGGAGCGCGTCCGGACTGTGTCCGCGGCAGTTCCGGCCGGCGCCGGGCTATAGTGGTGGTATCCGGAGACCGCTGGTGCGTCGGCGGCAGGATAAAGGTAAAGCCAACCCTTATTGTCTGGCGCCGTTGGATCGGAAAAGGTCAACTCGATGCGAGAATCATACCGGCTCTGAGGTTCGGCGAGCCACTGGTCGATGGCGGCGCGATCGCCCAGATCCTCCGGCATGATTATCATCTCGTCCACCGGATCGATGCGGTCGTTTCTGGCTTGCACGTGGTTGTATTTTCTTCGGCCGTTGACTATATCGACCTCCTCCACTTGAAAGGGCACCGCGGTCCACCGGCGGCTCTGTACATCGAAGCGGAACGCGGCCCATTCGCTGATGCGCAAATCAGTCCGTGGGAATTGACTGCCGCTGAGGATGATGGGCACAAAGCGTCGATCCATGGTTTTAGTCTGACCAAAGCACAGTCCGAACAGCACCCCTGCCAGCAAAATGATCTTTTTCATATCGTTCATGCGCTTTCCTGAAGTAATGGGCGCCAGACGAACGCTGATACGTTTCTGGTTCCCTGTCTTTCATCCAAGTTTTAGAGAAGTTAACCTTTGCACCGTTCAATCGGACGCCGCTCTGGGCCAAGTGCGCCGAATTTCGATAAAGCCGCAGCGGCGCAGGCCCCCTAGCCGTGTCGTCCGCCAATAGGGCATAAAAGCGCTGGATTGAAACATCAAGTCGATTCCAGCTCACCTCCGCGGGTTCATCAGGATCCTGCTGTTCCGGATGGCCTGATTAAAAACACCGACGCCCCCACCGAAGGATGGAGGCGTTCATGACATCACCCAATAGGACGTGAGCGAGTGAAAAACGAATTTGATCCGCATCACATCGCGTAGATTTTATTTCTGCATCAGTCGATATTTGTCCAATAATTTCTTCACCCCATCCTTGTGGACCATAAAAGCCAGGATTTTGAGGCGTATGTAATCGCCGGTAAAAAAATGATACCCGGCAAATGCGCCCTTCCAGGCGCTGGCGGCGGAGTCTTTGATCAAGAACCAGTCCTCGCCGGCCATGGCGTTATAGCCGATCAGGTGCATGCCGTGGTCGTCGGTGCTGGTGCGGTTGTAGAAGCGAAATTCACGGCTGTCCTGGTTGATGGCGGAGGAGGGCAGATCAAAACTCGGCACAATGGCCAGGTCGGCAGGGCCGTACTTGCCCGGCTCGGAGACATCGCCGGCGATGGCGACCGAGTAGCCCTGCTGGATCGCGCCTTTAATGCCCTGATAAAAATCCTCCAGCGGCACATTATAATAATCCTGGCACTTCCACCAGTTGTCCGGAACCGGATAGCTGTTCTGCGTCCAGAACGGATACTTTATGAATGAAATAAAAGAGACATAGTCATCCAAAGGCAGCGCCAGCACGTTATCGCAGAATCGCTTCGGCGTCCAGGTTCGTCCTTGATAGGAAAAGGAATCCGGTGGAACGCCCATATAGCGATCCATGATCATGCGCACATTGGCGATGGCCTGCTCCTCGTACCAGAGCTGGTTGGTGCGGATGAACTCGAGGTACAGCTTGATCTCTTTGAGCATTTGGCGTTCATCATAGACGGTTGCACCGCCTGTCAATCCGGTGTAGCACTCTGCCGGCGCTGCGCCATAGATTTGCATGCGCAGGATGACCGCGTTCAATTGAGAACCTGGATCGACCAGAGAGTTGCCCTTTGTCTGAACGAAGCGGCGCACTTTTTCCACATACTCCCAGTAAACGGTAAACATTCGCGACAGAGCGATCTCCCCGCGGCCTAGGCGTTTCAGCTCCGACTCCAGCAGCGAGGTGGCGGCAAAACTCCAGCAGGTGTTGGTGGTGTCCTGCATACTGGGAGGAGTGTGATACACCGGGCGATAAGCGGATAACGGCTTTGGGTATTTGATCGAGGAAAAATCCAGGCTCAAGATCGTATCCGGTTTGCCATAGTAAGTTTTTTCCGGCCGATAAATCGCTTTTTGATCATCGGCCGGATGCAGACATGTCAGCGGCATGAGGGCAAACCAAAACGTCAACCCATTTCTTTTAATGCCAATCATCAACAAGCACCTCCAAAATCGTTTCTCCCATCAGCGCCTATAAGCGGATCGCTTTGCTTTAAAGCAGCCGCATGCGGCTTTATCATTTCTCGCTCATGGCTTTTCACTGGAATGATTATTCCACCCCTTCCGTTTTTTGCGGAAATTCTCCCCGCAGAGCTGCGGCGATCAGCGCAAGGGTTTCTTCGTTAAAATCCCTCTCGCTCATCCACCGTAAATAATCCGGGTCGTTTTCATAGAGCCATTGCAGACTTTTACCGCGATTCTTGCCGAACGCAATGACCGCTTCGCCGTTACGCCAAAAAAATTTGCGGTCCGCCGTCGCCCAGCGCGCTCTATCGCCGTTGCTGCAAAAAGCCGACAACCCGGCCGGATCATGCGGTAAATCCGGATATCGCGCCAACTGACCGTCCAACACCTCGAGCGTGGCGGCGATATCCGCCGCTGCATCGTGGGCGTTGCTTAACTCCCGTTGGCAATACAAGCGCACCGCAGCGGAGAGATCGCGCGGTTCCTTTTTATGAAAAATCACCTGACAGTCGATCACCTGCGTCTGAGCGCTGTCGATCGGCTGCCCGTTGCGCTCCAATTCCGCCTGTAAAAACGGCAGATCGAAACGAAGAACGTTATAGCCCGCCAGATCGCACCCCGCGAGATAGGCGCTGATCCGCGGCGCCAATTCACGCAGAGAGGGTTTTCCCGCCACCATCTCATCGGTAATGTGATGCACACGACTGGCCTCCGGTGGAATCGGAATGCCCGGATTCACCAATTCCATCCAGCTTTCAACCGTATGGTCAGGCAGCACCCGTAAAAAAGCGAATTGCACGATTCGGTCCGTCTGCGGATCCAAACCGGTGGTCTCCAGATCAAAAAAAACCAGCGGACGCACCAGCTTGAGCCGGGCCAGAGGCTTGGTCTTCTCCGCCGCCGGAAGCGGTTCGTCGGCGAACAGCGACAGCGTGGCGTCAGATGTTACTTTGCGCTTCTTCATCATAACCCTTATCATTGGATGACTAAGAATACAAAAAAGAGCGCTAAACTCAAAGTGAAAAATCAGAAAGGGGAGTATCTGGTAGGGCTCGCGGCGGCGTTGAGCCTGACCGCTTACGGAGCAAATAAATCGGCCGCACGATGTCCAAAGGCTTGAGGCGGACAGCAGCCAGGTTATCTCTTCTCTTTCTCATCGCCTTCGAGGATTTTGATAAACCGGGCCACGGTGCGGCCGGCCTCGCCAATGGGCGGAAGGTAATTCCAATGCGGCGAATCCTCCCCATCATGGTTCACTATGACCTCTTGATAGGTTTTGGCCATTTGAATTTCATCGTACGCTCGATGCGCGCGTAACTGCAGGTCATTCACCTCTGCGGATGACAACACCTTGCCCTGCTGCTGAGAACGTCTGATCAACTTGGGCAGCATAATGCCGCTGGTCGCCTGTTGCGGTGATTCATAGCCCATGCGCTCTTGTACCGCCTGGATTTCTTCTTCAAAAATCGGACACAGGAAAACGGTGCGTAGACGAAACGCGGCGCTGTTCTGCTGCACCGCCGGATGATCGAGAAAAAGACGGCCCAGCGTGGGGTATATTTCGAGGACGATGAGAGATTCTTTCTCGAACATGACGGCGATCTGCTGCAAATCCACCGCCTGCCAGATGACCCGCGCCTGCCCTACCAGATAACGCGTGGACGGCAGCGCACAGATCTCTTCCTCGGTACGATAATAATAATCCACCCCTTCCTGTTCGCCCGGACGGGGTGGGCGGCTGGTATAGAGGACCGGCGTTGCCATAGCCAGATCCGGCCGCAGCCGGCGGACGGTCTTGAGCAACGGCGTTTTGCCGACGCAGGATGGACCAGATAAAATGACAAGCTGTTTAATCATTGCCTTTGTCCTCCGCAGCATTCCAGCGCGCCGAATTGCGCGTATTAATTTAAATGGCCCGCAGTAAAAAAGCCCCGACAACCGACTTGCCAGGGCCTGATATCATCCTCTTGATGCAAACCCCTCCTCAGGAGAGCGTTTCCAATATTTTCAGCAGGTGCTTGTAAAAAATGGCGACCGAGCCGATGTGCACCCGTTCCTCCGGAGAATGAGGATGTTGCAGAGTGGGCCCGAACGAAATCATGTCCATGCCAGGAAATTTCTCACCGATGATGCCGCACTCCAAACCGGCGTGAATGGCCTGAAAATGGGCGTTCTTGCCGGTGATCGCGCGAAAGGTGTCCATGGTCACCTTGAGCACCGGGGATTCAAGATTAGGCATCCAGCCCGGATAACCCTCAGGCTGCTGAATTTTTGCACCGGCGAGTTTAGCAATAGCCGCCAATTTGTTGCGGGTCGCCCGCAGGGCTGACATATTAGAGCTGCGGCTGCTGCAGACAACCACCGCCCGGCTTTTTTCACATTTGATGGCAGCTACGTTGTTGGATGTCTCCACCAGCTCCTTGATCGTACGACTCATGGCCAGCGGCCCGTGCGGCAGGGCGAAAAGCAATCCCAACAGCTTTTCCTGGCTCGCGCCGCTCAGCACCGGCGGCAGCTTTTTGTCGATCCCCTTCATGGTCAGCTTGATGCTGTGCTCAACCGGCTTGAATTCGACTAGAAGGTCCTTCAGGGCGGCTGCCAGCCATTTTTCCGCTGCCGCCACTTTGGATTTCGGCATCACCACCTGGGCGATCGCTTCCCGCGGAATGGCATTGTGTTTGTCGCCGCCGTTGAGAAATACCAATTCAAAGGGGACTTTTTTCTGCATCTGCCACAGCAGGCGATTCAGAATCTTGATCGCATTGCCGCGTCCCTCATGGATGTCGATGCCGGAATGGCCGCCTCGCAGTCCACTGAGATGGATTTCCACCAACGCGACGCCTTTGGCTCGTTTGCGGGTGATGGGCAACGTGACCACCGAGTCTGCACCGCCGGCGCAGCCGATGGAAAAAACGCCCAGCTCCTCGCTGTCCAGATTCAGCAGCGTTCGCCCCTTCAAGGCTTTGGTGGAAAGGGTTCGTGCACCCTGCAGTCCACGCTCTTCATCCACGGTGAACACCGCTTCCAACGGCCCATGCTGTAGAGTCTTGTCCTCCAAAACAGCCAGAATCGCTGCAACCCCAATGCCGTTGTCAGCGCCCAGGGTTGTGCCCTGGGCCGTCAGCCAATCGTTGTCTATCTCCAGTTCAATGGGATCCCGCAAAAAATCAAACACTTTGCTGGAGTGCTTTTCGCAAACCATATCCAAATGGCCCTGCAGAATCACAGTCTGCGCGTTCTCATGCCCACCGGCTGCGGGCTTGTAAATAATAACGTTACCGCTTTTTTCGCGAAGATATTTCAAGCCGAGCCGCTGTGCAACGGAAACCACATATTGACCGATGGCCTTTTCATTCCCCGATCCATGCGGGATCTTTCGAATTTCATCAAAATGCTGCCACAGCAGCCTGGGTTCCAAATTCGCTATCACAGACATGCCGACCTCCCAAATATCATTTCGACCATGTAACAGGAATTATTCGTTTAATATACGACTAGGGAATTTAAAATTCAAGTGTATAACTTGACCGCTTGAGAAAGGATGAAGGATTCCAGGGGTGCAAAAACAGGTAGGATGGCGATTCTAGGCAGATAAAGCGAACAACAGTTAAAAATAACAAGTTCACCCCCAAAGGGGTGAATGTAAAAACGCTATGGTCGCGGCCAAGGATCATCAAGCAGGCCTTTGCGCCGCAAACGTCCCTTTTTCCCGGTTTTTATACACACCGGGCATCGGGTGAACATGATTATGCATGGAGATATAAATGCCGGGGGCGAGCAGCTGGCAAGCCAGCAGCGCCTCGGTAAAATTCTGCAGGGCGTCCGACTTTTCAAAGCCGAACGGGGTCATGGCGCCGGTAAAAACAATGGGCGCCGGCGGTTCCTGCAGGTGATCATACAGGTACTGGGCGCTTTGCTCCATGGTATCGGTGCCGTGCAGAATGACGATAGGGCGCTTGTTCTCCAATAGATTCTCCACGGCGAACAGGATCATCTGTCGGTCTCGATCGGTCATCTGCAGGGAATCCTTGCACAACAGGTCATAGGACTGGATCTCGCTATAGGGCAGCCGCAGCCGGCGGAGCATTTCGTCCAGCACAGAGCCGCGGTTGGCGAGCGTACCGCTCTCCTCATCATAGATCTTTTCGATGGTCCCGCCCGTGGTGATGACGTAGATTTTTTCTTTCATGATAAAACTTAGCAATAAAAACGCACAGGAGCAAGGATTATTCAAACGGACGTTAAATTTCTCTTGACTCTCATCGCATTTTTTCTTACAATAGCTATACGCAAACCGAATCGGTGTCGCGCTGCACTCTAGACGCCGATTCGGTTTGCGTTTTTGATACCGGCAAACAGCACAAGGAATCCTGTTATGAAGCCCATGTACCTTTCCAAAGAGCAGTTTGACAAACTCACCTCGGAACTGGCTCAGATGAAACGGGAGGATCGCAATAAAGCGATCCGCGATATCGCTGAGGCACGGGAAAAGGGCGACCTTTCCGAAAACGCCGAATATCATGCCGCCAAAGAAAAACAGGCTCTGGTTGAACGCAAAATCGCCCGCTTGGAGGAAACCCTGTCGCGCGCGCGAATCATGACCGACGATATGATGAACAATGATCAGGTGCATGTCGGCAGCCGCGTCACCCTGATGGATGTCAAGACCAAACGCCAGATCGCCTACGAGCTCGTGCCCACCGCCGAATTTCACACCTATGATGTGGATGCGGTCTCGGTCGATTCGCCGGTCGGCAAAGCTCTGGTGGGCAAAAAAGTCAACGATATCGTAGAGATCAAAATACCCGCCGGTCTGGTCAGTTATCGGGTCGTCAAGATCCAATAGAACGCTCTTTGTGAAATTTTTTCGCCTGCAGCACTTTTTGCTTGCAGGCTTTTTTTTTGATATCTATCTTATACGTGGAATTATATTTGCTCTTAATTTTTGCGCTTTGGGCATCCATATTTTAACGTATTGTATTACAACAAGTAACCGCAGCATCGTCAAGCATCAAGATTCGCAAAAATTAACCGGAGTTGTTTTGTCATGATACACAATGCCGCTGTTGGAACAGTGCGCCGTCTGACTCTAGCCGTCGCCCTTCTGTGGTTGTTCCCTCCTATCGTGCAGGCCCAGGCGTTCGATACCACCCCGCCGATCATCGCTCATCAACCGCAAAAACTGGGCCGTCAGGGTAGACCTCTGCCGCTGGCTGCCAATATCGCTGATTCCAGCGGAGTCAAAGCGGTTCAACTTAAAATCACTTATGAGGGAGAAGCGTTCGAAGGTTCGATGCCGGTGATCAATGAAAATGAGGCGGCGCCGGTCGCGGCTAAAATCCTCACGGATCAGTTGCCGGTCTATGCCGGCCCGGGAACAACCTTTAAAAAAGTGGGCGTATTGAGTCTGGGTCAGCAAGTGCTGGTCACCATGGTAAGGGATCCCTTTCTCCGTATTCGATCCGACCAAGGGCTGTCCGGCTACATCGACGCGCAGTCAGCCCAGGTGATCGCCCGGGGCCGTCTGTACGGCGTGACCGTGCCTGCCAACATCACCCAATCCGCTTTCCTCTCCTATCAGATCATAGCGATCGATGCATTCGGCAACGAGAGCAAAACCGAACCAATCGAAGTCCGTTTGATCGACGACAAACAACTGGCCAAGTTGCAGGCACGGGCGGGATTGACGCCCAAAGCGGAGGCCCAGCCCCCTGCGACCGTAAAACCGCTGTCCGCACGCAAACCCTCTCCCTTTTATACCAAACCGGTCTTCTGGTTGGCAGCGGCAGCGGCCGGCGGCGGCGCTTATTATCTGCTGAGCGGCGGAGACGAGGAGGAGGCCAAAGAGAGCACAGTCTTTTTGAGCATCGAATGGTAGAGGGTTGCCGCTTGTACAGCAACCCTCGGCAAATCAATTCCGATCGGAGCAATAACAAAATGTCCATTCTGAGAAAATGCAGCCTGATGATCACCGCCCTTGCTTTGGCAGTGGTCCTGAATTGCCAACGTCAAACGCCTCTAACGCCTGAGCTGTTGATCACAGAAGAGGGGATCGCGTCGCTCTGTCTTTCAAACCTTGATCTCCTTTCGACTGGCCTTACCCGAATAGTCGTGACGGCAACAGGCGCCGGCATGGATTCGATTTACAAAGAGATTATTCCAACTGTGGGCCTGCTTCGCGATACCCTGCGGGTCAAGGCGGGTGATCGACGCATCTTTGCCGTTACCGCGTATCGGAACAGCGCCGCTGTCATGGCGGCCAGCGACACGGTGAACCTGGCAGCGGGCAAAACGGTGAACCTCCGGTTTAAGATGACCTTCCTTATCCCCGCGATCACGATCACCCCCACGGAAAAAACCGTGGCGGTGAATGATACCTTTTCCGTTTATTTTAAAGTGCATAAAGCGGATAGCCTGGCGGGCGTCGGCCTGCGATTGCTTTTCCCTCAGGACGCTCTGCAGGTGGTCGATCTGGGGCGTGAGGACGTTTTTCTCTCTTCTCGGGGCGGTACGGTCTGGCAGTTTATGTTCAATCGCAACAACAGCAGCGGCGAGGTGAACCTTGTGCTCGGCGTGCTCGGACTCGGCAAATCGGTGAGCGGAGAGGGCCTTATCGGACGGGTGTGTTTCAAGGCCGTAAAAGCCACTGCCGCAGCCGTTCTCACCCTGGTGGCCGACCCTGCAGTGAACTCTAATTTCGGATTGATGAACAACAAAGGGACCGTCCTGGACGCCTTCACCATCGGAGCTAAGGTGACGGCGAATTAAAACCATGGCGCTCCTGCTGATCGAGGCGTTGACTAAATGAATTGGATTAAAAGATGAAACGATGGATAGCTGTTTTGACCTTAACCCTCCTGTTCGAAGCGGCCGGCGCTCAGGATTGGCCGCTATGGCGCGGCAACAGCAGCAACAGTGGTTATGAAATCAGCAGCCCCAACCTGCCGCTGAGTCAACAGGCTGCGATCGGCTCGTTGGCGATCGAAGAAAACGGAATGATCGTTGCTAATGGCGTTGTTTATGTCACCACCTCGGATGGAGGCTTGTACGCCTATACGCTCAGCGACGGCCGGCCGGTGGCCGGTTTTCCGGTCCAGGTCGCGGAAGGGAAAAATTTCAGCTCCCCAGCCTATGGGGATGATAAAGTGTTTGTCCGCCACGGCGCCAACGGCAATCTCTATGCTTTTCATGCACTCACCGGCAGTCTGGTTTGGGGTCCGATCCCGGCCGGCGGCAAGCAGAATCCCCGCTTCTGCGGACCAATCATCAACGACGGCAAAATATACGTCGGCGGCGGCGACGGCTATCTGTACGCCTTTCATGTCAGCGACGGCCAGACCGTATCCGGCTTTCCCGTGGCAGTGGGCGCCGATGATTATGGCGCGTCTCCGGCTGTGGCCGACGGCATCGTCTATTATAATTCTTCAGAAGGCAAAATCTTTGCTTTCGACGCGGTCGACGGCGAGCCGGTCCCCGGATTCCCCATCCAACTGGTTTCTTCTGC
Organism: bacterium; assembly: GCA_029565685.1. Classification (GTDB taxonomy): domain Bacteria; phylum Zhuqueibacterota; class Zhuqueibacteria; order Residuimicrobiales; family Residuimicrobiaceae; genus Anaerohabitans. Next base: position 13,465 of record JAKQNR010000017.1, on the reverse strand, counting down.
GTTTAAAAAAGCTCCGGTGGCGGATAACCGATTGCAAATGGCTCTAGGGCTTAACGCCTCCTCTCTGACAGTAGCGGACGGCAGAATCTATGTCTTTGCCGGCGATGACAAGCTTTATGCTTTTAACGCTAAAGACGGCTCCGCTGTACCCGGATTTCCGGCAGCCACCGGCGGCAGCAACATCGGTTATTACGGCTCGCCGGCAGCGGCCGACGGCGTCATCTATATCTTTTGTCAGGACGGGCAGCTCTACGCCTATGACGGCAGCGACGGACATATCATGACAGGCTTTCCAGTAAGCCTGAACCCTGAAGGCAGCCGCAACTTTTCTTCCCCCACTGTGGGCAATGGGATGGTTTTCATCGGCGCCGGCGATACCAAAACCTATTATGCCATCGCCGCAGCCGGAACCGAGCGTGCCGGCCGGATTCTTTGGAGCCAAAGACTCGCTTCGGACTCGGATAACGGCTTCAGCCTCTGCTCTCCCGTGGTGGCCGAGGGCCGGCTGCTGATCACGCTCAACAGCGGCAAGGTGCATATTTTGCGCAACAACCCCAATTGGACCGGCGGCGGCGTGCTCATCAACGACGGTGATTTGCAAACCCCTCGACAGCTGGTGACGCTCACCCTGGATCCCGGCAGCAACATGGTTGTGGCTATCGACAGCATGATCATCAGCAACAATCCGCTTTTTATCGGCAGCAATTGGGAAGGCCTGACAGAGACCAGGGAGTGGATGCTGGCCGCCGCCGGCGACACGGAGAGCGTCTATGTCCGTTTCAAAGATGTGGATGAAAACCTGTCGCCTGTTTTTTACGATGACATCATCGTCGGAGATCCGCCGGGCTCGGCTTATGGATTGACCGCAACCGTGCTGGCGTATAATCAAATCCAGCTCAACTGGAACAACCCAGCAGGTGCGGACTGGAAAGCCACCCGTATTCTGCGTAAAACCGGCGAATATCCTGCGAATGCAGCTGATGGCGAGATCGTTTATGACGGCCGTAGCGCCGAGTTTGTCGACATCAACCTGGAGCCCTCCACCGCCTATTACTACGCAGCCTACGCTTACAACGCCGGCGATGCGTTCGCCACTCTGTCGGAGACCGCCCGTACGACGGCGGTCACTTTCTCAGCTCCGGCCAAGCCGACTTGGAAGGTGACGGTGACCAATATCGATGCCACCCATTTCCCGCTGATAAAATCGTTTGTTACGGTAATCGATTCGACAACCAAGACTTCAGTCAATGGGCTCTCCGCCGCCCATTTTTCCGTTACAGAAGACAAACAGGTTGAAGCGCCCATCAGCGCCTCGGTGGTCACTTCCGGCAGCGGCGCCAACGCGGATATCGTTTTTGTCTTTGACACCACCGGCAGCCTTTCGGGCGAGATCGAAGGATTGAAAGCGCGCGCCAGCTCCTTTGCCGACGCACTGGCCGCCCGCGGCATCGACTATCGCCTGGGCCTGGTGACCTTTGCGGACGAGGTGCTCCTCACCCGTGATTTCACGTCAGATCTCGCCACCTTCAAAACCTGGATCGAAGGGCTGAGCGCAGAGGGCGGAGCGGACACCAAGGAGAACGCGCTCGAAGGCCTGGCCGGCGCCACCACCCTCAGCTTTCGGCCGGTGAGTCAGCGCATTGCGATTCTGATCACTGATGCGCCCTATCACCAAGCTGGTGAAACAAACGGCGACGGAACTACGACCTACACCACCCAGACCATGATCGATCGTCTGAACGAGGTTAATCTGATCACCTATGCGGTGGGCCCGGACCTGGTCGAGTTTCATCAACTGGCAAGCGCCACCGGCGGCGCCTGGTTCGACATCAACGGCGAATTTTCCAGCATCATCGATGCGATCGGTTCGATCCTATCCTCCCAGTACGTCATCACATATACAACCCATCAGCCGGACCGTGACAACCGGTGGAGAGACGTCGTTATCCGTGCGGCCAGGGAAACCCTGTCCGGCAGCGGCAACAGTAAATACTATGTCTCCAGCGTGGCCGAGGCGATCGCCTCGTTCAATCCGCCCGCTATGGCCAACATCTGGCTTAAATATCGCATCCCCCTCACCGCCGAGTCCTTCGGTCTCAGCGCCATGGAGTTCGCCACGGTCCTCAGCTCGGTAAAACGGCTGCGCTTCCGCTTGGAGACGAGCGATAACAAGGACACGGCTGGTTTGGACAGCGTCAGGATCGGCGGCGTTCACTTTTCCGGGTTCAGCAGCGGAGCGGAAAATTGGAGCGCATCCGGCGACGGCACGATGTACTGGCAAAACTCCGGCGGCGTTCAGGGCGGTTATCTGCAGATCAGCGACTGGGGGACCGGCGACTATTTCTACGCCAACGCTCCGGCGGAATGGAGCGGCGACTGGCGCCCACTCATCGGCCAGGAGATCAGTTTTTATTTCAAGACCAGTCATCCCGATTATGCGGGCAAGGTGGAGATTACCACTGCCGCGGGCAAGCGCCTGCTTCTCTCTGTGCAACCCAATCGGCTGAGCGGCGGCAGCATTGCCGAAATCCGCGTCGCCCTCAACGAACCGGCGACGGTAAACACCCCGGTGTTGTTGACCTCGTCGAATACCGGTTGTTTTTCCGTGCCTAGCCCCATCGTCATTTCGCGCAATTCATCCTCCGCTTCAGCCACGTTTGCCGTGCCCAGCCTGAGCAGCGGTTGCACCACAGTGATCACCGCCACTGCCGAAGGCTGTGAAACAACGCGGCTGTCGGTCGATGTCGATCCCAATCTGGGAGAAGATAAAGCCGTTCTCACCGGCCGGGTGACCGACGCCACCAACGGCGCCGGCATCGCCGGCGCCACCGTCGCCGTGGCCGGCAGCAGCACCGTCAGCGACGGGGCCGGCTATTATCGCATCGAGAACATCGATGCCGCTGCGCTGACCGCCAATTTCAGCGCGTCCCCGCGATCCGGTGTGCTGCCTCTGAACGTTCAATTCACCGATCTCTCGACCATCGGTCATCACACCGTCTCGGTCACCGCCATCGGCTATTATCGCTATGAGAGCATCGTCAGTTTCAATCTGTCTGAAACCAAGAATCTGGATTTTTCACTTTCACCGGAGATGAGCGCCGGTGAAATGCGGCTGGTGCTCAACTGGGGCAATCAACCGCTGGATCTGGACCTGCATGTGCTCACGCCGGCGGTCGAGGGCGCTCAGTATGAGGTCTATTGGAACACGGTTGGCAGTAAATCCTACGCGCCCTACGTCTATCTGGACCATGACGACCAGGATGGATTCGGCCCTGAGACCATCACCATCGCAAAATCCTTCAGCGGGCTTTATCGCATCTTTGTGGAAAATTATTCCACCTCGCCGGCGCTGACCGGGTCCAATGGGGTAGTGCAGATCTACGGCGCCAGCGGTCTGCTGCAAACGATTCCCGTTCCGGCTCGCGGCGAAGGCGCCTACTGGTACATCGGCGATCTGGATGGAAGCACCGGAACGATCACGGTGAAAAACCTGCTGCAGCATTATTCTCCAGCCGGCTCTCTGGCCAAACGCCTGGCCAAGTCCAGCGCGCCGATGAGCAAATCCATTGCGATCACCAGCTGGGCATGGGATTTTGACAACGACGGCGCCGTGGATGACACCCGGCAAAATCCCACCCACCTCTACACCAAGCCGGGCAGCTACTATGTCACTCTGCGCGTCTCCGACGGCAGCAAAAGCGCCTCCATCACCAAGGAAAAATTCATCGCCGTGCAGCCCAATGTGGAAACGGATGTGGCCTGGGTCAAACAGATCAGCGCTACCAGCAACCCTCTCTATGCCGTGCACGCCATCGACACGGTGCACGCCTGGGTCGCCGGCGACAAGGGCACTGTGCTCAAAACCGATAACGGCGGCGCCGGCTGGACCGCGGTCAACACCTACACGCAATTCAATCTTAAAAGCCTCTTTTTCATCGATGCCGCCACCGGCTGGGCGGTGGGCATGGACGCGAAAAAAAACGCCGTCATTCTTAAAACCAGCAACGCGGGTCGCTCCTGGACCAATTGGCCCGGCAGTTCCACCACCGGGCTGCTTGCCAATTACATGACCAGCGGCCTGTCGGGCTGGAACGTGGGTGAAGCCGGCAAAATCGAAAAAACCGCTGACGGCGGTGCGGCATGGTCCAGTCAGGCCGGCGGCATCACCACGACTTTGCGCAGCGTCTTTTTCATTAATGCGGAAACCGGCTGGACCGTCGGCGACAACGGCGTGATCCTTAAAACCACCAACGCCGGCTTTTCCTGGTTCGCCCAGAGCAGCGGCGTCAGCAGCTCTTTGACCGGCGTCTTTTTCATCACCAGCGCGGTCGGCTGGGCGGTCACCGCTGACGGCAAAGTGCTGTACACGGAAAACGGCGGCGCCAACTGGACCAGCAAGCAGGTGGCGGAAGTCAGCCTGCATGACCTGCATTTTGTCAATGAATTTCACGGCTATGTCGTCGGCCAAGGCGGCGTCATCTATAAAACTTATGATTCCGGTGAAACCTGGATCAAAGAGTACAGCCTGACGACGAACGCTCTCCACAGTCTGCATCTGGTGGCCGCGGATTGCGGCTGGGCGGTCGGCGACAACGGCGCCATCCTGCGGCTGCGGCGCGGCGCCGCGACGCCCGGCGCTGTCTTTAACCTGACCGCCAAAGCCACCGGCGCCTCCTCCATTGCGCTGAGTTGGAACAATCCCAGCGACGCCTATTATGCCCGTACGGTGATCCTGCGTAAAGAGGGCGGCTACCCCAGCACGCCCGAGGACGGCGTCATGGTCTACTCCGGCACAGCGGAAAGCTTTAGCGATTCGGGATTGAAATCAAAAACCACCTACTATTACACCGCCTTTGCCTATAATCCCAGCGGACAATACGGAGCGCCCGAAGAGACCAGTCGCGCCGGCGCCACGACGTTGGAAGGATTGAACCTCTATGGCTGGAGGACCACGGTGAGCAGCATCGACGTCGCCTCCTTCCCAACGGTTAAATCATTTGTCTCCGTGGTCGATTCCGCCACCCATACCCCGGTCACCGGGCTGACCGCCGCCCATTTCCGCGCCCGCGAGGACGGCGTTGTCGAATCTCCGCTGACGGTGGAAATGGTGAGTTCCTCCTCCGGCGCCAAAGCGGACATCGTCTTTGTGTTTGACGTCACCGGCAGCATGGGCGGTGAGATCAATGACCTTAAAGCCCGCGCGTCTGCGTTTGCCGATGCGCTGGCTGCACGCGGCATCGACTATCGACTGGGCCTGGTGACCTATGGCGATGAAATACGCGACAGCAAAGATTTCACCGAAGACATCGTCACCTTTAAAACATGGATCGAAGGGCTCTCCGCCACCGGCGGCAGCGATGTGAAAGAAAATTCGTTGGAAGGTCTGGGACAAGCGACCACGCTCTCTTTTCGTTCCATCAGCCAGCGCATCGCCATTCTCATCACCGATGCCGACTATCACGAGGCCGGTGAAAGCGGCGACGGCGCCACCAGCTACACCACCGAAAGCATGATCAAACTTCTCAACGATCATCGCATCGTCACCAGCGTGGTTGGACCGGACCTGCCGCAGTTTCATCAGCTCGCCGAGAACACCGGCGGTCTATGGTTCAGCATCGATGATGATTTTCAAGGTATCATCGACCGCCTGGGATCGATCCTCTCCTCCCAGTATGTAGTGACCTACACAACGCACCATCCTGTCCGCGACAACACCTGGCGCGATGTGCTCATCATCGCCCAGAAGGATAACAAAGGCGGTTACGACAGCACCCGTTATTACATCGCCGGCGAATTGGGCCGCATTCACAATTTTTCCGCAGTGACGATCGGATACGATAAAATCTACTGCCACTGGACCAATCCCAGCGTGAAAAATTACGCCGGCATCCGTGTCTTTCGCAAGGCCGGCGGATACCCGGTCGGCGCCATCGATGGAACGCTGGTCTATGACGGGACAGCGGATGGTTTTACCGACAAGGGCCTGAGCGCGGAAACAGCCTATTTCTATCGCGCCTTCACCTACGATATCAACGGCGTGCTTTCCGAGGCCAGTGAATCCGCCCAGGGCTACAGCAGAACCTGGGCGGTCTGGACCACCGCCAGCGGCTGGTCGACGATAAAGAGCTCGGTGACCAACAACCTTTACGCCGTCGACGCAGTCGACAGCGCCCACGTCTGGGTGATGGGCCAGGCCGGCGCTCAGCTGCGCAGCAGCGACGGCGGCAACACCTGGGAATCGAGATTCGTCCCGACCGAGTACACGCTGTACGCGTTGCAGATGCTGAACAGTACGGTCGGTTGGGCTGTCGGCCAAAACAAAGATCAATCGCTTAATTTAAAAACCGCCAGCAGCGGCCAGAGCTGGACCAAATGGCCCAGCAGCTCCTCACGCCCTCTTTATGACAACAGCATGGTCTCCGCCCTTATGGGCTGGCAAGTGGGCGCCAATGGCCATATCGAAAAAACTGTGGACGGCGGCGCAACCTGGATCGCTCAATACACCAGCGCCGATAAAACCTTTTACGGCGTCGACTTTATCGATGGCCTCATCGGCTGGGTGGTCGGAACCCAGGGCGCTATTCTCAAGACCAAAGACAGCGGCATCAACTGGACCGCACAGGCGAGCAATACCTCTGCCGCTCTGAATGATCTCTGCTTTATCGACGAAATGACCGGATGGATTGTCAGCAGCGACGGCAAGGTGCTGTCCACCATCGACGGCGGCGCCACCTGGACCAGCAAGGCCGTGGCCGACGTTCCCCTCAACGGCGTCAGCTTTAGCGACGTGCGGCACGGATGGGTGGTCGGCAACAACGGAACCGTCTACAGCACCGCGGACGGCGGCTCGAGTTGGAACAAACAGAACAGCGGAGTCACCTCTCATCTCAATGCCGTGCACATGATCTCTGCGCTGCAAGGCTGGATCGTCGGCGATCAGGGGGTGATTTTGAAATTGACCGGCGACCATTCAGCGCCTGCAGAATTGACCGGTCTGCGAGTGAGCTGCACCAGCGTGGACGCCGAAGCATTTCCTGTGATCAAATGTTTTGTCACCGTAGTGGATTCAGCCTCGCGCGCCGTCGTTGCCGGGTTGAGCAAAGATCATTTTACCGTCAAGGAAGACGGCATTATGGAATCGCCCATCACCGTGGAATCCATGAGCGCCGCCTCAGGCGCCAAGGCGGATATCGTTTTTGTTTTCGATGTCACCGGCAGCATGGGCGATGAGATCACCGGATTGAAACAGCGGACCTTTGCCTTTGCCGATGCGCTGCTGAGCAAAGGGGTGGACTATCGGCTGGGCTTGGTGACCTTTGGCGACGCGGTGGATCAGGTGCATGATTTCACCAATGATGTGACTGAATTCAAAGCCTGGATCGAGGGATTGCGCGCCTCGGGCGGCGGCGACACCAAAGAAAACGCCCTGGAGGGGTTGGCACAGGCGACCAAACTCTCTTATCGCAACACAGCGCAGAAAATCGCGGTGCTGATCACCGACGCGCCGTATCACCAGGCCGGTGAAACCGGGGGCGGCACGACCACCTATACAACGGAAAGCCTGATCGCCCTGCTGCAGGATCTGCGCATCGTCACCCATGTGGTGGGGCCGGATCAGCCTTCCTTTCATGTGCTGGCGGAAAAAACCGGCGGCCTCTGGTTCAACATCACCGGCGATTTTGCCGCGATCGTCGATTCCCTCGGCGAGATCCTGTCCAGCCAATATGTCATCACCTACACCACTCATCAGCCCGTGCCGGGCGACGGTTGGCGCAACGTGCTGATCACCGCCCTGAAAGACGGCAAAGGCGGCTATGATGCCGGCCGCTATTATATGGGCTCCGCGAGACTGGCGTTATCGCCTGATCTGATCATGGGCAAAGCAGGCATGGCGTTTACCGTGCGAGTGCAACCTGTGGCCTTGACCAATGTGGGCTTGTGCCACGTCGTGGTTGCCTACGATCCTGCAAAATTACGTTATAAGGATTTCAGCGCCGGAGATTATCTGGCGCAAAACGGCGCCGCTGCGCCGCTGTTCACCGTCACGCCGGACAGTGTGGCCGGCCGGGTGGATATCGCCGCCACTCGCATCGGCGGCGCCGGAGGGGCGAACGGCGACGGCGTGCTTTGCTCGTTGGATTTCATGGTCAAGATCGATAATTGCGCCGGCGAAATTACCCTGCCGACCGCTGACCTGCGCACACCGGACAATGTCCCTCTGCCGGTGGACACCACCCGGACGATCATCAGAGCGGCGAAAACGGCTGCTCTGCTCGGCGACCTCGATGCGGACAAGGACATCGACCTGAAAGACTTTGTCCTGTTGACCAATTCCTGGCAGCCGAAAAACGACAGCAAAGGCGACATCGGGCCGGCCATCGGCACTGTGCCGTTGTTGACCGCGGTCAAAGACGGTCTGGTCAATTTTGAAGATCTGTTCGTGTTCACGCGCATGTGGAACTGGTACCAGACCAATGTAGAGTCGGCCGGCAGCGGCACGCTGGGCAAAACCAATCCGATTTTGCAATGGAGCTTCGGCCGCCCGGATGTGGCAGGAACCTCGATCGTTACAGAACTGCGGACCGCGGGAGTGCGCCGGCTGGCCATGGGTCATCTCGCCCTGCGCTATGATCCTGCGGTTCTCAGCGTCATTGCCATTCACGCCGGCAGCCTGCTCGAAAGCGATGGCGCTGTCCCTGCCTTTTTATCCGAACAGGACCAAAGCAAAGGCCTGATCGACATCGCCTTCAGCCGTCTGGTCGAAAAAGGGGATCCGGAGATCCATGAGGACGGCGTGCTGCTGCGAATCGAATGGAAGCTGCTCGATGCAGCCGCTGCACCCAAGATCACTCTGTCCGGTGTGGATTTGCGTTCCGCGGATAACAGCGGAATGGCCGTCGAGTTCACACGGGAGCTGGATCTGAGCGCTGCCGTGCTGCCGACGCAGTTTGCGCTGCTGCAGAATTACCCCAATCCGTTCAACGGTCACACCGAAATCACGTTTCTGCTTCCGGTCGAAACGCGCGTCAAACTGCAGGTGGTCAATATTCTCGGGCAGCCGGTGATCACGCTTTGCGACCACCTTTGCAGCGCCGGGTCGCATCGTCTGGTCTGGGACGGGAAAAACGAGTTGGGACGGGATGTGGTGAGCGGCGTTTATATTTTGCGCATGCAAACGCAAGACTATACAGCGGATAGAATGATGACCTATGTCAAATAAGCTGCGCTAAAAAAAAGGGCGAGAACATCGCCCTTTTTTTTATGGTTAATTCACATCGATTATCGTTCGCGCTGCAATTTTTTAAAATTATTCAAACACATTTCGACGCATCGCAGCGGTGGATAGACGTCTTTTTCCTCTTCGATGATATACCATTCCGTACCGCCGATGGTTTCGCAGATGTGAAACACCTCGTGCCAGGGCACATCCCCTTCGCCCAGAATGGCTTTTTTATTGGTCTTGCTGAACTCTTTGAGATGGATCGTCACCGATCGACCGGGATATTTTTTCAGAAACGGCACGGTCTCAGCCCCGCCTTCGCCGGCGTTGCCGCTGTCAAATTGTAGAATGACCTCGGGGCGAGTGTGCTGGGCAAAGACGTCCCAGGGCAGCTGACCTTCCAAAGGCTGATACTCGAAGGTATGATTGTGATATCCCACCAGCATGCCGTGCGGTTTGGCTCGATCCGCCAATTCGTTGAACAGGCTCGCCAGACCGATCCAATCCTGCACCGTCCGTCGTTTCTCCTCTGCCAGCCATGGAACGATCAAATATTTATTGCCGATGGTTTGATTGTACTCGACGGTTTTTTCAAACGCATCGCCCAGCAGCGTGTCCAGCTGCGTGTGCGTGCCGCAGCATTTCAAACCGTTGTCATCCAGCAGCTTGCGGAGGTCTTTGGCGCTGTAATCATAATAGCCGGCGAATTCCACGCCCTGGTAACCCATCTTGGCCACGGCTGCCACGGTAGCGGGAAAATCTTTAGCGCATTCGCTGCGAACGGAGTACAGCTGCAATCCCACCGGAATGGTTTTAGCCGCAGCAGTGCGGCACGCCATGCCGGCTGCCATCGCCAGACCGGCGCTGGTTTTCATAAACTCTCTTCGATTGAGGTTTTCTTTCTGGACCATTGGGGATTCCTCCTACCGGGTGAATAAAAATCGTTTTTAAAACCGGGCAAGGACGCGAGCCCGGCTGTGGTAAAAACCCTGTTGAGGGAATATAGACCCCCCTGCGTTGAGACGCAACAGGTTTTTGCCCGCGGCCATGGCAGGAAAATTTGTCATTTATTTTATCTTTTTGTATATTCCAGCAACCAAAGAAGGGACCTACCATGAGCCTTTTAGCCGTTCTTTTCATCTTGCTGTTATTGAACCAAAATTCACAATCGCAGACCATTCCTCTGGCCGAACACCCTCGGCCGGACTGGCAGCGAACCCTTTGGCAGAACCTCAACGGACCCTGGACCTTTCAATTCGACCCCCAGAATCGAGGGCTTTCCGAGAACTGGCGGAACAACCGTGCCGGCTTTGCTCAATCCATCCTGGCGCCGTTTCCCTGGGGATCGCCTCTGTCTGGAGTGAAGGACGAGGCCGACATCGGCTGGTATCAGCGCAACGTGCGCATCCCCTCAGCCTGGCGCGGCCGGCGGGTGTTCCTGGTCATCGGCGCCTGCGACTGGCACACCTCCGCCTGGCTGGATGGAGAGAAACTGGGCGAGCATCAGGGCGGTTATACCCCGTTTGAATTTGAAATCACCGACCGAGTCAGCTTCGATCAAGATCAATCCCTGGTTTTGCGCGTGGACGACACGCCCCACCCCTTTAAACTGGAGGGCAAACAGGGCTATGGTCCGGCGCGCGGCATCTGGCAGACCGCTTACCTGGAGTGCCGGGGATCATCGGCGCTGAAATTCCTCCATTTTATTCCTGACATCGATCGCGCCGCGGTCACCGTGCGCGGCCGGCTGCTGGAACCAGCCCCGCGTCCTTTGACCCTGACGCTGTCCTGGCAGGAAACGGCGGTCGGTCTTTCGCAAACCGTTAAAAAAATCAAAAAGGGGCAATCCGAATTGTCATTTACCGTTTCACTGCCCCAGCCGCACCTGTGGAGTCTGGACGATCCCTATCTCTATGAAGTGACCGCCACGCTGGCAGGCGACCAGGCCGCGGACACGGTCCAAACCTATTTCGGCATGCGCAAGATCAGCGTTACCCCTTTGCCCGGCGCCTCCCATCCCTATATCGCCCTTAACAACAAACCCATCTACCTGCAGCTGGCCCTGGATCAGGCCTATCATGAACAGGGTTATTACACCTATGAGAGCGATGCGTTCATGCGCGATGAAATACTGCGCAGCAAACGCATCGGACTCAACGGTCTGCGCGAGCATGTAAAAATCGAGATGCCGCGAAAACTCTACTGGGCCGACCGGCTGGGCTTGTTGATCATGGCCGATGTGCCCAACAGTTGGGGATCCCCGGATGCGGAGATGAAACAGGAAACCGAATACGCGCTCAGCCAAATGCTGCAGCGGGATTTCAATCATCCCTCCATTTTCAGCTGGGTGCTGTTCAACGAGACCTGGGGATTGAGAGACCAAAAACAATATACCCCGGAGACGCAAAAATGGGTGGCGGATTTATTTAGCCGCGTCAAAAAACTGGACCCCTCCCGCCTGGTCGAGGACAACTCGCCCTGCAATTACGACCATGTGGCGACCGACATCAACTCCTGGCACGCCTACCTGCCGGGCTATCGCTGGGCCGAGACGGTGCAATCCTTTGTGGACAGCACCTTCGCCGGTTCAGGATGGAACTTTGCACCGGGGCATGTTCAGAAAAATGAACCGTTGCTCAACAGCGAATGCGGCAACGTCTGGGGCTATGAGGGTTCCACCGGCGACGTGGATTGGAGCTGGGATTATCACATCATGCTCAATGTCTTTCGCAGCCAACCCAAGGTCTGCGGCTGGTTGTACACCGAGCTGCACGACGTCATCAACGAGTGGAACGGGTATTATCGCTTTGACCGTTCTGAAAAAGTCACCGGGTTGGAGGAACTGGTTCCCGGCATGTCGCTGTGCGACTTGCACACGCCGCTGTACATCGCGCCGCAGATCGAGTTGTGCGTTGATCGACAGCCCGGCGAAACCGTCTCTGTGCCATTGCAGGCCGGCTTTTTGAGCGAGTCCCTCGAACCCGGCGCCCCGTTGTCTTTGGACTGGCGTCTCATCGGTTGGGACGAACTGGGTCGCCGACAGCAGTGGGGCCAGGGTCGCCGCAGCATCCGCTTTCAGCCTTGGTACACCGGTGCGCTGGAACCGCTTTCCATCGTCCTGCCGTCGCAGCGATCGCTGTGCATTCTGCAATTGATGCTAAAAAGCGCTTCCGGGCATATCCTGCATCGCAACTTTACCTGCTTTGTGGTCAAGGAAAAAGAACCCCGGCGGGATAAAACCGTGATCACCGATGCGGGCGAAATGCGGCTGCTGACCATTCCGCCAAAAGATTTCACAGCCGCCCGTTTTTCCTCCAAACAGTGGTCGGTGCTCGACGGCCTGAAAGAAAACGGCTGCGGCCACGGCTATTTCGAATATCGTCTCTCTTGGCCTGCGGATCTGCAGCCGGATCGAATCAGTGAGGCCGCGTTTATCGTCGAGGCCTCGGCCAAACAGCTGTTCGGCAAAGATAAAATCGACGTCGCCAAAATGGAAGGCGATTACATGCGCGGCAAAGGCAGCCATGATCCGTCGCTCAACCGCAACGCCTATCCCATGACCGACGAGACCCTTTATCCTTCGCGGGTGCGAGTGCGGGTCAACGGCGAGAGCGTCGGCGTCTTTGATCTGCCCGATGATCCGGCAGACCATCGCGGCATTCTGTCGTGGCACAGCCAACCGCGGGATCGCTTGCTGCGCGAAGCGGGCTCATACGGCTATCTGATTCGAGCGCAAATTCCGGCGCAGGTGCTGGCCAAAGCCCGGGAGGCGCAACAACTGATCATCAGGTTGGAAGTGGACGAGTCGCTGCCCGGCGGCCTGGCCATCTATGGCAGGGATTTCGGCCGCTATCCGCTGGATCCAACGGTGATGCTGATGCTGAAATAACCAGCCGCCGTTCAAGGCCTTAGCCTCAAAACCGTCTGACCCCGAATGTCGTCGTAGTTTTTGCGGCAACGCCGGGTACAGGGATTCACCTCGTCCTGCCATTGCGAACGAAGCGGACGCATTTGTGAATGGAGGGAAGCAATCTTTCCCCCTCGTTCCCAAGCTCCAGAGGCTGTGTGAAAACGATGGTTCCCCCTCGTTCCTAAGCTCCAGCTTTCCCCCTCGTTCCCAAGCTCCAGCTTTCCCCCTCGTTCCCAAGCTCCAGCTTGGGAACGTAATTGTTGAAAAGCTCCAGCTTTGGTTTAATATTTGGCGACAAGAGATGCAGGAGTTGCCCCCACCCTGGGCATGAAACT